>NZ_JBSFNE010000002.1:0-255176 GCF_053586935.1 Nonomuraea sp. NPDC003727
GACGCGGGCCGACGCGGGCCGACGCGGGCCGACGCGGGCCGACGCGGGCCGACGCGGGGCGACGCGGGGCGACGCGGGCCGACGCTACATGCGGACGACCACGGTGTTGGAGACGCGGTCGTGGACGCCACGCTGGTCGCGGTCGAAGATCACCGCGGGGACGGCCAGGCACAGCAGGATCGTGCGGACCAGCACGGGGAACCACCGCGGCCGCCCGCCGTCCATCGCGGCGACCCTGATGCCCAGCAGGCGGTGGCCGAAGGTCTGCCCCAGGAACCCGACGAGCAGCAGGTACTGCACCGCGAAGATCGCCACCGGCACCCAGGGCGACTCGGCGGGGTTGACCCGCAGCAACGCCTGGGCGATCGCCCAGGTGCAGATGAGCCAGTCGATGACCAGCGCGCCGATCCGGCGGCCGAACCTGGCCACCGAGCCACTGCCCTCCTCGGGCAGCCCGAGGCGCTCACCCGGGTAGCCGAGGTCGACGCCGGCGGACCTCACCCCGCCCAGCCAGGTCTGGGTCCACCGGGGTTGCTGCTCCTTGCTGCTCATGCATCAACGGTATCCGGCGGGGTGGCCGGTCACGCCAGCCGTACATCGTGATCTGATCGCGCTTCTGCCCAGGGGGGTCGCACCAGCATCATGGGCCGGTTGGGCGGCGCCGTCCGGCTTCCGCGGAACGGGGGTAAGGGATGACAGGGGACGATCTACACGCCCGCTTCGACGCGGTCGTCGCGCAGATCGGCGAGGACGAGCGGCGCAGGATGCGCGCGGCGGCCACCAAAGGGATGCGCTCACCCCGGCGAACCCGGCCACGGCGGCGCGTGTGGCTCGCGGTGTGGATCGTCGTCGCCGTCGTCGCGGGCGCGGCGGTGCTCGTGGCGGCCTGGCCCGAACTGCTGGCGGACATCGTGCCCGCCGTACGGCAGGAGCCGCCGGCCGTCCTCGTTCCTGGGCCGGGACACGCCGAAGGGTCCTGAAACGGGAGGACCGGACGGCGCGGCGGGCCGGGTCCCCCTTAACACATGCGAAACAATCGGGACACGGGCCGGAAACGGCCGACGCCTAGGGTCTGCCTGATAGCCCATGCCCCGGGAGGTTCGAGAGTGTTTAACTCCGCCGACGACGTCCTGAAGTTCATTGGGGACGAAGGGGTGCAGTTCGTCGATGTCAGGTTCACCGACCTGCCGGGAACGACGCACCACTTCACCTTTCCTGTGGAGAACTTCAGTTCCAACGTTTTCTCCGACGGCCTCATGTTCGACGGCTCGTCGATCCGCGGTTTCCAGGCCATCCACGAGTCGGACATGCTCCTGCTGCCCGACCCCACCAGCGCCGTGCTCGACCCGTTCCGTCAGCACAAGACGCTCAACATCAACTTCTTCGTGCACGACCCGCTGACCGGTGAGGCCTACAGCCGCGACCCGCGCAACGTCGCCCGCAAGGCCGAGGAGTACCTCAGGGGCACGGGCATCGCCGACACCGCCTACTTCGGCCCCGAGGCCGAGTTCTACATCTTCGACGACGTCCGCTTCGAGACGAACCAGCACTCGAGCTACTACTACGTCGACTCCATCGAGGGCGCCTGGAACACCGGCAAGGCGGCCGAGGGCGGCAACCTCGGCTACAAGCCCCGCTACAAGGGCGGCTACTTCCCCGTCCCGCCGATGGACCACTTCACCGACCTGCGCTCCGAGATGGTCCGCAACCTCATCGAGTGCGGCATCGACGTCGAGATGCAGCACCACGAGGTGGGCACCGCCGGCCAGGCCGAGATCGACTTCAAGTTCGGCACGCTGCTGAAGACCGCCGACAACCTGATGCTCTACAAGTACGTCATCAAGAGCACGGCGCTGGAGTACGGCCACACGGTCACCTTCATGCCCAAGCCGATCTTCGGTGACAACGGCTCCGGCATGCACTGCCACCAGTCGCTGTGGAAGGACGGCTCGCCGCTGTTCTACGACGAGGTGGGCTACGCGGGCCTGTCCGACACCGCCCGCTACTACATCGGCGGCCTGCTCAGGCACGCCCCGTCGCTGCTGGCCTTCACCAACCCGACGGTCAACTCCTACCACCGGCTCGTGCCCGGCTACGAGGCGCCCGTCAACCTGGTCTACTCGCAGCGCAACCGCTCGGCCTGCGTGCGCATCCCGATCACCGGGTCCAACCCGAAGGCCAAGCGCATCGAGTTCCGGGTGCCTGACCCGTCGTGCAACCCGTACTTCGCGTTCGCGGCGATGCTCATGGCCGGCATCGACGGCATCCGCAACAAGATCGAGCCGCCGGAGCCGGTCGACAAGGACCTCTACGAGCTTCCGCCCGAGGAGGCCCGCCAGGTGCCGCAGGTGCCCGCCTCGCTGCCCGAGGTGCTCGACGCCCTCGAGGCCGACCACGACTACCTGCTCGAGGGCGGCGTGTTCACGCCCGACCTCATCGAGACGTGGATCGCCTACAAGCGGGAGAACGAGGTCGACCCGATCAGGCTGCGCCCGCACCCGCACGAGTTCGAGATGTACTACGACGTCTGATCGCGCGTTTCCGGCCTGGACGACCTTCTCGAAGATGGGCGCTGAGCTAGGAAACCTTGTCGTTGGTTGTCGTTGTTTGTAGTTGCTGAGCGACGTCAGCCGGAACAGATCCGGACCAGAACGGCCCGGCACCGTCATCGGTGTCGGGCCGTTCGTCGCTGGTGGGGCTGATGGCAGCGCTCCCGCAATCGTGTTCCGCGTAGTGCTCATCCTCCTCCCAGGCGCGTTCGTTCTACGCCCTTGACGCGTCTGGCGTGCCGACAGACGATCGGCACAGGTCGAGAAACTTCGAGCAATTCGATCAAGGAGCAGTCATGCGCCTGCGGTTCCTCGGAAGCAACAGCGAGCAAGGCACCTGTCCCGCCGTCTACGAGACCGACCGCGGCACGATCGCCGTCCAGGGGAAGGTCGTCATCGATCCCGAAGCGCTCGGGGATGCGATCAATCTGGCCTCCGACGAGGTCATCGTCGAGATCCCCAAGGACCTCCTGCCGTACTTCCCCCAGGGGTGATCGTGCTTCTGTCCGAGGCCGAGCTGGGCGACCTGCTCTCCAGCTTCACCGCAAGCGCGTTCCGCTTCGAGCTGCGCGAGCGCTACAACAGCACCGTGGGCGCCGAGCCGTTCCGCAAGTGGCGGGCCGGCGAGCCGGATGACTACGTCTGGCACCGGTCTTGGATGGAGAAGATCAGCCGTGATGTCGCGGCTGGGAAGACCTGGCAGCGGATCCGCATCGTATCCGTGCCGCCATCCGACTACACCCGGTACGGCATCGAGGTAGCCAGGCTCAGCGTGGAGGCCGGCGAGGACATCCGATACCTGCGCCGGGACAAAGCCGAGCAGCTGGGACTACGCCCCTACGACGCGTGGCTGCTCGACGGCTCCCGCTTGGTCTGGCTGCACTTCAACGACGCCGACGACACTTTCACCGGCGCCGAGCTCGTCACCGATCCAGACGTCGTCTCCCGCCATGCCCGATGGCGGGACCTGGGCCTGGAGCACGCTCAACCGCTGGACGAGTTCGCCGCGCATCTGCCGTGAATCAGCCCCTCCTTGGCCAGCAAGCCGTTCAAGCGCTCGGCGTCCGCCTGCGAGACCTACGGCGTGATGCCGGGCTGACCGGCCGCCAGCTCGCCGCCGCCTGCAGGTGGGTGCCGTCCAAGGTCTCCAAGATCGAGCTCGGCAAGCAGGTCCCGACCGAGGACGACATACGCGAGTGGTGCCTGTCCTGCCGCTTTCCAAGCGAGATCGCAGACCTGATTGCCGCCGTCCGGTCGATCGACGCCCAGTACATGGACTGGCGGCGCTCCCTCAAGACCGGCACCCGCCGCCGCCAGCGCGCCAACATCGACGCCTACGAGAAGAGCACACTTATCCGGGCCTGGGAGCCTACAGTCATCCCTGGCCTCCTCCAGACGGCCGCCTACGCACGCGGGATCTTGGCGACTGTCGTCGACTTCCACGGCATCCCAGACGACATTGAGGAGGGCGTACAGGCCCGCATGGAAGCCCAGCGCGCGTTCGATCGCCCGCAACGCCGCTTCCTGTTCCTCCTCGGCGAGGCAGCGCTCCATACCTCCGTCGGCGAGCGCGCCACGATGGCCGAACAACTCGACCGCCTCATCGAGGCCTCTCGCGTCCCACGGATCAGCCTGGGAATCGTGCCACTCGCGGCCCCGTACACCGTGCCGCGGAACAACGCGTTCACCATCTACGACAGTCGAATGGTCACGGTAGCCACGTATACCGCCGAACTGACCTTGCAGCAACGCCATGAGGTCTCCATCTACGAGAAGGCGTTCGACCGCCTTCTGGCCCTGGCCGTGCACGGCGAGGCAGCACGCAGGCTGATCGAGCGGACCCTTCCCGATCAACAAGAAATCTGAAGCAACTTCATTGAGCTCGGCGCAACCCGATTCATAGCGTCCTGGCCATGGACAGTCACGGGTCCACGCCCTCCACACCCGCTGACCGACCGTGTTTCCTTCTACACGGCGACCACGACCATGAGCGCAAGTCTCCTGGCGGACCCGTGCCACCACGGCATGGTCGACCAGCCCATCCTCGCCGAACACATCGTCTTCGTCGCCTGGGATGCCGTCCGCTACCACGCGTACGCGCTGGCCCCAGCCCAGGTGGTCGAGCTGCACGGCATGAAGTCCCCCCTGTAGGAGCCCAAGTGCTCTCTTCTGAAGTCCTCCTCAGGCGAGGGCGTCCTGCACCACCACTCAACCGCAGCACAACAGAAGGAAGGACAGCATGATCGCAGCAACAGCAGTCGCCCCATGGGGGCTCAGCCGGATGACCGATCCGGTTCCGGACTCCCCGCGGCTGTATGAGACGGTCCACCTCGACCCGGAGACGCAGATCACGACCTTCCGCGACACGGACGGCGGCATCGTGGACATGGGCAACAAGGTCACCGTCACCACATCGAAGGGCGGCGGCAGCGACGGCTCAGGCGGCAGCCCGAACGTCGCCGACGACTCCACCACCGACTCGTAACCCCCGTGCAGCCCACAACTCAGGCCGTGCTGGTCATCACCGCGGAAGAGGACGTCACCGCCAACTTGGTGATCGAGGCGCTGCGCGAGCGCCAGGTGCAGGTCGTCCGTACCGATCCGGCCGACATCGGCACCGAGCTGACGTTCAGCGCCTTCATCGGCGATGACCGCAAGGAGTGGGCGGGCCGGCTACGTACGGCGAGTCGCGACATCGCACTCGCAGAGGTTGGGGCGGTGTACTACCGCCGCCCCACCCCGTACTCGACCCGATTCGCCCACCTGCCCGCCCAGCAAAGCGCCTTCGCCACCGCTGAAGCACAGCACGGACTCGGTGGCATCCTGCGCACCCTGCACGGCGCGACCTACGTCAACCACCCCGCGGCGATCAACGCCGCCGACTACAAACCGGCCCAACTCCACATGGCCACCCGTCTCGGACTGACCATCCCGCTGACCCTGATCACCAACGACCTCGAACAGGCGCAGAAGTTCGCCACCGAGCACGGCCCGATCATCTACAAGTCATTCCGAGGCGCCCCATCGACCCCAGATGGCCACGTCGCCATATGGACGCAGCGGGTCGCCCCGCAGGACCTGGACGACTCGGTGTCAGTGACCGCCCACCTGTTCCAGCAGGAGGTGCGCAAAGTCGCCGACGCGCGGGTGACGGTGATCGGGCAGCGCGTGTTCGCCAGGAGGATCACCACTCCTGACGGTGCGCTCGACTGGCGCAGCGGCGACTGGGAGCATCTGGCCCACGACCCCATCGACGTGCCCGAGTCGATCAGGCATGCGCTACACGCCTACCTCGACCACTTCGGGCTGGTGTTCGGGGCGTTCGACTTCGCGCTCGACGCCGACGGGCAATGGACCTTCATCGAGTGCAACGCCAACGGGCAGTGGGCCTGGTTGCCTGACTCCGACGCGATGGCGCACGCCTTCGCTGATGTGATCTTGAAAGGATGGCGGTCGTGAGCGACACAGCCGCAAAGCTTCGCCACGCCCTGGCGGACACGGTGGGATCCAAAGGCTGGCGCGCGGCGCTGGAGGCAGTGCCCCGCGAGCTGTTCGTCGGCGACGCCGTCCTGCTGCGCGACGCGGCCCGCGGCGACCTGTGGACAGCCGCCCGCCGAGCCGAGACGGACGAAATGGACTGGCTGCGCCAGGTCTACACGGACGCGACATGGGTGACCCAGGTCGATGGCGTCCTGGCCGAAGAGTCGACGGGCGCGGTGTCGGGCGCACCCAGTTCATCGTCCACGACCCCGAGTCTGGTCGTGCGGATGTTGGAGGCCGCCCAGATAGCCGAAGGCGACAAGGTGCTGGAGATCGGCACCGGCACCGGCTACTCCACGGCACTGATGTGCCACCGCCTCGGCGAAGGTGCGGTCACCTCGATCGAGTACGACCCGGCCGTGGCCGAGCGCGCAAGGAAGGCGATCATCGGGGCCGGATACACGCCGGCTCTTGTGGTGGGTGACGGCCTTCACGGCTACGCCGACAACGCCGACTACGACCGGCTGATCGGCACCTGCTCGGTACGGACCATCCCCCCAGCGTGGATGGGGCAGGTACGCGCCGGAGGAACCATCACCACCCCCATGTGGGGCTGGATGGGTGGGGTCGCGTTCGCGCACCTCACCCTGACCGACAACGAGGAGGCGAGCGGACGCTTCCTGCCGGACGACCTGTACTTCATGCGCGCCCGAACCCACATGCCGCCGCCCAGGCCGCCGGTCAAGACGGGGATCGGAGACGCCCGCGAATCCAGGATCGACCCTGCAGTCCTGGACGGTGAAGCCGCACTGTTCGTCGCCCAGCTCGCCGCGCCGGCCGCTCAGCGGGCATCGGTCGGCGACACGACGATCCTGTTGGACGTCGGCACCGGCTCGCGGGCCGACGCCAAGCCGGCCCCCGGCGGCGGGTGGATCGTTCATCAGCACGGCCCGCTGCGCTTGTGGGACGCGGTCGAGAACGCCATCCTGCTCTGGCAGGACGCCGGATCACCGCACCAGTCGGCGTTCGGGCTCACGGTCACCCCAGAGCGCCAACACGTCTGGTTGGACGAACCGGGCGGCCCATCCTGGGACCTGCCTGCCTGACAACCGTGCCGTGAACACGAAAAGGCGCCCCGCATCTCCAGCGGCGCACTCGAGGGTCGTACGAGGATCTGGTCGCCGCGGGCATGGCGGACGCGGACCTGCTGGAGGCGCTCGCCGGGGTCCGGGCGCGCTTGACGGAACTCCAGGGCTGACGAGCCCGTGAACGCGCGCCCGGGGTGCCCGCCTCGCCGTACCCGACGGCGGGACGGCGAGGCGGGCCTCCGGCGGCGTGCGGTCAGGGGCAGGACTCGCCGTACTTGACCACGCCGAGCGTGACGGGACCGGTCAGCGGCGCGGCAGGGGCCGGCCGCTGGGTGCACACCTGCCAGGCGGTGTCCCAGAAGACGAGGCGGTTGCGCCCCGTGGCGTCATTGATCCTGATCGTCGTACGGCCGGGCAGCGACCGGCGGGCGACGCGGACGCTCTTGCCCGCGAGGTCGGGCATGAGCCCCGGCGCCACCTGCGGGCTCTCGCGGACGGGACAGGTCTCGTTCGCCTTCACCACAGCCAGCTCCACCCGCTGCCTGTCCGGCGTCTGTCCGGCCGTCGGCCGCTGAGCGCAGACCTTCCAGTCGCGGCGCACGACCACGACCCGCCCGCGGCCGCTGACGTCGACGGTCCTGACGCGCTCGTATCCTGCGTCCCTGAGCTCGCCCAGCGCCTGCACCAGGCCCTGGCCGGCGACGTCGGGCACCGGCGCCGCGACGCTCGACAGGATGACGATCCCGGCGATCAACCACATGTGAGGACTCCTCCCTGAAGACCATGGGGGGAGTGGGCTGATCTTACTTCGGGGAGCGCAGGCCGGTGATGCGGCGGAAGAGATCCCACCAGAAGGGCGCGCCGAACAGCAGCGCCACGTAGGTGAGCAGGAAGCCGGGCCAGTGACTGAGCGTGGTCAGGCGCGACCACCAGACCGGGCCGTTCCACGAGAGGGACGGGTCGCCCTCCTCGGGGATGACGACGCTGACGATGGCGTGGTCGAAGACCTTGACCAGGGCGGGCGAGCTGAGGGTCTCCGTGACGCACAGGTAGGGGTTGCCCGGCGTGTCGCACTCCTGGCGCAGCGGTTCGATCTGCTCGGCGCCGCTTCCCGCGATCGCCGAGACCGCCGAGCGGTAGGCGTTGTCGCGCAGCAGCGTCTTGGCGTACTCCAGGCCGTCCATGCTGAACAGCAGCACGACGACCAGCCCGAGGACGCCGACGACCCACTTGACGTAGCGCTTGTACAGCATGGACAGGCGCTGCATCTCGGCGTCGAACCAGGTCTCGACGCCCTGCCGGAAGCGGTCGAGGTCGCGCTGGGCGCCCTCCCACAGGCCCTGCAGGTGGCCGTGGAGCGGGCTGCCGATGCCCTTGAGCTTGGCCAGCAGCCCTTCGACGCCGTCCTTCTCCGCCGAGGCCATCTCCATCATGGCGACGGCGAACCGTTCAGGGGGGATGTTGGCGATGCTGGTCCTGCCGGTCTTGGGATGGTCGATCTCGCGGACCCGCTGGTAGAACAGCGTGGTCATGGCCTCCTTCGCCGCGCTCTCCTCGGCCGGCACCGGCGCGACCTCGGCCGGCGCGGGCAGCTGGCTGTGCTCGGGCCTGGGGTCGTGGGTGAACGGCAGCTTCGCGAAGACGTCGGCGACCTTGCTGGGCAGCCACGCCCTGCCGGAGGAGTCGGCGCCGTCCATGGTGTCCCTCAGGTAGGCCCACAGGAACTTGCTGCGGATGGACAGCAGCCGGACGAAACCCTCGTTGAGGCCGCTGACCAGGAGCGACAGCAGCAGGAAGCACAGCACGAGACCGAGCGCGAGATCGACGTAAAGAGACAGCAAAGCGATCACCCCACGCCGTGATACACGCCTGGCTCGCCGCACGCAACGCCTTTCACCCACGCAGGCCGGGGAAAGGCGCGTCAGTAGAAGACGCGCTCCACCACCTGGCGGGCGCGGCGGGTCACCCTGCGGTAGTCGTTGACGAAGTCCTCCGAGCCGTCGGGCGGGTAGCCGAGCGTCCTGGCGAGCAGGCGGCGCTCGTGCGCGCCGGACGGCACCATGTCGCCCGCCCTTCCCTTCACGAGCATGATCGCGTCGCGGATGCGGGAGGCGAAGCGCCAGCTGTCGGCCAGCACCTCGGCGTCGGCCGGGTCGAGCAGCCCGCGGGAGGCGGCCGCGCGCAGGGCTTCGAGCGTCCTGGTCGTGCGCAGCGCGGGCTCCGTGGCGGCGTGCCGGAGCTGCAGGAGCTGGGCCACCCACTCCACGTCCGACAGCCCGCCCCTGCCGAGCTTGGTGTGCAGCGTGGGGTCGGCTCCGCGGGGCAGCCGCTCGGCCTCCATGCGCGCCTTCAGCCTGCGGATCTCGCGCACGGACTCCTGGGGCAGGCCGCCGGGCGGGTGGCGCAGGTCGTCGATCATCTCGACGAACGCCGCGCCGAGCTCGGCGTCGCCCGCGCAGAAGCGGGCACGCAGCAGGGCCTGCGACTCCCACGGCGAGGACCAGCGGGCGTAGTAGGCGCGGTAGGAGGCCAGGGTGCGCACCAGCGGGCCCTGCCTGCCCTCGGGCCGCAGGTCGGGGTCGATCGGGAGCGGCGGGTCGGGCGCGGGCAGCGACAGCAGCCGCCGCAGTTCGTTGGCCACGGCGAAGCCCGCCTCCGGGCGTTCGGCGACGAACATGACGTCGGCGTCGCTGGCGTAGGAGCACTCCATGCCGCCCAGCCGGCCCATGGCGATGACGGCGAACGCGCCGAGCGGCTCGCCCCTGCGCTCCGCCCGGACCTTGGCCAGCGCGGCGTCGAGCGCGGCCTGGATCGTCACGTCGTTCAGCTCCGACAGAGCGACGCCGACCGTTTCGATGTCGGTCAGGCCCGACAGGTCGGCGACCGCCGTACGGAACAGCTCCCTGCGGCGCAGCGCCCGCACGGCGGCGACGGTGGCCTCGGCGTCGGTGTGCCGGGAGACGGCCGCCGCCGCCTCGGCGCGCAGCGCCGCGACCGGACGGGGCCGCAGGTCGGCGTCGGAGCCGAGCATGGCGACGCCCTCGGGGGCGCGGGTGAGCAGGTCGGTGGCGTAGCGGCTGGTGCCGAGGACGCGCGCCATGCGGGCGGCCACCGCGGTCTCGTCGCGCAGCAGCCTCAGGTACCACGGTGTGGTGCCGAGCCGGTCGCTGACCTGGCGGAAGCCGAGCAGGCCCGCGTCGGGGTCGGGGGCGTCGGCGAACCAGCCCAGCATGACCGGCAGCAGGGTGCGCTGGATGGCCGCGCGCCTGGAGACGCCGGTGGTGAGCGCGGCGATGTGGCGCAGCGCCCCGGCGGGGTCGTGGTAGCCGAGCGCCTGCAGGCGGGCGGTCGCCGCGGCGGTGGACAGCCGTGCCTCGGTGTCGGGCAGCCTGGCGACGGCCTGCAGGAGCGGCCGGTAGAACAGCTTCTCGTGCAGCCGCCGCGCCTCCATCGCGTGCTTCTTCCACTGCCGGGTGAACGCGGCGGCGGGGTCGGGGCCCAGCTTGAGCGCCCTGCCGAGCCTGCGCAGGTCGTCGCTGCCCGAGGGCACGACATGGGTACGGCGCAGCCGGTGCAGCTGCAGCAGGTGCTCGACCTGGCGCAGGAAGGTGTAGGCCTCGGCCAGGCCCCTGGCGTCGTCCCTGCCGACGTAGCCGCCGCGGGAGAGGGCGGCCAGGGCGGGCAGTGTGGCCCTGCGGCGCAGCAGCGGGTCGAGCCGCCCGTGCACGAGCTGCAGCAGCTGGACGGCGAACTCGATGTCGCGCAGACCGCCGGGGCCGAGCTTGAGCTGCCGGTCGCCCTCCTCGCTGACGTGCGCCTCGACGCGGCGGCGCATCGCCTGGACGTCCTCGACGAAGTTCTCCCTGGCGGCGGCGTTCCAGACCAGCTCGTCGACCGCGGAGACGTAGGCGGCGCCGAGGGCGGTGTCGCCGGCGACGGGCCTGGCCTTGAGCAGCGCCTGGAACTCCCAGGTCTTGGCCCACCGCTGGTAGTAGGCCAGGTGGCTGCCGAGCGTGCGCACCAGGGGGCCCGCGCGGCCCTCGGGGCGCAGGCCCGCGTCGACCTCCCACAGGGCGGAGCAGGCGCGCATCATCGCCTGCGCCAGGCGTGTGGCGGTGCGCAGCGCCTTGGTCTCGTCGGCGCCGTCGGCGGGCTCGGCCACGAAGACGACGTCGACGTCGCTGATGTAGTTGAGCTCGCGGGCGCCGCACTTGCCCATGCCGATGACGGCCAGCCGTACGCCGGTGGAGTCGACCTCGGCCCGCGCCACGGCCAGGCCCGCCTCGAGGGCGGCCCCGGCCAGGTCGGACAGCTCGGCGGTGACCTCGGCGAAGGAGGCGGCGCCGGTGACGTCGCGGGCGGCCAGGAGCAGCAGGCGCTGCCGGTAGGCGGACTGCAGCGCCTGTTTCGCGCCCTGGTGGGAGGCGGTCGGGCCGGGCTCGGGCGCCCCAGGGTCGGCGCCGACGGCGCGCAGCAGCGCGGCGCGCAGCTCCTCCTCTCCCGGCCTGGCCGGCGCCGGCTCCCCCGCCAGCGAACGCCACTGGCCGGGGTGGGTGATCAGGTGCTCGCCCAGCGCCGCGCTGAGCCCGAGCACGCCGAGCAGCCGCGCGCGCAGTCCTTCGTCCGATCGCAGCGCGTCGAGCACGGCGGGGTCGCGCTCGGCGAGCCGGGTCAGCGACAGCAGGGCGAGGTCGGGATCGGCGACGGCGGCGAAGGCGTCGAGCAGCCATGGCCCGTCGATCTCAGCGACCAGGCGTTCGGCGCGGGCCGCGTCGGCGAAGCCGAGCTTGGCCAGGCGGGCGGCGGTGGACTCGATCCTCGGCACCTTCTCATCTTGTCAGCTACGCGTATAGTGAGAACTGCAACGCAACGTTGCGTTGTATTAAGGGGAGAGGAGAGGTCATGCCCGCATGGGGACTGCTCGCCGCCTGGGCGCTGCACGACGCCGAGGAACTGGCCACGATGGCGGGCTGGGCCCGCAGGGCGCGTCCGCGACTCGTGGAACGCTTCCCCTGGGTGCCCGACCGGGTGTGGGAGGCCATGGACGTCGACCAGCGGCACGTCAACGTCGCCATCGGCCTCATGGGCGGGGTCGTGGCCGCCGCCGCGGCCAGCGGGCCTCGCAGCGGCTTCTACAAGGCGGCGCTGGCGGCGTTCGGCGCGCACGGGGTCATGCACCTGGCCCAGGCGGCGACCGTGCGCGGCTACACGCCCGGCGTGGTCACCGCGCCGCTGGTGGTGATCCCGTACTCGGTGTGGGCATGGCGGCGGCTGGAGGACAAGCGGCTGCCCGCCTCGAGCTGGCTGCTGCTGCCGCTGGCGCTCGGCGGCGTCCACACGGCCGCGCACGTGCTCACCAGGCCGCGCGCCCGCGCGCTCACGCGGTGGCGCGACCGCTGGTTCTGACCACCTCGCCGAACGCCTCGGCCAGCGGCCGCCACGCGGCGACCAGGTCCTCCTCGGCCCGCTTGACCTCGACCACCAGGTCCTCGGGAGAGTTCCAGCCCGCGAAGATCTCGGGCGTGGCCTCGGGGTGGAACTGCACCGCCCACGCCCGCTCGCCGAGGCGGTAGGCCTGGTGGGGGTACTGCTCGCCGGTGGCGAGGAGCACCGCCCCCTCGGGCAGCACGGTCATGACGTCCTGGTGGTACTGCACGGCCACGGCCCTGTCCAGGCCGCCCAGCAGCGCGTCGCCGGCCGCCGCCGGCAGCGCCACCACCTCGCGGGCGCCCACCTCGAGCCCGTCGCCGCCGCGCTCCACCGTGCCGCCGCAGGCGATCGTCATGAGCTGGGCGCCCAGGCAGATGCCCAGCGTGGGCGTGCCGTCGGCCACGCCGGCCCGCAGCAGCTCGCGGGTGGCGGGCAGCCACGGGTAACCCGCGTCGTCCCAGGCGGACGCCTCGCCGCCGAGCACGATCAGCCCGTCCTCGGCGCGCGCCGGCACCTCCTCACCCAGATACGGCCGGACGACCCGCACGTCGACGCCGAGCCATTCCGCTAAGTACCCCAGACCGGCGCCGGCCTCGTGCTCGATGACAGTGATGCGCATACGCGCATTATCCGACCTTTATCCGCACAGGCGGGTCGGGCTCGGCCATGTACTTCGGCATCCCGGGGAGCGTCGGCCTGGGCCGCCTGGGCTCCCTGACGCCACCCTCGCCTCCCGGCGGTTCGCCGGGGGAATCACCGGAATCACCGGAATCACCGGGAAAGTCGTCGGTCCAGTGCGGCTCGCCAGGGCCGAACCCCGGCATCCAGGCGGGCGCGCCGCTGGTCAGCGCGCGACGCCGGCGTGAGCGCTTGCTCATCGCGGGCACCCTTCGTGGGGGAAGACTCCAGTGTCACCCGGGCATCCCGATAACGCCAGATCGAACCTTGTACCCAGCTTTCGCATCAAACGCCACAGAGATCACGATCACGGGGACGGCGGTATGGCGACGGCACTGATCGACGGGGACCCGCAGCGGCTCGGCGGCTACTGGCTGGCCGCCAGGCTCGGCGCGGGCGGCCAGGGCGTGGTGTACGAGGCGTACGCGCAGGACGGCCGGCGGGTCGCGGTCAAGGTGCTGCACGGCGACCAGGCGGCCCAGCTGGGCAGGGAAGCGGAGGCGGCCCAGCGGGTGGCCTCCTTCTGCACGGCCAAGGTGATCGCCGCCGAGCTGGACGGGCCGCGGCCGTACATCGTCAGCGAGTACGTGGAGGGGCCGAGCCTGCGCAGGGCGGTCGCGGACGGCCGCAGGTTCGCGGGGGGCGACCTGGTCAGGCTGGCCACCGCGGTGGCGACCGCGCTGACCGCCATCCACGAGGCGGGCGTCGTGCACCGGGATCTCAAGCCCGACAACGTGCTGCTGGGCCCCGACGGACCTCGCGTCATCGACTTCGGCATCGCCAGGACCGAGGAGATGTCGCTCACCGACACCGGCCTGGTCAAAGGCACGCCCAGCTACATGGCGCCCGAGGTGTTCACCGGACAGCGGGCCGGCGCCCCCGCCGACGTGTTCGCCTGGGGCGCCATCATGCTGTTCGCCGCGACGGGCGCCGACCCGTTCCAGGCCGACAGCCTGGGCGGGGTCATGCACAGGGTGCTGTCGTCCGTTCCCGACCTCGGCGCGCTGCCCGAGCCCCTGCGCCCGCTGGTCGCCGCCGCGCTCGGCAAGGAGCCCGCGCAGCGGCCGGTCGCCCGCCGGCTGTTACTCGCGCTGGTCAGCGGCGAGGCGGGGATCGGTACCGCGCGGCTGCTGGCCAGGGGCGGGAAGCAGGCCGCGCTGGTCAGCGGCACCGCCGACGATCCCGCGCTGGGCACGCTGGCCGAGGAGGCCTACGCGCTGCTCGACCCGGCCGAGCGGGAGCTGGCGCCCGAGGTGTTCCTGCGCCTGGTGACCGTGGACGAGCACGGCGAGCTGTCCGTACGGCACGCCGCGACGGCCGAGCTGGTCGAGGGCAGGCCACTGCCCGAGGTGGCCGCCATCACCAAGATCCTCAAGGTGTACGGCTACCTCCTCGGCCGGGACGGGGAGGAGATCTGGCTGGCCCGTCCGGCGCTGCCGCACGCCTGGCCGAGGTACCGCCGATGGATCGACACCAACAGGGACGGTCTCGCCGTCCACCGGCAGATCCTGCTGGCGTCGCGCCGGTGGGACCAGGGCGGCCGCAGGGACGGCGACCTGTTCCACGGCTCCAGCCTGGAGAACGCGCTGCAGTGGGCGGCCACGGCGCGCAGGAACATCACCCTCTCCCCCGCCGAGCGCGACTTCCTCGACGCCGCGGCGGGGGTGCGCAGGCGCCGGGCCAGGAGGAGCAGGCTCGCCTCGCTGAGCCTCGCGGGACTGCTGGTGATCTCCCTGGTGGCCGGGGGCCTGGCCGTCCAGCAGAGCATGGTCGCCGACGAGCGGGCCGCGCGGATCGCCAGGCAGCTCGAGCGCTCGGAGGCGACCAGGCTGACCGCGCTGGCCGCCGCGACGCGCGACACCGACCCGAGGCTGGCCATGCGGTTGAGCGCCGCGGCGTGGACGCTGGACCACACCCCGCAGACCAGGGCGGGCCTGGTGGCCTCGCTGGCGCAGCGGGAGACGGAGGTGTTCCAGGATCCCGCCGCCGACGGCGGCACGGTCAGGCGGCTGAGCGCCGACGGCAGGACGCTGCTCAGCGTCGGCGAGAACGCGGCGCGGCTGTGGGACCTGCGCACGGGCCGGAGCGCGGGCGGTGTCCCCGCTCTCGGGCTCGGCACCGAGACGGTCGCGGACGCCGCGCTGTCGCCCTCGGGCCGCACCCTGGCGGCCGTCACCGACAAGGGCATGAGGGCGTGGGACCTGCGCGGCGGCAGGCTCGTCGGGAGGTGGGACTTCCCGCGCACCCTCGACCTGGTCAACGCCGGAGCCTCCGTCGCCTACGCCGACGAGCGCGGCCCCGTCCTGTCGGTGACCGAGCGGCCCAGCGTGCGGTGGGACCCGCGTACCGGGAGCAGAACCCGCGCCGCCTTCCGGCACCGGCTCGACGCCGGGGGCGAGTGGGACACGGCCGACCATCCGCGCGAGCTGCGCCTGGTCAACCTCCGGACCAGGCGCGAGGTTCGGCTGGGCGTGCGCGACGGCGCGAACGAGCGCGGCGGCTGGAACCAGGGATCGGTGGCGGTCAGCGCGGACGGCCGGTTCGCCGCCTCGGCCTCCCACCGGATGATCCAGATCTGGCGGATGGGCGATCGGGGACTGCTCGCCACCATGCCGGTGCGGGGCGACTCGGCCGACACCGACCTCCCGCAGGGCGCCTTCGACGGCCGCACCTACCGCTACCTCGTCGACGACCGGGTCTTCTCCATGGACCTGTCCGACCTGGCCTGGCGCGACGGCGAGCACCCGTCCTCGGTGGCGCTCGCCCCCGGCGGCCGTCACCTGCTGAGCGACGGCGAGCTGCGCCAGACCCGCGGGGGAGGCGTCCTCGGCTCGCTGCCGTCCACCGACCAGCCCGTCTTCTCCCCCGACGGCAGGCGGCTGGCCCTCCTGCTGCTCGACAAGATCAGGATCGTGGACGTGCCGTCACGGGCCACGCTCGCCGAGTTCCGGCCGGCCGTCCGCGGCATGGAACCGCTGACGGCCGTCTTCAGCCGGGACGGCGCGCGGCTGGCGGTCGTGCTGCGCACCCCCGACGACGGCACGTCGGTACGCCACCACGCCGCCCAGGTCTGGGACTGGCGGAGCGGGCGGCGGCTGTGGAGCGCGGACCAGGACGAGATCATCGACGTCGCGCTCTCTCCCGACGGCCGCACGCTCGCGCTGACCGGTCCCCGCCAGTCACTCCTCGACGCGGCGACCGGCAGGCGCGTGGGGGCGCCGTTCGGCGGCGAGGGGGTGCGGGTGTTCTTCACCCGGACCGGCAGGCAGCTGGTCGTGCTCGACTCCCGGGGACGGGTGACGCTCTGGGACGCCGCCACCAGGCGCCGGCTGAGCCCCGTCGCGAGAGGCGCCGACGGCATGTCCGCCGCCTACTCCCCCACCGAGGACGTGGTCGCGGTGGGCGGAAAGGCCAGGCTGCTGCTGTTCGACCCGATCAGCGGGGTGAGCCTGGGCGGCTACCCGGACGCCGGCGGGGCCGAGGCCGACGGCGGCGGCTGGATCAGGTCGGTGGTCTTCACCGACGACGGCACGTCGGTCCTCACGGTGGACGAGAAGGGGGTGGTCCGCGAGCAGCCGGTGGCCCCGGCCAAGGTGCTGGCGGCCGTCTGCGCCAGGGCGGGCGGGGCGCTCACCCCGGCCCAGTGGGGGGCGTACGTGCCGGGCCTGCCGTACCGGGAGGTCTGCCCCTCCTCATAAGATCGCCCGCATGAGGGAAGAGGATGTCGAAGGCCTGCGGATCGCCACCTTCGGAACGGGTCCCCGGCTCGTCATCGCGGTCCACGGCATCACCGCGTCGCTGATGGCGTGGGCGGCGGTGGCCCGCCGGCTGCCGCAGGAGTGGTCGCTGGTGGCGATGGACCTGCGCGGCCGCGGTCACAGCCGCGACCTGCCGGGCCCGTACGGCCTGCCCCGGCACGCCGACGACGTGCTGCGGGTGGCCGAGCACGTCGGCGCGGGCCCCGACGCGGTGCTCGCCGGGCATTCCATGGGCGCCTACGTGGCCGTCCTGGCCGGGGCGCGACGGCCCTTCGGCAAGGTCGTGCTGGTGGACGGCGGGCTGCCGTTCCCGCCGCTGCCGCCGGGCACCGACGTGGACGCCGTCATGGAGGCCACGCTCGGGCCGGCGGTCGCCAGGCTGAGCCAGACCTTCGCCACGGCCGACGACTACGTCGCCTTCTTCAAGGCGCACCCCGCCTTCGCCGGGCAGTGGACGCCGGAGGCGGAGGAGTACGTCAGGTACGACCTGGTGGGGGAACCGGGGGAGCTGCGCTCGCGGGCGGTGGGCGCCGCCGTACGCGAGGACGGCAGGTGGATGCGGCTCAACGGCGACGCCATCGGCGCCGCGCTGGCCGCCGTCCAGGCGCCGACGACCCTGCTGCGGGCACCGCGCGGGCTGCTCAACCAGGACGTGGGGATGCTGCCGGACGCGCTGGCCGCCGAGTGGACGGCGCGGGTGCCGGGGCTGCGCGACGAGCTGGTGCCCGACTGCAACCACTACACGATCCTGTTCGACGACCGGTGCGCGTCCCTCGTCGCCGCTCGCCTGACGGAGCGGGCGGATCGGCTCGTCTGACGGAGTGGCCGAGCGCGTGGGTGGCCCGAGCGGGCCACCCACGGGGCGTGTTCTAGCGTGGAGCGATCCAGGTCGCCTTGGCCGCGGCCACCGGCGTGCCGTCCACCTCGTAGATGGCGCTCTCGCCGAAGAGCTTGCGGCCCTCGCGGCCCGTGGCCCTGGCGACGACGGAGTAGGTGCCGCCGGGGTAGACGCGCCGGTTGACCTGCAGGGTCAGGCGGCCGAGCAGGGCCGACTCGCCGGGCTCGAAGTGGGCCCAGCCGGTCACGCAGTCGAGCACGGCGCCCACGACGGACACCGGGACCGCGCCGTCGGCGTCGGTCACCGTGAACGGCACGCGCCACCCGGCCGCGACGAGGCGGCCCTCGCCGGCGTCGGCACCGTCGACCGGGCCGGGGAAGACGCGCAGGCCGTCACCGGGCTCGCGCAGACCGCAGGCGAAGCACTCGGGGAAGGCGTGGCCCTGCCAGCCGGCGAAGCCGGCCTCGGCGCGGGCGGCCTCGTTGAACGGCACGAAACCGGGACCGGTCAGGTGCTCGGCGACCGGGATGGCCTCGACGAGCAGCTTGCCGTCATGGTGAAGGGACGCGGAGTTGGCCACGTGCTCCAGACGGACCTCGGTCTCGAGCGGAGTGGGGGCATGCAGCGTGACCTCCACGGCCGAGGAGAGACCGTTGAGCGCCTCGGCCACGGTGCCGGAGATCCAGCCGCCGTTGGCGATGCCCGCGGGGCCGCGGAAGCGCTCGGGGACGGTCAGCACGGTCTGCAGGGCAGCCGTCGTCATCCACACCCTCCAATATGTCCGGAAATATCATTTAGAACGGACCGATTTTACCCGAGGGTCCACACACCAAGAGAACCAGGGGCTCATGTCAGGGTCGCTAAGCACGTGTAACGCGCCGATGACGGCCTAGCTTCCCATGGAATCGGCAAAAGCACTCACTTGTCCGTAAGATTCTGCTCCTTGACACAGATGTGACATGGGGGTCAGAAGTGACTGTGCTGAGCCGTCGGAACCTCATCAGGGCGGGCGCCGCCGCCACCGTGACGCTGGCGTTGCCCACCAGGGCCGAGGCGGACCTCCTGGTCAGCGGGACCATCCCGGCGCAGCTGGCCGCCTTCGACAAGACCATGCAGAAGTACATGTCCGAGCGGAGCATCGGCTGCGGCCAGCTGGCGGTCGCCAGGAAGGGCAAGCTGCTGGCCGCCCGCGGTTACGGCTTCTACCGCCCCAACACCACCGACTCGGTGGCGCGCATCGCGCGCGTGCAGCCGACCTCGCTGTTCCGTGTCGCGAGTCTGAGCAAGAGCCTCACCGCGGCGGCGATCCTGCGCCTGGCCCAGGACGGCAAGTTCACCCTGACGACCCCGGTGACCACGCTCCTCGGCCTGTCGGCCGCCGCCGACCCGCGCCTTGAGCAGGTCACCCTGTGGCGGCTCATGCAGCACACCGGTGGCTGGGACAGGGCCGTCAGCAAGGACCCGCTGTGGCTCGACGCCACCATCTCCGCCTCCCTCGACGCGCCGCTGCCGATCAGCCACGCCGACATCGTGAAGTACGTCACCGCCAAGCCGCTCGACTTCGACCCCGGCAGCAAGATGTCCTACAGCAACTACGGGTACATGCTGCTGGGCCGGATCATCGAGAAGGTGTCGGGGCAGAGCTACGAGTCGTACGTGCGGTCCAAGCTGCTGGCGCCGCTGGGCATCGACCGGATGACGCTCGGCAGGAGCCTGCGCGCCGAGATGTCGCCCAGCGAGGTGAGCTACAGCTCCAAGTACACCAACAAGAGCGTGGTCGACTCCTCAGGCGCGGTCGTGCCGTACCCCTACGGCGGGTTCAACATGCCCAACCAGGACGCCAACGGCGGCTGGGTGGCCTCGGCCGTCGACATGGTGCGGTGGGCCAGCGCCTTCGACGCCTCCGGCGCCGTCCTGAACGCCACCTCCATCTCCCGCGCCTTCGCCAAGCCCGAGATCGGGGTGAGCGGCGACGGCTGGTGGTACGGCTGCGGCTGGTACGTCAGGACGTGGGGCAACGGCCTCAACACCTGGCACACCGGGTCGATGCCGGGCACGTTCACCCTGCTGGTACGGAACGCGGCGGGCGTGACCTGGTGCGTGCAGTTCAACCGGCGGGAGGAGGAGGGCTCGCCCGACTTCGACGTGATCGACAGGCTGATGTGGCAGGCGCACGACACGGTCACCTCCTGGCCCACCACCGACCTCTACCCGAAGTACCTCTGACACCGGCCGGCCGCCGGCGCACCCGCTCGGCACCCGGGCCGCAGGTCGTGAATTCTTCACTGGCCCGCGCCCCCAGCGCCTTCGACGATCGAGGACATGACGAACCTCGACAGTCAACCGCCCCGCCAGGTCATCCCCGCCCGCCCCGCCGACCTCCTGGTGTTCCTCGCCATCGCGTTCGGCGGCGCGTGGCTGGCCGCGATCCCGCTGTGGACCGCCCCCGCGTCGGGCGCGGGCGGCGCGCTGCAGCTGACGCTGGCGGGCATGCAGCTCTCCCCCACGCTCGGCGTCCTGGCCGTCTGGCTGCTGCGCAGGGACAGGGCGCGAGCCTGGGCCCGCGACACCGGCCTGACCCTCGGCGGCAGGCGGGGGCGCACGCTCGGCGTCACCGCGCTCACCTGGATCGGCACGCCCGTGCTCGTCGCGGCCGTGATCGCGGCCAGCGCGCTGCTGGGCCTGTTCCCCACCGACCTGGCCGGGCTGTCCGGCTACCGCCAGGTCTTCCCCGGGGCCACGCACAGCTTCGCGGTCATCGGGGCGCTCCTCGCGGTCGTGGTCTACCCGCTGCTGTACGCGATCGGCGCGTTCGGCGAGGAGTGGGGCTGGCGCGGCTGGCTGCTGCCCCGGCTCATGCCGCTCGGCCGCGGCAGGGCGCTGCTCGTGTCGGGCGTCATCTGGGGCCTGTGGCACGCGCCGCTGACCGCGGCCGGCCTGCACTACCCCGGCCTCGGCTGGGCGGGCGTGCCGCTCTTCACGGTCAGCTGCGTGGCACTCGGGTCGTTGCTGGGCCTGCTCCGCCTCCGTACGGCGAGCATCTGGCCCGCCGTGATCGGGCACGCCGCGTTCAACGCCTCCGCGCAGGCGCTGCCGTTCATCGTCTCCGACGCCCGCCACCCGGCCGACGCCGTGCTCGGTGGCGTGTTCGGGCTGACCGGCTGGGTGCTGACCGGCGCCGTCGCCGTCCTGCTGGCCAGGAAGACCCCGGCGCCGCGGCCCGCCCTCGATGTGGCCGGCCGCTAGAGGAAAGAACTCGGGACCTGAACGAGATGGGTCATCGGTGGCGTTCGTGGAGCTCAGCGCGAGTGCGACGACCAGCCGCGCGGTCAAGGCCGGTAGACGTTCGGCAGCGGCAGATAGGAGCTGAAGTGGTCGGCCACGATGTCCGCCATGGCCTCCGCATCATCGAGCCCGTCAACCTCGAGGACTCGTATGCCCAGGCGACGAGCGGAGCGGGCGGCCTCGTCGGCGACGAGGCGGTCTCGGGCGAGCCGGTTGCGCTGTGCTCGATCAGGGTCGCTGACCGCGCGATCGACGGCGGCGGCACGGGGCAGTTCGCGGAGCTGACGCTCACGGAATTCCTCGCTCGGCACCATCACGATCATTCGACGGGGTGAGTCGATGATGGGGGCGACCAGTTCGGGACGCAGTCCCCAGCCTTCGGCGACGATGGGTCGCCCCGATACCAGGCCGCGCAGGTCGTCCAAAGCCCACTCGAACCGCGTGGGGAAGCCGGCCAGGGTCTCGTCGGCCATCTCCTGAGGGCTGGTGTTCACCCAGACGCTGTCCGGATCGGGGTCCGCGGTGGGCTCGCCGAGTCGCGCTCGGCGTGCGATCCGACGGTCGTTGTGCGCACGCGCGTCGTGATAGTCGTAGTGGTACGCGGTCAGCCCGTAGCGGGTGGCCAGCAGCCTGGCGACGGTGGATTTGCCGGCCCATTGGCCACCTCCGATCCATAGGGCGCTGCGCAAGGTGCCGAACGGATCCCAGACCTCACCACCTGTGGCGTTCACGGTTACAGCCTGACAGCCGTACAGACCAAAGAAACAGTCTTGTTCCTGCCTGCCTGGCCGGAAGATGATCGAAGAGAAGGGGAAAGTCGATCACCCCCGAGCACGTACGGTGACCGGTCATGCCTCGGCGATCGTCAGGGCCGCGACATGCCCTGCCGCTGAGCGACTCCCGATCACGACGGAGGTCTCAGCAGCAGGGCTGCTTGCCTGCTCAGAGCACGGGCAGGTAGCGGCCCAGCTCGAACTCCGTCACCTGGCGGCGGTAGTCGCGCCACTCGGTGCGCTTGTTGCGCAGGAAGTAGTCGAAGACGTGCTCGCCCAGGGTCTCGGCGACCAGCTCGCTGCGCTCCATCACGGAGATGGCCTCGTCGAGCGACTGCGGCAGCGGCTGGATGCCGAGGGCCCGCCGCTCGGCGCTGGTCAGCGCCCAGACGTTGTCCTCGGCGGGGGCGGGCAGCTCGTAGCCGTCCTCGATGCCCTTCAGCCCGGCCGCCAGCACGAGCGCGAAGGCGAGGTACGGGTTGCAGGCCGAGTCGAGCGAGCGGAACTCGATGCGGGTGGAGCCGCCCTTGTGCGGCTTGTACATCGGCACGCGCACCAGCGCCGAGCGGTTGTTGTGGCCCCAGCAGATGTAGGACGGCGCCTCGCCGCCCTGCCCCGCGATGGCCTCGGCGCCGCCCCACAGGCGCTTGTAGGAGTTGACCCACTGGTTGGTGACCGCGGTGATCTCGGCGGCGTGCTTGAGCAGCCCGGCGATGAACGACCTGCCGATCTTGGACAGCTGGTACTCGGCGCCCGCCTCGTAGAAGGCGTTGCGGTCGCCCTCGAACAGCGACATGTGGGTGTGCATGCCGGAGCCGGGGTGCTCGGTGAACGGCTTGGGCATGAACGAGGCCCAGATGCCCTGCTCCAGCGCGACCTCCTTCATGACCAGCCGGAAGGTCATGATGTTGTCGGCGGTGGTGAGCGCGTCGGCGTAGCGCAGGTCGATCTCCTGCTGGCCGGGGGCGCCCTCGTGGTGGCTGAACTCCACCGAGATGCCCATCGACTCCAGCATCATGATCGCCTGGCGGCGGAAGTCGTGGCCCGCGCTGTGCGGGGTGTGGTCGAAGTAGCCGCCCGAGTCGATCGGCTCGGGGCGCGGCCCGCCCGTCTCCGGCCGGTTCTTCAGCAGGAAGAACTCGATCTCGGGGTGGGTGTAGAACGTGAAGCCCATGTCGGCGCACTTGGCGAGGGCGCGCTTGAGCACCCACCGGGGGTCGGCGTGGGACGGCGAGCCGTCCGGCATGAGGATGTCGCAGAAGATGCGCGCCGCGCCCGGCGCCTCGCTGCGCCACGGCAGGATCTGGAACGTGCCGGGATCGGGCTTGGCGAGCATGTCGCTCTCGTAGACGCGCGCGAAACCCTCGATCGCCGAGCCGTCGAACCCGATGCCCTCGGCGAAGGCGCCTTCCAGCTCGGCGGGCGCGATGGCGACGGACTTGAGAAAGCCGAGCACGTCAGTGAACCAGAGCCGGATGAACCGGATGTCGCGCTCCTCGAGTGTGCGGAGAACGAACTCCTGCTGACGGTCCAAGGCGTCCCCTTGACTGAAAAGACATGTCTGGTCCTCTACAGTCTGCCTGTTTCGTGTTTCACGCGCGTTACGAAGGTCGCACGGGGTGTCACGCGGCCAGCGCGTGCCTCGCTGACAAACGGCTCCCGCCCCTCCTAGGGTGATCACGCACTACCGTCTCGGGGGAAACACGGATGAGCACTGAGCTGCGCAAACACAAGCTCGATCGAGCTTTCACGCATATCGACGTCGACGGCAGGGGGCAGATCGAGCGCGACGACCTGCTGGGGCTCGGCGCGCGCCTGCTGGTGGGGTTCGGCGAGTCTCCGACCTCGGTCGTCGGCGACCGTCTCGTGCGGAGCTTCGACGCCATCTGGTCGGCGCTGACGGCCGAGCTCGGCAGGGACAACGACGCGTGGATCTCCAACGCCGAGTTCCACGCCGGGATGACCGGCGCGTTCGTCGAGGGCGACATGTTCGAGCCGGTCTTCAGGCCCGCGGCGACGGCGGTCGCGGAGCTGTGCGACGGCGACCACGACGGCCGGATCGGGGTGGCCGAGTTCCGCGTGCTGCTCAGCGCGTTCGGCACCGCCTACGACGACGTCGACGAGGCCTTCGACCGGCTCGACCGCGACAGGGACGGCGAGCTGGGCGTGGCGGAGCTGGTCGAGGCCGTCAGGCAGTACTACACCGGCGACGACCCCCACGCGGTGGGCAACTGGCTGTTCGGGCCGCTGTAGTGCTGACCATGACGCCCGCGAGCGCGCTCACGCCGCTCACCTCGCGGGTTCCCGCGCTGGCCGCGCCGTGCAGGATGCACCGCTCGGTCCACGCCATCGAGGCGGCCGTCATCGACTGGACCCGGCGGACGGGACTCCAGGTGGACCGCAGGTCGGCGTGTCACCGCCTGGCCGCGCGTGCCTTCGCCGAGTTCGACGCCAGGGCGGCGGCGCTGTTCGCGCAGTGGCTGACATGGCTGTTCCACCTGGACGACCTGGTGGACGAGGAGGGCCAGCCGTACCCGAGGTTGTTCGCGGGGAACGGGGCGCACCCGCTGGAGGCGGCCTTCACGGACCTGTGGCGGGCCACGAGCGCCACCATGAGCGACGACTGGCGGCTGCGCTTCGCGACGAACCTGCAGCGGCAGGCCGACGCGTGCCGGGCCGAGGCGGACAACAGGGCGAGCGGCGCGGTGCCGACCATCGCGGAGTATCCCGCGCTGCGCAGGGGCACGGCGGGCCCCTTCCTGTACGACCTGGTGGAGCCGTGCCTGGGCGTCGAGGTGCCGCCCGAGCTGGCCGCCGCCGAGCAGTGGCAGGCGCTGGTGGACTCCTGCGCCGACGTGGCCGCCTGGTGCAACGACCTGGCCTCGCTGGCCAAGGAGCGGGGCGACGCGCACAACTTCGTGGTCGTGGCCGCGCGGGAGCTGGAGGTGGGCGAGGCCGAAGCCGTCGACTGGGTGCTGGACCGGATCGAGGAGCGGTGCGCCGACATGCGGACGGCGGCCAAGCGGCTGCCGCTCGGCGAGCTGCCCCGCAGGACGGCCAGGGACGTCAGCATGGTGGCCTGCGCCTACCTGACCGCCCCGCGCGCCCACATGGACTGGGCCGCGGAGAGCGAGCGTTACACGTAACGTCATCGCCCGCTTCCCCTATGTATTCATCGTGGGGGGCAGACACGCGAGACGGATGCCGTGGCGGCGGCGAGGAGCGACGAGCGTGACGGCGCTGGCCGCCCTCGCCGTCGCGTTGTGGGCGGTGAACCTGCCGGGCCGCGACGGCTGCGCCGTGGCCGACGTCGAGCCGGTGATGTCCGGCAGGGCGCTGCACTACCAGGGCACGGCGGGCAACTGCGCGATCACCGGAGCCGAACTGTACGCGTCGGTGTCGGCAGAGGAGTACGCGGGAAGCCGGGCGTGCGGCGGCTATCTCGACGTGAAGGGGCCGCGCGGCACGGTCCGGGTGCAGGTCGTCGACAGCTGCCCGACCTGCCGGCGGGGCGAGCTGGATCTCAGCATGGCGGCCTTCGCCGTGATCGCCGATCCGCGCTCGGGCGTGGCCACTGTGGACTACCACCAGGTCCGCAACCCCGAGCTGGGCCAGGGCCTCGCCGTCAGGGTGCGGAAGGGCTCCACGGCAGGCTGGCTGGCGCTCCAGCTGCTCGATCACGGCAATCCGCTGCGCTCGGTCGAGATCCGCGACCACGGCCGCTGGCGCGCGCTCGAGCGTGGCTCCGACAGCTACTGGGTGGCGGCGGGCGGCGCGGGCGCGGGGCCGTTCAGCCTGCGGGTGACCGACGTGCACGGCCAGCAGGTGACCGTCGAGGGCGTCGACCTCGACCCGGACGAGATCCAGCGCACCACCGCCCGCCTGTACGGCCCCGCACCGGCGGGACGCGCCCCGGCCACCCCCGCCCCGCTGGCCGCGGAGAGCGTCAGGCGGCGCTGCTAGCCAGCGCGTCGCCCGTCGCGGTGCGGCGGTAGACGACCTCCTTGCCCAGCCGGGTGCCGACCGCGAGACCGCCCGCCGACAGCACGCCGAGATGCTGGCTGACCGCGCCGGGCGTCAGCGACATCCGCCTGGCCAGCGCCGACGTGGTGGCCGGTTCGGCCAGGGCGGTGAGGATCTGCGCCCTGCTGCGGCCGATGAGGGCGGCCAGCGCGCCGGGCGCGGGCGGCGGCCCCTGCTCCCACAGCGTGCCCACACCCTGCACCGGGTAGATGAGCATCGACTGGTAGGGGGCGGTCATCACCGCCACGCTCGGCCAGTAGAACGCCGACGGCAGCAGCACGAGCCCGTCGCCGTGCAACCCCCCGCCGGTGCACCACGGCCGGTCGACGAGCAGCTGCTCTCCCGTCCACACGACGGCGGGGTCGAGACCGGCGAACAGCTGGCGCGCCCCGCCGGAGGCCAGCTCGCGGGAGCGGCGCATGACGTCCCGTTCGAGCAGGGCGTACACGCGCGGCCAGTACTCGGCGAAGCAGGTCTCCCAGTAGGCTTCCAGCGCGTCGGCCACGCGGGCGATCCCGGCCGCCGGGTCGGACCTGAACCGCCGGACGACCTCCGGGTCGGAGCCGACGACCATGCCCGCCTCCTCGGCCGCGCGCTCGGGCGGCGTCCGCCGTACCCTCTCCAGCTCGGCGGCGAACTCCGGCAGCGGCGTGTCGGGCGGAGGGGTGATGAAGTCGGCCAGGTAGCCGCTCGGCGCCACCAGCGCGAGCAGCTCGCTCAGGTCGAGCGCGGGCAGGCGGGGCCGCACCGCCTTGATCCACGGCAGGTGGACGGACTGCCGCGCGGGATCGCGCAGGGTGCGCAGGCTGGCCACGAGCTCCCACAACGGGGAGAAGGCGAACCTGATCCGGGCGACGTCCTCGGGCCTGAGGGTCCAGACGATGGACATGTTTTTAGTCTGCCCTAAATGGTTCGCGAAGGGGACGGATCACCGTCAGCCTTGCGGCGTGACTACCGCAAGCGTGGAAAAGCCGTCGTTCCTGAAGGCGCAGATCGGGGGGCTGCCGAGGCCGTTCTGGGCACTGTGGAGCGGCACCCTCGTCAACCGGCTGGGCACCATGGTGATGCCGTTCACCGGCGTGTACCTGAGCCAGGCGCGCGGCCTGTCGCTGGCCGCCACCGGCATCGTGATGGCGGTGTTCGGCGCGGGCCAGCTCGCCTCGCAGCTGGTCGCGGGCTCGCTGACCGACCGGATCGGGCGCAGGGCGACGCTGTCCGGCGGCATGCTGGCCACGGCGGCGGCGATGCTGGCGCTCGGCTACAGCACGACGCTGCCGGCGATCCTGGCCTCCATGTTCGTGCTCGGCCTGGTGATCGACGCCTACCGGCCCGCCTCCAGCGCCCTGGTGGCCGACCTGATCGCGCCCGCCGAGCGGCCCAGGGCGTACGGCCTGCTGTTCTGGGCGATCAACCTCGGTTACGCGGTCGGCATGACGGCCGGCGGCTGGCTGGCCCAGTCGGGCTTCCTGTGGCTGTTCTGGTTCGACGCCCTCAGCAGCGTCGTCTTCGCGGTGCTGGTGTGGCGGGCGGTCCCCGAGACCAGGCCCGAGCCGGAGGAGGGCGGACCTGGCGGCGGGATGCGGGAGGTGCTGCGCGACCGGCTGATGCTCGCCTTCACCGCTGTCGTGCTGGGCGACGCCCTCGTCTACAGCCAGACCTTCACCACCCTGCCCGTCGCCATGAAGCTGGTCGGGCTGAACACCGGCGAGTTCGGCGCGGCGATGGCGGCCAACGGCGTGCTCATCGTGGTCCTGCAGCCGCTGGTGTCGGGCTGGCTCGGCCGCAGGGACCCCGCCAGGACCTTCGCGCTGGGCGTCGCCGTCATGGGCGCCGGCTTCGCGCTGACCTCCTTCGTCACCTCCACCGCGGGGCTGGTGGCCACCATCGTGGTGTGGACGCTGGGCGAGATCGTCACGGCCGGCATCGCCGGGGCGATCGTGGCCTCGCTCGCCCCGGCCCACCTGCGCGGCAGGTACGCGGGTCTGTTCGGCTTCGCGTGGGCGGCGGCGGGCATGGTCGCGCCGCTGATGACGCCGCTGCTGGAGATCAGCGCGTCCGCGCTGTGGTTCACGGTCGGCGCCATCGGGCTGGTCACCGGTGCGGCCGGGGTCGCGCTCTCCCCCGCCATCCGGCGCAGGGCGGCGTTGAACGAGCGTTGATCGGGCATTGGCAGGAGACCGGTAGCGTCCACACGTGCCCGTCCTGCCGCCCGGCCCCTCGCACGTCTCTCCTCACCCGGGCCCCGCCACGCAGGCCAGGCGACCCGGGTGAACGGAGATTGTTGAACATGTCGTCATTTCGCGCGGTCACCGGTGGCTCTACGCTTACGCCTGCCATGGTGACCTTCAGCGCACTGGGACCGTTCCAGGTCCTCCTCGACGGACTTCCCCTCGACCTCGGCGGCCAGCGGCAGATGGCGGTGCTGGCCAGGCTGCTGGTGGCGAGGGGCAGGGCGGTGCCCGTGACCACGCTCATCGACGAGCTGTGGCCGGGCCGGCCGCCCACGCAGGCCCTGTCCACCGTCCAGGGATACGTCTCCCGCCTGCGCCGCGCCCTGGAGCCGAACCGCGCGCCCCGGTCGGAGGCCGAGGTGCTGGTCACGGCCCCGCCCGGGTACGCGCTGCGCGCCACGGTCGAGCAGGTCGACTGCTGGCACTTCGAACGGCTGGCGCGCGTGGAAGGTCCCGCGCCCGTGGTGTGGACGGCCATGGAGGAGGCGCTGGGACTGTGGCGGGGTCCCGCGCTCGCCGAGTTCGCCGAGCTGGCGTGGGCGGCGACCGAGGGCGCGCGGCTGGAGGAACTGCGGCTCGTCGCCCTCGAACGGCGGGCCGACGCGGGACTGCGCCTCGGCCACGCGGCCTCGCTCGTCCCCGACCTGGAGGCGCACGCCGGCGCCTGCCCGCTCAGGGAGGAGGCGTGGCGGCTGCTGGCCACGGCCCTGTACCGCAGCGGGCGGCAGGGTGACGCGCTGGCCACGCTCCGGCGGGCACGGGCGATCTGGCGCGACGAGCTGGGCCTCGACCCGTCGGCCGTGCTGCAGCGGCTGGAGGCCGACATGCTCGCCCAGTCACCGCACCTCGAGGCCGACCTGGCGCCCCCGCCGGCCTCCTTCCCCGCCCTCCACCACGTCCCCGGCCATACCCCCAGCCATGCCCCCGGCCACGTCTCCCCTGCCCCCGGCGTCCCGGGCCCGTCGCCCGCGGTCCCCGGTACCCTCCCTGGCAGCCCCGGCGCCGCCCACGGTGGCGCGGGGCCGGCGCCCGCCGCCGGACACTCCGGCGACCTCGCGGGCCAGGCGCACCTGGACGGCGGGGCGGGCCCGGCGAAGGAGCTGCGCGTCGTCGTCGCCGACGACCAGGCGCTCGTCAGGACGGGGCTGCGCGTCGTGATCGACACCGAGCCCGGCCTGGAACTGGCCGGCGAGGCCGCCGACGGCGAGCAGGCCATCGCCGTCGTCGAGGCGACCCGGCCCGACCTGGTCCTGCTGGACATCCAGATGCCGCGGCTCGACGGGCTGACCGCGGCACGCCGGATCCTGGCCGACCCCAACCCGCCCAAGGTCATCATGATGACCACGTTCGGCACCGACGAGAACCTCTACGCCGCCCTGCGCGCGGGCGTCAGCGGCTTCGTGCTGAAGACCTCGGCCCCCGAGCAACTGGTCGCCGCCATGCGTGCCGCCGCGGCCGGAGACGCGCTGATCGACCCCTCGGTGACCACGAGGATCATCTCCGCCTTCGCCGGCCGGACCGACCCCGACGCGCCCCCCGCGCTGGCAGGGCTGCCGGACACGCAGCTCGACGTGCTGAAGCTGATCGCCCGCGGGCTGACCAACCGGCAGATCGCGCAGACGCTCGCCGTCCCCGACCGCCAGGTGGCCGGCGCGGTCGCGGGCCTGCTCGACCACCTGGGGCTGTTCGACCGGGCCCAGCTCGTGGTCGCCGCGTACGAGTCGGGCCTGGTCACCCCGGGGAGGTGACGACCTCCTTATCGTCGCTTTGACGATAAAAAATCCGGCGTACTAGGCTGGGGCCGTGGCTCACTTGCGCATCGCCCTGGCACAGACGAACCCGGTCGTCGGCGACCTGACCCGCAACGCCGACGCGCTGGTCCGATGGACGCGCGAGGCCGCCGGCCGCGGCGCCCACCTCGTCCTGTTCACCGAGATGTTCCTGACCGGCTACCCGGTCGAGGACCTCGTCCTGCGCACCTCCTTCGTCGAGGCCAGCATCAGGACGCTGGAGGACGTGGCCGCCCGGCTGGCCGGCGAAGGGCTCGGCGACCTGCCCGTCGTGGTCGGCTACGTCGACCGGGCCGGGCTCGCGCCCCGGGTGGGCCAGCCCAAGGGCGCGCCGCTCGACGCCGCCGCGGTGCTGCACCAGGGCAGGGTCGCCACCCGTACGGCCAAGCACCACCTGCCCAACTACGGCGTGTTCGACGAGTACCGCTACTTCGTGCGCGGCGACCGGCTGCCGATCTTCCGCGTGCACGGCGTCGACGTGGCCATCGCGGTGTGCGAGGACCTGTGGCAGGACGGCGGCCCCGTCGCGGTCGTCGGCCAGGCGGGCGCTGGCCTGCTCGTGGTGCCGAACGCCTCGCCGTACGAGCGGGAGAAGGACGACGTCCGCCTGGAGCTGGTCGCGCGCCGGGCCAGGGAGGCCGGGTGCGCGCTGGCCTACGCCAACCAGGTAGGCGGCCAGGACGAGCTGGTCTTCGACGGCGACTCGATCGTCGTCGACAGCACGGGCGAGCTGGTGGCGCGGGCCGGGCAGTTCCGCGAGGAGCTGCTGGTGGTGGACCTCGACCTGCCGGTCTCCGCCGCCGAGCCCGGCGTCTTCCCCATCGACGCGGGCGACGGCACGACGATCACGGTGGAACGCCTGGTGCTGTCGGACGCGCCCGTCGCGCCGTACGCGCCGGTCGAGCCCCGGGTGGCGCCCCGGCTCGACGACACCGGCGAGGTCTACCAGGCGCTGGTCCTCGCGGTGCGCGACTACGTGGCCAAGAACGGCTTCCGCTCGGTGATCCTCGGTCTGTCCGGCGGCATCGACTCGGCGCTGACGGCCACCATCGCCTCCGACGCGATCGGCCCCGATCGCGTGCACGTGGTGCTGATGCCGTCGCGCCACTCCTCCGAGCACTCCGTCGGCGACGCCGAGGAGCTGGTGCGCAGGCAGGGCATCAACGCCCAGGTGGTGCCGATCGCCGACATCGTCACCGCCTTCGAGAAGGAGATCGAGCTGTCGGGGCTGGCCGCGGAGAACCTGCAGGCCAGGGTGCGCGGCATGATCCTCATGGGGCTGTCGAACGAGCACGGCCACCTGGTGCTGACCACCGGCAACAAGAGCGAGCTCGCGACGGGCTACTCCACGCTGTACGGCGACTCGGCGGGCGGCTTCGCGCCGATCAAGGACGTGCCGAAGACGATGGTGTGGGCGCTGTCCAGGTGGCGCAACGAGCACACCGATCCCTCGTTCCTGCTGCGCGCCGAGCGGCCGATCCCGGAGAACTCCATCACCAAGGAGCCCAGCGCCGAGCTGCGGCCCGACCAGCGCGACACCGACTCGCTGCCGCCGTACGAGGTGCTCGACCGGCTGCTCGACGACTACGTCGAGAAGGACATGGGCTCGGCCGAGCTGATCGCGGCCGGCCACGACCCCGAGCTGGTGACCAGGGTCATCAGGCTGGTCGACCTCGCCGAGTACAAGCGCCGGCAGTACCCGCCGGGCCCGAAGATCACGCCGAAGAACTTCGGCAGGGACCGCAGGCTACCGATCACCAACAGGTGGCGGGAGACGACGGCCTAGGTAGGCGCGCAGCAGCTGCTTGGTCTCCTCGATCAGTTCGGGCTCGTCGTGGTGGGCCCGCAGCAGCGTGTCGGCCGCCTCGACCGCCACCAGCATCGGGTTGACCGCGTCGATCCCGAGCAGGTCGGCGAGGGCGTGCGCGACCTCGGAGTTGTCGCCGAAGTCGAGGACGGCGAAGCCGGGGACCGTGGCCTTCATGAGCAGGTACTCGTCGACGACGGCGTCGATGACGGGCTCCCAGCCGCGGGCCCCGGCGAGTTTCGGCTCGATGCGGGCGACGAACTGCTCCAGGTTGCGCCTGGTCAGCGCGGCGGCCAGCGACCGCTTGTCGCTGAAGAAACGGTAGATCGAGCCGATCGGCATCCCCGTGCGGGCGGCCACCGTCCTGGTGCTCAGCGCGTCGTAGCCGCCCTCGTCCAGCAGCGCCGCCGCCGCGTCCAGCATCCGGTCGACCTTCTCGGCGCTGCGCCGCTGAACGGGAATGCGTCTCATGCGGCAAAGAGTAGGGTCAGCCCGCCGATGGTGTAGCAGACCATGAGCACGAACAGCGGGATCTGGCCGGCCACCGCCCTGGCCGGTTCGAGCAGCCGCACCGACCTGTCGTGGGCGGCGACCACGCCGAGCACGTGGCCGATCACGATGGCCAGCACCTGGACGGTCGCGATGGTGCCGGGGCCGACGACGTCGGCGTCGACCTCGCCCGGCAGCCCGAGGGCCAGGATGACCGCGCGCTGCCCCTCGATGACGAACAGCGAGAAGTAGTGCGCGACCAGGTAGCCGATCGCGATCGGCACCAGCGAGTGCGCGAAGCGCGGGGTCAGCCCGCGCGTGCGGCCGATCAGGCCCGCCGCCCACAGGCACGCGGCGTACAGCAGCGCCACTCCCCCGATGGCCACGGCCAGGCCGACCGTGCCGAGGCCGACCCGGCCGAGCGGGCTGGTCTGCAGCGCGGTCACCCAGAACGGCGCGCCCGCGAAGCCGTCGTAGCCGGTGCTGCCGAGCAGGACGCACACGGTCGCGACCAGGCCGGGCGCCGGGACGATCGCGTCGAGGCCGTTGAAGGGGCTGCGCAGCACCAGCGTCCCGTCGGCCCTGCGGCCCAGCGGCGACAGGTGGCCGACGAGCGTGGAGAAGACCTCGAACGGGTCGCCCCTGTCGAGCCACGCGTGGCCGTACACGAGGGTGCCGGCGGCCGTGGCGGTGCCGTACAGGAGGAGGAAGGCCAGCAGTGTCGGCGGCGCGGCCGGCTCGGGCGAGACCAGCTCCATCCAGGTGAAGGCGGTCAGGCCCGCCGCGGCGGGCCAGTAGCCGAGCCGCCGCGGCAGCGGGCGGCGCGGCCGGTCCGGCAGCAGCCGGAACGGGTTGGCCAGCCGCCACACCGGCCCGAACAGCAGCGACGCCGGCACCAGCCCCACCCAGAAGACCACATAGACCAGGTACGGCGCGGCGTTGTCCCTGGCCGGGCCCAGGACCAGCCAGCCCACCGTGTAGAGCGCCACGAGCGCGGCCGCGACGCGCAGTGCCCGGGCGGGAGGGCGCCACGGCAGGACCCTGCCGGCCCTGTCGCCGCTGAAGCGGGAGTCGGCCCAGAGCAGGCCGAGCGCCAGGAAGGACACGACCAGCGCCGCGAACGCCCCCGCGTAGGCGTAGAACAGGGGGATCGGCAGGTCGCTGCGGCTGCCGATCCCGTGCGCCAGGATCCCGGTCACGTGACCGCGAGCTGGATGAGCACCAGCTTGCTCTCGTGCGTCTCGACCTCGAACACGCCCGTCATGTCCGCCGTGAAGCTGACGACGGCGGGCTTGCCCGGTTGCAGTTCCTTGCCGATGTCGAAGCCGTGCACGTGCAGCTCGTCGGCGACGTCGCTGGTCACGGTGAGGGTCACGGTCTGGCCGCGCCTGACCTCCAGCCAGCCGGACGGCGGTGTCACCTTGCCCCCGGCGATCGTGATCTCGGCGCGCGGGTCGCCGGGCGCGGGCGCCGCCGTCGCCACCTCGTGCCCGGTGCCCGGCCGGTGATGCGTCTCCGGCAGCGATCCGCACCCCGCCACCAGCGCGAGCACGACCAGCGCCGCTCCCCGCCTCACGCGGTCTCCTCCGCGACCCTGCCGGTACGGCGGGGCGCGACCGCCACCACTGCGCACAGCACCCACACCCCGGTCAGCAGCCCGCGGATCCAGCCCGGCCCGATCGGCAGCACGGGCAGCATCCACACCGCCTTGTCCAAGGCGTCGACCAGGTGCAGCACGCCCAGCACGACGCCGAACCAGCCGAAGGCCCCCCGCATGACCAGCCCCGTTCCGAGCAGCCAGACGCCCGTCAGCGCCAGCGCGGCGGCGGGCAGGACCGTGTAGGGCTCCAGCGCCCCGACCACGTCGAGCGCCAGCCCCGCCAGTCCGGCGAGCGTCAGCGGCAGCGCCCACCGCGAGCGCAGGCGGCGCCGCCACAGCAGGACGGCCATCAGCCCGAGCACCAGCGAGCCGCCCAGCGCCAGCTGCACCTCCACCCTGGCCAGGCCGCTGGAGCCGAACCACCAGCACCCGCCGGGCAGGCGGCGGTCGCCGACGCTGTAGTCGTTGCACAGGTACATCTGCACGAGCTTGACCGGCTCGGCCACCACCCTCGACGGGCCGCTCGCGCCGCACGCGGGAAGCGCGCCGGGGCTGGTGACGCGCACCCCCTCCCAGCAGTTGCCGGTGCCCTGGCCGTCCCAGTAGACGTCGGCGCCGTTGGGCCGCTTCTCGCCGGCCGGCGAGACGCCCAGGTGGTTGCCGGCGTAGAGGTTGTGGTGCGAGGTGTCGAACTGCTTGTCCCACGACTCCTCGCCCCTGATGAAGGCGGGCACGGCCAGCAGGTTGAAGGCGGCGTTGTCGTGGCCCCAGATCCAGTTGTTCCTGAAGACGTTCCAGTTGCCGCCGCCGGTGATGATGCCGCTGCCGGGCGGCAGGCCGATCTGGGGGCAGACCACGCCCTTCTCGTAGCCGCGTTCGGCGGGGGGCTTGGCGCAGGTGCCGTCCCTGACGTACTCGTAGTAGGAGGCGTTGTTGTCGTAGATCTTGTTGTTCTCGAACCTGGCGTGGTTCTGCGGCAGGCCCGGATGGCCGGGGAAGGCGCTGTCCATGGTGGCGCCGGCCAGGTTGCCCCAGAACTCGCTGTCGTGGACGTAGACGGAGTCGCCTGCCGTACCGGAGTAGCCGACCATGTTGTGGTGGCTCTTGCAGCGCCTGATCTCGATGGAGTAGCGCGGCACCTCGTGGCCGCGGCCGTCGTTGATGTTGGAGGCGCTGCCCGGGTACAGGCCCGAGTCACCGTTGCCGTAGGACTCGCAGTCGGTGTAGAGGCCGTGGTCGCTGGCGAAGGTCAGGAAGCCGTACTCGTCGTTCCACCTGGTCAGCATCTGGTCGATGACGAAGCCGTCGGTCGCCAGGATGTAGAGGGAGTTGAAGGTGGTGCGCTGGGCGGTGAAGTTCCTGAAGTAGATGCCGTTGGTCATGTCGGCGCGGATGGCGTTGAGCTTGCGGTACTGCGCGTCGACGATCACGTCGAGCGGGCCCGCGCCGGTGCCCTCGATCTGCAGGTCCTTCTTGCCGAGGATGGCGACCAGGTTCTGGTTGTGCGGGCACTGGGCCTGCTGCTCGTAGGAGAGGATCTGGTAGCCCCAGCTCGACCAGCGGGCGTCGAGCTTGGCGCAGGCGCCCCCCGGCTGCGGCAGGCTCGGCTCCTCCAGGTAGCGGCCGGGGAGGATGGCGATGTTCATCCCGGGGCGGTCGACCTTGTCGACGGCCTCCTGGAGATGCCGGACGCCCTCCTTCTGGCAGCGGGCGAACAGGTCGAGGTTGCGCTGCTTGAGCTCGGCAGGGAAACTCGCGATCCGGCGCTCGAAGTCTGATCGATCCGTCTTGCAGACCAGCAGGTCGGGCTCCCTCTGCCGGTAGGTGGGGACGCTCCCCGAGCCGTCCGGCAGCTTCACCTCCCGCTCCTCGTGAGCCAGGGCGGCGCCGGCGGGCAGGAGCAGGGCGAGGACCACGCCTAAGAGCGTCAGCGTCCTTCGGGCGATGAGGGGCATGGCGGCGAGATTAGAACATTGCTCACGTTCTGCCTAGGGCCCCCGGAGCTCGCCCGCCCGGTCAACGGGGCCGGAGGAACGGCTCGGTCACCCAAGGTGACCGGATGGCGGCAGGGCTCCGCCCCGAGGGACCGCGGGACGGCATGGCCGCCCCGCGCGGCCTCTCAGGGCGCCAGACCGCGCAGCGCGCTGTCGACGATGCGGGCGGGCAGGTCGTCAGGCAGGTCGCCGTCGTCCTTGGCCCGCTTGATGTGCCACATCATCGTGCCCGACAGCGTGCCCAGCGCCAGCCGCGTGTCGAGATCGGCGCGCAGCTCACCGGTGCGCATGCCGCGCTCGATCACCGCCGTCATGGCCGCCGTGCGCGGCTCGACCGCCTGGCGCATGAACCTGGCGAACAGCTCCGGATAGCGGTCGGACTCGCTCATCGCGATGTTCATGACGCAGCGCGTGCGGGCCTGACCCGCCTCGCGCATCGTGGTGTCGAGCAGGGCGACCAGGTCGTCGCGCACCGAGACGCCCGCGAGCGGCGGCACCGGGGCCTTCAGCGAGGCGAGCGCGTCGGCGACCAGGTCCTCCTTGTTGGACCAGCGCCGGTAGATGGTCGTCTTGCCGACCCCGGCCCGTGACGCGATCGCCTCGATGGACAGCTCGGAGACACCCATCCCCTCGCCCATCAGGTCGAGGGTGGCCTCGATGATCGCCTTCTCGGCCTTCTCGCTGCGCGGACGGCCCGCGGGGCGGGCCGTCCCGGTCTCTGTCGTCGTCATCGCAGCCTCAGACTACCGCTGGTTCCTTCTCTTCCACCTTGGCGACCAGGCGCGCCTTGCCCGGCATCCAGACCGCCACGACCACCACGCCGACCAGGGCGATGGCCGCGGAGACCAGGGCCGTGGTGTGCATGCCGTCGATGAAGGCGTCGAAGGCGGTGTTCAGGACGGCGGGGTTGCCGCCGGCCAGGCCCACCGTGGCCATGATGGACTCGCCGGCCGCGTGCCGTACACCCTCGGGAAGGGCGGTGAGCGCGGGGGCGATCTCGCCGCGGTAGGTCGACGACAGCAGCGAGCCGAGCACGGCCACGCCCAGCGCGCCGGCCACCTGGCGGACGGTGTTGCTCATGGCCGAGCCGACGCCCGCCTTCTCCCTCGGCAGCGACTCCATGATCGCGGTGGTCGCGGGCGGCATGATGTTGGCCATCGCGGCGCCCTGGACGAAGAAGACGACCTCCATCAGCCAGATCGGGGTGGTCCTGTCGAAGAGCGAGTAGCTGACCAGGGCGAGGGTGACCACGATCATGCTGGCCACCGCGGAGGACTTGGCGCCGAAGCGCTCGTTCACCCGCTGGCTCAGCGGCGCGAAGATCAGCTGCGCGGCGGCGAACGGGATCATCAGCGCGCCCGCCTGCATCGGGCTGAACCCCCTGACGATCTGGATGTAGAACGTCAGGAAGAACATCCCGCCCATCATCGCGAAGAAGACGATGCCCATCATGCCGATGGCCGAGCTGAAGCGAACGTTGCCGAAGTTGCGCACGTCGAAGGCGGGGTGGTCGATGCGCCGCTCCCACCAGACGAAGCCGGCCAGGACGAGCACGCCGAAGACGGTCGGGACGAGCACCTCCGCGCTGGCGACCGTGGCGAGCTCGCCCATGCGGATGATGCCGTAGACGACGGCGACCAGGCCGACGATCGACAGGATCACACCGACGGGGTCGAGCCTCGACGGCCTGGGGTCACGCGACTCGGGGACGATGGTGCCGATGAGGATCATGCTGATCAGCACGATGGGGACGTTGATCAGGAACACCGAGCCCCACCAGAAGTGCTGGATGAGGAAGCCACCGGTGATCGGGCCGACCGCGACGGCCAGGCCGACGCCGCCGGCCCAGTAGCCGATGGCCTTGCCGCGCTCGTGCGGCGGGAACACGTTGGAGATGATGGCCAATGTCGCCGGCATGATCGCCGCGCCGCCGATGCCCATCGCGGCGCGGGCGAGGATCAGTTGCACCGGATCCTGGGAGTACGCGCTGGCCAGCGAGGCCAGGCCGAACAACAACATGCCGATGAACAACATCCGCTTGCGGCCGGTACGGTCACCGATCACGCCGAAGGTGAACAGCAGGCCCGCGAAGACGAGAGTGTAGGAGTTGATCGCCCACTCCAGCTCGGCCTGCGTCGCCCCCAGCCCTTCGACGGGGTCGGCGATGGTCTTCATCGCGACGTTCAGGATGGTGTTGTCCAGCACGACAGCCAGGAGGCTGAAGACGAGGACGCCGAGGATCGCCCACCGGCGGGGGTGGCCGGTCTCTGGTTTCATGGGGACTCCACATTTCGATACGGCTTAGTTTCGCAACGCAACCGTAGCGCAACGAATTCCGATACGCAACGGTTGCGTTTCATAACCAGGCCGAACGGGAGTCACGCGTGCACGCGCTCGGGCTCCGGCTCCCGCTCGGCGGCCGTCTCCGGCTGCGGCGTCCGCTTCCAGAACGGCAACGCCACCAGCACCATCACCACGGCCACCAGCCCCGCCAGGGCGAACGCCCAGCTGGGTCCGTGGGCGTCGATGACGGCTCCGGCGATCGGCGCCGACGCGGCACCGCCGATCAGCAGGGCGGTGCCGTGCAGGCCCATGGCCTCGCCGCGGGCCGCCGCGGGGGTCCACCTGCTCAGGGTGTCGACCGACGACGACAGGGCGGGCGCGCACAGCACGCCGGCGGGCAGCAGCGCCACCACCAGCCACCGCCAGTCACCGCCGACCAGGCCGACGGGGATGGTGAGCGCGCCCATCAGGCCGGTCAGCAGGAGGGTGGGGAAGCCGCGGGGCAGCCCGCCGTACACGAAACCGCCGATGAGCGAGTAGACGCACCAGACGGCCACGGCCAGACCGATCCACCGGGTCTGGCCGGCGTGCTCGATCGTGGCCACCAGCGACAGCTCGGTGGCGGTGAGGACGAACGTGGCCGCGGTGACCGTGCCGAGCAGCGCGACGAGCGAGGGGGTCAGCCACTGGCGACGCGAGACCTTCTCCTGCGCCGCCTCCAGCTCCGCCTCGGACCTGATGGGCGGGTTCAGCACCAGGAGCCCCGTGCCCGCGCACGCCAGCCCGGCGGCGATCAGCGACATCGTCCACGTGCTGCCCAGCGTGGTGATGCCGGCGACGGCCAGCGCGGGACCGGTCATGTACGACAGCTCGACCATGATGGAGTCGAGCGAGAAGCCCATCCTGCGCTGCTCGACGGGAACCATCGCGGCCAGGCACTGCCGGATCACGCTGAAGATCGGCAGGGCCAGCAACCCGGCCACGCCCGCCGCCGGCACCAGCACCGCGAACGGCAGCAGCCACGCCGTCGACCAGAACGCCACCTGGGCGACCGTCGTGACGGCCAGCACCGGACGCAGCCCGTGCCTGTCGACGAACCTTCCCGACAGCGGCGAGCCGACGGCCATGCCCACGGTGCTGGCCATGGCGACCACGCCCGCCTCGGCGAACCCGAATTTCAAGCCGTTCACGACATGCAGCGTCAACGCCATGGCGGTCGCCGTGGCGGGGATCCTGGCCAGCATGCCGACCAGCAACAACGTACGGACACCGGGGATCGCGAGCAGACGCCGGTAAGGTTCGATTGCCATTTTTATTGCTTACCTCCGGCCCCATTCTCTCGTCAGGCACCGACACTTCGGGCCGCATGCCATCATCGGAGAGGTCCGGGTACGCCACTGGGGCGACTCGAGACGGCTCAGGAGGGTTACACCCATGTCCTCTTCCCTGTACGGCGGCGCCCTCGGGCGCAGGGTCACCGTCCGCGACCTCGCGGCGGCCAAGGAGCGCGGCGAGAAGTGGCCGATGCTGACCGCCTACGACGCGATGACGGCCCGCGTGTTCGACGAGGCGGGCATCCCCGTCCTGCTCGTCGGCGACTCGGCGGCGATGGTCGTCTACGGCTACGACTCCACGCTCCCCGTCTCCGTCGACGACCTGCTGCCGCTGACCGCGGCCGTGGTGCGCGGCTCCTCGCGGGCGCTGGTCGTGGCCGACCTGCCGTTCGGCTCCTACCAGTCCTCCCCCGCGCAGGCGCTGGAGTCGGCGGCCCGCTTCATGAAGGAAGCCGGAGCGCACGCCGTCAAGCTGGAGGGCGGACGCAGGGTCCTGCCGCAGGTCGAACACCTGGTCTCGGCGGGCGTGCCGGTCATGGCGCACCTCGGGCTGACACCCCAGTCGGTCAACGCCTTCGGCGGCTACCGGGTGCAGGGCCGCGGCCAGGCGGGCGACGAGCTCATGGCCGACGCCAAGGCCCTGGAGCAGGCCGGGGCCTTCGCGGTGGTGCTGGAGTGCGTGCCGGCCGAACTGGCCGAGCGGGTCACCACGTCGCTGGCCATCCCGACGATCGGCATCGGGGCGGGGGTCGGCACGGACGCGCAGGTGCTGGTCTGGCAGGACCTGATGGGTCTGACGGCGAAGCCGGCCAAGTTCGTCAAGACGTACTCGGATCTGGGCGCGGAGATGGACAGGGCGGTCCGCTCCTTCGCCACCGAGGTGGCCGCGGGAGTGTTCCCGGCGGCCGAACACGCCTACAGCTGACGCGGTGAAGGCGGGCCGGCCCCGAACATGCGACCGGCCCGCCTCCCCGAGGAACAGCCCAGCCCTCCGGCTCCCCTGCCGGCCGCGCTGGCCCACCCGCCTGGGCTGCCGGGCCTACCCGCCGCACAGGACGCACCCCAGCCCGCCAGGCCGCGACCGGCAGCACGAACCCACCCACCGCCGCCGGGTCGGACCGGGGCCCGACAAGCTACCCGAGGGTGGCGGGGTCGGTGTTGGACCCGCACAGCACGACCGCGACCCGCTCACCGGGCGCCCGCTCGTAGGCGCCGGACAGCAACGCCGCGTACGCGGTCGCACCGGCGTGTTCGGCGGCGATCCTGTACTCCGCCCACAACGTACGCCGCGCGGCCTCGATCGCGTCGTCGGACACCAGCAGGCTCCTGACGCCCGCCCGCTCGACGATGCCGTAGGCCACGTCGCCGAGGCGGCTGGCGCCCAGCGCGTCGGCCGCGACCCCGCTCACGGCGACGGGGACGGGCCGTCCCTCCTTCAGCGCCTCGTGAAGCGTGGGGCAGCGCTCGGGCTCGACCGCGACAACCACCGGCGCGCCCTGGGACGCGCCCGAGCCTACGGTGACGCCTGCCACGAAACCGCCGCCGCCGACCGCGATCAGGATCGTGTCCACGCCGCCCGTCTGCTCCATCAGTTCGAGCCCGAGCGTGCCCTGCCCCGCGACCACGTCGGGGTGATCGTAGGCGTGCACCTCGAGCGCCCCGGTCTCGGCCGCTCGTTTGGCCGCCGCCTCCGCGGCCTCGGAGTAGATCGCCCCCGTCTGCGTGACGTCGGCGCCGAGCGCCCGCAGCCCCGCCACCTTCACGGGACTGGAGACCTCGGGTACGAAGATCTCGGCCCGCAGCCCGAGGGCCCTGGCCGCGTAGGCCACCGCGAGCCCGTGGTTGCCGCCGCTGGCGGCGATCACGCCCGCGTCCGGCACGGTGGCCGACAGCATCCTGTTGAACGCCCCCCGCACCTTGAAGGAGCCGGAGTGCTGCAGCGTCTCCAGTTTGAGGAACAGCCCTTCGCCGACCTCGACGACCGGGGTCCGCAGCACGCGACCCCTGATCCTGTCCGCCGCCGCCAGCACGTCGTCATACGAAACCGCCATCACAGCTCCCGCTCGATCGTTCGCTTCAGCTCGGCTATCCGTGCCTCGTCGCGCCGGTAGAAGACCCACTGCTTGATCTTCGTGCCCCGGATCAGCCCTGCCCTTTCCAGGATCTTCAGGTGCGCCGAGGCGCTCGGCTGTGTCATGCCGAGCTTGGTCGCGATGAAGATCGAACAGACGCCGTCCTCCATCAGATCGCCGTCGACCTGCGGCGGGAAATGGGCGACGGGGTCCTTGAGCCAGTCGAGGATCAGCAACCTCGGCTCGCTGGCGAGCGCCCGGAGAGTCGGCAGCACTGAGGAAGTTTCCTCAACGCCTAAGCGTCACGTCAAATCGTCGGCGCCGTCGAGTAGCTTTCCGAACATGGAATCGAACCTGCGCGAACGCTTCGTCGAACTGGTGGAATCCTGTGGTCCCGTGACCTGCGTCAGGTCCGCCACCTCGATGACCTTCCGCGGGCGCCGTGACTTCGCCGGAGCCCGCACCACTGCCCACGGCCTGACCGGCTATCTCGGCCTGCGCCGGATCGTCCACGACCGCCGCTTCGGCGGGGCCACGCGCTACACCGACCGTCTCTACGTGCACCGGTTCCACCTGCGCCACTGCGAGGACCTCGACGAGGAGTTCGCGGCCTGGGTCCGCGAGGCGTACCTGGTGGGCTCCGCCTGAGCCAGGGTGCGGAGACCTCGCCTTCGGCCGGGACAGCCCCGCCACCGTGAAACCCGTCGGTCCGCCCGAAGCCGCCCCTCTCCGCGAGTTCACTTCCGCTCGCCCGAAGCCGCCCCTCTCCGCAGGTCCTGCCCGAACACCGGAAGCCACCCCTCAACAGGTCCCATCGATCCGCCCGAAGCGCCCCTCCGCGGGGGAATCCCGGAAGCCACTCCTCAGCAGGTCCCATCGATCCGCCCGAAGCGCCCCTCCGCGGGTCCCCTCGGAACGCCTGAGGCCGCCCTTCTCCGCGAGTCGCTTCCGATCCGCCCGAAGCCGCCGTCTCAGCGGGCCGCGTCCAGGGCCTGGGCGAAGTCGGCCCAGAGGTCCTCGGCGTGCTCGATCCCGACCGCCACCCGCACCGTGCCCTCGGAGATGCCGTGCCGTCCCAGTTCCTCCGCGCTCAGCGACCTGTGCGAGGTCGTGGCCGGGTGCAACACCAGCGTCTCCACGCCACCGAGCGAGGGCGCGAGCAGCGCCAGCCGCAACGCCGCCATGAACCTCTCGCCGGCCGCCCGACCACCCGCGAGGTCGAACGAGAACACTCCCCCGAACTCGGGCAGCAGCTTGACGGCCACGTCGTGCGACGGGTGCGAGGGCAGACCGGGCCAGTGCACGGCGCTGACGGCGGGGTGCTCGGCGAGCCTGGTGGCCAGCACGCGGGTGTTGGCGCAGTGGCGCTCCATCCGCAGCGGCAGCGTCTGCATGCCACGCAGGGTCAGCCACGCGGCGAACGGGTCGGGGGTCGAGCCCAGTTCGATCGCGAAGTGCCACACCGTGCGGTGAAGTTCCTCGTCGGCGAAGACGGCGATGCCGCCGATCACGTCGGTGTGCCCCGACAGGTACTTCGTGGTCGAGTGGATCACGATGTCCGCGCCGTGCTCGAGGGGACGGCAGAGCACGGGCGAGGCGAAGGTGTTGTCGACGACGGACAGCAGGCCGAGGTCCTTGGCCGCCGCGCACATCGCGGGCAGGTCGGCGACCTGGCAGACCGGGTTGGCGATGGTCTCCAGGTAGACGAGCTTGGTCTCGGGCCGTACGGCCGCGCGCAGGGCCGCGGGGTCGTCCTCGGCGACGTAGGTGACGGAGATGCCGAAGCGGGCCACCATGTCGTTGATCATCGCGGCTGTCCCGCCGTACAGCGCCTTCTGGGCGATCAGGTGGTCGCCGGGCTTGAGCAGGCCGAGCAGGACCGAGTTGATCGCGCCCATGCCCGAGGCGGTGGCGACGGCCGCGACGCCACCCTCCAGACCGGCGACGGCCTCCTCCAGCGAGCGCACCGTGGGGTTGGAGAGCCTGCCATACACGAAGGCTCCGTCGGGCCTGCCCATGCCGTCGGCGAAGACCTCGGGGTCGTCGAACACGAACCCGGACGTCTGGTAGATCGGCACGGTGATCGGCACGCTTCCGCTGATCACGGGCTTGGGCAGGTGGACGGCACGGGTCTCGGGACGCAGTTGGCTCATACCGACAAGGATCGCCGTTCTGACGGCGGGATGTCAGAGCCAATCATCCATAATTGGTCCATGGATGAGGCCAATCTCGCGGATCTCCTCGGTCGATGGGCGTCCGGACGCGGCCCGCTCTACCTGCTGCTCGCCGCCCGGCTGCGCGATCTCATCGATGACGGGCTGCTGCCGCCCGGGGCTCCGCTGCCGCCCGACCGGGTTCTCGCCGGGGGGCTGGCGGTGGCGAGAGGCACCGTGGTCGCCGCCTACGACCTGCTCCAGCAGGAGGGGCGCGTCGTCAGGCGCAGAGGCAGCGGCACCCGTGTGGCCAGCGCCGACCTGCCCGCCACGCGCGCCACCAACGAGGTGGGCTCCAACCCGCTGCTGTCGCACATCCTCCACCCGCCGGACGGGGTCACGCTGCTGACCTGCGCCGCGCCCGACGAGCCACCGCCGTTGCTGGCCGAGGCCTTCGGCGAGGCCGTGTCGATGCTGCCCCGGCGCGACCTCGGCTACCACCCCGCCGGGCATCCCGCCCTCCGTGCCGCGATAGCCGCCTACTACACCGGGCGCGGCCTGCCCACCGACGCCGGCCAGGTCATCGTCACCACCGGCGCGCAGCAGGCGCTGACCCTGCTCACCGGCCTGCTGGTCAACCCCGGTGACACCGTCCAGACCGAGACGCCCACCTATCCGGGCGCGCTGGAGGTGTTCCGGCACGCCGCCGCGGTCGTCCGGGCGGGCGTCGAGGCGGGCGGCCGGCCCGCCCTGATCTACGTCACGCCCACGGCCAGCAACCCCACCGGCGCGATCATGGATACGGCGGAGCGCGGAAGGCTGGCCGTCTCGGCCGCGGCGCACGACGTCCCGCTCATCGACGACGAGGTCTGCGCCGAGCTGTGCTTCGCGGGCGACACCCCGCCCCCGCTCGCCGCCTTCACCCCGGGCGAGCAGGTCGTGACCATCGCGTCACTGAGCAAGCTCGTGTGGGGCGGGCTGCGCGTCGGCTGGATCCGCGCCGCTGCCCCGCTGGCCGCCCGGCTGGCCAGGCTCCGCGCCATCCACGACCTCGGGGGCGACGTGCTGTCCCAGCTGGCGGCGGTCGCGGTGCTGCGCAGGCTCGACGAGGTACGGCAGGCGCGCGTCGCGGTGCTGCGCGCGCAGCACGACCACCTCCTGGGCGAGCTGCGGGCCAAGCTGCCGTCGTGGGAGTTCGCCCCGGCGCTCGGCGGGCAGACGATCTGGGTCCGCCTGCCCCGTGGCGACGCCGACACCTTCGCCCAGGTGGCGCTGCGGCACGGGGTGGCGATCCCGCCCGGCCGGTCGTTCGACCCGGCGGGCGGGCATGCCGACCACATGCGGCTGCACTTCCTGTTCCCGAAGGAGGAGCTGACGGCGGCGGTCGACGCGCTCGTGAAGGCGTGGGACGCCTACGACGGAGCCCGCCACACCGCGTCCCGCCACACGCTGATCGTCTGACCCTGCCCGCGCGCTCGCGGCCGTGGGCGAGTCCCAGGGACCCGTCGCAGAAAGACCGGTCACTCAAGGCCCGTTTCCAGAAGGTCCGGTCACCGGAGCGCCGGTTACCCGAGAGCCGCCTGCCGGAGAACCGGTCCCAGGAGCCGGTCACAGGGGCCGGTTGCAGGGGATCCGTTTGCTGAAGGACCGTTTTCCGGACGGGGTCAGGCGAGTGCCGGTGTGGACGAGCGCCGCTCACACGAAGGCCGGTGTGGACGAGCGCCGCTCACGCGAGGGCCGGTGTGACGCCAAACCCGGTCATCCGAGGACCGGCGTGATCCCAGGCCCCGTCACGAGGGGCGGGCGCACGAGAGGCAGGCGCACGAGAGGCGGGCGCACGAGAGGCGGGCGACCAGTGGGCGGGGAGGCCGAGGCGGGATGGCCCGTGGTGTGTCTGCGGCTCCTCCGCCGGCGCATCGGCGCCGGAAAGCGTGACAAGACATGAATTCTTCACTGCCCGCCATCGAGCGCGGCCCGAAGAATCAGACCCATGATCCAGGTGAACGGGCTCACCAAGAGCTACGGAGACTTCCAGGCGGTGAAGGGCATCTCCTTCGAGGCCGTCCCGGGTGAGATCTTCGCGCTCCTCGGCAGGAACGGCGCGGGCAAGACGACCACGATCGAGGTTCTGGCGGGCTTCCAGCGCGCCGACGCGGGCGAGGTGCGGGTGCTCGGCCTCGACCCCGGCAAGGACCGGAGAGGGGTGCGCCGCCGCACCGGCATCATGCTGCAGGAGGCGGGGTTCTTCCCTGACCTCACGGTGGCCCAGACCGTCGACTCGTGGCGCGACTTCACCCCCTCGGCCCGGCCGACGCGGGAGGCCCTGGAGCTGGCGGGCCTGCTGGACCGGTCGGCGACGAAGGTGCGGCAGCTGTCGGGCGGCGAGAAGCGCAGGCTCGATCTGGCGCTGGCCCTGCTGGGCCGTCCCGACGTGCTGTTCCTGGACGAGCCGACCACCGGGATGGATCCCGAGGCGCGGCGCAACACCTGGGAGGTCGTCCGCGACCTCGCCGCCTCGGGCACCACCATCCTGCTGACCACCCACTACCTGGATGAGGCGCAGCGCCTCGCGAGCCGTATGGCGATCATGGATCGGGGCGAGATCGTCGCCGCCGGCGGCATGGCGGAGACGCTGGCCGCGCAGGCCGGACGGGTCTCCTTCGAGCTGCCTGCCGGCATCTCGCCGGGCGACCTGCCGCTGCCGGTGACGATGGAGGGCGGCGTGGCGACGTGCAGGGCGGAGGATCCGGATCTGGCCGCGCAGGAGCTGCTGAGCTGGGCGGCGGCCAAGGGCCTGCGGTTGCGCGGCATCGAGGTGCGGACGGCGTCGCTCGAAGACCTGTTTCTCGAAGGGATCGACCATGCGTGAGTTCGTGGCGGTGGCCCGGTTCGGCGGGCGGCTGTACTGGCGGGACAAGGTGGCGCTGTCGACCTCGGTGGCGTTGTCACTGGGGCTCGGCATCGGTCTGCCGTTCATGATGGCGAAGGTGCGGCCGGGCGTGCCGGGCGTCGTGCTGGACACGCATCTCGGCGTGCTGGCCATGGTGCTGACGGTGGCCGCGTTCATGCAGGCGGCGGTCACGCTGACCGCGCGCAGGGACCAGCTGATCCTCAAGCGGATGCGCGCCACGGGCCTGCACGACCGCGAGATCATCGGCGGCGAGCTGATCAACATCTCCGCGCAGACCGTGCTGCTCGCCTTCGTGGTGTGCGGGGTGCTCTACGCCGTCGCGGGCCTGCCGCTCCCCCGCAACCCGCTGGCGCTGGTGCTGTTCCTGGTGGCGGGCGTTTCGGTGCTGTCACTGCTCGGCGCGGCCTGGACGGCGGTGATCTCCCGGGCGGAAGTGGCGGCGGTCATGTCCATGCCGTGGTTCATGCTGGCGGGCGTGGGCGCGGGCGGTTTCGGGCCGGTCGTCAAGCTGCTGCCCGCATGGGTGGGCACCGTCCTGGACCTGCTGCCCACCGGCGGCCTCGTGGCGGGCGCGCGGGCCGCCTACACGGGAGAAGGAGGTCTGCTCCTGCCGCTGCTGAACCTGGCGGTGTGGGCGGTCGTCGCGCTGGTCTCGGTCCGCCTGTGGTTCCGATGGGAACCCAGGAAGTCATAATTGGTCGCGCCATGACATCAGAATCCGCCCGCCGCCTCGCGATCATCGTGATCACCACGATCTCCGCCTGCTACACGGTGATGGCCGTCGTGCTCTACCTCTGGTCGGCCTATCTCGTCATCGTCACGGTGCCCATGAGCCTGTGGGCCATGGCGGCGGGCGTGTGCATCGGGGTCACCCACTACCTGCACGTGCGGGCGGGCCTGCGCGGCCGGCGGCCGCCGCTGTTCCCGCTGACCCTCGTCCTGCAGACCGCCGCGACCTACCTGACCGACTTCGTCCTCCCGTACGGCTGGTCCGCCGTCGTCTCGCCGCTGCTGGCCGGATCGCTGCTGATCCTGCTGCCGCCGCGCGCCGCCTGGCCGCTGGTGGGGCTGGCCACGGCGTACCAGGGCTGGCAGATCTACGTGGCGACCAGCGGGCACCTGGCGCTGACGTTCTTCTACGCCGTCACCGTCTTCAGCACCGGCGTGATGATCTACGCGCTGGTCCGGAGCGCCCTGATGGCCAAGGAACTGGACCAGGCCAAGGCGGAACTGGCCGAGGCGGCCGTGCTCAAGGAGCGCCTGCGGATCTCCCGCGACCTGCACGACGGTCTCGGCCGCAGCCTCACCGCGATCGCGCTGAAGGGCGATCTGGCCGCCAGGCTCGTCGAGCGCGACCCGCTCGCCGCCAGGACCGAGGTCGGCGAGCTGGTGCAGGTGGCCCGCGAGGCCGTCCAGGACGTACGGCACGTCGCGCGCGGCTTCCGGCAGATGTCGCTGTCCGGCGAGGTCGAGCGGGCGACGGCGCTGCTGGCCGCCTCGGGCGTCGACTGCCAGGTCAACCTGGCCGCCGCGGCGCTGCCCCGTCCCTCGGAGGAGGCGCTGGCCTGGGGGGTGCGCGAAGGCGTCACGAACATCCTGCGGCACAGCCGCGCGACCACCTGCTCGATCAGCACCTCCGTCAGGGCGGGCACGGCACGCCTGGAAGTGGTCAACGACGGCGCCCCCGGCTCCCCGATGTCCAGGGGCAACGGGCTGACCGGCCTGAGCGAGCGGGCGAGCCAGGCGGGCGGCACCGTCACCGCCGAGCCGACGGAAGCGAACGGCTTCCGCCTCACCATGGAGGTTCCCGCGTGATCAGGGTGCTGCTCGCCGAGGACATGCACATGATCAGGGCCGCCCTGACCGCGCTCCTCCGCCTCGAACCGGACATCGAGGTCGTCGCCGAGGTGACCAGGGGCGACGAGATCGTGCCGGAGGCGCTGCGGGTCCGGCCCGACGTGGCGATCGTGGACATCGACCTGCCCGTGGTCGACGGCATCACCGCCGCCGCCACCCTGCGCACGCGGCTGCCGTCCTGCCGGATCCTGGTGCTGACGGCGATGGGCCAGCCCGGCCAGGTACGGCGGGCCTTGGAGTCGGGCATCGAGGCGTTCCTGGTGAAGGACGCCCCGGGCGACCGGCTCGCCGAGGCCATCCGCAGGACCGCGGCGGGACTGCGGGTGCTCGACGCCGACCTCGTGTCCTCGGCCATGGAGTACGGCGAGAGCCCGCTCACCCCGCGGGAGCGCACGGTCCTGGCGGAGGCGGCCCGGGGGGCGACGGCGGAGGAGATCGCCTCGCGGCTGCACCTGTCGGCGGGGACCGTGCGCAACTATCTGACCGGGGCGATCACCAAGACGGGCGCCAGGAACAAGATCGACGCGATCAGGATCGCGGAGGACGCGGGCTGGCTCTGACTGCGGGCCATCGCCCAGGTGGTGCGGACCGTGCTGGCCGTGGCGCTGGGGGCGTCCTTGGAGCCGTGGTCGGGCAGCGCCGGCGGCCGCCGCCGCGGACCGGCACGCCTGTCCCGCCCGGTCGCGCCCTTGAGCGCCGGTCGGCGTGCCCGTGGCTGGGGGCCGGAGCCGGGACCGGCCGACAGGGCAGACGCTCCGCGGTCGTCCGACCGGGAAGCGGCCCGGAAGCGGCCCGGAAGCGGCCCGGAAGCGGCCCGGAAAACGGTTGGACGTGGGGCAGGCGGGTGTGGTGACCCTTAGGGCCGAGATCTCGGTCCGAACGAAAGGCCTGCCGCGTGTCGTTGTGGCGCAACAGGAACTTCTCCATCTTTCTGGCGATCCAGGCGCTGTCGGTGGCGGGTGACTCCTTCTCCACGATCGCCATCCCGCTGCTGGTGCTGCGGGAGACCGGTTCGGTGGTCCAGATGGGCATGATGACCGCGTTGTCCGGGGTGGCCTCCCTGGTGGCGGGGGCGTTCGCCGGGCTGGCCGCCGACCGGCTGGACCGGCGACGGCTGTTGATCGGCTGTGACGTCGCGCGGGCCGCGCTCTACGCGCTCATCCCGCTGGTCTGGATCGTCGAGCCGCAGATCTGGCTGCTGTACGTGGTCGTGCCGGCGGGCGCGGCGCTGGGGATGGTCTTCCAGGTCACCTATGTGACGGTGGTGCCGCGCCTGGTCGGCAAGGACCAGCTGATGCGTGCCAACGGCCACCTGTACGCGGTCTACGCCGCGGCCAGCGTCGGCGGTCCCGCGCTGGCCGGTCTCGCCTCCCATCGGTTCGGCCCGACCGTGGCGCTCGGCGTCGACGCGGCGAGCTTCGCCGTCTCGGCGCTCGGCCTGTGCCTGGTACGGCTGCGCCCGGCCGAGGCGCCGACCGCCGCCGAGCGCGGCGGCTTCCTCGAAGGGGCCAGGTTCCTGTGGCGCCAGCCGGTGCTGCGCTGGCTGACGATACTGCTGACGTTCTACATCTTCCTCACGGCGGGGCTCGACGACATCGTCATCTACTACCTGAAGAACGATCTCGGCCAGAATGACGACGCCGTCGGAGTCGTGCTCACCTGCGGCGCCGTCGGCGCGCTGCTGGGGTCGGCGGCGGTGGCCAGGGTGCGGGGACGGCTCGGCTTCGGCCCGACCTGGATCACCGCGATCGCCCTGTCGGGTGTGGCGATCGCCTGCGCCGGGCTGGGCCCTGCCGTACCGGGGGTCGCGGCGGTCATGGCGGGGTTCGTCCTCAGCCAGTCCATCGGCGGCATCTCCTCGCAGTCGCTGCGCCAGGAGATCACACCCGACCATCTGCTCGGCCGGGTCACCTCGGCCTTCTGGACGATCCATTTCGCGCTGGGACCGATCGGCGCCGGTTTGCTCACGCTGGCGGCTTCGCGGCACGGCACTCCGCTGGTCGCGCTGGTGGCGGGGGTCGCCGTCGTCGTGATCGCGCTGGTGGGGGTGCTCACTCCGGTCAGGCACCGGCATCCGGCGCGGGTGGAGGTCGCGGTGCGTGAGGCGGGTCGGGTCTGACGTCGGGCGACGGTTCACCGGCCGGCATGCGACCATCCGAGGCCCGGACAAGTCGAACCGCCGAACCAACCGAACCGTCGGACCAGCCGAGCCGCCCGGGACAGCGGGAGCGGACGGCCCGCCGGCGGTCGCGGCCCCTCCCGCGTCGCGCGGTCCGCACGGGAGGGGCCGAGGCCGGTCGGGCCGGGGTGCGGGCTCAGACGTCGGTGATGCGGATGCCCGCGTGGGCCTTGTAGCGCCGGTTGATCGAGATCAGGTTGGCCGTCAGCGCCTCGACCTGGTGGGCGTTGCGCAGCCGCCCGCCGTACACGCCGCGGGCTCCGGGGATCTGCGCGGCGAGGGCCTGCACGGTGTCGGTGGCCTCGCGGTCGTCGCCGAGGACCAGCACGTCGAGGTCGATCTTCTCGACGGCCGGGTCGAGCAGCAGCATGGCCGACACGTGGTGGAAGGCGGCGACGACGCGGCTGTCCGGCAGGACGGCGGCGGCCTGCTGGGCGGCCGAGCCCTCCTCGACCGGCAGCGCGTAGGCGCCCTGCTTGTCGAAGCCCAGCGGGTTGACGCAGTCGATCACGATCTTTCCGGACAGGGGGGCGCGGAGGGATTCCAGCGTCGCCTTGTGGCCGTCCCACGGCACGGCGACGATCACGATGTCGGCCTCGGCGGCCACCTCGGCGTTCTCCGCTCCCCTCGCCCCGTTGCCGATGGACTCGGCCGCCTCGTGGGCGCGCCCCGCGCTGCGCGAGCCGATGAGTACGGGGTGCCCGGCGAGGGCGAACCTGCGGGCCAGGCCCTTGCCCTGGTCGCCGGTGCCGCCCAGGATGCCGATCGTCAACCCGCTCACTTCAGGAAGGTCAGTCATATCGCCGATGATGCCAGCAGCGGGGTTCGTGTGTGGAACCCAGGCCTCGGGCGCGGAAACGGGCGCGGGAACGTCACAGGTCAGGCACCATGGACGGATGGACGCAGGCTCGGTGGCTCTTCTCCGCGAGGTTCTGGCCGAGACCGGCTGGCTGGAGCGCACACGAGAGCTGGGCACGGCGCTGAGAGCCACCCGCTCCCCTGGCGGCCTGCTCCTGGTCGGCACGCCCGACGACGAGCCGTGGCACCTCACCGCCCATCTCGGCGACGAGGCGAGGCTGGCCGGGCTGCCGCAGCTGGCGCCGACGCTGGTGCGGTGGCAGCCGCCACAGCAGGCCCCGCCCCACCTGCGGGTCGGTCTCGACCGGATCGAGCGGGCGGGCAGGGGGGAGACGCTGTTCGTGGTGGCCGAACGGCAGGCGCCGGTGCCGCTGCTGGAGCGGGTCGACGACGCCAGGCGCACGGGTGCCACGATCCTCGCTCTGGGGTGCGGCGACTCGGAGCTGGCGGGGCTGGCGCACGACGCGCTGGTGATCCCGTCCGGCGGTCCGGTCAGTTTCGACGGCGCGCAGCATCTCGTCAGCACGGCCGCGGGCGAGCTGCCGCAGCGCCCGCGGCTAAAGGACCGGCTCGCCCGGCTGCTGGAGCGGGTCAGCGGCCCGCAGGTGGCCGACTAGCGCCTCCTCGATCGCCGCGATGACGACGGCCTGCACCGGGTCGGGCGCGCCCGAGCGCGTGCGGCTGAGGCGGGTGACGGCCTCGATCCTGCGCGCGCCCACCTCGGCGATCCGGCTCACCCTGACGAACCCCTCCGGCACGTCGAGCAGCGCGAGCTCGGGCACGATCGCCACCCCGTGGCCGGCCGCCACCAGCGCGAGCGTGGGCGGGAACTCCTCGATGACGTGCGCCCTCCTGGGCGTGAACCCGTGCCGCGCCGCCAGCCGTTCGAGCGCCTGCCCGCACGCCTGGTCGGGCCGTCCGGCCACCCAGGGGGCGGTGGCGAGCTCGGCGACGGTCGCCGGCGTCGACGGCCAGCCGGGCGGCACCACGACGCGGAACTCGTCGATGTGGAGCGTCCGCGCCACCAGCGAGGGCTGGAGCGGGCCGGGCAGGCTCGCGTCGCGCTCGGCGATCACCAGGTCCACCCCGCCGTGCCGCAGTTCCTCCCGTGCGGGCGGCCCGATCAGCTCGCGGATCACGGGCGTGATCCGCGGATGCCGTACGGCCAGCATGCGCAGCGCGGGGACGAGCAGATGCGTGATCACCGTGGGGAACGCGGCGATGGTCACCGGGCCCGCCAGCCGTTCGGTGAAGGTCGTCAGCTCCCGACGAGCCTCGGCGAGCTCGTCCTCGATCCGGTCGGCGTAGCCGGCCAGCACGCGCCCGGCCGGGGTGAGGGACACCCGGCGCTGTGACCGGTCGATCAGCGCGAGCCCGACCTCGCGTTCGAGCTGCGCGAGCTGCTGGGAGACGGCCGAGGCGGTCAGGTGCAGGGCCTCGGCCGCCCGCATGACCCCGCCCCGCCTGGCGACCTCGCGCAGGACGCGCAGCCGCCTCGGATCGATCTCCATTAGCTCAGCTTACGGGTAACTGTAGATTTCGTAATTTGCCCTGTAGGAAAGGTCGTCAGCAGAATGAGCCGCATGGAGCACGCATGATCGTCGAACTGAGCCACCGGATCACCGAGGGCATGGTCACCTATCCCGGCATCCCGGGGCCCGTCCTCGGCTCCCATCTGACCCGGGAGGCATCCCGCGAGGTCTACGCCCCCGGCACGGAGTTCCACCTCGGGACCATCACCATGGCGTGCAACACGGGCACGTACCTGGACACGCCGCACCACCGCTACGCCGACGGGACGGACCTGTCACAGGTGCCGGTGGACCGGCTGGCCGACCTGCCCGGCCTGGTGGTACGCGCCGTGGACCGGCCGAGCGTGGGCATGGACCTGCTCGACGGCCTCGACGTGCGCGGCAAGGCGGTCCTCCTGCACACCGGGTGGGACCGGCACTTCGGCACGCAGGCCTACGTGCACGGCCACCCGTACCTGACGACCGAGGCCGCGGCGTGGCTGGCCGAGCAGGGCCCGGCGCTGGTCGGCATCGACTCGCTCAACATCGACGACACCCCGCCCCGGGGGGAGCGCCCGGCGCACACGCTGCTCCTCGCCGCGGGCATCCCGCTGGTCGAGCATCTGACCGGACTGGCCGGGCTGCCCGACAGCGGGTTCCGCTTCCACGCGGCACCGCCGATGATCGCCGGTCTGGGGACCTTCCCCGTCAGGGCGTACGCGGTGGTCTAGTCGTCGTCGTCCGCGTCCTGCTCGTCCCATGCCTTGTTGCGTTCCGCGGCGCGCTGCAGCGCGCCTGCCGCCTCCTGCTCGGAGGCGTAGGGGCCCATGCGGTCCTTGTTCGGGCAGCCCTGGTCGGGCTCGACGCGCATGTGCTTGAGGCAGAACCACCACTGACCTTCGCTCACGGGGTGAATTGTGCCCCGTAAACTCGGTTTCATGACCACACTGCTCCAGCCCGGGCGGATCTCGCCCATGCGCAAGGTTCCCGCCCACATCCAGCGGCCGGAGTACGTCGGCAGGAAGCATCCGAAGACGGGAGAGGCCGACGTCAAGACGCCGGAGATCATCGAGCGGATGCGCGTCGCCGGACGGATCGCCGCGCAGGCCCTCGAGGAGGTCGGCAAGCACGTCGCCCCCGGCGTCACCACCGACGAGCTCGACCGGATCGGCCACGAGTTCCTGCTGGACCACAACGCCTATCCGAGCACGCTCGGCTACCGCGGCTACCCCAAGTCGCTGTGCACGTCGATCAACGAGGTCATCTGCCACGGCATCCCCGACGACACGGTGTTGCGCGACGGCGACATCGTCAACGTCGACATCACCGCCTACATCGGCGGCGTCCACGGCGACACCGACGCCACGTTCCTGGTCGGCGACGTCGACGAGGAGTCGCGCCTGCTGGTCGAGCGCACCCGCGAGGCGACGACGCGCGCGATCAAGGCGGTCGCCCCCGGCCGGCAGCTCAACGTCGTGGGCCGCGTCATCGAGGCCTACGCCAAGCGGTTCGGCTACGGCGTCGTGCGCGACTTCACCGGCCACGGCATCGGCACGACGTTCCACTCCGGGCTGATGGTCCCCCACTACGACGACCCGTCGCTCCAGGTGGAGCTGGTGCCTGGCATGACGTTCACGATCGAGCCGATGCTGACGCTCGGCACGATCGACTACGAGATCTGGCCCGACAAGTGGACCGCCGTCACCAAGGACCGCAAGCGCACCGCGCAGTTCGAGCACACGATCCTGGTCACCGACACCGGCAGCGAGATCCTCACCCTCCCGTGAGCCCGGCGGCCACCGCCGCGCCGCCCGCCTGCCCGCCCTACCGGCTGCCCGCCCTACCGGCTGCCCGGCCGCCCGGCTGCGGGATCGTCCGGTACGGCTGCCGCGTGCCGTACCGGATCAGCGCCGGCGGGGCACGGAGCCCGTGACGGTCGTGCCCTCGCCCTGCACGCTGTTGACCGACAGGGTGCCGCCGAGCTCGGACATCAGCACGCGCATGCGGCTGATCCCCCTGCGCTCGTCCGGCATGCCGAAGCCGGCGCCGTTGTCGCTCACCGTCAGCCGTAACCCGCTCCGCCCCGTGGTGACGGCCACGGAGACCAGCCCGGCGCGGCTGTGCAGCTCGACGTTGAGCAGCGCCTCCTCGACCACGGCGAGCACGCCTCGGGCGATCGTCGCCGGGACGTCGCCGTGCGGGAGCGCCCACACCTCCACCGCGATGCCGGTGCGCTGCGACCAGTCGGTCAGATACTCCTGAAGAGCCTCGGCCAGGCTCCGCCCCCCGCGCATGCGCGTCTCATCCACCAAGTCCGCACTCGCCTTCCTGAGCACACAGCGGACGCCCCCCGAGCCATGGTCTGGCGCCCCCGCGATGGCCAGGACACACGGCGCACCAAGGTGATGCCCGTCTCCCCCGCCCGCAAGGCTACCGGGCGGTTCGAAGGCGCGTGGAGCGAAGATAGAAGGCCGTAGCCGCAGGGCTACTGGGCCTGGTCGCGGCGGTTCAGCTTGGCCAGGTAGTCGTTGTAGGAGTCGAGCTCGGCGTCGCCGGTGCCGCCGGTGCGGGCGGCCAGCGCGTCGGCTCGCCGGTCGGCCCTGCGCGCCTTCCTCTCGTCGTCGCTGTACCACTGGAAGGCCAGCGCAAGCAGCACGATCAGGGTGGGGATCTCGCCGAAGCCCCAGGCGATCGCGCCGCCGTTCTCCTGGTCCTGCAGCGCCGACAGGCCCCACGTACGGCCGAGCTGCTCGTACCAGTCGGCGGCGACGACGGTGCCCATCATCATCAGCGCGATGCCGAAGAAGGCGTGGAAGGGCATGGTGACGAACAGTGTCAGCAGGCGGCCGACGTGCGGCAGCTTGTGCGGCGCCGGGTCGACGCCGATGATCACCCAGAAGAACAGCGACCCGCTCAGCAGGAAGTGGAGCGTCATCGTGATGTGCCCGAGGTGCTCCTCCATCGCCGCCGCGAACAGCGGGGTGAAGTAGAGCGCGTAGGTCGAGGCGATGAAGATGGAGGTGGCGACCACCGGGTGGGACACGACGCGGACGAACCTGCTGTGCAGGATCACGGTCAGCCACTCGCGCGGACCCCTGTCGCCGCGGCGGGCGGCGGGCTTGAGCGCGCGCAGCGCCAGCGTGACGGGCGCGCCGAGCACCAGGAAGATCGGCACGAGCATCGCGAGCGTCATGTGCTCGATCATGTGGACGCTGAACAGCACCTTGGCGTAGCGGGCCAGGCCGCTCTGCGTGGCGAGGACGAGGATCGCCACGCCGACGAACCAGGCGGCGGTACGGCCCGCCGACCACGCGTCGCCGCGGCGGCGCAGCCGTACGACGCCGGCGGCGTACAGGCCGCCGAGGGCGGCGGCGAGCAGGGCGAAGAACAGGTCGAGCCACCACAGCGAGGCCAGGGTGGCGAGCGTGATCTCCGGCGGCATCGGGAAGCCGAGCAGTTCGAAGGCGCGGTCGGCCGGCAGCGCGACGTCGGGCGGCGTGGTGCGGGCCAGCGCGACGGCCAGGCCGATGGTGGCGAACATGAGCACCAGCTCGCCGGCGGCCAGCCGGGTGAACGCCCCTGGCCTGCCCTTGCCGAGCTGGGCCATCGTGCGCTGGCGGTGCCACCAGCCGATGTAGCCGAGCACGACGAACGCGGCGGTCTTGGCCACGAGCAGCACGCCGTAGGCCGAGGTCCACAGGTCGCTGATCGCGGTCAGCCGGGCCAGGACGCTGAAGAGGCCGGACAGCCCGACGCCGATGTAGCACCACAGCGCCATCCGGGAGAAGCGGTTGGCGGCGACCTCGAGCTGCGGCTGCCTGCGCAGCCCGTGGGCGAGCAGGACGGTGAGCCCGCCCACCCACAGGGCCAGCGACACCAGGTGGGCGGCGACGCCGGTGGTGGCGAGCCCGTGGTTGGGCGAGGAGGAGGCGTGGGTGGTCAGCGCGGGCGGCAGCAGCGTCACCACCGCGAGCGCCAGCAGGCCCGCCGACGCTCCCGCGGTGATGGCCCCGCGGGAGAACATCGCGATGGCCACGCCGAACAGCACCACGAGGGTGAGCGCGATGCCCTGGCCGACCTGGCTGGCGAAGCTGGTCAGCTCGTTGCCGGAGAGCACGTCGGCGACGGGCAGGCCGAGCTGCTCCGACAGCGTGAACACCATGGTGACGACGCCCGCGCCGGCCCAGACCAGCGCCGTCCACGACGCCGCCTGGACGTAGCTCAGCGCGGTCTTGCCGAGCATGCCCTTGTCGCTGGGCAGGAAGAAGGTGGCGGCCAGCAGCAGGCCGACGGTCAGGACGCCCGCGACGTCCATCACCAGCTTGGCGATGGGCAGGCCCCACCGGGTCAGCGTGCCCTCGTCCGGCAGGCCGGGGATGATGCGCGGGAACGCCGCTCCTCCCGCGACCATGGCGATGACCAGGGCGAGGAGCGCGGCCCCTGCCAGCGCGAGCGCGAGCCGCGCGGTCCTGGTCACGGCTTCTTCTTCCGGGCGCTCAGCAGGAAGCCGATGCCGATGCCGACCAGCCCGCCGATGACGATGACGAGCCAGACGGGGAAGCCGGTCGCGGCCTGCGACGTCTGTCCGGCGACGGGCTGCGGCGCGACGGGCTGCGCGGCCGGCGTGGCCGCGGGGGCGCTCTGCGCGGCGGGCGCGGTCGCGGGGGCGCTCTGCGCGGCGGGCGCGGTCGCGGGGGCGCTCTGGCCGGGTGACGCGCTCTGCGGTACGGCGGAGGCCGGCTGCCCGGTCGGTTCGGGCCGCGGCGCGCCCTTCACCGCGAACGGGATCTCGCCCTCGATGGGGTGACCGTCGGAGGAGACCACCCTGAAGGCGATCGTGTAGCCGCCGTCGGGCAGTACGCCCTTGAGCCGCTGCCGCACCACCTTGCCGTCGATCTCCGGCTTGCCCGCCTGCATCTCGGCGCCGCCGTCGGCGCGCACGATGACGAACGGGAGCTTCGGGGTACTGGTGAACTCCAGCTCGACCTGTTCGAGGGTCGCGACGGTGGCGTTCTTCTTCGGCGTGCTGCTCTTCAGCGCGTCGTGGGCCAGCGCGGGGGGCGCCGTCAGGACGACGCCGACCAGGACGGCGAGCAGGGCGGTGAGGGCCGGCAGCGGGGATCTCTTCATGGCATCCCCAAGGCTACCCACCACCCTGCCCGGTGGTGACGTCGCTACAACCCCACGCAGGCCAGCGCCCGGTGGTAGGCCTCGACGGTGCCCTCGTCGTCACCGAGCGCCTCCAGGGTCTCCGCTGCCGCGTACCACTTGGTGGCCGCCTGGCGCGAGGTGGAGGCCCGGTCCATGAACCGCACCGCCTCGCGCGCGCTGGCCAGCGCCGCCTCCCTGTCGCCCATGGCGCCCTGGGCCCTGGCGAGGACCATCCGCATGTGCGCGTCCATCTCGGGCGTCTGGTCGGCCAGCAGTTCCTCGGCCGCCCTGGCGTGCTCGGCCGCGCGCTCGGGGTTGCCGGCGGTCAGCTCCACCGTGGCGAGCTGGAGCTCGGCGATGGCCTGGTCGGTCACGCCCGCCGAGGTCTCGGCGATCTCCTTGGCGGTCTGGCTGAACAGCTCCCTGAGCTTGTCGGTGTCGTGGGGCTGCAGCCTGGCGCGGTGGCCCGCCACGGCGCCGCGGAGCCTGGCCAGGTTGCGCGGCGCCGTGGCGGTCTCCGACTGGATGGCGTAGGCGCGCTCGATCAGGCTCAGAGCCTCCTCCGCCCGGCCGATGGACTCGGCGACCCTGGCGGCGTTCCAGCTGGCCGCGACGGCCGCGCGCGGGGTGCCGAGAAGCTCGGCGGCGGCCAGCAGCTCGGCGGAGAACTGGCGGGCGCGCAGCAGGTCGCCGCGGACCCAGTAGACCGACAGCAGCGTCGCGCCCAGCTCGACCAGGCCGTCGGTCCACGTGGGCCGCACCGCGCCGGCGAGGACGCGCTCGCCGACCGCCACGGCGGCGACCAGCTCGCCCTTGTCGCGGTAGCACCGGCACAGTGCCAGCGCGATCTCCACGTGGCGCTCGGCGCTGAGCTCCTCGCCGTCGAGCCGCTTGAGGATCCTGATGGCCTCGGCGATGTCGCCGGTCGCCTCGGTCGCGAGCGCCAGGCCGTACTCCGCCTCTTGACGAAGGGCGGTCAGACCCGTCAGGTTGTTGTCCGCAACGAGCTCGGCGAACCTGGTCCGGGCCTCGTGAACCTCGCCGTTCTCCAGTGCGAGCCGCGCGTAACCCAGGCCGAGTTCGAGATCGTTCAGCTGCTCGGCGGTCACGCCGTTGACGAGGTAGCTGAGCGAACAGTCGAGCTTCTGGGCCAGGAGCTCAAGTACCGCGGGGGTTGGCGTGCGCTTTCCACTCTCGATCAGAGAGACGTAGCTGTCCGACAGTTCAGGGTGGGCGAGCTGGGCCTGTGACAGGCCACGCTGGCGGCGGACCGTCTTGATGCGGAGTCCGACCAGATCAGATGTGGTCACGGCAACGTCTCCCTGGGATGATGTACTTCAAGCACCACCTGAGCGAGGGAGAACCCCCCATGCGCAAGCGACTTGTCATGTCCGCACTCACTGTCCTCGTCGCGGCAATTGCCACGGTTGGAGGACATGGTACGACCGCAGGTGCCGAGGTGTCGCCTAAGGGACCGAGCTACGACTACCTCTGCTGCTAGTGCCCTTCAGTCCTTGCTGGAAAGTGCCGCGGTCAAGCCCTCGAATCGCCACAATTCGGGGGCTTCGGCATTCCCATGGGGGATTAACAGCGTAACCAACCCGTCTACATTTCAACTACAGGCCATATCGATCTTCGATCGTCTGCGTTCCTGAATGTGGTTGCCGTTTCACCATCCCCCGCGGCGAATCCGGAGGCTCGTGTGTTCATCGCTCTCCTGGGCCCGATGCTCGGACGGCTTCATGGACGCGAGGTCTCGCTGGGCGCGCCGCGTCAGCAGGCGATCGCGGCCATCCTCGCCTGCTCTGCCGGCGAGGTGGTGCTGAAGGAGCACCTCATCGACGGGCTCTGGGGCGAGGACCCGCCGAAGAGCGCCGAGCAGAGCGTCTACACCTACGTCGCCGGGCTGCGCAGCGTGCTCGAACCCGGTCGCGGCTCCCGTGAGGAGCCGAGGATACTCGTCGGCGTCCCCGGCGGCTATTCCTTACGCGTCGACCCTCTCCACGTCGACTGCGTGGCCTTCGCCGGCCATCTCGACGGGGCGGCGCGCCGGCGCGCGGAAGGCGACCTGCGCGGCTGCCTGCGCAGCCTGGACCTGGCGCTGGAGTTGTGGCGCGGGCCCGCGCTGCCCGGCGTGCCTGGGCCGTTCGCCGAGGGGCGCCGGCAGCACCTCGACGAGCTGCGCGTCACCGCCATGGAACGCAGGGCCGAGGTCATGGTCGAGCTCGGCAGGCACCAGGAGATCCTGCCCGCGCTGATGGCGCTGGTGGCCGAGCATCCGCTGCGCGAGGGGCCGCGCGAGTCGCTGATGCGGGCGCTGCACCTGGGCGGGCGCCAGGCCGAGGCGCTGGAGGTCTTCAGGGAGGGCGAGCGCGTGCTGGCCGAGGAGCTGGGCGTCGATCCCGGCGAGCGGCTGCGCGCCTATCGCGACGTGATCCTGCGCGGGCAGACCGCGCCACCCGCCCAGGCCGCCGTCGCGGTCCCGCGCCAGCTCCCCCGCGACCTGCTCGGCTTCGTCGGCCGCACCACCGAGCAGCTCAGGATCCGCTCGCACCTCGCGCCCTGGGACGAGGCGCCGCCCGCGCCGGTCGTGGCGATCTCGGGGCCGCCGGGCGCCGGCAAGTCGGCGCTGGCCGTCCGGGTGGCGCACGCCGTCGGTCACCGCTTCCCCGACGGGCACCTCTACGTCAACCTCCGCGGAGGCACTCCAGGCGTCAAACGGCTGACCTCCTCCCAGGCGCTGGGCCGGTTGCTGAGAGCGCTCGGCACCGCGCCCGAACGGGTGCCGGTGGACCTCGACGAGGCCGCGGCGCTGTGGCGCGGCCTCCTCAGCGACCGGCGGATCCTGGTTCTGCTCGACGACGCGGCCAACCTCGCCCAGGTACGGCCGCTGCTGTCGGTTCCCGCCGGCTGCTCGGTGCTGGTGACCAGCAGGGAGACGCTGGCGCCCGCCGACGACTGCGTCCAGGTACGCCTGGGAACCCTCCAGGACGCCGAGGCCGTCACCATGCTGGCCAGGCTGACCGAGGCCGGCCGTACCTCCGCCGACCCCGCGGCGACCACCCGGCTGGTACGGCTGTGCGACGGGCTCCCGCTGGCGCTGCGCATCGCCGGCGCCCGGCTGGCCAGCCGTCCCGACTGGACGGTCGGCATGCTGGTCGACCGCCTGGCCGACGAGCAGCGCAGGCTCCACGAGCTGGAGGCCGGTGACCTGGCCGTCCGGTCGGGGCTGACGGCCAGCTGGCAGGCCCTGCACGACAGCGACCATCCCACCGACCGGACGGCCGCCAGGCTGCTCGTGCTGCTGGCCCTCATCCGGGTGCCCGACGTGAGCACCCGGGTCGCCGCCGCGCTCCTCGACGCGGCGCCCGCCGACGCCGAGCGCGCCCTCGACCGGCTGGTCGACGCCAACCTGCTCGAGCGGGGCCGCGCGTGGCACTACCAGATGCACGACCTGGTCAGGCTGTTCGCCGGCGAGCACGCCGTCACCGACCGCGCGGCGTGCCTCGAGCGGGTGCTGGGCTACTACCTCGTCACCGTCGAGCACGCCACCCGCCTGCTGGACCCGCACCGGGTGCAGGCCGACATCCCGGCCGTCGACATGCGCCCGCACCCGCTGGCCGACCGCGACGAGGCCCACGACTGGCTCAACACCGAGGAGCCCAACCTGGTGGCCGCGGCCGCGCAGGCCATGGACGATCCGCACGAGCGGATCGCCCGCCTGGGGGCGGCGCTCAGCATCGCGCTGCGGTGGTTCCAGCGGCACTCCTACCGGCTGGCGGACATGATCTCGCTGTGCCAGCGGGCCCTCGCGGTCGCCAGGCGGCTGAGCGACGAGGCGATGGCGCTGGAGGCCCACGGCGGGATCGCCAGCGGCTTCGGCCACCAGGGCCAGGTCGACGCGGCGGTCCGCCACCTGAACGAGGAGCTCAGGCTGGCCAGGCGGCTCGGCGACCGGTTCGCCGAGCAGCGCGCGCTCGGCAACCTGGCCAACTCCTACGTGGACGTGGGCCGCCACGACCTGACGCTGCGGCACGCCATGGCGCAGCTGGAGATCGCCACGGAGATCGGCTCGCAGGTCGGCCAGCGCTACGCCCTGCTCATGGCGGGCCAGGCCAACGGCCGCCTGCGCAGGTTCGCCGCGGCGGAGGAGTGCCTGACCAGCGCGCTGGCGATGGCGCGCCGGGTCGGCGATCTCGGCCACGAGGGCGCCATCCTCGGCGTGCTGGGCCTGGTCAAGGTGGACAAGGGTGATCTCGAAGCGGGTGTCGAGGCGCTGTCGGCAGGGCTGAGGGCCGCCCGAACCGTGCGGTTGCTGAGCACCGAGATGGACTGCCTGATCGCGCTGGCCAGGGCGTACCGGCTGCTCGGCGACCAGCGCAGGGCGCGCGCCTACCTGAGCGAGGCCGCCGTGCTCTCCCAGAGCATGCAGACGGACGAGGTCCGCCGCCAGGTGGCCGAGGAGCGGGAGGCCCAGGGAGCGGGTGCCGCGCTCCCGCAGGCCGGCCTGGTCTGATCAGCGGGCCCGCAGGGCGAGGAAGAAGTCCACCCGGTCGGCCATGGTCGACAGGTCCCTGCCGGTCAGCTCCTCGACGCGCCTGATCCGGTAGCGGACCGTGTTGACGTGCACGTGCATCCGCTCGGCGCAGGCGTTCCACGAGCCCGCCGTGTCGAGGAAGGCGCCGAGGGTGCGCACCAGCTCCGACTGGTGCTTGGCGTCGTAGTCGACGAGCGGGTCGAGCAGCCGCTGCGTGAACGAGCGCCGGACGTCGCCAGGCACGGTGGCCAGCAGCAGGTCGTGGGTGTAGATCTCGTCGCTGGTGACGACCCCGCCGGAGCGTGCGGCGGCCATGCGCAGGGCGTGGCCCGCCTCCTCGATCCCGCCCCTGATCGAGGCGGCGCCGGTGAGGGCGCCGCTCACGCCGATCGACACCCGGGTGTCGCGCAGCGCCGACAGCACGCCGAGCCCCGCCCGCAACCGGTCGGCGAGCGCGGAGACCGGGACCGGGACCGGGACCGGGACCGGGACCGGCAGCGGGACGAGGGCGACGGCGCTGTCGGTGCCCGCCGCGGCCACCACGTCCCGGCCGAGCAGCTCCTCCAGCACCTGCCCGCCCAGCGTGGCCGGGTCAGGGCCGCGGGTGGCGCCGGGGCGCGGGGCGGTCGCCGTCACCACCGCGTACGGCTGGCCGGGCCCCAGCCCGCACGTGCGCAGCCGGGCGTTGAGCTCGGCGGCATCGGCCTCGGCGGACAAGGCGGCGCCGACGAGCTGTTCGACGAGGCGGCGCTCGACCCGCCTGCCCTCCTCCATCCTGGTGCGTTCGAGCGCGACGCAGGCGGCCAGCTCGAAGCCGAGGTCGGCGCGGCCGAGCAGGTCTCCCTCGCAGGCCAGCACCCAGCCGGCGGCGCGATGCCCCCGGCCGACGCCGAAGAGCGTGTGGCCGTGCGCCGCGCACGGCAGCCGGGACGCCGACAGGTAGGCGCGGGCCAGCCGGACCGGGTCGGGGCACGAGCCGACGACGATCTCGCCGGTGGAGGACAGCACCGCGCCGGTGACGCCCAGCTCGGCGGCGGTGAGCGCGAACAGCTCGCCCAGGCCGGCGCCTTCGGCGACGGCGTCGACGATCCTGCGCTGGCGGCCGAGCGCCGCCCTGACCTCGCCCGACAGCCGGGGCGCCGCCGCCTCTTCGACGGCGCGGAAGGCCACGGCGGTCGGGATCTCCAGCAGCGGCATGCCCGCCTGCGCGCAGGCGGCCACGAGGTCGTCGGGCACGTGGCCGAGCCACGCCTGGCCCGCGCCGAGGGCGGCGACCCCCGCGGCGCGCAGGGTCGCGACGAAGCGGGCGGAGTCGGCCGGCTCGTGCCGCCACATCAGGCCGGTGAGCACCAGCTCGCCGCCGCTCAGATAGCGGCCGGGCTCGGGCAGGTCGGTGACGTGCACGGCGGTGAACTCGGTGTCCTCGTCCCCCGCCAGCAGGACGAGGCCGAGTTCCGAGGCGGCGAGCAGGTCCCTGATGCGCACTTGGAGGAATATACAAGTCGGCCCAAGGACGGCTTACCGCGATTTCACATCGCACACATAGGCCCTCCCTCCGCCGGGTGCTGTACTCGGAAGATGACGGAGACGGCCAGCACGACGCGGCAGGGCGTGGGCGAGAGCGTCCGGCGCCCCGACGCCGTCCTCAAGGTGACGGGCGAGTTCGCCTACTCCTCCGACCTGTGGCTCGACGACATGGTGTGGGGCGTGACGCTGCGCAGCCCGCACCCGTCGGCCTGGATCAGGTCGATCGACATCGGCCCCGCGCTGGCCATGCCGGGGGTGCTGGCGGTGCTCACGCACGAGGACGTGCCGGGCGAGAAGTTCTACGGCCTGGAGCACAAGGACCAGCCGGTCCTGGCCATCGACCAGGTCCGCTACCAGGGCGAGCCGGTGGCGCTCGTGGCGGCCGATCACCCGGAGACCGCGCGCAGGGCCGCCGCCGCCGTCGTCGTCGACTACGAGGTGCGGGAGGCGGTCACCGACCCCCGGCTGGCCACCGAGTTCGTCCGCAGGCAGCCGGTCAAGGTGGGCGACACCTTCACGGCCGAGGTCGTCGTCACCGGCGAGTACGAGGTGGGTATGCAGGACCAGGCCTTCCTCGGACCCGAGTCGGGGCTGGCCGTACCGGCGGAGGACGGCGGGGTCGATCTCTACATCGCCACCCAGTGGCTGCACGTCGACCGCGACCAGCTGGCGCCCTGCCTCGGCCTGCCGCCGGAGAAGGTACGGCTGACGCTGGCGGGCGTCGGCGGCGCGTTCGGCGCCCGCGAGGACCTGTCGATGCAGGTGCACGCCTGCATGCTCGCGCTCCGCCTGAACCGGCCCGTCAAGATCGTCTATGGGCGTGAAGAGTCGTTCTTCGGCCACGTGCACCGCCATCCCGCCTGGCTGCGTTACGAGCACGGCGCCACCCGCGACGGCAGGCTGGTCTACGTCAAGGCCGAGATCCTCCTGGACGGCGGCGCCTACTGCTCCTCCTCGCCCGCCGTCGTCGGCAACGCGGCCTCCCTCGGCGTCGGCCCCTACGAGGCGCCCAACGTCGACATCCTGGCCACCGGCGTCTACACCAACAACCCGCCCTGCGGCGCGATGCGCGGCTTCGGCGCGGTGCAGGCCTGCTTCGCCTACGAGTCGCAGATGGACAAGCTCGCCGCCGCCTGCGGCCTCGACCCGGTCGAGATACGCGTCCGCAACGCCGTCTCCCAGGGGTCCGCCCTGGCCACGGGCCAGATCATCGACTCGCCCGCGCCGCTGGCCGAGATGCTGCGCGAGCTGGCCGCCATGCCCCTGCCAGGCCCGGCCACGGACGACCTGCGCGACCTGCCGGGCGGCGTCTCCCAGACCACCCACGGCGAGGGGGTACGGCGGGGCGTCGGCTACGGCGTCGGCATCAAGAACATCTGCTTCTCGGAGGGCTTCGACGACTACTCCACCGCCAGGGTGCGCGTCGAGCTGATCGGCGGCGAGCCCCACGTGACCGTGCACACCGCGGCCGCCGAGGTGGGACAGGGCCTGGTGACGATCCAGGCCCAGATCGCCCGCACCGAGCTCGGCGTCGACAGGGTGACGGTGGCCACGGCCGACACGCGGGTCGGCTCGGCCGGATCGTCGTCGGCCTCGCGCCAGTCCTACGTCACGGGCGGCGCGGTCAAGGCGGCCTGCGAGGCCGTACGGGCGCGGTTCGAGGGGCTGCCCGTCGTCGAGGCGCTGGAGAAGTACGGGCCGATCGAGGAGACCAGGGAGTACCGGCACCGGCCCACCTATCCCATGGACCCGGTCACCGGACAGGCCGACTCCCACACCCAGCTCGCGCTGTGCGTGCACCGCGCGGTCGTCGACGTGGACGTCGAGCTCGGCCTGGTCAAGGTCGTGGAGCTGGCGGCCGTGCAGGACGTCGGCAGGATCCTCAACCCGGTCGCGCTGGAGGGCCAGATCCACGGCGGCTCGGCGCAGGGGCTGGGGCTGGCGCTCATGGAGGAGATCCAGGTGCGCGACGGGCAGGTGCTGAACCCGTCCTTCACCGACTACCTCATCCCGACCGTGCTCGACATGCCGCCCATGCAGACGTCGATCAAGGAGAACCCCGACCCCGCCGCGCCGTACGGGCTGCGGGGCGCGGGCGAGCCGCCGACGCTCTCCTCCACGCCCGCCATCGTGGCCGCCGTCCGTGACGCCACGGGCGTCGCGCTGACCAGGGTTCCGGTACGGCCGGAGCACATCGTCGGGGTCCCTGCCTGACAAGGGCGCGGCCACGCTAGGTTGGATGCTCGACAGCACGACTGAACACGGAGGAATAGGCCCACATGTCCGAAGCGCGCGAGGCGGCCAAGGCCGAGTTCGAGAAGTTCGACACCGACCACGACGGCGTGCTCACGGCGGGCGAGATCCGGCAGGTGAACCAGGCGCTGGGCGGCCACGGGGTCACCGACGAGGAGATCGAGGCGTTCGTCGCGTCGGCCGACCAGGACGGCGACGGCAACATCACGCTGGACGAGTTCGTCGCCCTGGTCGGCGGCGGCAAGCACGAGCAGCGATAGCCGCAGGGGAAACGGGGTAGAGAAACGATCATCCCCCTGCGTGCGTAAGGGGGATGATCGTGCTCGACCGGCTGTTCGAACTGTCCGCCCGCGAGGCGACGGTCGGACGCGAGATCCGCGGCGGGATCACGACCTTCATGGCGATGGCCTACATCGTCCTGCTCAACCCGATCATCCTGGCCGGCGCCAGGGACGTCACGGGCGCGCGGCTCGACATCGGCCAGCTGACCACCGCGACCGCGCTGGCGGCGGCGGTCAGCACGCTGCTGATGGCCTTCGTCGGCAACGCGCCCTTCGGTGTGGCGGCCGGCCTCGGGCTGAACGCGGTGGTGGCCTACCAGGCGGCGCCGCACATGACGTGGGCGCAGGCGATGGGCCTGGTCGTGCTCGAAGGTCTGGTGATCATCCTGCTGGCGGTCTCGGGCATCCGCCGGCTCATCATGGACTCGATCCCGCTGGCGCTGAAACACGCCATCAGCGTGGGCATCGGGATGTTCATCACGCTGATCGGCCTGGTGGACGCCGGATTCGTCTCCGGTACCGGCGCCACTCCCCTTCAGCTCGGCGCCACCGGGCGGCTGACGGGCTGGCCGGTGGCCGTCTTCTCCTTCGGGCTGCTGCTGATGATCATCCTGTTCGTCCGCAAGACGCCCGGCGCGATCCTGCTCTCGATCGTGATCACCACGCTGGTCGCGATCGTCGTCAACGCCGTGGCCACCATCGACCCGAAGCAGTGGGGCATCGTGGTGCCCCACGTGCCCGAGGCCGTCATCTCGCCGCCCGACTTCGGGCTGATCGGCAACGTCGACCTGTTCGGCGGGTTCGTCACCGCGGGCGCGGTCACCGCCTCCATCGTGCTGTTCACGCTGGTGCTGTCCGGATTCTTCGACGCGATGGGCACCATCATCGGGGTCGCCGACGAGGCGTCACTCGTCGACACCCAGGGCCGGGTGCCGCGGCTGGGCGCGATCCTGACCGTGGACGGCATGGCGGGCGTGATCGGCGGCCTGTGCAGCGCCTCCTCCAACACGGTGTTCGTGGAGTCGGCGGCCGGTGTGGGCGAGGGCGCCCGCACCGGCCTGGCCAGCGTCGCGACGGGCGCGCTGCTGGGCTTGACCATGCTGTTCACGCCGCTGGCCGAGGTGGTGCCCGCCGCTGCCGCCGCGCCGGCGCTCGTGCTGGTTGGCGCGCTGATGATGACGCAGAGTCGTAACGTGCCGTGGGAGGATCTGGAGCTGGCGATCCCGGCGTTCCTGACGATCGTGCTGATGCCGTTCACCTACAGCATCACCAACGGAGTGGGCGCGGGGGTGATCGCCTACACCGTCATCAAGGCGGCGCGCGGGAAGTACGCCGAGATCCCGGGGCTGCTGTGGGTGGTCTCGCTGATCTTCGTCGCCTACTTCGCGCTGAGCGGCCTGTTCTGACGGCCCGGCACCGGCGCGACGTCTAGCCGTCCTGCGGGTCGCAGGCGAAGCCGTCGCCGTCCTTGTCGGTGTACCAGGAGTACTGCGGGTGCCTGCCCTTCTGGTACGGCCCGCCGTACCCGGCCGCCCGTGCCTCCTTGCAGGTGGAGTAGCGCTTCTCGGTGCCGGCGTCGAGCGAGGAACGCGCGCTCCGGGAGGCGTCGGCGGACGTGCCGAGACCCGCGCCCGGTGACGCCGTGGCGGTCGTGCGGACCCCGGACTGGCCGGTGCCGGACTGGCCGGTGCCGGACTGGCCGGTGCCGGGCTGGGTGGTCCCCGGCTGGGCTCCGGGCGGGGTCGCCCCGGTCCCGGTGGTGCCGGGCTGCGTACCGGGCGGCGTGGCGCCCGGTTGCGTACCCGGCGAAGTGGCGCCGGGTTGCGTACCGGGCGGGGTGGTGCCGGGCTGAGGCGTGGTGCCGGGTGTGGTGCCGGGCTGGGGCGTGGTGCTCGTGCCGGGGACGCCCGGCTGGGGCGGTGCGGGGGTGACGGCGGCGCCCAGCATCGCCTTGACCAGCGCGTCGGCCTTGTCCTTGGTGAAGCCCGCGATGCTGACGCTGTCACCGCTCATCTGCTGGGCGACCGTGGGCGCGGCCAGCACGGTGGCGGTCTCGTTCTGGCCGACCAGGATGGCGATCTGCTGGTCGACGCGCTCCTTGATCAGCGCGGCCAGCGCGTCGCGGAAGGCCGGGGCGACCGCGATCCTGACGCCGTAGCTGTCCTTCTCCTTCACCGTCTCGATCGCCTGCACCGCCGAGACGGGCACCGCCTCGGACAGGAAGTAACAGATCTTCCCGTCCTGGGAGAGCGCCACCTTCTGGCCCGGGCACGGCGAGGCCTTCTGGTCCTCGACGGGGGCGAAGTAGATCGGCTCGCCCAGCCTGATCGGCGGTTTGCCGCCGAACAGCGGCGAGTCGGGGTTCCTCGTCATGAGCACCGCGACGGTGCCGAGCACGCCCGCGGTCAGCACGACCAGGACGAGGGAGACGATCAGCACGATGGTGGTGAGCCTGCTCGCCCTCGGCCCCTCGGGGACCGCTGCGGGCTGCGCCCCGGGCGGACGCCCCGGCGGCGGCGGTTTCTCCATCCGTGAACCCCATCCTGACTGGTGCTTCCGCAGAGCCTAGCGAGGACGGCAGGAACCGGGAAATCATCGACAGTCTGCCAAGAACCTTGGCACGGTCCATACAGAGTGTCGCCCCCGGCCTGGGGGACATTGGACATATGAAGGTCGGAGTTCCTCGCGAGGTCAAGAACCACGAGTATCGCGTGGCCCTCACACCCGCGGGCGCGCACGAACTGATCAGGCATGGACATCAGGTCTTCGTCGAACGGGACGCGGGAAGGGGATCGTCCATTCCCGACGAGGACTTCGTCGCCGTCGGCGCGGTGGTGCTCGACGGGCCCGACGAGGTGTGGGGCATGGGCGACCTCGTCCTGAAGGTCAAGGAGCCCATCGCCGAGGAGTACCACCGGATGCGCAAGGGCCAGGTGCTGTTCACCTACCTGCATCTGGCGGCCTCCGAGGCGTGCACGAGGGCGATGCTCGACGCGGGCGTGACCGGCATCGCCTACGAGACCGTGCAGGCGGACAACGGCGCCCTGCCGCTGCTCGCCCCGATGTCGGAGGTGGCCGGACGGCTCGCGCCGCAGGTGGGCGCCTACCACCTGATGCGCCCCGAGGGCGGCCGCGGCGTGCTGATGGGCGGCGTCTCCGGCGTGCGGGCGGCGAACGTCGTCGTGATCGGCGCGGGCGTGTCGGGGATGAACGCCGCGGCGATCGCCCTCGGCATGCAGGCCGAGGTGCTGCTTCTCGACCGCAACATCGACAAGCTGCGCCAGGCCGACATGATCTACCAGGGCTACTGCCAGACGATCGCCTCGAACACGCTGGAGATCGAGAAGGCCGTGCTGGAGGCCGACCTGGTGATCGGCGCGGTGCTGGTGCCGGGCGCGAAGGCGCCGACGCTGGTCACCAACGAGCTGGTCAGCAGGATGAAGCCGGGCTCGGTGCTGGTCGACATCTCCATCGACCAGGGCGGCTGCTTCGAGGACTCCCGGCCCACCACGCACGCCGAGCCGACCTACCCGGTGCACGACTCGCTGTTCTACTGCGTGGCGAACATGCCGGGGGCGGTACCGCACACCTCCACGTTCGCGCTGACGAACGTCACGCTGCCCTACGCGCTGGCCATCGCCGACAACGGCTGGCTGGCGGCGCTGCGCAGCGACCGCGTGCTGGCCCGGGGGCTGAGCACGCATGAGGGGCGGCTGCTCAGCGAGCCCGTGGCCGAGGCGCACGGGCTCGTGGCGACGCCGATCGCCGAGGTGCTCGGCTAGCGGGAGCCGTCGCGCCGGTCACCCGCGATCGGCGAGACGGCTCCCGGCTCAGGACTTGGCGGGCGACGGCGTGGCCGAGGGCGCGAGCGACTCGTGCGGCAGCGGCGTCGTCGTGTTCTTGGGCTCCGGCGGCAGCGGCTGCTGGTCGGCGGTCGAGGTGATCGCGTACTCGCCGCCGCAGGTGGCGCCGAGCTCAGGGGTGTCGGGCCCGTTCTGGTACTTGGTGATGAACTTGGGCAGCTTGGCGTCGCCGGCGTCCTGGAAGGTCAGCTGGTGTCCCCAGGTGCTGGCCACGATGGGGGCCGGCAGGCCGGGGTACGGGCTGACCAGCATGTACTTGGAGTCGCCTGTCGACTCGGCGATCGTCTTCAGCTTCTCGAGCTGGGCCTTGGGCAGGTCGGGGCGGTAGGTGATCCAGACGGCGCCGTGCTCGAGCGAGTGAACCCCGTGCTCGTTGTGGATGGGCTTGTCGTAGATCGCGCACTGCTGCCAGTAGTTGTTGTGCTTGCCGCCGACAGGCGGGCTCTCCTTGTACTTGACCGAGCTCCAGACGTGCTCGCCGCCCGCGTAGGAGACGTTGGTCACCGCGTCGAGCGAGGTCGCCTGCCGGTCCTTCACGATGTAGAAGCCGACGCCGCCGACCAGAAGGAGGATGACGAGACCGCCCACGCCCCACATCAGCATGGCGGACCGGCGCTCCTTGGCCTTCTGCTCCGCCCGCATCTTCGCCAGATGCTCGCGTCGCGCCTGCGCCTTCTCCTTCGTCATCAGTTCCTCCATGGGGTCACCAACTGCGGGTCACCCTATGCCCTCGGGGCGTATGTGGCGAATAAGGAAGGACCGGTGAGTAGTCTGGGAAAACGATGACGAAAAAGCCTCTTCTGATCGCGGGATTCGCCGCGCTCGCGGTCGCCGCAGTGTTGTTCTTCGTGATGGGCAGGACCGGCACCCCCACCGACTCGTCCGCCGAGGCCGGATTCGCCCGCGACATGGGCAAACACCACGCGCAGGCGACCGAGATGGCCTTCGCCGCGCGCGACAGGTCGGCCTCCCCCGACATCAGGAACCTGAGCGAGGACATCATCGTCACCCAGACCGCGCAGCGCGGGATGTTCATCGGGTGGCTGCAGCAGTGGGGGCTCGACCAGGCGAGCGCCCGTCCCGAGATGGCGTGGATGGTCGGCCACGCGGGCCACGGCGGCACCCAGGACAAGCCTGAGCCGATGCCGGGTGTGGCCACCCCGGAGGAGATGGCCAGGCTCAGGAGCCTGCAGGGCAAGGAGGCCGAGATCTTCTTCCTGCAGTTGATGATCCGCCATCACGAGGGCGGCGTGGAGATGTCCAAGGGCCTGCTGGAGCTGTCGGACCGGGCCGAGGTGAAGGGGCTGGCCCAGCAGATCGTCAACAGCCAGACCAGCGAGATCAAGCTGATGACGGACCTGCTGAAGCAGCGCGGCGCGGCACCCCTGCCGTCGATCCTCCGGTAGCGGCGCGCGGCCCAGCCGCGGGTCCTGCGGTAGCGGCGCGCGGCCCAGCCGTGCGGGTTCTGTGGTAGCGGCGCGTGACCATGCCGTGGATCCGGAAAATGGGGCACGATGGCGACATGGGAGAGCCCGAAAGCCGCCTGGAGGTCAGCATCTCGCCGGAGGTGGAGGCGGGGCAGTACGCCAACTTCGCCTCCGTCTGGCACACCCGCGACGGGTTCGTGCTCGACTTCGCGGTGATCACCAGGCCGCCGCAGCTGTCGGAGGAGCCCGAGTCGGGACAGCCCGTGGTGAGCGTCCCGACTCGGATCGTCAGCCGTATCAGAATTCCGCCGAGCCAGGTCTTCGAGCTGATGAAGGCCCTGGAGCAGCAGCTGACCGCCTACGAGAAGGAGATCGGCGGCTCGCCCTGAAGCTCCTCGGCCACGGCGGCGGCGAAGGCGTCGACGTCGGCCTCGGTGGTGTCGAAGGAGCACATCCAGCGCACCTCGCCGGTGGCCGCGTTCCAGGTGTAGAAGCGGAACCGCTTCTGCAGCCGCTCGGTGACGTCCTGGGGCAGGCGCACGAAGACCGCGTTGGCCTGCGCCTCCCTCGACAGTTCCACGCCGGGGATGTCGCGGACGGCCGCGGCCAGCCGCGCCCCCATGGCGTTGGCCTGCCGGGCGTTGCGCAGCCACAGGTCGCCCGACAGCAGGGCCTCGAACTGCGCTGAGACGAAGCGCATCTTCGAGGCCAGCTGCATGAACGTCTTGCGCAGGTAGTCGACGCCGGTGGCCGCCTCGGGGTTGAGCACGACGACGGCCTCGCCGTACAGCAGGCCGATCTTGGTGCCGCCGAAGGAGAGCACGTCCACGCCCGCGTCGGTGGTCAGCGCGCGCAGCGGCACGTCCAGCGCGGCGGCGGCGTTGGTGAGCCTGGAGCCGTCGAGGTGGACGGTCATCCCCAGCCCGTGGGCGTGCTCGCAGATGGCCGCGATCTCGTCCGGCGTGTAGAGGGTGCCGAGCTCGGTGGTGTTGGAGATCGAGACGACCTTGGGCTGGGCCCGGTGGACGTCGCCGAAACCCCACGCCTGGGTGTCGATGAGGGCGGGCGTGAGCTTGCCGTCGGGCGTGGGCACGGTGAACAGCTTGATGCCGCCCACGACCTCGGGCGCGCCGCCCTCGTCGGTGTGGATGTGCGCGGTGTCGGCGCAGACCACGGCCTCCCACTGCCGGGTCATGGCGCGCAGCGAGACGACGTTGGCCGCGGTGCCGTTGAAGACCGGGTAGGTCTGGGCTCCGGCGCCGAAGTGGCTCCTGAAGATCTCCTGCAACGCCTCGGTGTAGACGTCCTCTCCGTAGGAGATCTGGTGGCCCTCGTTGGCCGTGACGATGGCCTGGAGGATCTCCGGGTGCACGCCTGCGTAGTTGTCGCTGGCGAACGCCTTGAGAGCGGGGTCGTGGCGGGGAATCACTGGGTGAGGTCCAATCGGATGCCGTTGATCTCGTCGGCGGGCCGCTCGTACAGCTGCGCGACCGCCTCGGCGAGGGTATCGACGTGGGTGAACCCGGCGAACTTCGCCTCCGGCTTGGCGGCCTTCATGGCGTCGTTCAGCAGCGCCTTGACCACGAGGACGGTGGCCGCCGAACCGGTGTCCTTCAACGCGTCGGCCAGCGAGAACGTCCACGCCTCGGCGGCGGCCTTGGCCGCCGCGTAGCAGGCGCCGCCCGCGGTGGGCTTCTCGGCCGCCTTGGCCGACACGATGACGAACCGGCCGTTGTCGGACTTCCTGAGCAGCGGCTCGAAGGCCAGCGTCACGTGCTGGAGGGTGCGGACCAGCAGGTCGTGCAGGACGGCCCAGTCCTCCAGGTCGGTGTCGGCGAACGTCTTGCCGCCACGCCACCCGCCGACCAGGTGGACGACGCCGTCGACCTGGCCGTGCTCGGCCTCGATGCGCTCGGCCAGTGCCTGGACGGCGCCGCGGTCGAGCAGGTCGACGTCGTCCTTGTCCACACCGATGACCGTGTGACCGTTCTCGGTGAAGTGCTTGGCGACGGCCTGCCCGGTCGGCCCGGCCGCACCTGTGATCAGAAGGATCATGCTCGGATCCCCTTCGTGGACTCGACGACGTCACCGAGCTTACGGCGGAGGGCCTCGTAGAACATGCTCAGGGGGAACTCGTCGGGCAGCACGGCGTCGACCATGGCCTTCTGCTCCTCGGGAAGCCGGCCGGTCTTCCACACCGAACGGGGGTGCGGCTCGACGTAGGCGGTGACCAGCTCGTAGGCGGCGATCCAGTGCGCCATCTTGGCGCGGTCGATGCTGTCGCGGTAGAGCTTCTCCACCTCGCCGCGCAGGTCGGCCACGCCGTCGGCGACGCGGTTCCAGTCGATCGACAGCCGGTTGTCGGTCCACCTGATGATGTCGTTGCGGTGCAGGTAGGCGAACAGCAGCTGGCCGCCGAGCCCGTCGTAGTTGCGCACCCGCTCACCGGTGATGGGGAAGCGGAAGAGCCGGTCGAACAGGATCGCCAGCTGCACGTAGCGCGCGTGCGGCACGCCCGCCGCCTCCAGCTTGACCGCCTCGCCGAACGCGGTGAGGTCGCAGCGCAGCTCCTCCAGCGAGTACAGCCAGTACGGCATGCGCTGCTTGATCATGAAGGGGTCGAACGGCAGGTCGCCGTGGCTGTGGGTGCGGTCGTGGATGAGGTCCCACATGACGAAGGTGTCCTGGGCCAGTTCCTGCGACTCCAGCAGCCTGGCCGCGTCCGGCGGCAGGTCCAGCTTGAGCGTCCGGGCGGCGGCGCTGCTGACCGAGCGGAAGCGCGCGGCCTCCCGGTCGGCGAAGATGCCGCCCCAGGTGAAGCGCTCGGGCGCCTGCCGTACCGCGACGGTCTCGGGGAACAGCACCGCCGAGAAGGTGTCGTAGCCGGCGGTGAAGTCCTCGAAGGCGATCGGCACGAACAGCGGGTTGTCGTAGCCGTTGGACTCGAGCTCGGCCAGCCAGTCGGGCCAGATCGTGCGGATCCAGACCGCTTCGAGGTTGCGGTTGGGGTTGCCGTTCTGGGTGTACATGGGGAACACCACGAGGTGCTCCAGGCCGTCGACGCGCTGGGTGTCGGGGTGGAAGAGGTTGAGCGAGTCGAGGAAGTCGGGCACGCCGAGGCCCTGCTCCAGCCACTTGGCCAGGTCGGCCTGGACGGCCTGCAGGTAGGCGGCGTCGTGCGGGAAGTAGCCGGACAGGCGGCCCACGAGGTCGGAGACGTAGCCGACGAGGGCGGCGGCGGCCTGCTTGTCGTCGGGGACCGAGCCGTCCTTGGCCTGGAGCGGGCGCAGCTCCTCGACGACGGCCTTGAGCTGGGCGAACAGCTCGGACTTGGCCTCGTCCTGGGCGCCGGCCGGACGGGTGGCGGACGGCACCCGGGCCGCCCACGTCACGACGTTGCCCCACAGGGCGCGGTGGTCGTAGTCGTCGATGGAGTCGTCGCCGAACAGGTCGGAGTCGGCGAAGGCCACGACCTTGCCCTTGCCGTACTCGACGGAGACGGCCAGGGGCGCGCCCGCGGGGTCGGCGGTGGCGGAGGTGGTGAACAGCACGGTGGCGTCGTCGCGGGCGGTGAGCACGCCGGAGCGGTAGAAGCAGGCGCTGCCGACGCCGGCGAGCACGCCGCCGGTGGAGGGGGTGCCGAGCACCCAGGTGGCGACGCCGCGGTGGGCGTTGCCGGGGTCGCGAACGGTGGTGTGGGTGATGCCGATGCCGAAGCGGGCGAGCAGCTCGGCCAGGTTGTTGCCGTACTTGTCCTGCTCCTCCTCGGCCAGGACGATGAGCCCGCCGCCGTCGGCGACGAAGGACTCGATGGCGTTGAGCTCGTCGGCGGTGAAGACGGGGCTGCCCTGGCCGGTGGTCCGCTCCCAGCGCTGCTGCGACGGGTGGGCGACCACCAGGACGTCGTGGTCGGCGAGCTGCTCCAGGCTGCCGGAGGTGACCCGGTGCCCCAGGCGGCGCAGCAGGCCGGCGGCGCGCGCGTAGCTGTTGTCGTCGGGGTGGGCGGGATTGATGGCCTCGGCGACCTCACGCCTGATCGTCCACGACTCGCTGTGCGCCTCGTCGAACAGCACCCTGGGGAACGCTCGCATGAAAATCTCCTGTTTCGGACGCTCTCTTACGGAAAATATACACATAGAACGGGCAAGGACCGCCATACCCTCCCGAATCGCGAGACAGGGGTGGCGTCCCGCTCCCCCGGCCGGGTGACGGCGGATCGGTCAGCAGGCGGACGACCGGCGGCCCGGCGCGACCTAGCGTGCCTGGCATGCTCAACAACCAGGTCGCCTTCCGCAGGATCGCGGCGGGCACGCTCCTCATCACCGCACCGCTGCTGCAGGCGGTCGCCGTCGTCGTCGATCCGGGCACGTGGGGCGACGACCGCGAGGCGGTCAGCTTCGGGGTCAACCCCACCCTCGCCCAGCTGCAGTCCGCGCTCTACCACTGGAGCTGGCTGCTGATGGCCGTGGCCGCGCTCGGCCTGGCCCACCTCACCCGGCGCCGCAACACCAGGCTCGGCCACGTGGCCGCCGCCATGGCGGTGATCGGCTACAGCTCGCTGTCCGGCATGCTGATCATCGACCCGGTCGAGTGGTGGCTGGGCCGGCACTACCCGCCGGAGCGGGCACAGCAGATCATGGACGAGATGCTCGGCCTGCCGATCACCGTGGGCGCCTTCCAGCCGTGGATGTTCCTCGGCCTGATCGGCCTGCCGCTGCTGACCGTGGCGGTGTGGCGGTCCGGCTTCGTCGGCTGGTGGGTGCCGCTGGTCGTCACCCTAGGCTACCTGGGCTCCTTCGCTGTGCCGTACGGCCCGCTGACCGTGCCCTTCTGGTGCGCGCCCGTGCTCGCCCTGGGCTGGACGGGCCTCAAGGTGCTGCGCATGGGCGACGCGGCCTGGGCCGCGTACTACCCGATGGCGGCGCCCGGCCGGACCACGCCCGACTCGTACGCGAACACGACGGCCTGAGCCCGGTCGCGCAGGTGCAGCTTCATCAGCACGCGGGCCACGTGCGTCTTGACCGTGGCCTCCCCGACGAACAGCTCGCGGGCGATCTCGGCGTTGGTCAGCCCGCGGGCCAGCAGGCGCAGCACCTCGAGCTCGCGCGGGGTCAGGTCGGCCAGCTGCGGCGGCGGGGTGGGGTCGTGCCGCCCGGCGAAGGAGGCGATGACCCGGCTGGTCACCGCGGGGTCGAGCAGGGCGTCACCGGCGTGCACGACCCTGATCGCCTCCACGAGCTGCTCGGGCGGCGACACCTTGAGCAGGAAGCCGCTGGTGCCGGCGCGCAGGGCGGCGTAGAGGTTCTCGTCGGTGTCGAACGTCGTCAGCATGACGACCTTCGGCGGCGCGGGCTCCTCGAAGATCTTCCTGGCCGCGGCGAGGCCGTCCATGCGGGGCATGGAGATGTCCATCAGCACGATGTCCGGACGCGTCCGCCTGACCACGGCCAGCGCCTCATGACCGTCGGCGGCCTCGCCGACGACCTCCATGCCCTCTTCGCTGTCGACGACCATGCGCAGGCCCACTCGGACCATGGCCTGGTCGTCCGCGATGACGATGCGAATACCCACACGCGGAGAGTAGACGTTGGGGACGCTCTTGCCCATAGGGGTACAGCGGGCTCCAAGTCAGGCTCAAGTGAGCGCCACGCTCGTCTTGATCTTCGCCAGCGTCTCGGGGTCGCATGCTTCCGGCGCGCAGAAGTAGAGGATGAGCGCCGGCTTGGAGGGCGTCTCGACGAGATAGCCCGTCACGTTCAGCTCGCTGGAGTGGTCGGGGCTCTGCATGAAGCCCGTGAACTCGGTGGCGGGCCGGCCGGCGACCAGCGCCTTGCTGGGTTCGCTGTTGAAGGTCACCTTGCCCGGCAGCATCGTGTTGAGCGTCTCCTGCATGGTCTGCAGGTCGGCCTTCGGATCGAAGGTGTCGGCCAGCTGGACGAACACGCCTTGGGTGTCGGCCGGATCCAGGGCGTGGACCTCCTTCCAGTCGGCGTCAGGGCCCGCGACGAACAGCGACTCGAACTGCGGGGCGCTCGGCGAGGCCAGCGCGAAGAGGTCCAGGTGCGTCTCGGCCGTCCAGCTCTCGGGGTAGTCGAAGCTCATCGGCACCGCGGCGGACGGCTTGTAGACCCGCATCTCCTCGCTTCTGTTGGTCAGGAAGAGCACGGCGGCGACGGCGATCGCGGCGAGGACGGCGACCGCCCCGGTCAGGAAGAGCACCAGCTTCTTCCGCCTGCGCGGCGGGGCGCCGGCGGCGCGCTTGGCCGTCCTGGGCTTGGCCGCACGGGTCTTGGCCTCCGGCGGGATGCCGGTCTGCTGCTGCGGGCGCGTGGGCGCGTACTCGCCGCTGATGGCGTCGCGCAGCGCGCCGACGAACGCCGTGCAGGTGGGATAGCGCTGTTCGGGCGACTTCGCCAGCGCCTTCATCATCACCCCGTCGACCTCGAGCGGTAGTTCCTGGCGCAGGTGCGACAGCGGTGTCGGCGCCTCGGCCAGGTGCGCCCACAGCAGGGCGACGTCGTTGTCGCGTTCGAACGGCATCCGCCCCGCCAGGGCCTCGTAGACGACGCAGGCCAGCGCGTACTGGTCGGCGCGGCCGTCGATGTGCTCCTTGTTGATCTGCTCAGGCGACATGTAGCGCGGTGTGCCGATGAACTGGTCGGTCTGCGTGAGCCCGGTGATCGAGGTGCGGTGCTTGGTGATGCCGAAGTCGGTCAGGTAGACGTGGTCGCCCGCCAGCAGGATGTTGGCCGGCTTCACGTCGCGGTGGATCAGGTCGTGCGCGTGGGCGGCGTCCAGTGCCGCGGCCACCTGCGCGGCGATGGAGTTGACCTGACCGACCGGCATCGGTCCCCGGTCGTAGATGAATCTGCGCAGGTCGAGGCCGTCCACATAGCGCATCGAGATGTAGAGCACGCCCTTCTCGTCGGAGTTGGCCTCGTAGATCGGGATGATGTTGGGGTGCTCGATGCTGGCGACGGTCCTCGACTCCAGGATGAAGCGCTGACGGAAGCGGTCGTCCACGCTGAGGAGCGGATTGAGGATCTTCAGGGCCACGCGGCGGCTCAGGCGGGGGTCCAGCGCAAGGTAGACCACCGCCATGCCGCCTTTGCCGATGACGTCCTCGATGTAGTATCCCGCGACCTCCTGGCCGATCAGGGATCTCTCGTTCAAGTGCATCACGTTTCGATCGGGTGGCCGCAGTAGCCACAGAACCGGTGCGCGGGGCCCAGTTTCATACCGCAGGACGTGCAGAACTTCACCTGTTGCTGTGCGGTCAGCACAGGCTGCGACTGCGGTTGTTGCGGTGGGACCGCAGGGAAGTTCTGCGATCGTCTGACCATCACGGTCGGATTGGCGCCGTCATCAGGCGGCGGTGCGCCGACGTGAACCTCCTGCGGCTGCATCTCCTCCAGTTCTTCTCCTTCGGGTCCGGCCCTGCGGCGGCGCCGCCACAGCAGCACCGCGATCCCCGCGGCCAGCGCCAGCAGGACCGCCGCCCCGACGACGAACGGCCACAGCGGGATGCTGGTGGGCGGAGGCGCGGTGGCCTTGCGGGCGCCGATGTCCTGGGCCGTGCCCTTCTTGGCCAGTGAGTCCTTCAGGTGCGCCTGGGCCACCGGCTGACCCGGGTAGTAGTCGAGCACGCGTTTGAAGGCCGGCGCGGCGTCGGTGTAGTTGTGGGTGTGGTACCGGGTCAGCGCCGCCTCGAAGGCGGCGTCGAGCGGACCCCTGCGCGCGGGCGTCTTGGCGGCGGCCAGCGCGGAGGTGATCTCCCTGACGCCGATCATCCGTGCCACCGTGCCACCACCGACCAGCAGGCCGATGACGTGGCCGTCCTTGTCACCGATGACGGGCGCGCCGAGCATGCCCTGGTCGATCAGCTTGCCGAGCTTGACGGGCTCGTCGACCTTCTTCTGCGGGTCGGCGAAGATCCGCCCGCCCTCACCCGCTCCGCCGGGACCGAGGTGCGCGATCTCGACCTTGAGGGGCTGCGTGGCGGCCGGCCTGCCGAGGAATCCCGCGACCGCGGTCGGCGCGCCGACCTTGTCGGGCACCTTGTCGGCCAGCGGCGCCGTGGGCATCCCGATGCCGCCCTCGGACGTCGAGGTCGGCCGCAGGACGGCCGGCGACAGCGGGTCGTCGCCGAGCTTCACGACCTCGGCCTTGAACCCCCGGCCGGCGGGCGTGATGTTCGGGAACACCGTGATGTCCTGCTTGATGTCGACGATGCAGGTCGACATCTTGCTCTTGAGGTCGTAGCAGAGCTGGAGATGGTGGTTGAGCTGATCGTCCGACACCGTGTGCCGGTCGAAGTCGGCGGGGATGTTCACCTTGTGGTAGTCGCCGAACACCTTGTTCGCGGCGTAGACCGCCAGGTCGTTGTCGGTGTGGACGACCTGGGTGAGCGTGACGAGCGTGCCGTCGGGATTGACCACGGTGCCGGTGCCCGTCCCGATGGGCACGTCGTAGGTGCGCTCGATGTGGAGCAGCTCGCCGACGTGGTCGAGCAGGGTGATGTCGATGATCGCCTTGGCCTCGACCCGCGCCACCGCGGGCGTGACCAGGTCGGTGATGCCGCTGGGGTGGTTATGCGCTAATGCCGGGGGCACGCTCAACATCGCGAGGGCGACCGCCACTCCGGGCACTGCGAGACGCCTCATAACGAGCTCCCTACCGACGACAGAACCAGACTCCCAACCGCCCACCGAAAGTCAATCGTGACAAGCGCTTGCTTGAGTCCTACCGTATCGACGTGGAATACCAGATCGGGGTTGACGTCGGCGGCACATTCACGGACACCGTGCTGCACGGCCCGTACGGCGAGGTGTCCGTCGCGAAGTGTCTGACCACCCCTGACGACCCACTCACTGGCATCATGTCCAGTATCTCCCAAGTGCTGTTTTATGCCACCCCCTCGAAGGTCAAGAGGGTCGTCCACGCCACCACCCTGGCCACGAACGCCGTGCTCGAACGCACCGGCGCCCGCGTCGCCTTCGTGACCACGCGGGGCTTCCGCTCGCTGCTCCCGCTCGGCCGCTACGCGCGCGTCGAGGAGGACCGCTACGACCTCCGCTTCACCCCGCCGCCGCCACCCGTGGCCGCCGAGGACTGCTTCGAGGTGGACGAGCGCGTGGCCGCCGACGGCTCGGTGCTCGTGCCGCTCTCCCAGGAGTCCGTACGGCGGGCCGGCCGCGAGATCGCCGCCCGCGGCATCACCTCGGCCGCGGTGTGCCTGGTGCACTCCTACGCCGACCCCACCCACGAGCGGCAGGTGGCCGCCGTGCTGAAGGAGTACGTGCCCGAGGTGGTGATCTCGTCGGAGGTGTGGCCGGAGCTCAGGGAGTACGAACGCGCCACGACGACCGTCATGTCGGCCTACGTGGGGCCGCTCATGTCGTCCTACCTCACCAGGCTCCGCGAAGGGCTCGCCGCGCTGGGCATCACCGCCCCCGTGCACGTCATGGAGTCCGGGGGCGGCGTCATGTCCGCCGCCCAGGCCGCGCGCAGGGCGGTGGCGACGATCGAGTCCGGCCCCGCGGCCGGCGTGCTGGCCGCCGCGCGCACCGGGCACCCCCGGGTGATCTCCTTCGACATGGGCGGCACCACGGCCAAGACCTGCGTCATCACGAACGGCAGACCCGAGATCACCCACGAGTTCCACGTCGGCGGCAAGGGCAGCTTCGGCGGTCGCCGGGCGGGCACCGGCGTGCCGGTGAAGACCCCTGCCATCGACCTGGCCGAGGTGGGCGCGGGCGGCGGCAGCGTCGCGTGGGTGGACCAGGCCGGCGCGTTACGTGTGGGGCCGCGCTCGGCGGGCTCCTCCCCCGGCCCGGCCTGCTACGGGCTGGGTGGCTCCGCCCCCACGGTCACCGACGCGAACCTGGTCCTCGGCTACCTCTCCCCCGCCTCCTTCTCGGCCTTCCCGCTCTCCGCCGACCTCGCGGAGAAGGCGCTGGACAGGGTGGCGGGGCCGCTCGGGGTGTCGCGCGCGGCGGCGGCGCACGCCGTCCACGAGATCGTCGCGGCGGCGATGGGATCGGCGGTGCACGTGGTGACCGTGCAGCGAGGGATCGACCCGCGCGGGTTCGTCATGGTGGCCTTCGGCGGCGCGGGCCCGATGCACGCGGCCAGGGTCGCCGAGCGCTTCGGCATCGGCACGGTCGTGGTGCCGGCCCTGTGCGGCGTCGCCTCGGCCGCCGGGCTGCTGGCCGGCGAGCTGACGGCCGAGCGCGTGCGGTCCGCGCCGTCGGCCGCCGATCCCGAGGCCGTCTTCGCCGCCCTGGAGGCCGCGGCCCGCGACGACCTCGCCGTCGCCGCCGGCGCTCCCGGCGTGCGGGCCGAGCGCGCGGTGGACGTCCGCTTCCGCGGCCAGGCGCACGAGCTCACCGTCCCGTGGGGGCCGTCGGTGGCCGGCGCCTTCCACGAGAAGTACCGGCAGGTGTACGGCATCGCGCAGGAGGGCGAGATCGAGCTGGTCAGTTTCCGCCTCCGGCTGAGCGTCCCCGCCACGAGCGCTGCTGCCGGGACCCGAGCCACCGGCGAGCTCCCCGGAGCCGGAGCCGGGGTCACAGGAGCCGGTGTCACAGGGGGCGGGGTGACAGGAGCCGAGGCGACAGGGGCCGGGGTCGGGGTCACAGGAGCCGGGGGCACACGAGCGGGGGGCACTGGCCGCAGGGTCGCCTACTTCGCCGAGTGCGGCGGCTACGCCGAGGTGCCCGTGCTGCCCCGCGCCGCGCTCACCCGGCTGGCGGGCCCCGCCATCGTCGAGGACCCCGAGTCGACCATCGTCGTCCCGCCCGGCTGGAGCGCCGCCCTCGCGTCCGACGGGGCCGTGGTCCTCACCAGGACGACCGGGCAGGAGGACCGGGCATGACCCTGACCGCGGAGGTCCTGCGCAACGCCCTGGTCGTCGCGGCCGAGGAGGCGAGCATCGTCGTCGTCCGCTCGGCCTACTCCACGTTCATCGTCGAGGGCTCCGACGCCTCCGCCGCCCTCCTGGACGCCAGGGGACGGCTGATCGCCCAGTCGACGGCCACCACGCTGATGAACAGCATGGCGCTCAAGGTCGCCCTGCCGTACCTGCTGGCCGACCACCCCGCCGGCACCATGCGGGAGGGCGACGTCTACGTGCTGAACGACGCCTACCGCGGCGGCGTCCACACCAACGACCTGCTCGTCTACCGGCCCGTCTTCGTCTCGGGCGGGCCGGCCTACTTCACCGCCACCATGATCCACGTCTCGGACCTGGGCGGCCTGTCGGCGGGCGGCATGGCGCCGCTGGCGACCGACATCTTCCTCGAGGGCCTCCAGCTCCCTCCCGTACGGCTGGCCACTGCGGCGGGTCTGGATCCCGCCGTCGAGGCCATCCTGCGCGCCAACTCGCGCACGCCCGACAAGGTGATGGGCGACGTGCGCGCGCTCGTCGCGGGCACCGCCGTCGCCGCCGCCCGGATGTCGTCGCTCGTCGCCGAGCACGGAGCCGAAGGCCTGGCGCGCGGCATCGACGCCTACCTGGACTACACCGAGGCGCGCACCAGGGCCGCACTGGCCGACCTGCCGCGTGGCCGCTTCACCGGGTCGTACCCGATCGACGACGACGGCGTCCACCCGGACCGGACGCACACGGTCAGGGTCGCGGTCACGACGGGCCCGCCGTCCACGGACCCCTCGCCATCAGGCGGCTCATCACCGGACCGCTCGCCATCGGGCCCCTCGTCACCGAGCGGCTCACCATCGGGCCCCTCGTCACCGAGCGGCTCACCATCGGGCGGCTCATCACCGGGCCGCTCGCCATCAGGTCCCCCGCCGTCGGGAGCCGCCGCGCACGTGGTGGTGGACTTCGAGGGGACCGACCCGCAGGTACCCGCCGCGATCAACGCCTCCGCCTCGCAGTCGCTGGCCGCCGCCGTCTTCGCCGTGCGCTGCTTCCTCGACCCCACGATCCCCATGAACGACGGCTGCCTGCGCGCCATCAGCGTCCTGCTGCCGGAGGGGTCGCTGCTGAACGCCCTGCCACCGCACCCGTGCGGCGGCAGGTTCGTGCCGATCTACGCGGCGATGGAGGCCATCTTCCAGGCGCTGTCCGACGCGATGCCGGAGCGGGCCATCGCCGCCAGCGGCATCCTCCAGCCGTTCTCGATCGCCGCCGTCGGCGCGCCGTACTGGATCCACCTGTCCTACGACTTCGGCGGCGTGGGCGCGCGGCGCGGGCTGGACGGGCCCGACGCGACGGGCGTGCACTTCGGCATCGGCCGCAACTCCGTGCCGCAGGCCGAACCGGTGGAGACGCGCTGCCCGCTGGTCGTCGAGTCGATCGAGACCATCACCGACTCGGGCGGTCCCGGCGCGTACCGGGGCGGGCTCGGCTCGCGCACGGTCCTGCGTTTCCTCGCGCCGTGCCATGTCACGACGCGCGGCGACCGGCTGCGCCACGCCCCTCCCGGCCGGGACGGCGGGCTGCCCGGCAGGCTGGGCGGCTTCTTCCGGCGGCGGGCGGACGGCTCGCTCGAGCGGCTGCCGGCCAAGGCGAACAACGTGCTGTTCCAGGCGGGAGAGGCGTTCGTGGTCGAGACGACCGGCGGTGGCGGGCTGGGCTCGCCGCTGCTCAGGGACCGGACCCTGGTGGCGGCCGACGTCCGGGCGGGCCGGGTCAGCGCGCGGGCGGCCAGGGAGGACTACGGCCTGCGCGGGTGACCAGCCGCGCGCGGGGACACCACGGACGACGCGAGCGGAAGCCGTGGATGATCAGCCGCGCGTGCGGGGACGCCGCCGAGGTGAGCGAGCGGGCGAAGCGCAGGGTCAGTGATCAGCCGCGCGGACGCCACTCGGCGGCGCCCTGCCGTACGGCGGCGTGGACGGCACGGGCGAGCCTGGAGCCGTAGTCGGAGCGCGGGCCGCCGAACAGTTCCGCCGGGCCCGCCGCGGGAACGGCGACGCAGACGGCGTCGGAGGCGGTGCCCGTGCAGGGGAAGCCGGCCTCGACGAGCGCCTGAGTCTTGGCCTCGGTCGCGGTCATGACCGCGTTGACCAGGGCCGCGTCGGTCATGGCCACCGGGACGGTGATCATGAGGTTGATCGTGCCGACCCGCAGGGGCGCCAGCTCGGGATCGACGTGGTCGGGAGCGGCGGCGGCCCAGGTGGGGACGCGCAGGCCGACGGTCGCGACCGCCTCGACCCCGCCGTCCGAGCCGGTCGTGTAGCGGTCGACGGAGGCCGCGGTCATCATCCCGACGCCCTCCCCGTCCGGGCCGAGGGAGACCAGGTGGTCGACCGGGTCCATGCGCGAGTATCCGGCGACGACCTGGGCGTTCAGCACCCACGAACGCGGGCCGATGCCGCCGCCGAGCATCGCGGAGGAGATCATCCGCCAGCCGGGCCCGAACTCCCACAGCAGCGAGCCGAGCCTGGCCCCTTCCTCGGTCCGGTAGGACAGCTTCAACGGCCCCTCACCAGGTGGACGACGGGCCGCCCGTCGGGGCCCGGCTCGATCTTGACATGCGCGTCGAAGTGCCTGCCCACCAGCTCCTCGGTGAGCACCTGGACCGGCGCGCCCGAGGCCATCGCGCGCCCTTCGGCGAGCAGGAGCAGCCGGTCGGCGTACTGTCCGGCGAGGCTCAGGTCGTGCAGGGTGGTGACGACGGTCAGCCCGTCGGCCAGCCTGAGCTGGTCGACCAGTTCGAGGACCTGCTGCTGGTGACCGAGGTCGAGGGCGGTGGTGGGCTCGTCGAGCAGCAGCACCGGCGCCTCCTGGGCCAGCGCCCTGGCCAGCACGACCCGCTGCCGCTCGCCGCCCGACAGGTTCTCCACCCGCCGCCCGGCCAGCCCCGCGAGGTCGAGCCGGTCGAGCACGGCGGCGGTCACGTCCCTGTCGCGCCTGCTCTCCCGCCCGAGATAGGGGATGTACGGCGTGCGGCCCAGCAGCGCGTAGTCGAAGACGGTCATGTCGGCGGGAAGCGCGGGCGTCTGGGGGGCGAAGGCGACCGTCCTGGCCCGCTCGCGCGGCCGGCCCGGCGGCGCCCCGTCGAACAGCACCGATCCGGCGAACGGCACCAGCCCCATGATCGCGCGCAGCAGCGTGGACTTGCCCGCGCCGTTGGGCCCGATCACGGCCAGCCACTCGCCCCGCCGTACGGTCATGGAGACCTCGGCCAGCACCTGCCGCTCCCCCAGCACGACCGACAGCTCACGGGTCTCGATCACATCCCCGCCCTCCTGGTCATCCGCAGCACGCCGACGAAGAACGGCGCGCCGACGAAGGCGGTGACCACGCCGATGGGCAGCTCGGCGGGGGCGATGACGGTGCGGGCGATGAGGTCGGCCAGGACCAGGAAGGCGCCGCCCCCGATCAGCGACAGCGGCAGCACGATCCGGTAGGAGCCGCCGGCCAGGCGGCGCACCACGTGCGGGACGACGATGCCCACGAAGGCGATGAGCCCGCTGACCGCGACGGCGGCGGCGGTGGCCAGGGACGCGCCGAAGAGCACGGCCAGCCGTACCCTGGCGGCCCTGACGCCGAGGGTGGTCGCCTCGTCGTCGCCGACGGACAGCACGTCCAGCATCCGGCCGTGCAGCAGGAGCAGGGCGCTGGAGCCGACCGCGTACGGCGCGACGAGCGCGAGCTTGTCCCACCCGCCCTGCAGGTCGCCGAGGATCCAGGCGTAGACGCGTTCGAGCTCCTCGACCTTGAGCTGCTGGACGAAGGTCTGGATGGCGGTGAGGAAGGAGGTGACGGCCACGCCCGCCAGCACCAGCGTGGCGGTGCCGCCGGAGCGCCCGGCGGTGTTGCCGAGGGCGTAGGCGAGGAAGACGCCGCCGACCGCGCCGGCGAAGGCGGCCAGGGGGACGCTCGCGACGCTGCCGGGCAGGAACACGATCACCATCGTGACCGTCAGGCCCGCGCCCGAGGCCGCGCCCAGCAGGTAGGGGTCGGCCAGCGGGTTGCGGAAGACGCCCTGGTAGCCGCCGCCCGCGACGGCCAGCAGGCCGCCGACGGTGGCGGCCACCAGCACGCGCGGCAGTCTCAGCTGCCACAGCAGGCCCTGCTCGACGGGGGCGAGCCCGGAGTCGACGTGGACCCACGGCAGCCAGTCGGCGGCCTGGAGCACGACCTGCCAGGGCGAGATGTCGGCAGCGCCGCCCAGCAGTCCCGCGATCATCGAGAGCGCGAGGACCGCGAGAGCGGCCGCGACCCACAGCGGCCTGGCCCTGGCGGGCACGTGCGGCTTCACTGGCTCGTGTCGGCCTTCCGCACGGCGTCACCGATCGTGGTGGCCAGGTCCACGATGCGCGGACCCCACCGGGAGGCGATGTCGTCGTCGAGCTGGGTGACGCGGTCGTTCTTGACGGCCTTCAGGTCCTGCCACCCGGGCCGCTTGGCCAGCGTCTCCTTGCTCTGCTGGCAGCACTTCACGTCGGCCAGGAAGATCAGGTCGGGGTCGGCCTGCGCGACGAACTCCGCCGACAGCTTGGGGTAGCCGCCCGCCGCGTCGGGCGCCTTGTCGGCGACGTTGACCAGGCCGAACATGCCATAGATTTGGCCGATGAAGGTCGTGGACGTGGCGGCGTAGGGGGTGGTGTCGAGCTCGTGGTAGTAGGTGAGCTTCGAGGCCTTCGGCGCCTCGGCGGCCAGCCGGTCGAACGTGGTCTTCATCCCGGAGACGACCTCGTCGGCCTTGGCCTTGTTGCCGGTCGCCACGCCGAGGTCGACGATCTCGTCGTAGGCCTCGTCGATCTTGGTGGCGGCGGGCTCCACGAGGACGGGCACGTTCACCTTGGCGAGCTGGGCGGCCACCTTGTTGTCGGAGGCGACGACGAGGTCGGGCTTGTGCGCGATGATCGCCTCGACGTTGGGCTTGAAGCCCGACAGGTCGGTCCTGGGCGCCTCGGCGGGGTAGGTGGACATGTCGTCGACGGCGACGACCTGCGGGCCGGCGCCGATCGCGAAGAGGGTCTCGGTGGCGGTCGGCGAGATGGAGACGATGCGCTCGGGCTTCTTGGCGATGGTGACCGCGCCGTTGCCCGCCTGCACGGTGGCGGGGAAGGCGGCCTCCCGCGCGGCGGAGGCGGTGGTCTGGGCGGCCGAGGGGGCGGTGGCCGAGGGGGCGGAGGAGGGAGCGGGAGTCTGGCCGCAGCCGGCCAGGACGACCGTTCCCAGCAGCGCGCCCGCGAAGGCCGTGCGTACGGGCCTCACGAGTAGTCCTTTCACACTGTCGGAACCGAGAGACCCGCGAAGATGCGACGGATCACCCTTTTCCACGAGGGTTGATGACGTCGGCGCGGCGGCAGGCGACCTGGCTATGACAGTTGCGGGACAGCGCCGGACTCGCACCGGACTTCGCTGCAACGCTGCGCGTCGGACAAACGCTATCAATTCTCCCGATGGGCCCGAAGTCAAGGGGTGGCGAGCTGGGCCTCCGCGGCGGCGATGATCTCCTGTAGGTGCAGGCCGCGCGCGGCGTCGAGCGGGTGGCCGCCGCCCCGCCGTACGGTGGCGGCGAACTCCTCGGCCACGCGCGCGAACTCGTCGTCGTCGGAGGCGGGCAGCCGGACGCTGCCCTGCGTGCCGTACACCTCGACCCGCAGCGGCGGCAGGTCGCCCACCGCGGCCATGGTCAGCGACACCTCGCTGACGGCGCCGCCCTCGTGCTCCAGCAGCAGGCCCACCCAGCGGAGCGGGTCGCCGTGGGCGCGGACGCCGACCACCCTGCCCAGGGCGGCGTCGAGCAGGTCGATGACGTGCGGCCCGACGTCGAGGAGCGCGCCGCGCTCCAGCCGCCACGGCGTGGCGAAGTCGCCGCCGCCGCTCAGCACCCCCGAGATGGCGGCGGCCTGGCCGCCGAACGCCCCGATCCGGGCGCACCCGGCCAGGAAGTCACGCGTGCCCGGGGAGTAGCGCAGCGTGAGCAGCATCTGGGACGCGACGCCCGCCTCCCCGATCGCGTCGGCCAGCCGGCGCGCGCCGTCGAGGTCGGCCGCCAGCGGCTTCTCCAGCAGCAGCGCCTTGCCCGCCTTGGCGGCCAGCACGCCGAGCTCGGCCTGGACGGCGGGCGGCACGCAGAAGGCCACCGCCTCGACGGCGTCGAACAGGTCCTCGATCCGCTCGTGGACGGGAGCACCCAGCCGGGCCGCCGCCTCGGGACGGCGCGCCCACACGCCCGCGAGCCGCGTGTGCGGCCCCTTCGCCAGCATGGGCGCGTGCGCCATCTCCGCCCACGGGCCCGCGCCCACCAGTCCCACCGCCACAGGTTCCACGGCCGTCACTCTAGGCCCTGCCGCGCGTGGATCGCGTGCTCGGGCCGGTGCGCGGAGGTGCCCGAGTCGATGACCAGCGTCTGGCCGGTGACGCAGCGCGCCTCGTCGGAGGCGAGGAAGGCCACCAGCGCGGCCACGTCGTCCACCTCGCACGGCCAGGGCAGCAGCCGCTCTGCCGCCTTGTCGGCCAGCCGGTCGGGACCGAGCGCGAGCCTGGCGGCCTCGGTCATGACCAGCGCGGGGGCCACGGCGTTGCAGCGGACGCCACGCGCGCCGTACATGGTGGCGACGTAACGGACGAACCCGCCGATGGCCGCCTTGGAGGTGCCGTAGGCGTCGTGGTCGACGTCGCCGAGGAGTCCGGACAGGGAGGAGGTGATGACGATCGACCCGCCGCCGCCCATCGCCGGGACGGCGTGCTTGACCATCAGCATGGCGCCGCGCAGGTTGACCGCCATCGTCCGGTCCCACACGGCCACGTCGAGGTCGGCCAGGTCGCCGTCGCGGCCGTAGACGTCGCGGTCGAGGCAGGCCGCGTTGGAGTGGAGCACGTCGAGGCGGCCGAAGCAGCTCACCAGGTCCACCACGGCCGCGGCGACCTGCGCCTCGTCGGAGACGTCACAGGTGATGGCCATGGCCGAGCCGCCCCGCGCCCTGATCGCGGCCGCCGTGCGCCTGGCGGCCGCCGCGCGCAGGTCGGCGACGCCGACGCTGGCGCCCTCGGCCGCCAGCCGCGCCGCGCAGGCCGCGCCGATGCCCGAGCCCGCGCCGGTGACCAGCGCCACCCTGCCGGCGAAGCGGGTCACCACTCGACCGGCAGCGACGGCAGGCCGCGGCCGACGATCGACCGGCGGTAGGCGACGGGCGCGCCCTCGGCCAGGCGCAGCCCCGGCAGCCGGCGGCCGAGCACGTCGAGCGCGGTGCGCAGCTGCAGGCGGCCGAGGGCGGCGCCGACGCAGAAGTGGATGCCGTAGCCGAAGACCATGTGCGCGTCGGCGTTCGGCCGGTCGATCACGAACCTCTCCGGGTCGGGGAAGACGGTCTCGTCGTGGGCCGCGGAGTCGGTCGACAGCAGCACCAGCGCCCCGGCGGGGATCGTCACGCCGTGCAGGTCGATGTCCGTGGCGGCGAACCTGAACGAGCCGAGGGAGGCGCCGTCGATGCGCATGCACTCCTCGGCCGCGCCGGCCACCAGCTCGGGCGGCACCGGCCAGCGGCCCTCCCTGAGCAGCCGCAGGACGCTGTTGCCGAGCTGGTTGGGCACCGTGTCGTTGCCGCCGAGCAGGATCGTGGAGATCAGCTCGACCACCTCGCGGTGCGACAGCTCCTTGCCGATCAGCGCGGTCATGAGCGAGGTGAAGTCGTCCTGCGGGTCCTTGGCCCTCGCCGCGACCAGCCGGTCCACGTAGTCGAGATAGGTCAGGAAGCCGTCGGCGAGCTCGAGCTGCCGCTCCGGCGGCTGCGGCGACAGGAAGAGCTGGAACCACTCCTTCACCCGCCGCTGGACGAACTCCTCGTCGGCCGCGGGCACGCCGATGAAGGCGGCGGTGAGCTTGACCGAGGGCTCGTGCGCGATCTCCTGGACGAAGTCGGCCGCGCGGCGGCCCGCCATGCGGTCGAGCAGGCTCTCGTTGAGCAAGCGGAAGCGCCGCTCCAGCGCCGCGACCGCGCGGGGGGTGAAGGCGCGCGAGACCGAGCGGCGCAGGCGGGTGTGGTCGGGCGGGTCCACGTTGGCCACGAAGCTCGACAGGAACGAGCCGTGCTCGCCCAGCTTCCGCCTGGTCTCCTCGGTGAGGCTGCGCGAGATCGTCAGCGAGCCCCGCGAGGAGAACGCGCGGTGGTCGCCGTAGGCGGCGCGCACGTCGGCGTACCTGGTCAGGACGTAGGCGCCGAGGTGCTCGCTGCGGAAGACCGGCTGCTCGTGGCGCAGCCGTCTCAGGAAGTCGTACGGCGCGGCGACGTGCCAGTCCTGGGTGACGTCGAAGTCCATCCGAAGATCCTCCGCGGGTTGTCGACCAGCATCTGATGGATCTGCTCCTCGGTGACACCTCGTCCGCGCAGCGCCGGCAGGACGTCGGTGGTGATGTGGAGCAGGTGGTAGTTGGGGTGGCGGCGCCGTACGACGTCATGGTCGAACCGGTCGTTGAAGCAGTAGGAGTCGTGGGACAGGACGAGCCGGCCCGCGTGGCCGCGCTCGCACAGCCTGGCGACCACGCTCACCCGGTCGTCGAAGGAGCTGATCGTCTCGATCCCGAAGCGGTCCATCCCCAGGTAGGAGCCGTTGGCGATGAGCTCCTCCAGGTAGGCGAGGTCGGTGGAGTCGCCCGCGTGGCCGATCACCACCCTGCTCAGGTCGACGCCCGCCTCGGCCAGGACCCGCTGCTGTTCCAGGCCGCCCGGCTGGGCGCTGTGGGTGGTGATGGGCGTGCCCGTGGCCACGTGGGCCTCGGCGACCGCCCTGAACACCCGCTCGCAGTTCGGCGTCATGCCGGCGTGGTCGGTGGCGCACTTGAGCATCGCCGCCTTCACGCCCGTCCTGCCGATGCCCTCGGTGATGTCCCTGACGAAGAACTCCGCCAGCCGGTCGGGACCGCCGAACAGGCTGCCGGGACCGCGGTTGGCGAAGTAGGGCGGCAGCGCGTCGTAGGTGTAGAGCCCGGTGGCGGCGACGATCGTCAGCTCGGTCAGCTCGGCCACCCGCTGGACGGCGGGCACGTAGCGGCCGAGGCCGACCACGGTGAGGTCGACGATCGTGTCGATGCCGGCCGCCTTGAGCGCGTCGAGCTTGGCCGCCGCCTGCCGGGCCCTCGTCTCCAGGTCCCAGCCTTCGGGGATGTCGGGCCAGTTCCACAGGATCTCGGGGCTCAGCCCGAAGACGTGCTCGTGCATGAGCGTGGCGCCGAGGTCGGCCCGGAAGCCGCTCACCGTCCAAGGCACGGGAACCTCGGGTGGTCGAAGGGCTTGTTGACGGCCAGGCCGAGGCCGTCGGTCTGGCCGTACGGCATGCCGGTGTAGAGCGTGTCGGCGTCGAAGTAGGTCACGGTGAACGACAGCCGGGGCGAGCGGTGCCGGTTGGCGGGCGCGCCGTGCACGGTCAGCGCGTGGTGGACGGTCGCGTCGCCGGCCGCGAGGTCCAGCGGCGGTGACAGCTCCAGCTCCTTCAGCCACGGGTGCTGGGTGAGCTGGTCGTCGCCGGTGGTGGTGAAGCTCCTGCCGAGCAGGCCGTGGCGGTGGGAGCCGCTGTAGAAGCGCAGCGCGCCCATGTCGGCGGGCACGTCGGCCAGCGCCAGCCAGACCGTCAGCATGGCCGAGCGGTCCATCGGCATCCACGGGAAGTCCTGGTGGAACGGCGTGGCGCCGTGCCCGTCCGCGCCGCCGCCGTCCTTCACCAGCAGGTTGGTCACCTGCATCCGGACCGCGCTCACGCCGGACAGCAGCCGCACCGCGTTCGGCGCCAGGCGCCTGGTCAGCTCGGCGAACCTCTTGTCCTCCTGCGCGATGTCGCGTGACTGGCCGAAGGCCCGGTCGACGAGGGTGGCGCGGGACCTGGGGCGCTCGCCCAGCCGGGCGAGGGCGCGGTCGCGCAGGTCGGTCACGGTGTCCTGGTCGACCAGGCGGGCCAGCCGTACCCACCCGTTGGCGTGGAAGAAGGCGGTCTCGCCGGCGGTCGTCGCGCGCACGTCCATGAGCCCAGTGTCTGAGCAAGCGCTTGGTAAAACAAGATGAGTAGGGACCTACTCATGCGCGGCGCCCGCGCCGGGCGCACGCTCGGGCCATGACCAGTCTCGACACGACTCCCCGGTCGGGAGCCGACACCTTCACCCGCTACGCCATGATCGCCGCCGCCGTGATCTCGCCGCTGGCCATCGCCGCGTCCATCCTCCTCGCGCCGGGCAACGTCACCGCCGAGGGCGAGGCGTACGTGCGCCAGTTCGTCGCCGCCGCCGGCTCCTACCCGCTGCTCGCCTGGCTGTCGGCGATCAGCTCCCTGACGATCGTCCCGGCCGCGTTCGGCGTGGCCAGGGTCGCCCGCGCCGGCCGGCCGGTGCTCGGCCTGGTCGCCATGATCCTGGCGTTCGTCCTGATCGTCCCGATCGGCGGCAACTCCGACGACGTCCTGTACGCCGGCATCGTGGCGGGCCTGGACCAGGCCACGCTCACCAAGCTCTACGCCGCCTACAACGAGGGGCTGCCCACCTCGATCCTGGGCATGTCGTTCCTGTTCGGCCTGCTGGGCTTCCTGCTGCTGGGCGTCGCCGCGCTCCTCGGCAGGACCGCGCCGGTGTGGGCGGCCATCGCGCTGGTCGTGGCTCCCGTGGCGATCCCGATCTCGTGGTTCGCCGGGCTGGGCAACGTGGCGGCGGGCGTCGCGTGGCTGCTCATGACGGCGGGGATGGGCGGGGTGGCGCTCGGCCTGCTGAACCAGCGCGGAGCCTGACTTCTGGCCGAAAGATCCTTCCCGGTCTAAGGTGTGAACCAAACGCTTGGCCGGGAGGCGTCATGCGGCGGTTCAGGTTCGCGGCGGTCGTCCGTCACGCCGAGTCGGGCAAGGCATGGGCGGAGAAGGCGCGGCGGCTGGAGGCCACGGGGTTCGACGCGCTGCTGGTGCCCGACCACCTGGTCGGTCCCCGCCTGGCCCCCTTCGCGGCGATGACGGCGGCCGCCTGCGCCACCACGCGGCTCAGGGTGGGCACGCTCGTGGCCGCCAACGACTTCCGGCACCCTGCGGTGCTCGCCAAGGAGTCGGCCACCCTCGACCTGCTCTCCGACGGGCGCCTGGAGCTGGGGGTCGGCACCGGCTGGATGGCGGCCGACTACGTCGCCGCCGGGATGGAGCTCGACCCTCCCGGTGTGCGGGTCTCCCGGCTGGCCGAGGCGGTGACCGTCCTCAAGGGGCTCTGGGGTGAGGCGCCGTTCTCCTTCACCGGCAGGCACTACCGCATCGACTCCCTGGACCAGCAGCCCAAGCCGGTCCAGCGGCCGCACCCGCGGCTGCTGCTGGGCGGCGGCGGGCCGCGCATGCTCCGCCTGGCCGCCCGCGAGGCGGACGTGATCAACCTCGGCATGCGCGTCCGCGCCGACGGGACGGGGCCCGACGACGCCGACGGCGGGCCGTCCGCGTTCCTCGCGAAGATCGACGTGGTCCGGGCGGCCGCCGAGGGCCGGTACGACCAGGTGGAGCTCGGCACGAGCGTCCAGCAGGTCGGCGCCAGGCGGTCGAGGGAGTCGTGGAGCGCGGCCGACTCCGCCCCGCAGGCCGACACGCCGCAGGTGCTCCCCGGGACCAGGCAGGACGTCGTCGACAAGCTGCGCCGCTGGCGGGACGATCACGACGTCTCCTACTACGTTCTCCACCACGAGCGCGACCTCGACGCCTTCACCCCGGTGGTGGAGGAGCTGGCGGGCACCTGACCCACATCGCCCGGCCGGCCAGGAGCGGAAGCCGGCACACTCCCCCTGCCGGTCAGGGGATCAGGACCACCTTTCCCGACGTCGCCCTGCTCTCCAGCGCCGCGTGCGCGGCGGCCGCCTCGGCCAGCGGGAACGCCTGCACCTGCGGCACCAGGCGGCCCGAAGCCGCCTCCGCCAGGGCCCGCTCCTCCAGCTCGCGCAGCCCGCCGGGCCGGCTGAGGATCCGCTCGATCGCGTAGATCGACGTGATGTCCTTCGCCTTGATCTCCTCGGGCGCCGGCGCGCCCGCCTCCTCGCGCGAGGCGTTGCCGTACACGATGTGCCGCCCGCCCGCGCCCAGCAGGGAGAACGCCTCCCTGCCCCGGCTGCCGCCGACGCCGTCGAAGACCAGCGTCACCTCGCCGACCCGCGCGCTCCAGCCGGGCACGTCGTAGTCGACGGCGCGCCCCGGAACCGTCGCCACCTTCGCCGGCCCGCCCGCCGCCCCGACGACCTCGGCGCCGATGTGGCGGGCGTGCTGCACGAGCAGACGGCCGATGCCGCCGGCCGCCGAGTTGACCAGGATCACGTCGGCCGCGGTGGGGGCGCCCAGCTCGATCAGGGCCATCGTGGTGGTGCCCGTCACGATCATGGCCACCGCCTCCTCGAACCCGAGGCCATCGGGTACGGCGTGCAGCGCGCCCACCTCGGCGACGCTGAGCTCGGCGTAGCCGCCTGGCCTGCTGGCGCCGGTCACCACCCGGCGGCCGATCCACGACTCGTCGACACCCGGGCCGACGGCGTCCACCACGCCCGCGACCTCGCCGCCGAAGACGGTCGGCAGGTCGGGGACCGGCGGCCCGATGGTGACGCCGGTGCGCAGCAGGGTCTCGATGAGGTGCACGCCCGCGGCCTTCACCACGACGCGCACCTCGCCCGCGCCGGGGACGGGGTCGTCGACCGTCTCGTAGGTCAGGTTCTCCGCGGGCCCGAAGGCGTGCAGGACGACGGCGTGCATGAGGCTCTCCATCCGGTGGGTGGTCGTTCCACCGCCACGATGCAACCTCAAGCGGGGTTGAGGTCAACGTGGCGGCCCGTGGGACGCCCCCCGGCGGGCCGGACGCGGGCGGTCGGCGATGATGGTCCTGCTATGGATGACCTGATGCTCTTGAGACACGGCGAGACCGAATGGAGCAGGACGGGCCGCCACACCGGCCGTACCGACCTGCCCCTGACCCCCCACGGCGAGGAACAGGCCAGGGCGCTGACGCCGCTGGTGAAGGCGCGCGCCTTCGACCTGGTGCTGGTGAGCCCCGCCGGCAGGGCACGCCGTACGGCGGAGCTGGCCGGGCTGACCGACTACGAGGTGGACCCCGACCTGTGGGAGTGGGACTACGGCGGCTACGAGGGCATCACCACGCCGACCATCCGCGAGACCCGTGCGGGCTGGTACCTGTGGCGTGACGGCGTGATCCCCGGCGACGCCGAGCATCCCGGCGAGAGCGTGGAGCAGGTCGGCGCGAGGGCCGACAGGGTGATCGAGCGGGCCAGGGCCGCGAAGGGCTCGGTGGCGCTGGTCGCGCACGGGCACTTCCTGCGCGTGCTGACCGCCAGGTGGCTGGGCCTGCCGCCGCGTGACGGCAGGTTCTTCCGGCTGGACACGGGGACCTACTCGCGGCTCGGGTTCGAGCACGCCGAGCCGGTCGTCCTCAACTGGAACGCCCCGGTCTAGGCGCGGGCGGCAGCCGGCTCGGGCGCCAGCCGGCTGCCGGGGAAGGGCACCAGCATGGTCTCGCGCCAGGGGCCCGACAGGTAGGCGCGGGCCCGCTTCCCCCAGGTGAGCAGCCGCTCGTCGGGCACGACCTCGTCGTCGAGCCCGAGGGCCGCGTCCCTGGCCCGCTGCACGGCCAGGTGCGCGTCGAGGGTGGTGCCCCACACGGTGACGACCTCGGTGTCGCACATCAGCACCTCGTACAGCCCGACGAGCGTGTGCCCGTGGTCGCGCAGGATGGGCAGGCGTTCGGCGCGGACGGCTTCGAGGTAGTCGAGGGCGGCGCCGGGCCGTACCGTGGCGCTCTCGAACAGGAACAGCGGCGCGGGCGCGGCCGAGGCGAGCGGGGGGCTGCCGTGGACCGCGCCGAGCGGCCGGGAGAAGGCCGAGAAGCGCAGGTCGTCGATGTCCGACAGGAACAGGCGCGCGTCGACGCCCGAGTAGATCTCCATCATCTGGCGCCAGCCGCCCTCCCACCCGCCGTGGCAGTCCCACAGCGTGACGGCCTTGAACTGGTGGTGGCCGGTGATCCCGACGGCGTAGAAGGCGCCGACGAGATCGATCTCCCGCGACCGGATGGACATGCCCTCGGTCAGCTCGGGCGCCTGGCGGCCGGCGTCCTCCTGCTTGTAGCGGGTCAGCCAGGTCAGGTACTCCAGCGGCCGGCGGGAGTTCATCGGCCGGAAGTCGACTTCCTCGAGCAGGTGGATGCCTCGCCGCACGGCGGCCTCCCGAAATCGAACCAAGCGATTGCTCGGGATGATATCAGGCGATGGCCGGAACCGGCTGGGGCCCGCGCCCCGTCAGCCACTCCAGCACGCGCCGGTGCCCCGAGGTGGCGTCCTCGAAGTGACCCCAGTGCCAGTAGCGGGGCTGGTCGCGCACGCCGGTCACCCAGGTGCGGTAGGAGACCACCCCGTCGGGCACGGCGGAGCCCACGCCGTAGGTGCGGATCACGACCCTGCCGCCCGGTGCGATCAGCACGTCGTCGGCGATGGGATAGAGCGTCATCTGATCGAGCATGAAGAGATCCTGCTTGAGGGACGAAACCGGGGGATTTCCCGTCCGGCGCACCCGGGTTACGCGGGTGCGCCGGAGGTGAACACCGTGTTAAACCAGCAGACCGTCGAACTCCCCGTCCTTCACCCCGAGCACCAGCGCCCGGATCTCGTCACGGGTGTAGATCAACGCGGGGCCCTCGGGGAAGCGGGAGTTGCGGACCGCGATCCCGCCGTCGGGGAGCTCCGCGAGCTCCACGCAGTTGCCCTGCGAGTTGCTGTAGCGGCTCTTCCGCCAGGCGACCTCGGTGAGGTCGGTGGCGGGCATGCCGTTGTAGGTGTGCTCCATCTACATCTTTCTGAGAAGACCGTCGATGAGCTCCACGGTGCCGCCCGGCGTGGTGCTCTCCACGCACAGCTGCTCCATGGCGGTGAGGTACGGGTCGATGTCCTCACGCTTGTCCAGGTACAGGGCACCCCAGAGCTGTTCGACGTAGACGACGTCCGACAGGTCGGACTCGGGAAACCGCATGATGCTGAACGCGCCCCCTTCGGCGGCGTGCATGCCGTACCGGAAGGGCATCACCTGGATGGTGATGTTGGGGAAGGTCGCCACGTGCAGCAGATGCTGAAGCTGTTCGGACATGACCTCTCGGCCGCCGATGGTCCGCCTCAGGGTCGCCTCGTCGATGACGGCCCACAGCCGGGGGCCGTCTTTCCGGGTGAAGCGCTCCTGCCGCTGCATGCGCAGATGCACGCGCTGGTCGATGTCCTGAGGAGAGGCGTCGGGGTTGCCGAGCTGGTAGACCGCCCTGGCGTAGTTCGCCGTCTGCAGCAGGCCGGGCACGAACTGCACCTCGTAGGTGCGGATCAGGCTGGCGGCCTCCTCCAGTCCCACATAGGTGGTGAACCACTGGGGCAGGACGGCTGAGTACTTGTGCCACCACCCGGGGGTGTTGGCCTCGCGGACCATCTCCAGCAGGGCACGCCGCTCGGCGTCGTCGACGACGCCGTACAGCGTGAGCAGGTCTTCCACATCACGTGTCTTGAAGCCGACGCGGCCGAGCTCCATGCGGCTGATCTTGGACTCGGAGGCCCTGATGTGGAATCCGGCCACATCACGGGTGAGTCCGCGCTGCTCGCGCAGGCGACGCAGGCTGGCGCCGAGCATGATGCGCCGAACGGTTGAGCCAGAACCCGGCGGATCCATGGACACGTGCTGCTCCTTGGTCGTTTCCGTACCACACAGTCTGTCACTTCGCGCCCCAAAGATCATGGGTCGCGGCAAGATCCCCCTTTGCCACCTGATTCACCGATACAGGGCAAACGGTAGCGGTTGCCCATCCCTTCTGCACGTGCATTCGCTCTTGCACCTGCACGAGACTCTGCCTCAGAATGATCACCGTGCAGTCCACCAAACCCCTCGGCCTGTGGACCACGCTCGACTGGTGGCCCCCGGTCGGCTGGTGGCCTGAGGCGGCGCGCGACCTCGTCGTCCCTGGCACGGCGGTCGGCGCCAGCGCGACCTTCGTCCTCCCCCCGGCGGCCTCCTCCGTCCACTCCGCCCGCAGCTTCACCGCCGGCACGCTCGCCGGCTGGAAGCTGGAGGAGATGGTCGACAGCATGGAGCTGGTGGTCTCCGAGCTCGCCACCAACGCGCTGCGCCACGGCCTGACGCTCGACGAGCCGCGCCGGCACGAACCCGTGCGCATGTCGCTGGTGCGCAGGGGCGCGCTGGTCACCTGCGCCTTCACCGACCCGGCCGCGGCCGTGCCCGTGCTGCGCTACCCCGGGCCGCTCGACGTGGGCGGGCTCGGCCTGCACATCGTGGAGTCGCTGAGCATGCGCTGGGGCTGGTCGGCGCTCGCGCCGTACGGGAAGATCGTCTGGGCGGTGCTCTCCTGAGGTCGGCGCGGCCCTCCCCGCGCTCCCGGTGACCTCTCCGCGCTCCTCCCTGTGCTCTCCATGCGCTCTCCCCACGCCTTCTCCACGCTCTGTCGCATGCACGCGAAGGCCCGGACACCCCGGCATGGAGCGCGTATGCTGAGGTCTGCCTCGTAGTGAGGCCCACGTGGATGATCAAGGCTCACGGCGAGTCCCCGCGCGCGACCCACTGAGAGTGCTGACAGATGGATGATCACCTGCTCGGCTGGCTGCGAACACTGGACGAAGCGAGGCTCGCCCGCGTCCTGTCCAACCGACCGGATGCCATAGCGGCCCCCTGGCCGCGCCGGCTCGACACGCTGGCCCAGCGGCTGGGCAACGGTTTCGCCGTCATGGAGGCGATGCGGGCGTTGCCGCTGCCCTGCCTGGAGATCGCGCAGGCGTGCCTGGTGCTCGGCGACGGCGTGCCGCCCGACCGGCTGGCGCGCTTCCTGGACGCCCCGGTCGAGCAGGTCGTCCCCTGGCTCGACGTCAGCTACGACCACGCGCTGGCCTGGCCCGACGCCGACGGCGGCATCCACCTGGCCGCGGCGGTCGCGCGCTGGTGGGCGGCGCCGCTCGGCCTCGGCGAGCCGCTCGACCACTACCTCAACTCCTGGACCATCAACAACGACACGCTGCGCGCCCTGGCCCGCAACCTCGGCCTGCCCGCGCACGGCAGCAAGCGTCGCACGATCGTCAGGGCGACGGAGGTGCTGTCCGACGGCGAGCGGCTCACCGCCCTGCTGCGCAACGCGCCCGAGGGCACCGAGCGCCTGCTGGCCGACTTCGCGTGGGACGGTCCGGTCCGCGACGTCGACGGCGGCGCGTTCGTGACGCTCGGCACCCCGGAGAAGTGGGCGGCCGACCACGGCCTGCTCTACCGCCCCCGCTGGGAGGTGGCGGAGATGCCGCGCGAGGTGGCGCTGTCGATCCGCGGCCCCGGCTACCACCCGCCCTTCACCCCCGAGCCGCCCGAGGTGCCGACGATCCCGGTCGACCCCGAGGAGGTCGACCACCTGATGACGCTGGCCGCCCCGCACATGGTCGAGCGCTGCGCCACCCTGCTCGACAACACCGCCAAGACGCCGCTGCCGCTGCTGAAGACCGGCGGGGTGGGCGTGCGCGAGGTGCGCAGGGTCGCCAGGGAGACCGGCTGCGACGAGGACGAGACCCGGCTGCTGCTGGAGATCTGCGCGGTCGCCAGGCTGCTGGCGTGGGACGAGAAGTCGGGCGGCATGGTGCCCACCGACCGGTACGACAGGTGGCGGCTCGACGAGGGCTCGGCCAGGCTGCGGCTGCTGCTGTCGGCCTGGTGGCGGATGGAGCGTTCGTCGCTGCGCAAGGTCGAGGGCAAGTACCCCACGGTGCTCGGCGACGAGCGGAGCGGCGCGGCGATCGCCCGCGTGCGCAGGGCGCTGCTGGGCGTGCTGTCCCACCTGCCGGCGGGTACGGCCTTCGCCGACAGGGGCAGCCTCGTGCGCAGCGCCCACTGGCACGCTCCCCTGCTCGACCAGGCCCTGCTGGCCGACTGCGCCGCCGCCGTGCTGGAGGAGGCCACGCTGCTCGGCCTGCTGGCCAACGACGCCCTCACCGACCTCGGCCGGGCGCTGGCCGGGCTGAGCGCCCACGCGGGCGAGGAGAACGACGACGCGGTGCCGCTGGTCGAGCACGATCCCGTCCTGGTCGAGGTCTCGACGCGGGCGCTGGCCAGCGTGCGCAGGAGCGCGCTGTTCGGCGCCGACCTGACCGCCGTGGTCACCGGGCCGCCCTCCACCGAGCTGGCCGAGCTGCTCGACAGGGTGGCCGAGCGGGAGTCGCGCGGCGCCGCCTCGGTGTGGCGCTTCACCGCCGAGAGCGTGCGCGGCGCGCTCGACCGGGGCTATGACGCCGACGAACTGCTGGCCGAGCTGGGCGAGGTCGGCACGATCCCGCAGCCGCTCGACTATCTCGTCCGCGACATGGCGCGCCGGCACGGCGAGGTGACGGTGACGACGGTCGCCTGCATCGTGCAGGCCTCCGATCCCGCCCTGCTGGCCGAGATCGCCCACAACCGCGGCCTGTCCCGGCTGGGCCTGCGGCTGCTGGCCCCGACCGTGCTGGTCAGCTCCACGCCGGCCGAGCCCACGCTGGCCGCGCTGCGGGAGAACGGCTACGCGCCCGTGCCGATCGCCGACACCGGCGAGATCGCGGTCAGGCGCACCAGGGTCGCCGGTTCCGAGGATCCGCAGAACGGCAAGCTCATCCTGCTGCCCGGCGGGCAGGTCGCCGAGGTCGACGCCCCCGCGCACATCCTCGCCGAGCCCGCGCCCGACCCTCACGAGCACGCCCGCCGCCTGCTCGGCGCCCACGACAGCGCGGAACAGAGCGGGCGCACCTGGGCGGTCATCGGCAGGAACGCCACCAGGTTGCCGACCGCCCAGCAGTCGCTGCTGGGCCTCGTGGTCGACCGCGGGGTACGGGCCGGCATCACGCTGACCGACGGGCTGACCGCGACGATCAGCCACGGCGAGCTGCGCGGCGGCACACTCGACGCCTGGTGCGAGGAGGCGGGCGATTACCTGGAGTTCCCGCTGACGGAGATCGTCGAGGTCAGGGGAGCTTACTAGCCTTCCCCAGGTCGGCCACCAGGCCCTCGAGCAGGTCGGCCCACTTCTGGTAGCTGTAGGGGGTCTCGACCCACATCGGGTAGATCTGGCCCTTGGCCACGGCGGGCAGCTTGGCGAAGGTGGGCTTCTTCTTCATCTCCTCCAGGCCGAGGGCCTGGGTCCTGCTGTCGAACAGGATGACGTCCGCCTTGTACTTGTCGGCGTTCTCCCAGCTCAGCGACTCGAAGTAGCCCTGGGCGTCGACCTTCGGCTTCACGATGTCGAGCCCGGCGTCGCTCAGCAGCTTGAAGTCCGGCACCATCTCGGGGGTCGAGACGTACATCGCGTCGGGGCTGCCGGAGACCAGCTCGATCGTCAGGCCCTTGGCCGCGAGCTTCCTCAGCGCCTCCAGCTCCGCCTCGTAGCGGGCCCTGGCCTGGGTGATCTCGGGGGCGGCGAGGTCGGCGCCGAGCTTGGCCGCCAGGTCACCGTACTTGGCGATCACCTCGGTGGCGTTCCTGCCGGTGAGCATGACGCCCGCCGTCGGGGCGACCTTCTCGATCGTGTCCTTGGACTTCTCCGGCACGTACCACAGCGTGTCCTTCAGGTACATGCTGCTGACCAGCAGCTCGGGCTGCAGGCCGATGTACTGCTCGACGTTGAACTCGTCCCAGACGTTGCCGAGGCCCGTCACCTTGGTGATGTCGACATTGCCCACCTGGGGGTCGCGCTCGCCGTTCGACAGCTTGTGCGGGCCGAAGACGGCGATCGGCTTGACGCCGAAGTCCCACAGCGCGGCGGCCGAGCCGACCTGGGCCACGATCCTCGCCGGGGTCTTCGGCAGGTCGATCTTCCTGCCGCGGTCGTCGGTGTAGGTGAAGGGGGCGGCCGCGGCGCTGGCCTGCGCGGGTGCGGCGGGGGCGGACGCCGACTCCCCGCCGCACGCGGCGAGGGCCAGAGCGGCGCCCAGGCCGGCGGCCGCCGCGAGCAGTCCTCTACGGGATACCGACATCTTCCTACTCCTTAGGCGAGGCTTACCTAAAACAGACGGCGGTTAGCATAGCCTTACCTTCCCTTTTCCCGGGACCCGCCCTCCTGCGATGCTGTGGCGCCGAGTTAGATTAGCCTTGCCTAAGGATCTACCACGAGAGGACACCGTGACCGCGCCTCCGCTGACCGGCTCCGCCACGAAGGAGCCAGCCGCCCCCGCGCGGGGGCGCTCCGCCGTCCTGGCGGCGGGGCTGCTGGCCGCGCTCGGGCTCCTGGCGCTGGTCGCCCTGCTGAGCGTCGCGCTCGGCGCGCGCTCGGTGCCGCTGTCGACGGTCATCAGCGCCTTCACCGCCCCCGACGGCTCCAGCGACCACACCGTCGTCCGCGAGCTCAGGGTGCCGCGCACGGTCCTCGGCCTCGGTGTCGGAGCGGCGCTCGGGCTCGCGGGAGCGCTCATGCAGAGCCTGACCCGCAACCCGCTGGCCGATCCGGGACTGCTCGGGATCAACCAGGGGGCCGCGCTCGGCGCGACCGTCGCGATCGGCGTGCTCGGCCTCACCGACCCCGCCGCCTACGTCTGGTTCGCCTTCGGCGGCGCCGCGCTGGCCTCGGCGGTCGTCTACGCGCTCGGCTCAGCGGCCCGCTCCGGCGCCTCCCCCGTACGGCTGGCGCTGGCCGGCGTGGCGCTCGGCATGGTCTTCACCGCCGTCTGCCAGGCGATCCTGCGCCTGGACTCCCAGACCTTCGACCGCATGCGGTTCTGGCTCACCGGGTCGCTGGCCGCCCAGACGGCCGACGTGATCTGGCGGCTGGTGCCGTTCATGGGCGTGGGGATCGTGCTCGGGCTGCTGCTGGCCAGGCCGCTCAACGCGCTGGCGATCGGCGAGGAGGCCGGCAGGGCGCTCGGCGTGGCCGTCGGCCGCACCAGGACGCTGACCGCGCTCGCCGTCACGCTGCTGTGCGGGGCGGCCACGGCGGGGGCGGGACCGCTGTGGTTCGTCGGCCTCGCGGTGCCGCATGCCGTCCGGGCGGTGGTGGGGCCGGACCAGCGGTGGCTGCTGCCGTACGCGGCGGTGCTCTCGCCCGCCCTCGTGCTCGTCGCCGACATCGTGGGGCGCGTGATAGCGCCGCCGGGCGAGGTGCAGGTCGGCATCATGTGCGCGGTGGTCGGCGCCCCCGTCTTCATCCTGCTGGCCCGGCGCAGGAGGCTGGCCGCGCTATGACCTCCCCCGTTCGGCTCGGCCCCTACTCGGTGCGGCCGGCCCCCCGCGCCGTCCTGGTGAGCATCGCGCTGCTGGTGGCCGCGGTCGCGATCGCGCTGGTCGCGGTCTCGACCGGCGAGTTCACCGTGCCCGTCGGCGACATCCTGGCCGCCCTGTTCGGCGACGGCTCGCCGGTGGCGGAACTGATCGTGAGCGAGTTGCGGGCGCCCCGCGTGGTCACCGGACTGGCCGTCGGCGCCGCCTTCGGCCTGAGCGGCGCGATCTTCCAGTCGCTCACCCGCAACCCGCTGGGCAGCCCCGACTTCATCGGCTTCACCGCCGGCGCGTCGACCGGCGGCGTGCTGACCGTCGTCCTGGGCGGTACGGCGACGCAGATCGCCGCGGGCTCGATGCTCGGCTGCGTGATCTCGGCGGCGCTGGTCTACGCGCTCGCCTTCCGCAGGGGCGTGCAGGGCTACCGGCTGGTCCTGGTGGGCATCGGCGTCAACGCCCTGCTGCTGTCGGTCGACTCCTACCTGCTGACCAAGGCGAACATCAACGACGCGGCCACCGCGGGCGCCTGGCTGACCGGCAGCCTCGGCGGGCGCGGCTGGGACCACGCGATCCCCGTCGCGGTCGCGCTCGCCCTGATCGTCCCCGTCTGCTGCGCCGTCTCCAGGCCGCTGCGGATGATGGAGATGGGCGACGACGCGGCCAGGGCCGTCGGCATCAGCGTCGAGCCCGTCCGGGCGGCGGCGATCGTCGCGGGCGTGCTGCTGTGCGGGGTCGCCACCGCGGCCGCGGGCCCGGTGATCTTCGTGGCGATGGCGGCGCCGCAGCTGGCCCGCAGGTTGACCCGCTCCCCCGGCGTCACGCTGCTCGCCTCCGCGCTGACCGGCGCGGTGCTCCTGACCGCGGCCGACCTGGCCGCCCAGCGCCTGTTCGCGCCCACCCAGCTGCCCGTCGGCGTGCTGACCGCCGCCATCGGCGGCACCTACCTGGCCCTGCTGCTGCGAAAGGAACGCCGCTGATGGCTCGGCTGACCGGTTCCGGCCTCACCCTCGCCTACGAGCAGCGGGTGGTGGCGACCTCGCTCGACGTGGAGATCCCCGACGGCTCGTTCACCGTGATCATCGGCCCGAACGCGTGCGGCAAGTCGACGTTGCTGCGCGCGCTGGCCAGGATGCTGAAACCGCGGGCGGGCGCCGTGCACCTCGACGGCAGCGCGATCACCTCGCTGCCGTCGAAGGAGGTGGCGCGGCGGCTCGGGCTGCTGCCGCAGACCTCGATCGTGCCCGACGGGATCACGGTGGCGGACCTGGTCGCCAGGGGGCGCTACCCGCACCAGCGGCTGATGCGGCAGTGGTCGAAGGCGGACGAGCTGGCCGTGGCCGCGGCCATGGCGGCCACGAACGTCGCCTCGCTGGCCGAGCGGATCGTGGACGAGCTGTCCGGCGGCCAGCGGCAGCGCGTGTGGCTGGCGATGGCGCTGGCCCAGGAGACGCCGATCCTGCTGCTCGACGAGCCGACCACCTACCTCGACATCGCCCACCAGGTCGAGGTGCTCGACCTCTGCGCCGACCTGCACGAGGCGGGACGGACCATGGTGGCCGTGCTCCACGACCTCAACCAGGCCTGCCGTTACGCCACCCACCTCGTCGTCATGCGCGACGGAGTGATCGTGGCCGAGGGCGACCCGGCGGCGGTGATGACGGCCGCGCTGGTCGAGCAGGTCTTCGACCTGCGGTGCGAGATCATCACCGACCCGCAGACCGGGACTCCGCTGATCGTCCCCGAGGCGCGCAGGGCGCGCAACCCGGTCGCCCTGTAGGTCATCGGGATCGGCCGGCGGTCAGCCGGGGTCGTGCGCGGCCCCGTGGTCCCGGGGCTCGCCGGTGGTCAGCCGCGGTCGGGCGCGGCCCCGTCGTTTCGCGGCTCGCCGGTGGTCACCCGCGGTCGGGCGCGGCCCCGTCGTTCCGGGGCTCGCCGGTGGTCACCCGCGGTCGGGCGCGGCCCCGTCGTTCCGGGGCTCGCCGGTGCCGCAGACCGCCAGTGCCGCCTGGGTGAGCGCGGCGCGGGCACGCGGCTCGCCGTACCTGTCCTTGAGCATGGTGGCGGGCTCGCCCCCGAGCCCCGCGAGGACGGCGTGCGCCAGCGCGTCGGCGTCCGCGCCCGGCAGCGCCTGGCCGAGCAGGATCGCCACGTGCCGGTGCCAGAAGACGTAGGCGCCGATCCGGTAGCGCGCCCCCGGGCTGGCCGTCTCCGACATCCGCACCAGGTCGAGGTGGGCGAACAGGTAGTCGAGGTAGGCGGCGACGAAGGCGGCGAGCCGTTCGGCCGGTGCGACGTCGCGGCCGGCACCCCCGGGGCCCAGCGGGGGCGGCCCGGACAGGACGCGTTCCTGCAGGTCGCGTTCGCGGGCGTCGAGCAGGGCGACCGCCAGCCCCGACTTGTCGCCGAACCGGCGGAACAGCGTGCCCTTCCCCACTCCCGCCTCGGCGGCGATCGCGTCCATGGAGACCGCCTCCACGCCCTTGTCGGCGAACAGCCTGGCCGCCGCGGCCAGCACCTTCTCGCGGTTGCGGGCAGCGTCTGCCCGCTCCTGGGGCGGGCGGTTGCGCAGGATCTCCAGAACCTCGCTTGACGAACCGGACTGCGGTCCGGTAATTTCCGTGCCATCCACAAACCGGACTGTAGTCCATTTTTTCAGGAGGTCGCAATGACCCAGCTCATCTCCCGCGACGAGCTCAAGGCCGCGATCGACGCCGGCACCGTCACCGTGGTGGACGCGCTCGGCGGCGACTACTACGCGCAGCAGCACCTGCCGGGTGCCGTCGCTCTGGTCGAGAGCGAGGTCGAGGAGCGGGCCGCCGCCCTGCTGCCCGACAAGCACGCGGCGATCGTCACCTACTGCTCCAACCCCGCCTGCCCCAACAGCCAGGCCGTGGCCAACCGGCTGGCCGCTCTCGGGTACACCGACGTGCGCAAGTACCGCGAGGGCATCCAGGACTGGGTCGAGGCGGGGCTGCCGGTGGAGTCCTCGGTCACCGTCTGAGGCTCCTATCCGGCTGCACCGAGGATCGCGGGCGGTCTTCACGGTTTCTGCACACCGGCCAGGTAGGTTCCCTCCCATGATCCGTACCGTGCTGGCCTGGGTGCTCGTGCTGCCGTTCGCCGTCTGGGCGCTGCTCAGGGTGACCGGGGCGGACGTGGGTGACCGGTGGATCCAGCTCGTCGCGTTCACCCCGTACGTCGCCGCCGCCTCGGCGGTTCCGGTGCTGGCGGCCGGCCTGCTGAGGCGGTGGGTCCCGCTGGCGGTGGCCGCGGTGACGGCGGGGGCGCTGGCGCTGGCCGTCCTGCCGCGGTCCTTCGCCGACGCCGGCCCCTCCGGCGGCACCGCCTTCAAGGTGCTGGCCGCCAACCTCGCCGTCGGCGCGGGAGACGGCGCGGAGCTGATGCGGCTGGTCGAGCGGTTGCGGCCCGACGTGCTCACCATCCAGGAGCTGACGCCCGCGGCCCGGGACCGGCTCGACGAGCTGGGGCTGCGTGAGCGCATGCCGTACGTCGTCGACAGGTCCCACACCGGCGTCTGGGGGTCGGGGATCTACTCCACGCACCCGCTGACCGAGCAGCCGATGATCGCGCTCGGCGGCTTCCGGCAGGCCCGCGCCGTGGTCGGCGTCAAGGGCGGGCCGGAGATCGAGGTGGTCTCCGTGCATCCGTGCGCGCCCAGCCACGCCGCGAAGATGGCCTGCTGGCGGTCGGGGCTGGCGGCGCTGCCCAGGGCGGGACAGCGGCTGACGGTGCTGGCGGGCGACTTCAACGCCACGCTGGACCACTGGCCGGTCGGGGAACTGCTCGCCTCCGGCTACCGCGACGCGGCCGACGCGGCGGGACTGGGGTTCACCGCGACCTGGCCGCAGCAGGGGTGGCGGCCCGTGCCCGGGGTGACGATCGACCACGTGCTGGCCGACCAGCGGATGGGGGTGCGGTCCTTCAGCGTCCATCAGCTGGCGGGTACGGACCACCGGCCCGTGTTCGCCGAGCTGACCCTGCCGTGACCGGGGGCGGACCGGGCGCCGTGACCGGCCGACCGCTGTCGTGACCGGTCAGGCGGGGGTGACGCTCAGGGAGTCGAAGCGGACGGGGAAGCCCTTACCCACCGGAGCCGCGGCCATCGCCCCCGCCAGCGCGGGCGCGCCCGGCGGGAAGTAGGCCAGCCGCAGCGTCGACGCGGGGGCCGCGCCGTCCAGGCCGTAGCCGACGGTCACCGCGTCCCCCCTGCGCTCCATCGTGAACGTGACGCTCTCCGCGGCGGCGGGCAGCGGCAGCGCCGACCAGTCCGACACCTGGCGGGTGACGACGGTGCTGAGGTGGAAGGCGCCGTCGACGTACTCGACACCCGCCTTGATCCAGTTCTCCTCGTCGATCCGCAGGACGGCGCCCGCCTGGTCGTACTGCTCGGCGTAGCCCCCCGAGAACGTCACCGTCAGCAGGAAGTCGCCCGAGACGATCCGGCCGAACAGGTGGGCGGTGTCGTAGGTGTAGCCGTAGCGGGTCCGCCGCCACAGATCCGTGCCGGCGTCGCAGACCAGGCTGAGGCCGTCGTCGGCGGTCCACTCGCGGGGCGGGTTGATCCACTGCCAGTCCGCGGACCCGAACGCCATGATCATGGCGGTCATCCTGCCATGCTCACCCGAAATATGTGGGTAGATCCCGCCAGGGGGCCGCCCCCGTCCTGTCCGTCACGTGGACGGTGCCCGCATGCCGTGCGGCCTTGCGGAGAGTCGGCGCCACCTGCTCGTACGGCACGCCGTGCACCAGATGGCAGAACCGCTCCCTGGCCAGGCGCCGCGCCCAGGCCGGCACGCGCATCGCGCGGTAGGCCGGCAGCGGGCCCTCGAAGGTGACGAGGATGTCGGCGAGCGAGACGTAGGCGGGGTCGGGGTAGACGCCCGGGTTGAGCACGACCGGCCCCCGCACCTCCGCCACCAGCTCCGCGTAGTGCGCCAGGCGCTCGGCCGAGGCGGCCACCTGGTCGAGGAAGGCGCCGCGGATGCCGTACCAGACCAGGTAGCGGCGCAGGTCGGCGCGGACCTGCGCGGCCGGGCGCAGGCCGAAGTCGGTGTCGGCGTAGCCGAGGACCTGGGTGCCGGCGGCCACCAGGGCGGCCACGGCGGCCGCGCACCCCGGATCTCTCGCCTGGCCTGGCCCGTGGTCGACGGAGACCACCGCCATGCGCGGCGGATCGACCAGCAGGCGCCGCCATGCCTCGCCCGCGGTGCGGGGATGGAAGTAGGCGGGCACCAGCGAGATCGGACCGATCTCGGCGCCCGGCGACCCCCCGCCGCACAACCGGGTCACAGCGCGCCGCCCCCCGCAAACCCTCGCCCGCCCCCTGGCTCTCGGCACGTTATCGCCCGCTGACCCGGCTGTCAGGGGAATCGGCCCTACGGGCCCGCGTAGACTGACATTCGTGGCAGACCCCAAGTTCGAGATCCAGATGCTTCACGACCGGGTGATGATCCGGCTGGAGAAGGACGGCGAGGAACGGCGCAGCGGCGCCGGCATCGTGATCCCCGCGACGGTCAAGATGGCCAACAGGCTGGCCTGGGGCGAGGTCTGCGGCGTGGGAGCCAACGTGCGCGCGGTGAAGGTGGGCGACAAGGTGCTGCTCAACCCCGAGGACCAGTACGAAGTCGAGCTGCACACCAAGGTCTACCTCGTCATGCGCGAGCGTGACCTGCATGCCGTGGCCACGCACGAGACCGACCACGGCACCGGCCTCTACCTCTGACGTCCGCCCGCCGGCCGCCCGCGGGTCCTCAGTCGCGCGTGTAGCTCAGGTAGACGTCCTGGTCGCGCCACGCGGAGCGGCCGATCTCAGCCAGCGGGCGCACGACCTTTCCCTTCAGGTCGACCACCACGCCCAGGTAGCCGCGGCCCTGCCTGCCGACCGCGATCAGGTGCTCGCGGTCCCACCAGCCGTAGGAGGCGACGGCGCGGACCTTCACCTTCTTGTCGATCTTGCCGTTGTAGGGGTTCCAGGTGCACAGGACGGCCTTGTACCGCTTGGGGCACCAGGTGGCCATCCGCCTGCCGTCCGGGGAGAAGGCGCTCTCGCCGCCGACGAGCCCGCCCGTCCGCCACAGGGTCCAGGCCACCCTGCCGTCGGTCAGGTAGAAGCGGACGCCGTCCCAGTAGTCGGAGACCACGCGCCGGCCGTCGGGCGACCACTGGAACAGCGCGTCGTGGTAGGCGTCACGCACCTTGACGACCCGGGCGCGCCTGGCGGCCACGTCGACCACGACGAATCCGACGCTGCGCCAGCCGCCGCCCGTGTCGTCGCCCTTCGAGACGGTCAGCACGACCTTGCGCCCGTCGGGCGACCAGTACGGCGAGCCCGCCACCATGGGCGCCTTGACCGTGCGGATCTTCGTGGTCCTGCCGGTGGCCCGGTTGACGATGGCGATCCGGTCGTAGCCCTTGGCGAACTTCCTGGGGACGGCGGCGACGAACCCGCCCCCGGGGGAGACCGAGAGGTCGTTGTAGGAGCGCTGCCACGCGAACGAGCCGCCGGTCCGCAGGTAGGCCGAGCCGGCGGTGGTGAAGGCGGTGACCCGCTTCGGGTCGCCCGGCTGCTCGCGCAGGGTCACGTCGGCCCCTGGCAGTTTGACGTCCGCCCCGGTGAGGGCGAGCGTGGCCGCGAGAAGGAGGGTGCTTAAGCTCACGGGAGGCACCTTCTCACTTGCGGGTGAAGCTCAGCCAGAGTTCGGCCTGCCAGGTGCCGGACGGAATCGCCGCGAGCACCCGCCTGACCCGGCCGGCGGTGTCGGCCACGACGAGGCGATAGCCCTTCTGATGTGGCACGACGGCGATCAGCCTGCTCTCGTTCCACCAGCCGACCACCGTCTCGGGCTTCAGCCGCGACCGCGTCACGATCCTCCCGGTCGCCGGGTCGGCCAGGCACACGTGCTCGGCGTACCGGGCGGGACACCAGGTGACCATCCGCCCGCCCGAGGGTGAGAAGAGGTCCGGCCCCGCGGGGGTGCCGGCACCGGGCAGGAGCCGGGGCCGTCGCCCCGCCCGGAGGACGATCGCACCGCCACCCTGCTGGGCGATCACCCCGCCGTCCGGAGTCCACCAGTAGGTGGCGGCCGGGTCGGCGTCCGCGACCACGGTCGTGCGCGCGGTGCCCGCGGCCACGTCGACCGTGACGTAGCCGCCGGTGCGCCACTTGCCCGCGGTCTTCCGCTCCAGCGTGAGCAGCACCTTCGTGCCGTCGCGCGACCAGGAGGCGTAGGAGGCCATCAGCGGCCTGGCGACCGTGGGGATGCGCTTCACCCTGCCGGTCGTGCGGTCGGTGACGACGAGGGCGTCGCGCCCGCCCGTGTAGGCGGCCGGTACGGCGGCGGCGAACCGGCCGTCGGGCGAGACGACGACCTCGGCGGCGCCGCGCTGCCGGGCGAAGGCGGTGGCGCCGCGGAGGTAGGCCTGCCGGGTGCCGAGGCCGTACGCGGTCAGCCGTACGGGGTCGCCGGGCTTCTCCTGGAGCACCACGGATGTCCCGGGAAGGGGGATGAGGGCGAGGGCCACGAGGACGGAGAGCACGGCGGCAGCCTAGGCAGCGATCACCTCTTCGTCCCGCCAGCAGAACGAATGGGCATGAATGTCAGATACCGAGGATCTTGCGGCCTTCGACCACCAGGTCGATGCCGAGGCTCAGCTTCATCGCGGCCCAGATGATCACACCCATCGTGGCCAGCGTGACGAGCAGGACGAGGATCCGCACCGTCCAGCCCTGCTGCTTGTACCAGACGGTCCAGGCGCCGAGGACGCGCTTGCCGAACACCAGGAGGTTGTGCGCCCAGTGGAACTCGGTGGCCAGCACCGCCAGGCCCGCGAAGACGACCAGCCACCCGGGGCCGGGGAACGGCACCATGATGAGGCCGCCCACGACCATCACCGCGCCGATCACACCGATGACGATCTTGAGCGTGAGGGCGCCGGTCCTGGTCGACCTGATGCCGTCGAGCCAGCCGTGTATGCCGGAGCGACGCGCCGCCTCGTCTTTCAGCTGGTCGGCGTCACCGGTTTCGGAGTCCATTGCCACCCATCCAGCCTAATGGGGGAAAAGCCGCGCCACGGCAGACATCGCGCCGGAGTGGCGCGGCTTGTCACCGCAGGTCAGCGGTGAAACCTCCGCCGGGTAAAACTTTCTGCCGACATTAGGCCTCTACCGGCAAACGTCGGTTAATGTCGTGCATGCCCGAGGTTCTGATACGCACCGTCACCGGTCCGATCCGCGCCGACGCGATCACCGGTGCCGTCCTCCCCCACGAGCACCTGCGCTGCGACCTGCGCTGGGCGGTCGGCATCGACTCCGACCCCCACCGCTGGCTCGACGAGGAGCGCACCGTCACCGAAGAGCTTCGCGAGCTGCGCCAGTCGGACGACCTCGGGCTCACCGTCGAGCTGTCCTGCATCGGCATGGGCAGGGACGCCGCCTCCCTCGCCCGCGTCGCCGCGGGCAGCAGGGTGCCGGTCATCGCCTCGACCGGCCTGTTCGCCGAACCGTTCACGCAGGTGCGCAAGGACGACGTCGACACCCTCACCGCGCGGCTCATGGACGAGATCACCTCGGGCCTCGACGGCACCGGCATCCTGCCCGGAGTCATCGGCGAGGTCGGCGCCTGGAGCGCCGAGCCCACGCCCACCGAGGAGCGCTGCCTGGTGGCCGCCGCCAGGGCCTCGCTCTCCACCCGCCTGCCCGTCGCCACCCACGGCCAGAACGGCCTCGCGCTGCTGGAGATCCTGCTCGGCCAGGGGCTGCCGGCGTCGCGGGTGAGCGTCGCCTGCACCGCCCCCGACCCCGCCGTCGCGCGCAAGGTCGCCGAGGCCGGCGCCTACGTCGGGCTGTCGTCGGTGACGCTCGGCGCCACCCAGGCGGCCGCGATCGCGCGGGAGCTCATCTCCGAGGGGCACGCCGACCGGCTGCTGCTCGGCAGCGGCGTCTCCCGCGTCGCCCAGCTCCAGCGGTACGGCGGGGCCGGGTACTCCCACGCCTTCCGCACGCTCCTTCCGCGCCTGCGGGAGACGGGGGTGGACGAGGAGACGATCCGGTCCATCACCCACGGCAACCCGCTGCGCTGGCTGACCAACGGCTGAGCCGTCCGGGATTCGCGCGGCGCGTCCCCGGCATGTCCCGCATGCCCGGCGCCGCGCGAGTCGTCGCGCCACCGGAACCTCGCGCCGCGCATGCCGTGCGCGCGAGCGAGGGTCCCGGTGTGCGACGAGCCATGGGCGCGCCAACACCGGCCCGCCATCGTGCGCGGAGATGACATGATTCTTCCGCCGATGGTCATGCACAAGTGTGATTCAATTCGACATATTGCATCGGGGTGGCGGGAGGAGCGGGGGTTGTCGTCGGACATGCTGAACGAACCAGGCGGCGCGGTCGCCGGAGCAGGCGCACTGCTGGCGATCCTCAGGGACGGCCAGGCCCGCACCAGAGCCGAGCTCGTCCAGCTCACCGGCCTGGCCAGGTCCACGGTCTCGCAGCGGCTCGACGCGCTGCTGAACCACCAGTGGATCGTGCCCACCGAAGAGGCCATCTCCTCGGGCGGCAGGCCCGCCGTGGCGTTCGCGTTCAACAGCGCGGCCCGCGTCGTGCTGTCGGCCGACCTCGGCGCCACCCACGCCAGGGTCGCGGTGACCGACCTGGCCACCACCGTGCTCGCCGAGCGCACCGCCGACCTGCCGATCGACCGCGGCCCCGAGCCGACACTCCAATGGCTCGTCGACACCTTCCTCGACCTGCTCGCCGAGACCGGCCACACCGTCGAGCAGATCTGCGGCGTCGGCGTCGGCCTGCCCGGGCCCGTCGAACACGCCTCGGGCCGCCCGATCAGCCCGCCCATCATGCCCGGCTGGGACGGCTTCCCCGTCCCCGAGTGGCTCGGCGAACGGCTCGGCGCCGCCGTCCTCGTCGACAACGACGTGAACATCATGGCGCTCGGCGAGCACTGGGCGGCCAGACCGGAGGCCGACCAACTGGTGTTCGTCAAGATCGGCACCGGCATAGGGTGCGGCATCATCTCCGACCGCCGCCTGCACAGGGGCGCCCAGGGCGCCGCGGGCGACATCGGCCACGTGCGCGTCTCCTCCGCGGCCGACGTGATCTGCCGGTGCGGCAACACCGGCTGCCTCGAGGCGGTCGCGGGCGGCGCCGCCGTGGCGGCCAAGCTGGCCGCCGCCGGCGTGCCCGCGGCCAACAGCCGAGACGTCGTCACCCTGGTACGCCAGGGCAACACCCAGGCCGTCCAGCTGATCAGGCAGGCCGGCAGGGAGGTCGGCGACGTACTGGCCTCCATCGTGAACTTCTTCAACCCCGCGGTGATCGTGATCGGCGGGGACATCGCGGAGGCGGGCGAGCACGTCCTGGCGGGGGTGCGGGAGGTCATCTACAGCAGGTCGCTCCCGCTGGCGACCCAGCACCTGAGCATCCGCACCAGCGAACTCGGCGACCGGGCGGGAGTCGTCGGCGCGGCGGTCATGGTGATCGAGCACGTCCTGGACCCCGGCACGGTGGACCGCTCCGTCCTGCGCTGACCCCGGGCGGACTCACTCCCCGACGCCCACTCGGCCGGCGAGCAGGTGACCGGTCTCGGTGCGCCGGTAGACCACGCGCCGACCGACCCGCGTGCCGACGACGAGGTCCGCATCGCGCAGGATGGTCAGGTGGCCGCCAACGGTGCCGAGCGACAGGCCGAAATGTGCGGCGAGTTCGCTGCTGGTCGCGGGGTGTTCGAGTTCGCGCAGGATGGCCGCGCGGCCGCTACCTATGAGCCGCTCCAGCGACCGGGCGGGCCGAGTTCGCGCCGCGCCGTCGGCGGATCCGCGGGCCGGGTAGACCAGTGCGTACGACGTCGGCGGTGCCTCGCACAGCCACGTGCCGCTGCTTATCACGCCGACCGGGACGAACAGCATGCCCTCATCGCCGACGACGCGGTCCGGGGAGTCCTGGTCGCTGAAGCGGATGGCGTCGTCGCCGACCCAGGCGCTGCGGCGGCTCATGCGCTGCAGAGCACGCGGCCAGCCGTAGGCGGCCAGCAGCCCCGCCCTGTAGGTGACGTCGCGTTCCAGTAGTGCTCGTCGGCGCGGCCAGTCGGGGGCCACATGGGCCTCCCACGTGTACTTGAGCAGGTCGGCGGTGCGGGCCGCCCAGGCTCGTCCGGTCAGCCAGTCCAGATCGTGCTGCTTCCAGCTGTGCGCCACCGACTTCTCCAACTCGGCGCGCACCTCCTCGTCGGGCGCCTGGGTGACCTGCGCGAGCTCGTCCTGCAGGGTGGTGTGCATGCCGCCCGCCGGCGGGATCACGACGTGACTCGGCAGCCACTTGGTCGAACCCAGCAGCCTGACCAGGCCCTCGGCGAAGGGGTCCGCCTCGAGAGCGGCGCGAAACGCGCCGTGGTGGCGGGCATGCCAGGAGGCCAGCCACGGATCGGTGCAGGGCTTGCCAAGCACCATCATCGACCCCAGCGTCTCGGCGAGCGGGGACAGTGCGAACCTGGACCGCGACAGGGCCAGGGTGCTCAGCCGCAACAGCATCATCTTTCGCCTCCTGCCGAAACGATAGTGTCCGCTTCGGTGCTCCTGCAGACTCCCGGCCCATGCGCTCGACCCTCATGCGACTGACCGACTTCCGCTGGTTCCTCTCCGCACACGTGGTGTCCCTGCTGGGCAGTTCCATGGCGCCGGTCGCGCTGGCGTTCGGGGTCCTGGATGCATCGGGCAGCACCAGCGACCTCGGTGTCGTCCTGGCCGCCCACATGGTGCCGCTGCTGGCCTTCCTCCTGATAGGCGGGGCCGTCGCTGACCGCATCCCGCGCCGAACGGTCCTGGTGGCCGCCCACCTGGGCTCGGCCCTCACCCAGGGCGGCGTCGCCGCCCTCCTGCTCACCGACAGGTACGCGCTGCCGCCGGTGGCCGCCCTGGGGTTCCTCAGCGGCGTCCTCGCTGCGTTCACCACGCCGGCGCTGCGCGGCATCGTGCCCCAGCTTGTCCCCGTAGATCGGATACGGCAGGCGAACGCCCTGCTGGCATCCGCGAGGAACACCACGAAGATCCTCGGACCGAGCTTGTCCGGGATCGCGGTCGCGGCTGCCGGTGGGGGTCCCGCCATCGCCTTCGACGCGCTGACGTACCTCCTCGCGGCGGGCTTCCTCGCCCGATTGTCCCTCGCCGCAGCTCCGACCTCGCCGCGGCCCTCCTCCAGGATGCTGGCCGACATCCGCGACGGCTGGACCGAGTTTCGGCGCGTTCGCTGGGTGTGGACGGTGTCCCTGTGCTGCTGCGTGATCAACCTGGTGCAGGTTGGCACCTGGCAGATCCTGGGACCCGTACTGACCAAGCAGCTCAGCGGCGAGGAGACCTGGGGGGTCGTGCTCAGCGCCCGCGGCGTCGGCATGCTGGTGGTGAGCGCGCTGATGTACCGGCTGGTGGTCAGGCACCTGCTGCGGCTGGGCCAGTTGATGAGCGCGCTCGGCGCGCTCCCCCTCCTCGCACTCGGTGCGCACCTGCACGCCTCCTGGCTGATCGCCGCCGCCTTCGTCGCCGGACTGGGATCCGCAGTCGCCGCCGTCGGCTGGGAAACCTCGCTGCAGGAGCACGTCCCCGCGCAGGTGCTCTCGCGCGTCTCGTCCTACGACGACCTGCTGTCCTACATCGCGATCCCTGTCGGTCAGTTGGGCGTAGGACTGCTCGCCGACAGGTTCGGCGGCTTCCAGGTGGCTGCGGCCGCCGGCATCGTCTACGCCGTCGCGGCCGTCCTCCCGCTGGCCTCCGCCGCCGTGCGCCGACTACCACACGCCCAAGACGACCATGCCCGCACCGATGGCTACAGCCCCAGTCGCCGATGAGGCCCCTGCCCGAGCATCTCGCCCAGAGCCCGGCACGACCGCGATCCCGAGACCCCCAGCAACCACAACGCCCGAACCAGGAGTAAATCGGGAGAAATCCCTGGAGGCCAGGCCTCGGCACGCCAGCATGGTCGCTTCGGCGGCCGCCCGAGGGTTTTCGACGACGACATGATCACCTACGCCTGCGGCCTGCGCGCCCGCGGCGGGCTGGTGCTCCACCCCCGCAGCCACGCACGAACACGAAACCGGCACCTCGGCCGCGCTCTGCGGAGCCGCCGCCCAGCCGGATAGGGCGCGCAGGCGCCGGCGCTGCTCAGGCGGAGACAGTGCCCCGCCGGAGACAGCGCACAGGCGGAGACAGCGTCCCGCCGGAGACGGTGCACAGGCGGAGACAGCGTCCCGCCGGAGACGGTGCGTAGGCGGAGGCGCTGCTCAGGCGGACACGGCGAGGTGGGCGATCAGGCGGGTCACGGCCGCCTCGTCGCCCTCGATCTCCAGCACCCCCGTGGCGACCGCCTCCCCGAGGTCCCCGCGCTGGAGGAGCACCGAGGCCAGCGCCCCCGCCTCCCCCTTCAGCACCGCGTCAGGACGGACTGCCGCGCCGCCCCGCCCGACCGAGATAGCGGAGGGCGACGCCTGCACATGGAAGGTCTCCTCCCCTGTCCGCAGCTCGATGACCGCCTCGGTGCCGGGCAGGTACATCGTCTTCAACGCCATCAGCAGGGACGTGACCCCGAGCTGGTTGGTGGTCGTGATGGGCGCCTGGCTGCCCCAGCGCCCCAGGTGCAGCAGGACCGGTTCGAGCCCGAGCCCCCACTCGGTCAGCTCGTACACCCAGACGGCCGCGGGCAGCGGCAGCTTGCGCCGCCGTACGACTCCGGCCGTCTCCAGCTCCCGCAGCCGCTGGGACAGCACGTTCTGGCTGCTGCCCGGCAGGTCGCGGTGGAGGTCGGTGAAGCGCTTGGGGCCGAGCATGAGCTCGCGGATCACCAGGAGCGCCCATCGCTCGCCGACGAGATCGAGCGCGCGGGCCACCCCGCACGGGTCCTGATAGCTACGCACGTGATCAGCATACCGCTTCCTCTTGTTTAATCTAAGTGTCTACTCCTAAATTAGGAGTAGGACGAAACGAGGGGAACCACCATGAACCTTCCGAAGATCGTCTCCGCCGAGGAGTGGCAGGCGGCTCGCGACGCGTTGCTCGTCGAGGAGAAGGCGGCCACCCGGCTGCTCGACGCTCTGGCCGCCAAGCGCCGTCGCCTGCCGATGGTGGAGTTCGGCACCGACTACGTCTTCGAAGGCCCCGAGGGGAAGGTCGGCCTGCTCGACCTGTTCGAGGGCCGCCGCCAGCTCGTGGTCTACCACTTCATGCCGCTGCACAAGGACGGCCTGCCCTGCCGGGGATGCGCGTCCTTCACCGACAACATCCCCAACCTGGCGCACCTGCGAGCCAGGGACACCGCCATGGCGGTCGTTTCACGCTCGCCGTACGCGGACCTGGAGAAGGTACGGCAGCGCCTCGACTGGCGACAGCCGCTATATTCCGGCCCGCAGTTCAACCTCGACTGCGGCACGGGTGACGGCTTCGGCATCAGCGTGTTCCTGCGCGACGGCGAGCGCGTCTTCCGCACCTACTTCACCACCTCGCGTGGCGCCGACCGGCTGCGGATGGACTTCAACCTGCTCGACCTGACCCCGTACGGCAGGCAGGAGAGCTGGGAGGACTCCCCCGAGGGCTGGCCGCAGACCGCGCCCTACGAGTGGTGGCGGCTCAACGACGAATACGCCTGATCGCCCGTCGCGGGCGGGACCACGCCGCGCCGCCGGGCTCAGGGCGCGGGAGGGTCGATCGCGGGGACACCGAAACTGGTTAGGATCTGGGCGGAATGGTGACACGGGACCGACGCCCTGTCCGCCGCCTGTGGGAGTCCATGTCCGCGGCGGCCTCCCGTGCTGCCCGCATGGGCGACATGCCCGCCGTCGTCATGCTGGTGTGGGCGGGGTGGCTGGCGGTACCGCTCTCGCTGAGCGGTCTGGCCCAGGCCCGCGCGGCGGTGGCCGCCGCCTACGACCACGACAGCCCGCCGCCGGCGCCTTCGACCGACCACCCCGGCACGCCAGGCGTCCCCACCGCTCGCGTCGCTGCGCCACGTCACAGCACCTCCCATGTGCCCCAGACACACGACGGGGCGGCGCGTCACGGCACCTCGCCTGTGCCCCAGACACACGACGGGGCCGCACGCCACGGCGCCTCGCCTGCGCCCCACACACACGACCTGACGTCGAGCCACGGCACCTCGAATGTTCCCCGCACTCACGACGGGGCGGCACGTCACGGCGCCTCCCACCTGCTCCCCGGTCACGACGCGGCGGCTTATCAGGCCCGCCACCACACCGCCGGTGCGCCCGGCATCGCGTCGCACGCCGCGTGCTACGGCGACGGGTCCCAGGCGGCTGCGGGTCTCGACCTCTCGGCGCGCCCCGCCTGCTACGGCGACCTGTCCGACGGGGCCGCCGGCCTCGACGGCTCCGCGCGCCCCGCCGGGCTGCACGCCTGGTCGGCACTGGGCACGAGCGGATCGCCCGCCGCCGCCCTGTGGCAGTCCTCGCTCCCGGCCCCGGCCCCGGCCGCACCCGCCGACACGCGGCCCGCCTCGAGCCCTCTGTCCGCCGATTCGACCCGCACCCCCGCCAGCGCCCTGGCGACGGGGACGGCCGGCACCCAGGCAGCCGCGAACTCCCTTCCCACGGAGACGACCGACGGCCTGGCTGCCGCGAGCGCCCTGGCCACCGGCTCGCACGCCAACGCGAACACCCTGACCACACAGACGACCGACAGCCGGACCGCCGCGAGCGCCCCGGCCACGAAGACGACCGGCTCGCGCGCCAACGCGAACACCCTGACCACGCAGACGACCGACGGCCGGACCGCCGCGAGCGCCCTGGCGGCGGAGATGGTGGCGCGGGAGCGGGCCAGGATCGCCGGTGAGGTGCACGACGCGGCGGGCCACGGCTTCTCGACCATCGCGATGCAGGCCGGGCTCGCGCTGCTGGTCCTGGAGGAGAATCCCGAGCAGGCCAGGGAGTCGCTGCGGGCGATCCGCGAGACGAGCCTGGCGGCGCTGGCAGGCCTGCGTGGCGCGCTCGACCTGATCGATGCGCGGGAGGGCGACGACCAGCTGACGGGCCTGGTCGCCGGGGTCCGGGCCGCGGGCCTGCCCGTCGATCTCGAGCCTGCCGAGCCCGACGTGCCCTCGCACCTGCGCGGCACCGTCTACCGCGTGGCCCGCGAGTCCCTGACGAACGTGATCAGGCACGCGGGGCCGACCAGCGCGCTGGTGAAGGCGGTCGACGACGGGCGCGGCGGGTTCGTGCTCGAGGTGGCCGACCGGGGACGCGGGGCCTCCGTGGCTAGCGAGGGCAGGGGGCTGTCCGGCATGCGGGAGCGGGTGCTGGCCGCGGGAGGCGAGTTCAGCGCGGGCCCCAGGGACGGCGGCGGCTTCAGCGTGGTCGCCCGCTTCCCGCGAGGCGTCGCGTGATCCGGGCCGAAGGTGCTCCTGGCGCGACGCTGGACCCAGTGACCCCTGGCAGCGGCGTTCCCGACAGGCATACCGTGGCCCCGGGCGAAGGTGGCCCCAGAGAGACGCGGCATGCCGTACTCACGGCCGAAGGCGAACCCGGCAAGACGCGGCATGCCGTACTCACGGCCGAAGGCGAGCCCGGCGAGACGCGGCATGCCGTACTCACGGCCGAACGCGAACCCGGCAAGACGCGGCATGCCGTACTCACGGCCGAACGCGAACCCGGCGAGAGGCGGGATGCCGCTATCCCGGTCGAGGGCGGTTTCGGCGGGGGCGGGACGCGATGATCAGGGTGGGGATCGCCGACGATCAGGCGGTCGTGCGGATGGGGCTCAGGGCGCTCATCGCCAGGGAGTCCGACCTGGAGCTGGTCGGAGAGGCGGCCGACGGCGGGCAGGCGCTGGCGCTGGTCAGGGAGAAGCGTCCTGACGTGCTGCTGCTCGACATCAGGATGCCCGGCATGGACGGCGTGCAGGTGCTGCGGGCCGTCGCCGCCGAGCCGGACGTGCGGGACACCAGGATCGTGGTGGTGACGACGTTCGCGGTCGACGAGTACGTCTTCGCCGCGCTGCAGGCGGGCGCGAGCGGGTTCCTGCTCAAGGACAGCGCTCCCGACGAGCTGGTCAGCGCGATCCGGGTGGTGGCGGCGGGCGAGGCGCTGCTGTCGCCCGCCATCACCCGCAAGGTCATCGGCCTGTTCGGCAGGACGGGCGGGGCCGAGCCCGTCGCCGGACTCGACACGTTGACGCCTCGGGAGCGGGAGATGGCCGCGTGGGTGGCCACCGGCAGGTCGAACGACGAGATCGCCAAGGAGCTGGTGATCAGCCCTGACACCGTGCGGACTCACGTGAGCAGGGCCATGGTGAAGCTGGGTGCGCGCGACCGGGCCCAGCTCGTGGTGTTCGCCATGCGGGCGGGCCTGAGCCTCCCCGCCTGACCGACCCAAGCAAGCCCGCCCCTCCCCGCCAGAGCGACGCAAGCGCGCTCAGCTGTGAGCCGCACGAGCGGGGCTCCTCCGGGTAAGTCTCGCCGGCGTCGGCGGCCTGGTGCTCCCCAGGGCGTAGGGGGGCAGCCGGGCACGCCGCCCCGGCCCCAGGACCGGCGGTCACCTGAGGAGGCCCTCGTAGTTGCGTTGCTGGAGCTGGGCCTCGATCTGCTTCACGGTGTCCAGCCCGACACCCACCATGATGAGCACGCTCGTCCCGCCGAACGGATAGTTCTGCTGCGTCGAGGGGTCGCGCAGGATCGCGAAGGCCACCAGGGGCAGCAGCGCGAGCACGCCCAGGTAGACGGCGCCGGGCGCGGTCAGTCGCGACAGCACGTGGTCCAGGTACTCGGCGGTGGGCCGGCCGGGCCTGATCCCGGGCACGAAGCCGCCGTAGCGCTTCATGTTGTCGGCCACCTCGGCCGGGTTGAAGGTGATGGAGACGTAGAAGTAGGAGAAGCCCACGATCAGCAGGAAGTAGACCAGCATGTAGAGCGGGTGGTCGCCGGCCATGTACTGGCTGATCCACGGCACCGAGCCGCCGACCAGGGTGGGAATGTACAGGAGGGACGAGGCGAAGATCACCGGGGCGATGCCCGCCTGGTTGACCTTGAGCGGGATGTAGGTGTTGCTTCCGCCGTACATCCGTCGCCCGACCATGCGCTTGGCGTACTGGACGGGCACGCGCCGCTGCGCCTGCTCCATGAAGACGACCGCCGCGACGAGGAACAGGCCCGAGACGAGGATCACCACCGCGGTGAAGGGGCTCAGCACGAACATCGTCGACATGTAGGCCGGGAAGACGGCGACGACCTGGGTGAACATCAGGATGGACATGCCGCTGCCGATCCCCTTGTCGGTGATCCGCTCGCCGAGCCACATCACCACGCAGGTGCCCGCGACGAGCACGGCCACCAGTACGGCGAGCGCGAGCGGGCCGGTCTCGCGCAGCACGGGGCGGGTGCAGCCGGGCAGCAGCATTCCAGAGCGGGCCAGCGCGACGACGGTCGTGGCGTTGAGGACGGCCAGCGCCACCGTGAGGTACCTGGTGTACTGCGTGATCTTCACCTGCCCGTTCTGCCCCTCCTTGCGGAGCTGGTCCAGGCGCGGGATGAGCACCGCCATCAGCTGCATGATGATGCTGGCCGTGATGTACGGCATGACGCCGAGGGCGAAGACCGACAGCTTCAGCATCGCGCCGCCGCTGAACAGCTGCACCAGGTCGACGAATCCACCGCGCGCGCCGCTCAGGCACTGCTGCACCGCCACCATGTCGACGCCGGGCGCGGGCAGCACCTGCCCCAGCCTGAACAGCACGATGACGCCCAGCGTGAACAGCAGCTTCTTGCGCAGGTCGGGGATCGAGAAGGCGCGCAGGACGATGGTGAGCATGCGCCGAGTCTGTCCATGATCGCGCGGGAGGTCGTCCGCAGGCGGGCGGCATCGGCGTACGCAGATCCGCGTACGCTCTGACCTTGTGGTTCCTGTCTGGGTGATCAGCGGCCCGCCCGGCGCGGGCAAGTCGACCGTCGCCGCCGCCCTGCTGGCGCGGCTCGACCCGGTCCCCGCGCTGCTGGACAAGGACGCCGTCTACGGCGACTTCGTCGCCGAACTGCTGTCGGTGCACGGCAGGCCGCGGGGTGAGCGTGAGGGTCCGTGGTACGACGAGCACGTCAAGCGGCACGAGTACGCGGGCCTGACGCGGCTGGCCCGGCAGATCCGCGCGCACGGCTGCCCCGTGCTGCTCGACGGCCCGTTCACCTCGCAGGTGCACTCGGCGGCCCTGTGGGCCGACTGGGTCGAGCGGCTCGGCGGGCCCCCGGTCAGGCTGGTGTGGGTCCGCTCGGACGGGGCCACCCTGCGCGAGCGGCTCGTCGCCAGGGGGCTGGCCAGGGACGAGGGCAAGCTGGCGACGTTCGACGCCTACCTGAAGGCGATCATGGTGGACGAGCCGCCGGCCGTATCGCATCTGGAGATCGACAACCGGTGGGGCGCGCCGAGCGTGGGCGAGCAGCTCAGCGCGGCGGGTGTGCCGCCGCGAACACCGCCGGCAACAGGCGGACCAACAAGGTGAAGGCCGCCGACAACAGGCGGACCGACCGGGTGAAGGCCGCCGCGAACACCGCCGGCAGCAGGCGGACCGACAGGGTGAAGGCGTGCTCCTGCGGCCGGCGTCGGCACCGCTGACGCTCCCGCTCGACCGGCTGGTCGACGGCGGCGAGCCGGTCCGCGTCTCCACCCGCCCGGCCACGTAGCCGGCTAGGTCTCCCGAAGGTCGGTGATCGCCATGTGGCCGGGCAGGTGGCCGATGGCGTAGTCGACGCCGCTGGCCATGACGGCCTCCTGCGGGGTGACGCCGCAGGCCCAGAAGAGCGGCACCTCGCCGGGCCGTACGGGGACGGGGTCGCCGTGGTCGGGCCGGGACAGGTCGGCGATGCCGAGCTCCGCGGGGTCGCCGGCGTGCACCGGAGCGCCGTGGACCCGCGGGTAGCGCCCGCTGACCTCGACCGCGGTGGCCACCAGGTGTTCGGGGACGGGACGCATGGAGACCACGAGCGGACCGCGCAGCGCGCCCGCCGGTCGGCAGGGCACCGCCGTGCGGTACATCGGGACGTTGACGCCCAGCTCGACATGCCGCACGGGCACGCCCGCCCGCATGAGGGCCGCTTCGAAGGTGAAGCTGCAGCCGATGAGGAAGGCGACGAGGTCGGGACGCCAGTGCTCGACGGCGTCGTCGACGTCGGCGACCGGCCTGCCGTCGCGGTAGATCCGGTAGCCGGGCAGATCGGTGCGCAGGTCGCCGGGGAAGATCCGGGTGCTGGTCGCGCCGGGCTCGCCGACGTCGAGCACGGGGCAGGCCTGCGGGTTGCGCTCGGCGAACAGGCGCAGGTCGCCGGCGAGGGTGTCGGGGACGGCGATGAGGTTGGCCTGTGTCCAGCCTTCGCACCAGCCGGCCGTGGGCGTGCGCTCCCCCGCCCGGAACCGGGCCCGTGCCTCGCCGGCGGTCAAGCGCTGTAAGGGAAGGGCGGCTTTCATGACCCCACGTTACGCTCGCCCTGCCGCCTTCTGGCTCCGGCGGGAGACCGAGTCGATGACCACGGCGGCCAGCAGTACCGCTCCGGTGACCATGAACTGGATGGCGTTGCTGACACCCTGCAGCGCCATTCCCGAGGCGATCGACTGGATGACCAGCATGCCCAGCAGCGCCGAGTAGGTGGTGCCCCGGCCGCCGAACAGCGAGGTGCCGCCGATGACCGCCGCGGCGATCGCCATCAGCAGCACGTTGCTCTGCCCTGTCGCCTGGCTGGCGCTCGAGATGCGGGAGGCGGCGAAGATGCCGCCGAGGGCCGCGAACGAACCCGAGATGACGAAGACCGAGATCCGGATGAGCGCCACGCTGATGCCCGCCCGCCTGGCCGCCTCGATGTTGCCGCCGACCGCGAAGATCATGCGTCCGTACCTCGTACGGCGCAGCACGAAGTCCGTGCCGACGACCACCAGCAGGAAGATCAGCAGTGCGAGCGGGAGCCCCTTGTACAGGTTGAGGATGTAGGCCGCGCCGAAGGCCACCACCGCGAGCACGACCGTGCGGAAGACGATGTCGCCCGTCGTCCTGGACGGGACCCCGGCCGCGCGGCGCCTGTTGTTGCCGACCAGCGAGACGACCAGGAAGCCGGCCACGGCCACCGCGGCCAGGCCGTACGCGGCGACCACGTAGGCGAAGTAGGTGCTGGTCAGCCCGGCGATGAAGCCGTCGTTCGGCAGGTTGATGGTGCCGTTGGGCCCGAGCACCCACAGCTGGAAACCGGTCCAGGCCAGGAAGCCCGCCAGCGTGACCACGAAGGAGGGCACCCCGATCTTGGCGAAGAAGAAGCCGTGGATCAGGCCGAGCACGGCGCCGACGACGACGGCGCACACCATGGCCAGCACCGGGTTCATGCCGAGGTTGACGTTGAGCACCGCCAGGACGGCCGCGCAGGCGCCGCTGACCGCGCCCGCCGACAGGTCGATCTCGCCGAGCAGCAGCACGAACACGATGCCCACCGAGATCAGGCCGGTCGGGACGATGTCGACGCTGAGGTTGGACAGGTTCTGGGAGGACAGGAACTGGCTGTTCAGGCTCTGGAACACGGCCCAGATGACGATCAGGCCGATGATGACGGGCAGCGCGCCGAGCTCGCCGCCCTTCACCCGCCGCTGGAACTCGCCCAGATAGCCGGTGAGGCCCTGCTCGCGGACCACCAGCCGCGGGTCTATCGAGGATTCACTCACCGAGCCTCCTCTGCCGGCGGGTCACGGCGTTGTCGGTGGCCCCGGTGATCGCCGAGATGATCTCTTCCCGGGAGGTGGCCTTGGCGTCGAAGACCCCGTTGTTGCGGCCGAGCCTGAGTACGGCGACGCGGTCGGCCACGGCCATGACGTCGACCATGTTGTGGCTGATGAAGATGACGCCGTGGTCCTGGGCGCGCAGCCGTTCGACCAGGTCGAGGACCTGGGCGGTCTGCTCGACGCCGAGGGCGGCGGTCGGCTCGTCCAGCAGCACGATCTTGGGTTCGCCCAGCAGGGAGCGGGAGATGGCCACCGTCTGCCGCTGTCCGCCGGACAGCGAGGCCACGGGGATCCGCACGCTCGGGATCTTGATCGACAGCGTGTGGAGCAGGTTGCGGGAGCGCTTCTCCATCGCGACCTCGTCGAGGACGCCGCCCGTCGTCAGCTCGTTGCCGAGGAACAGGTTGCCGACCACGTCGAGGTTGTCGCACAGCGCCAGGTCCTGGTAGACGGTGGCGATGCCGAGCCCCTGCGCGTCGGAGGGGCTGTGGATGGTGACCTGCCGTCCCTCCCACGTGATCCGTCCGGCGTCGGGCGGGCCCACCCCCGCGATCACCTTGATCATGGTGGACTTGCCGGCGCCGTTGTCGCCGACCAGCGCGACGACCTCGCCGGCGTTGACTTCGAGATCGACGTCCGTCAGCGCCTGGACCGCGCCGAACCGCTTGGAGATGCCCTCGAGGGCGAGGACGGGGGCCATCTCAGGTGACTCCTGCCGTTTCGCAGGCCACCTTCACGGCACTGGTGCAGACCTCGGCGACCGTCCAGAAGCCGTCCTTGATCACGGTGTCCTTGATGTTGCTCTTGATGACGACCACGGGCGCGATGATCTGCGCGGGAATCGAGTTGTTCGCCCCGTTGTCCACCTTGGCAGTGCTCTGCACGGGCTTGCCGGTTCCGACGTCGATCGCCATCTGGGCGGCGTTCTTCGCCTCCGGCCTGATCGGCTTGTAGATCGTCATCGTCTGGGTGCCGAGCAGGATCCGCTGGATGGCCGCCAGCTCGGCGTCCTGGCCGGTCAGCGGGGTGCCCTGCTTGACGCCCGCGTTCTGCATGGCCCTCGCGATGCCGCCCGCCATGCCGTCGTTGGCCGCGTAGACGCCGATCACGTTGCTCGGGCCGAGCGCGGTGAACGCGCCCGCCGCCTCGGTGTTGGCCTGGTCGGGGCTCCAGTCGGGCGTGTCGTACTCCTTGCCGATGGTGACCTGGCCGTCGAGCACCGAGTGGGCGCCCTTCTTGAAGTCGCCCGCGTTCGGATCGGTGGGCGAGCCGTTGACCATGACGATCGGCCCGCGCTTGGGGTCGCCGCCCGCCTTGATCGCATCCAGCAGGGCCTGCCCCTGCGCCTTGCCGACCTGCAGGTTGTCGAAGGAGGTGTAGGCGTCGATGGGGCCGCCGGCCAGCCGGTCGTAGGCGACCACCATGGCGCCCTGGCTCTTGGCCTTGGAGACGGAGGAGGCGATGGCCTTGGCGTCCACCGCGTCCAGGATCAGCACCTTCACCCCGTTGGTCAGCATGGAGTCGACCTGTTGCTGCTGCAGGTTGGGGTCCTGGTTGGCGTTGTTGTAGACGACCTCGCACTTGGGGCACAAGGCCTTGATGTCGTTGGTGATGTACGGCCGGTCGAACTTCTCGTACCTGGCCGTCTTGGACTCCGGCAGCAGCAGGCCGATCTTGAAGCCCTGCTCGACGGTGCCGATGGCGCTCGCGCTGGCGGTGCCGCCTCTGGCGCCCCCCGTCTCCCCGGACTGCCCCGCCGTCCCGCATGCGACGGCAAGTCCGGCAACGGCCAGAAGCCCGCCGATGACCTGTGCTCTCACCGCGTCCCCCGATCGGTTCCCTCGGGAGGGGCCCTACCCTCACGGGGCGGTCATGGCCACGGTCTTGTCACAGCTTTGCCAGCCGATGTTCTGATTTTTCGGGACGTGGGCTAATTCAGCATGGAATCCAGCCAGGAGAGGACGGCGTTGACCCAGCCGGCGAGCGAGGAGGCGTCGGAGCTCGCGATGATGATCAGCGTGACGATCAGCGCGGGCACGACGACGATGTAGCCCAGGATGAGGCCCGCGACGGCCAGGCCGTGCCCCGGGCGCAGGCCGCGCTTGGTCTTCGAGGTGGCCACGTGGCCCAGGACGATGGCGATGATCGACGGGACGCCGAACAGGCACCAGCTGCCGACCAGCCCGAGAACGCCGAAGACGAGACTGGCGACGGCCGTGCCCGATGTGGGGGCCGGGCGGTGCGGGAGTGGCGGGGGAACGTGGTGCCACTCGCCTTCACCGTAGCCCGCTGGGGGAGGATGCATGTCGTCTCCATGGCCGGAGCGATGTCTCCCGCCACGATCCCGCACATCCCACAGGCGATCAAGACCCGCGGGAAGCCCCGCGGGTGATCGTTCAGTATTCGAGGCCGAAGTCGTGGCGACCCAGGCCGAAGCCCTCGCCCCTGGGCACCACCTGCCCCATCGCGACGAGCCTGGCCATGCTGCGCCGCGTCTCGTCCTCGCTCAGTCCGGCCATCCTCGACACCTCGGCCACCCGAGCCTCGTCGCCACCGACCGCGATGGCGGCGACGGCCTCGTAGACGGCCAGGTCGGTGTCGGACAGCGCCTGCACGTCGTGTGGTTCCGTCATCGCTGCCGTGCTCCCTCCCGCAACCGGCCCGGATCGATGTCCCGCACGGGATGGCGGCGCAGGTACTCGCTCTCCAGCTCGTTGGTCCGCGAGGTGTGGCGGGCGAGCGCGTCGTCCGGCCCGTGCAACAGCGTCTGCATCCGTGTCTGGTAGAGCTGCCGCAGCTCGCGGAGCAGGTCCTCTTCCGACAGGTCCCTTGGATCGATTCCCATGGACAGTGAGCTACCCGGCGACGCGCTACCACAACATACGTCAAATTTCCTGACAACCGGGGATTGCGAGGAGGTGATGGTGGTTTTACTTTCCCGGTATGGACCTCGAGCTCCGGCACCTCAAGATCGTTCGAGCGGTCGCGGAGTCGGGCAGCGTCAGCAAGGCAGCGACCCGGCTCGGGGTGGCCCAGCCGGCGCTGACCGCCCAGCTCAAGCGCATCGAACGCGCGTTAGGCGGCGCGCTCTTCCAGCGCGACCGCTACGGCGCCAGGCCCACCCCCCTCGGGGAACTGGTGCTCTCCCGAGCCCGCGTGCTGCTGCCCGCGGCGCAGGAACTGCAGGACGAAGCCGTGCGCTTCGCCAACGCCACCGCGGTCGGCTACCGCATCGGAGCGACCAACGGGCCCGTGCTGGGCGGGCTGGTCGACCGGCTGGCCGCCGCGGGGCCCGTCTCCACCTACACCTCCTGGTCGTCGCGCGAGCTCGCCGCCATGGTGGCCCAGGGCAGGCTCGACTACGTGCTGGCCGGATCGTGCGGCGACGGGGTGCCCGACGGCGACATCGCCTGGCAGACCATCGGCGTCGATCCCGTCTTCGTCATGGTCGCCCAGGATCACCGGCTGGCCGGCGAGAAGGAGCTGACCCTGTCCGACCTGTCCGGCGAGCAGTGGGCGGTCACCCCGGGCGACGGCTGCTTCGGCGACTGCTTCGCCGCCGCGTGCACGCGCGCCGGCTTCACGCCCAGCACGATGTACGAGACCGACGTGGCCACCTGCGTCCATCTCGCCCAGGTCGGCCGGGCGGTGGTCCTGTGCCAGGCCACCCATCCCTTCGCCTCCGGCCTCGTCATGGTGCCCATCGCCGGCGCGCCCCTGCGCTGGCGCCAGATGCTCGGCCACCACCCGGGCGCGCCCGGCGCGTCATGGATGGCCGCGCACGCCAAGGCCGCCCACGCCGACGCCGTACGGCGCAGCCCCGTCTACCACGAATGGGTCCTCCGCAACCCCGGCTTCGGCACCTCCCCATAACACCGCGATAGGGGGCAACTGATATCTCCTCGCGCTGGTCGCACGCCGTTACGGTGACGGCACCCCCAGCAAGCGAAGGAGACCGCATGCTTCGCCGCACCCGTGCGCTGGTCGCCATCGCGATCGGCGCTTTAGCGCTGACCACGACCCCGGCCATCGCCTCCGTCCCCGCCGAAGTCAACCCGCCCAAGGGCATGGTCGAGGCCATGCAGCGCGACCTGAACCTCACCAGGGAGCAGGCGCTCACGCGCCTGGCCAACGAGCAACGGGCCGCGCAGACCGCCGCGGGGCTCGCCAAGCGCCTCGGCGGCCAGTTCGCCGGCGCCTGGGTCGAGGGCCCCGAGAGCGCGCTGGTCGTGGCCACCACCGACGCCGCCCAGCGCCGCCTGTCCGGCGCGCGGCTCAAGGTCGTCACCCACTCGCTCGCCCAGCTCGACGCGGCCAAGGAAGCCCTCGACAAGGCCGCGGCCGGCGCTCCCAAGACCGCTCCCGTCTGGTACGTCGACGTGCGGTCCAACAGCGTCGTGATCCTGTCCTCCGCGCCCGCCGAGGCCGAGGCCTTCATCGCGGCCAGCGGCGCCGACAAGGCGCTCGTCCGGGTCGAGCAGTCCGGCGAGCAGCCCGTGCCGTACGCCGACATCCGCGGCGGCGACGCCTACTACATCGGCAGCGGCTCCCGCTGCTCGGTCGGCTTCTCCGTCACCAAGGCCGGCACCAACGGCGGTTTCGTGACCGCGGGCCACTGCGGGACCGTCGGCGCCACCACCCGTGGCGCCAACCAGCAGGCCCAGGGCACCTTCCGCGGCTCCTCCTTCCCCGGCAACGACTACGCGTGGGTCGAGGTCAACACCGGCTGGACCCCCGTCGGCGTCGTGAACGGCTACAGCGCCGGCATCATCCCGGTCAACGGCTCGACCGTGGCCCCCGTCGGCTCCTCCGTCTGCCGCGCCGGCTCCACCACCGGCTGGCACTGCGGCACCGTCCAGCAGCTCAACACCAGCGTCACCTACTCGCAGGGCACCGTGCGCGAGGTCACCAGGACCAGCGTCTGCGCCGAGCCAGGCGACTCCGGCGGCTCGTACATCTCCGGCAACCAGGCGCAGGGCGTGACCTCCGGCGGGTCGGGCAACTGCTCCTCCGGCGGCACCACCTACTTCCAGCCGGTCAACGAGATCCTCTCGGCCTACGGGCTCACCCTCGTCACCGGCGGCGGCAACCCGCCCACCGGCTGCCAGAACTACCGCGAGGTCTTCAACGGCTCGCTGACCAGCGGCCAGAACCAGTACCAGCCGAACAACTCCTCCTACCAGTCGACCGTGTCCGGCACGCACGCCGGCTGCCTCGACGGTCCGAGCGGCGTCGACTTCGACCTCTATCTGGAGAAGTGGAACGGCTCCTCGTGGGCGCAGGTGGCCAAGAGCGACAGCGCCAACCCCGACGAGTCGATCAGCTACAACGGCACCGCCGGCTACTACAGGTACCGGGTCCACGCCTACTCCGGCTCCGGCTCCTACACCCTCGGGCTGAACAGGCCGTAGCCGCCCCCTCCGTGCGGCGGCCACCGGCCCCCGGGTGGCCGCCGCCGCTCCGCTTCCCTGGACAGAGCCCGCCCCAGCGCAGGGGGCGGGCTCGGCCGTTCCCTGCGCTGAGGGCGGGCTCGGCCGTTCCCGCGGCGGGGGCGGTGGAATAGACGCACGGGGCCCGCGGGTTGCCCGGAAGATGACCGATCAGATCAGGGGCCCCGCCCGCGGCCGGGCCGACGTGCCGCTGTCCATCCTCGACCTGGCGACCGTGAGCGCGGGCGGCACCGCCGCCGACGCCCTCCGGACCAGCACCGAGCTCGTACGGCGGGCCGAGCGCTGGGGCTACCACCGCTACTGGGTGGCCGAGCACCACGGCATGCCGAGCGTCGCCAGCTCCGCCCCCGCGGTCCTGATCGCCCACCTGGCCGCCCACAGCGAGACCATCAGGCTCGGCTCGGGCGGCGTCATGCTGCCCAACCATCCGCCGCTGATCGTCGCCGAGCAGTTCGCCACCCTGCACGCGCTCCATCCCGGCCGGATCGACCTCGGCCTGGGCCGGGCGCCCGGCACCGATCCCGCCACGGCCGCAGCGATGCGCAGGGGCGACGCCGACGCCTTCCCCGAGGAGGTCGCCACGCTGACCGCCTTCCTGGACGGCGACGCGCCCGCCGGCCTGCAGTCCTACCCGCTCAACGCCGACCGGCCGCCCATCTGGCTCCTCGGCTCCAGCGGCTTCAGCACCCAGCTCGCCGGGATGCTCGGCCTGCCCTTCGCCTTCGCCCACCACTTCAGCGCCGAGAACACCGAGCCCGCGCTCGAGCTGTACCGCACGAGGTTCCAGCCGTCGCAGTGGCTCGACAAGCCGTACGCCATGATCGGGGTCAGCGCCGTCGCCGCCGACACCTCCGAGCAGGCTCTGCGCCTGGCGCGGACGATCGCGCTGGCCATGCTGCGGCTGCGCCGCGGCCGGCCGAGCCCCGTCCCCTCCCCCGAGGAGGCCGCGGCCCACCCCTACACCGACGTCGAGCGGAGCTTCGTCGACGGCTATCTCCGCAACGTCGTCATGGGGACGGGCGACGAGGTCCGCGCCGGCCTGACCGCGCTGCGCGACCGCACCGAGGCGGACGAGCTGATGATCACCACCGGCGTGTACGGCGGCGCCAACCGCCTGCGCTCCTACGAGCTCGTCGCCCGCGCCTTCGAGCTCGACCAGGGCTAGCCGCGGCGGCTCACCCCGCCAGCAGCAGCACCAGCCCGGCCAGCAGCACGACGGCCGCGTGCGCCAGGGAGGTGGCCGACACCGGGGCCGCGGTGCCGAAGCACAGGCACGGCGCCCGGTTGCCGGTGGCCAGCAGGTGGACCTGCAGGCCGGTGAAGATCGTGCCGAGCACGGTGCCCACGACGCCGACGAGCGCGGCGTCCACCGTGGACACGGCGAGGGCCGCGGCGAGCGCCTCCACGGCGAGGACCGTGAAGGCGCCCGCCCAGGCGAGCGGGCCGTACAGCCCGTACCCGCCCAGGCTGCCGCGGAAGGCGGCGAAGTGTCGCGCCTTGCCCAGCACGGCCACGGCCAGGATCGCGGCCAGGCCGTACCGGAGGACAAGGAGCGTCATGCCGCCACCAGGATCGCGACCAGGGGAACGAACATCAGGGCGAACAGCCACGTCATCTTCGGCAGCGCGAAGTCGAACGCGGTGTCGGCGCGCATCTTGTCCCGTGCCAGCAGGAACGTGAGCAGCATGAGCGCCCTGCCCAGGGCGAACCCCGCCCCCGCCATGAGCGCGTCGGACCACGAGCCCAGCAGGAAGAGGGAGATCGCCATGATGTGCGGCAACCCGGTCGGCGAGTAGGTGCGCATTCCCGTGCCCATCTCCGCGCCGAACTGCACCGCGCCCCAGACCGGGGTGTGGGCGACGAACTGCGGGACCAGCCGGGCGTTCTGCAGCAGCGGGAAGCTGAAGACGTGGAACTCCCGCAACAGGAACACCACCGCCGCCAGGCCGGCGAGAACCTGGCACGCGATCACGGGCAGCGGCGAGCGCACCACCGAGCCGATGACCATGAAGGCGAACGCGGTGGGGAACGCACCGAGGAACAGGCCGGCGATGAAGCCGGCGGCATCAGAACCCCGTCGGACCGACGAGGACAGCACCCAGGCGCTGTTGAGGCTTCAAACCGAGCCCGACAGGGAGAAGCCCGCCACCAGGGCCGCCACGAGCCAGGTGAAGCCCCGCACGTCGAAGCCGGAGGCGAACGCGCTCAGCGTCGCCGCCTCCGCCGCGACGACCAGGCCCATGGCGGGCACCAGCAGGCGGGTGGCGGGATTCAGGGTCCGCATGCGTCAGATCGCGGTCCGGCAGATGGAGAAGCGGGAGATGTTGCCGCCACCGCAGTCGTGGTACTCGTACCAGCCGTCGGAGCACTTGCGGCGGGCGACGCTGCCGGTCCATCGCCAGGCGTTCCGGCCGCCGCAGGAGGTCTCGTTGGGCGTGTAGCGGTAGTTGTAGCAGGTGCCCGAGCCGCCCTGGTTCTTGTGCCAGCTGCCCGAGCAGTTGTCGCTGCCGTAGTACGCGGTGGAGGGCGTGCACACGGTGGAGGAGTTGAAGTAGCCGTGGCAGCCGTCGGTCCACTCGGTCAGCGCCATCGCCGCCCTCGGCCTGGACCAGGGAAGCAGGTCGAGCGCGCCGAGCCCGGCGGCGACCGTGACGCCCGCGACCGTGCCGAAGAGCCGGCGGCGGCTCCAGCGCTGCTCGGTGACGGCGTACCTGGACGGTTCCGGCGACTCCGGCTCGTCCGCGACGCTCGGGATCTGGTCGAGGATGGAGGGACGGGAGAGGTTCTTCACAGCTTCGCTTCCTTTCGCCGGGCGATCACCCGTTCGACTGTCTCCGGCACGATCTCCCCTGAGCCCGCGGGCGTCGTGTGCACCACGAACCCCTGCTCGTCCACGACGAGCACGGCGGGCACGTAGGGCACCGTGATCGAGCGCCAGACCTGCGGATCCCTGATGACCTGCACGGACTCGGGGAGTTCCTTGTCGAAGCCCGGGTCGTCGGACACCACGGTGAAGCCGACGCCTTCGGGCAGGTCGGCCGCCAGCTTCCCGACGGCGAGCAGCACGTCCTCGCAGATCGGGCACCGGCGGTTGACCTTGACGGCGATGGTGGTCTGGCCGGGACGGCCGATCCCCGTGCGCTCCTCGCCGCCCGCGGCGACGCGGATCCCCACGCCCTTGTACGTGGCCAGCTCCAGCTCGCGCACCCGCCGGTAGAGACCGGCCCCGGCCGCGAACGTGAGCGCCACGAGGACGAAGAGGATCACCACCGCCGCAGTGATCGGGTCCACTCCTCACGCTCCCCAGGTGACGCGCTTGACCTTGGTGAGGAACTCCGCGGCCGCCTCCGGCGTGCCGCCGCCGGACTTGGCCACCCCGTTGGCGACCGGCAGACCCTTGCGTGGGGCGTCCCACGGGCTCACCCTGATCACCGCGGTGTCGGTGACCATCAGCAGGGTCTCGCGGTCCTGCCCGTCGGAGCTGGGCACCCGCCACACCTCGCCGGCGGGGGCCGAGAAGCCGCGGAAGCGGGGGACCTGGCCGGCGGCCAGCCGCTTCGGCTCCACCTGCATGGTTCCCACCCCGGCCACGGTCTGCAGGTAGACCGCCTGCTGGAGGTCGAAACGCCGGTTCGGCGTGGCGACCAGGCCCTCGGGCGTGTCGGTCCACTGCAGCCTGGAGAAGACCGCCACCACGTCGGCCGACTCCCACTCCGGCGCGTAGAACAGGCCGTGCGCCATGTTCCACGGGCCCAGCCAGGTCGCCCAGCGCGCGTCCGAGGGGTCCTCGCAGTCGTAGATCACGACCTCGCCGCCGGCCAGGGAGAAACGCTCGCGCTCCCGGCCGCGCACGGAGGAGACGCCCACGCCCAGCGACGACTTCGGGGCCAGTTCCAGCGCCCACACGTCGGCGGTCGTCTCGCGCACGCCGTAGCGGGGGGTGTAACGGATGTGGCCCGTCCAGGCGTGGAGATCGTCCTGCTCCACACCGTCGATGTCAAGCGTTAAAAGCTGGTTGTCAATGGTTCGGACGGTTGAATTCTGGCCCATTCCGCCTTCCTTTCCCTGAGTCTCGATGAAGGCATGGCAACCAGCGAGAACGCCGGGTGGCGGGCTCGCTGGAGTATTGCTACGAGGGCAGAACAAAGTGGAGGACAGCGGTCGGAGGAAGTGAAGTCATCGCCTCGTCATCGGTCCGCGATCGCCTCCCGCTGACGGGCCAATAATTGATCAGTGGTGAACTGTCTGACAAGAGCGACGATTGGGAAATTTGTGGTTCCCGATGGTCGCGCGCGCGTGAACTCCCGTTACGTCTGAGCGTGATCGGCATGTCGCGCACCCACGGCCACGGACGCGGACATGGCGCCGGCCCACATTGACCCGGCCGCCTCGATCCGGCGAGATGAGCTCACCTGTCCCTGCACGATCGGTTCTGGGAGATGTGAGATGATGCGACGTCCTTGGGGACGAACCGCCACCGCTTTAGCGCTGGTGGCGACAGCGGTGTTCACGGCGCCGGCCGCGCCCGCGGCGGCCGTGGCCGGACCGGTCACGCTGGAGGCCACCTACACGACCGGGCTGGAGAACGGCTGGGCGCAGGTCGAGCGTTACCGGGACGCCTCCAGCGGGTTCCAGGCCGAGACCTATCCCCCTGACGGCCGCGGCGACCACACGGGCCAGACCAGGCGGCTGTTCGGCGACGTCGCCCGCCCGCACGCGTCGCGGTTCCTGCTGTACCACGCGCCGGGCTGGCAGACCGGCGCCAAGGCCACCCCCGTGCTGCTGGTCCACGGCGCCAACCAGACCGCCGACCTGGCCTGGGCCAACCCCAACGCCCGCGGCTCGTACGGCTGCGGCCAGGCGAGCTGTCCCACCACCGGACTCATGCAGCACCTCAGCGGCCAGGGCTACAAGGTGTTCGCGATCGGCTTCCCGCACGTCACGGGCGACGGCTACTACTGGGCGGAGCAGATCCACGACGCCATCGCGCGGATCAAGGCCAAGACGGGCGCGGCCCAGGTCGATGTGATCGGCTGGTCCAAGGGGGCGTTCAACGCGCGCATGTACGTCTCGTCGCTGCGCCGCTCGTGGGGCACGGCCTACGCGGGAGACGTGCGCAAGCTCGTTCTCGTGGGCGGTCCGAACAAGGGCTTCGACTGGGGCTACCGGCACGGCTGGACCCACGATTTCGCGATATTTCCGGAATGCGGAGGGTCGCTGAACGCGCCCGCCCCGCACACCCAGATGATCTGCTACGGCCTCTGGCGCAACCACCCCGAACTGAGCTACGAGGGCGACGCCTACCCGGGCTCGGACGACATGCTCTACCGCTGGGACGACGTCTACCCGCTGCCCGCCGCCGAGCAGGACTGGTACACCACCTACTACGGCGGCACCGGCTTCTACACCGCCGGCCGCGGCATCCAGTACGCCATCGACAGGGGCTCGCTGGTCAGGCCGCTGATCGACGCCGGCACCCCGGCGGGCGTGCCGGTCTACCAGCTCTGCGGCAACTCTCCCGACATGGCGCTGCTGCACAACGAGCACACCGGCCCGTCGGACGGCGCGGTGTTCGTCGCCAGCTGCGCCGCCCCCGACGGCGTGGCCAACCGGGCCGCCGCCGTGACCCTGCCCCTCAACCACCTCAAGCTCGGCTGGGCCACCAACGCCATGGGCCAGATCACCACCTGGCTCGGCTGAGACGGCGCGGCGTGCCGTGCCGTACCCCGGCCCGGGATACAGGTGGGCACGGCACGTCACTCGCCGCCGATGTCGATCTCGTAGGCCTGGTAGAGCAGGTCCGCCCCCCGCCGCCGGTGGCGGCCCAGCGCCGTCACCACCGCGGTCAGCCGCTGCCTCAGCCGCTCCACGGCCGGCTCGTCGCCGGGCGCCGCCAGCTCGTCCTCCGCGGCGGCGAGCTGCGCGGCGATCTCGAGATGCTCCCGGTGCAGCCGGCGCAGCATGCCGTCCAGCCGCGGCGCCGCCGTACGGACCTCGTCGAAGAGCCCGTCGGGCCCCTCCACGATCGAGATGTGCGCGTCGAACGCCTCCCGCATCCTGGCCAGGACCGGTGTCAGCTCATGCGCCCACTCGGCGGCCCGGCCGGCCGGCGGGGCGGCCAGGGCGCGGTCGAGTTCCTCGGCGGCGCGGCGCAGATGGGCGCGACGTTTGCGGAGCGTCGCGAGCTCCTCCTCTGGAGGAGTGACGGGATTCTCGGACATGGTCTCTACTCGATCGCGCATTGCCACGGCCCGAGCCGTATGCGGATGTCTTCCACCGTACGACCGCGACCCACCGGCTGACCATGCCTTCGCGCCGGGGCCCGCGCGGCGGCCGGTCCGCGGGGCCGCACGGGCGCCGTCAGATGCGGCCGGTCAGCCGGACCGCGCGGGCACCCTCAGGAGCGGCCGGTCAGCCGAGCCGCGCGGGCGCCGTCAGGAGCGGCACGATGTCAGGGCTTGCCTGGCCCCGTCGCGGAAGGCCGCGGCGAACTCCCGCTCCCCCAGCTCCTGGCGGGTTCGCTCGACGCAGCGCTCGTGCCATGTCGCCTGGTACCAGAGCCGGGTCGGCGAGGAGTCCACCGCCTGCCACAACGTGTGCGCCGCCCCCAGCATCCGGGCCGCCCGCCGGTGGTCGCCCCTGGCGCAGGCCGTCCATGCCAGCAGTTCCAGGCACTGGGTCAGGCCCCAGCGGTCGTTGACCCCTCTGGTGAACTCGGCGGCCTCGCTCGCCAGCGCCTCGGCGCGGTGCCAGTCGTCCAGGTTCCACGCGGCGATGGCGAGCGACAGCTGGGCATAGGCGCGCCACAGGATCGCGCCATGGGCCTCGCACAGCGCCAGCACCTCCTCGCCGATCACCGCCGCTCGCGCCGGGTCCTCCATCGAGCCGTAGGCGGCCGTGTAGTAGAGGTCGACGGTCACGCCGGCGAGGTCCCCGGCGGCGCGGTGGATGGCCAGGGCCTGCTCCATGAGCGCCTGGCCGCGTCGCGCGTCGCCGGTGGAGAAGGCGGCCAGGCCGGAGGCCCGCAGGACGAGCGGCAGGACGCTCTCGTTGCCCGCCAGCTGTGCCATGGCTCGGCACTCCTCGAGTCTCGGCGTCGCCGCGTCCAGGTCGCCCTGCCGCAGGGCCAGCATGCTGTCCGTGCACAGCGCGATCGCTCGGGTGCGGCCCTCGCCGGGCACCTGGTCAAGGCCGCGCCGCAGCCAGTACCGTCCCTCGGTGGGGGAACCGGCGAGCATCCAGTAGCTCCACATCGACGAGGCGATGTCGAGGGCCGTCGCCGCCGTGCCCGGCGCGCTCAGGCACAGCTCGAGCGCGACGCGCACATTGGGCAACTCACGGCCCAGGAAGCGGTAACGGTCGAGCTGGTCGGGAACGAGCCGGTCGATCCGCCGTCCTTCCGTCACGTCACGGTAGTGGTCGATGTACCGGCCGCGCAGCGCCGTCGCCTCCCCGGGCTCCAGCCGCTCCGCGCCGTAGGCGCGGATGCTCTCCAGCATGCGGTACCTGACCCCGGCCTCCCCGTGCTCGGTCACCAGGACGGACTTGTCCACCAGCCCGGCCACCAGGTCGATGACCTCGACGGGGTCGATCCCGTCGCCCGCGCAGACCGCCTCGGCCGTGTCGAGGTCGGCCCCGCCGGCGAACATCGACATCCGCGCCCACAGCCGCTGCTCGGCCGGTGAGCACAGCTCGAAGCTCCAGTCCATGGTCGCGCGGAGCGTCCGATGGCGTGGCAGCGCGCTCGGGCTGCCCTCCGCCGGCACGTCGAAGCGCTCCTCCAGCTCGCGGGTGAGCTGCTCCAGGGGCACCGTGCGCAGCCGCATCGCGGCCAGCTCGATCGCCAGCGGGATGCCCTCCAGGCGCCGGGCCAGCCGCGCCACGGCGGCCGCGTTGCCCGTGTCCAGGGAGAAGCCAGGCCACACGCTCGCCGCGCGGTCCATGAACAGCCGTACGGCATCGTGCCTGGCGATGTCGCGTGGCGGCAGGGCGCCGTCGTCCGGCACGGACAGGGAGGGCACCACCATGACCTGCTCGCCGCCGACCGCCATGGCCTGGCGGCTGGTCGCCAGGATGCGCAACCGGGGCGCGCCGCGCAGCAGCAGGTCCACCAGGCGGGCGCAGTCCTCGAGCAGGTGCTCGCAGTTGTCCAGCACGAGCAGTATCCGCTTGTCCGCGAGGTAGTCCACCAGCATGGTCGCCGGATCGGGCCCGACGTCCCGCAGCCCCAGCGCCGCGGCCACGGTCGCCGCCAGCAGGTCACCGGCCTCCAGGGTGGCCAGCTCGACCACCTCCACGCCGTCCTTGTAGGCGCGCTCCAGCGACTCGGCGACCCTGAAGGCCAGCCGGGTCTTGCCGACGCCGCCCGTTCCGGTCAAGGTCAGCAGCCGGGTGCGGGACAGCATCCGCCGGGCCTCGGCCACCTCGTGCCGCCGCCCGACGAACCTGGAGGCCTCCGCCGGCGGGTCGGTCGTGGCCGCGCGTGCGCGCTCGGCCGGGCTCACGGCGAGCCTCCGGCCGGGCCCCCCTCGTCGCCTTCCTGCTCCTGCCGGCTGACCCAGGCGGCGATCTGGACGCGCGAGGTGAAGCCGAGCTTGCCGAGGATGTGTTCCACGTGCCCCTCCGCGGTACGCTGCGCGATCATCAGCGCCGCCGCGATCGCCTTGTTGCTCATGCCCTGCGCGACCAGCCGGGCGATCTCCATCTCCCTGCGGGTCAGCGGTGAGGACTTCGGCCGGGCCCCGCCCGCCGGCCGGTCCTCCCGCATCGCGTACTCCAGCGCGTCGGCCAGGGTGAGCCCCATGCCCCTGCGCAGGGCGGTCTCGAACGCCCTGGTGCCGAGTGTCCTCCTGGTCGCCAGCTCGCAGGCGTCATGGTGGTCGGCCAGGTAGCCGAACAGCGGCCCGCCGAACGAGCGCCAGATCTCCCGCAGCGCGCCGAGCAGCAGGGCCGCGCGCTCGGCTTCGCCGTCGCCGCAGCTCGTCCAGGCCAGGACCTCGATGCACAGCGCGATGCCCAGACGGTCGTCGAAGGGCTCCTTGAGCCGTACGGCCTCGCGTTCCATCGCGACCGCCCGCCGCGTGTCGCCCTGCTTCCACACCTCGATCCCGTACGTCCACAGCGCGTACGACCGGAACCAGTTCTCGCGGCGCGGCTCGCAGATCGCCAGGCACTCCTCGAACCTGTCGACCGCCTTGCGGGACTGGCCGAGCAGCGAGTGCACGGTGGCCAGATAGATCAACGAGTTGACGACGCCGATCGCGTCGCCCGTCCTGCGGCTGTGGTCCAGCGCCCCGCCGAGGAGGGTCAGCGCGCTGGGCAGATCCCGCTGGAGCAGGGCGGCGAGGCCGGCGACGTACATGGCGGCGCCCATGGTCGCCGGGTCGTCGAACCGGCGGGCCAGGTGCCGGCCCTCCCCCAGCAGGGTCGCGGCCGTCGCGAAGTCGCTCTGCAGGACGGCCAGCCGCGCCTCGACGCAGAGGGCACGGGCCCGGACCGGGGTCGGCCGCCGGTCGGCGGCGAGCAGGCGTTTGAACCAGCTCCGGCCCTCCTGCGGGGAGTCGGAGGCGATCCAGTAGAACCGCAGCGCCGCGGCGATGACCAGGCCGGAGGCCGCCTGTCCCGGAACCGTCAGGCAGTAGTCGAGGGCGGTTCGCAGGTTGTCGTGCTCGGTGCGCAGGCGCGCGTACCAGCTCACCTGGTCAGGGCCGAACCAGGCGTGGTGCGCCCGGACCGCCAGGTCCTGGTACCAGTCGCGGTGCCGGCGTCTGAGTGTGTCCTCCTGGCCGGCCTCGCGCAGCCGGTCCCTGCCGTACTGGCGGATGGTCTCCAGCAGCCGGTAGCGCGCGTGGGCGCCGTCCTCCTCCCTGATCAGGATGGACTTGTCCACCAGGCCGCACACCAGGTCGACGATCTCCTCCGCGGCGACGCCGTCACCGGCGCACACGCGCTCGGCCGCCTCGAGGTCGAGGCTGCCGGAGAAGACCGACAGCCGCGCCCAGAGCCGCTGCTCCTGCTCGGTGCACAGGGTGTGGCTCCAGTCGATCAGGGCGCGCAGCGTGCGCTGGCGGGGCAGCAGCACCCGCGATCCCGTGGTGAGCAGCTGGAAGCGGTCCTCCAGCCGGGCCAGCAGCTGGTGCACGGAGACCACCCGCAGCCGGACGGCCGCCAGCTCGATGGCCAGCGGGATGCCGTCCAGGCTCCGGCAGATCCGGAGCACGGCCTCCCAGTTGTCGTCGGTGATCCCGAAGCCGGGCGCGACCGCCCCGGCCCGCTCGACGAACAGCCGCACCGCGTCGGACTGCTCCAGCGACTCCCTCGACAGGCGCTCGATGTCGCCGTCGGGCACCGGCAGCGACGGCACGACCATCGTCTGCTCCCCCGCGACGCCGAGCACCTGCCGGCTGGTGGCGAGGATCCGCAGGCCGGGCGCGGCGCGCGCCAGCGTCTCGGCCGCGACGGCGCACTCGTGCAGCAGGTGCTCGCAGTTGTCGAGGACCATCAGCATCTGCTTGTCGCGCAGGTGGCCGGTCAGCACCTCGATCGGCGGTCTGGTGGACAGGTCCGCGATCCCGAAGGACTCGATGAGGGTCTGGACGAGCAGGTCGGGCGACTCCAGCGCGGCCAGCTCGATCACGCACACGCCGTCGCGGAACGCGCGCCGTACGTCGGCGGCGACCCGCCGGGCCAGCCTGGTCTTGCCGACGCCGCCCACGCCGACGAGGGTCACCAGCCTGGAGCCTGCCAGCAGCCGTTTGACCTCGGCTATCTCGCGCCGACGGCCCACGAAGCTGGTCAGCTCGGCCGGCAACCCGCGCGTCTGCGAACCCTTGGACGCCACCCCCATGCGTGCTCACCCGCTCGGATCCGTCGAGGCACCCGTGCCGTCGGGACGGGAGCCGACGAAACCCAGATTACGCCTGGGCCATTTTCGGCATGCTTTTACCGTTCTGTAATGAATGGCCACAAGGATCCTGAGGGTGCGGACCGCTGAGGCCCTGCGCACGACCCTGAACGATGACGGCTACAGCCGCGCTCCAGCGGCGACGCAGCCGGCGAGGAAACCCATGACGACGAGCGCCTCCAGACGGCAGCAGACGGCGAGGTTGCCGGCAGAGGTGACCAGCTTCGTAGGCCGTCGGCACGAAGTGGCCGAGGTCAAACGGCGCCTGCCGCTGTCCCGCGGGGTGACCCTGACCGGTGCCGGCGGGGTCGGCAAGACCCGGCTGGCCCTCCGGGTGGCGCTCGACGTGGCCCGCGACTTCCGCGGCGGGGTGTGGTTCGTCGAGCTGGCCACGGTGGAGAGCCCGGACATGCTCGCGCAGAGCGTGGTCGAGGCGCTGGAGATCCGCGACCTCAGCCTCAGCTCGCCCATGGAGGTGCTCGTCGACCACCTCAGGGACAAGCAGGCCCTGGTGATCCTCGACAACTGCGAGCACCTGGTGCACGAGTGCGCGGTTCTCGCCGAGACGCTGCTGCGCGCCGCGCCCGAGCTGAGCATCCTGGCCACCAGCCGGGAGGCCCTCGGTTTCGCCGGCGAGCAGACGCTGCCGGTGCCCACGCTCCCGCTGCCCGACAACGACGGCGCGGGGATGCCCATCGAGTCGCTGGCCAGGTGCGACGCCGTGTGCCTGTTCGCCGAGCGGGCCAGAGCCGTCCTGCCGTCCTTCGCCATCACCGAGGAGAACAGAGAGGTCGTCGCCCGGATCTGCCGGCGGCTGGACGGCCTGCCGCTCGGGATCGAGCTGGCCGCCGTCAGGCTGCGCGCCCTGTCCGTCAAGCAGCTGGACGAGCGCCTCCACGACCGCTTCCGGCTGCTGACCGGGGGCTCTCGGGCCGTGCTGCCGCGGCACCAGACGCTGCGCGCCCTGATCGACTGGAGCCACGCCCTGTGCTCGGAGAAGGAGCGGCTGCTCTGGGCCCGCGTGTCGGTCTTCGCCGGCGACCTGGACCTGGAGGCGGCCGAGGCGGTCTGCTCCGGCGACGGCATCGACCGCGACGAGGTGCTCGACCTGGTGTGCGGTCTGGTGGACAAGTCGATCCTGATCAGGGAGGAGCACGGGTCGCGGGCGCGCTACCGGCTGCTGGAGATCATCCGCCAGTACGGCATGGAGAAGCTCGCCGACACGGGCCGGCAGGCGACGCTGCAACGGCGGCACCGCGACCACTACCGCACGCTGGCGGCGCAGTCGCGAGCCCAGCTGTTCGGCCCGTCGCAGGTGGCGTGGTTCGACCGGCTGCGGCTGGAGCACGCCAACCTGCACACCGCGCTGGAGAACTGCTTCGGCGATCCCGAGGAGGTCTCCACCGGTCTCGACTTGGCCGCCGACCTGCTCTACCACTGGATCAGCGGTTACTGGCTGGGAGAGGGAAGGCGCTGGCTGGACCGGGCGCTGGCCGCCGCGCCCGAACCGAGCCAGGCGCGGGCACGGGCGCTGTGGACCGCCGGCTGGCTGGCGATCATCCAGGCCGACATCCCCGCGGCCAAGGCGATGCTCGAGGAGAGCCGGACGATCGCCGAGCGGCTGGGGCTGGACGCGACCCTGGCCTACGTCGAGCTCTACTGCGGGATGATCGCCATGTACGAGGGCGACGCCGAGTCCGCCATCACGCGCTACGAGGACGCGCTGGCCGGGCACCGCGCCGCCGGCGACCCCGTGGGCACGGCGCTGGCCCTCATCCGGCTGTCCCTGGCGTACTCCTTCCGCGGCGACTCCCCGCGGGCCATCGAGCTGGGCGACCAGTGCCTGGCCCTCTGCGACGCCCACAGCGAGGGCTGGCACCGGGCGTACATGATGATGGCGCTCGGCGTGGAGGTCTGGCGGCAGGGCGACCTCGCGCGGGCGACCGAGCTGGAGGCGACGAGCCTGGTCTTCAACCGCGCGCTCGACGACCCGCTGGGAGTGGGAATCAACCTGGAGGTGCTGGCGTGGATCGCCACCGCCGAGAAGCAGTACCGGCGAGCGGCCCAGCTGCTCGGCATCCTCGAAACCGTCTGGCAGGCGATCGGCGCACCACTGTCGGGGTTCGGGCACCTGTCCCACTATCACGACGAATGCGTGGAGAGCGTGCGCCAGGCCCTCGGCGACGCGGCCTTCGACACCGCCGTCAAGCGCGGTGCCCGGCTCTCCTACGACGAGGCGCTCGCCTACGCCCTCCGCCAGGACCGGCCGCAGCAGGGCGACGAGCAGCCGGCCGCGGCCAAGTCGGCGCCGCTGACGCCGCGGGAGACCGAGATCGCCCACCTCGTGGCGCAGGGACTGACCAACAAGGAGATCGCCGCCGCCCTGGTGATCTCCCAGCGGACGGCGGAGGGGCACATCGAACGCATCCTGAGCAAGCTCGGCTACCACTCCCGCGCCCAGGTCGCGGTCTGGGTGGCCGAGCAGGGCCACGTGGCCGGCGACGAGCCGTCCGGCTGACACCCGGCCACGCGGGCGGCGCGGTCGCCCAGCAGTGCGGTCACCCAGCCGGTCGCTCAGTAGGGCATCGGCCGTCCCGACGGTGTCCGCAGGTCCGGGGCGTGGGGGTCGGCCGACCTCCTCGTCTTGCGGATCCGGGTCTTGCGCACGGTCACGGTTCCCTTCAGATGAGTCCCGGTGCGGGAAGCTCGAACCAGACGACCTTCCCCTCGTCGGTCTGGGCGGTGCCCCAGCAGCAGGCCAGGTGGGCCAGCAGGAGGTGTTCGCGTTCGGCGCGCCGTCCCGAGGGCTCGGCGTGCTCGATCTCGCAGCGCAGGAGCCCGTCCTCGGCGGTGAGCGTGACCCTGACGGTGTCGGCGCTGTCCTGCAGCGCGCTGGTCACCAGCTCGCCCACCAGCACGTCCGCCACCGCCGCCTCGTTCTGCAGCCCCCACTGCACCAGCCGGGCGCGCGTCATGCGGCGGGCGCTGGGCACGGCTGACGACGTGGCCGTCAGCACCCAGGAGGCCCTCCGCTCGCCCGGCACGGCGCGGGTGAACAGGCCGTCGGCGAAGGCGAGGAAGCGGTTGGGGGTCATGAGCCTCATGCCGCGTGTCCGGAGTGCACAGGTCCGATGGCGATGCTCCGGCCGTCCGGCAGCAGCTCGCCGCAGTCGTCGAAGATGACGACCCCGTTGCACAGCAGCCCCCAGCCCTGTTCCGGGTGGAAGGCGACCAGGCGGGCCGCGTCGTGGTGCGGAGCGTCCGCCGATGGACACGGCGGTTGATGCTGGCACATGGCTCGTTACCCCTCTCATGGCATTCGGGTTCGGCTGAGCTCATGTCTGGAACCAGCCTGCACCGCACGGCGCCACGAGCGAGACGGGATAAACCCCCGTATGGGTACCCGTAAGGCATGGGTAGGTACCTACGTAGCGGGTGGGGGTAGTGCCGGGGGCGGCCCGTCAGGAGGTGCCGCTCGCCCCGAAGTGGGTCTCGTGATCCCACACGTGGGTGCAGCCGGGGCACTGGAGGTGCAGCCGGCTGCCGGTGTTGCCGAGCAGGTAGCGCCAGTGCACCCCGCAGGTGCGTCCGCCGCGGCAGTCCCCGCAGTCGGTGCCGTCGAAGCACCGGGGGCAGGAGACCCATGCCCGGCGGCCCCGATCGGCCTGGGGGTCAATCGGCAACACGGCCCGGCGCCTTCCGCGGGAGGACCTCGGCGGCCACGAGCATGTCGTAGGTCTCCTGCTGCTGCCGGTCGAGGCCCGAGTAGAGGAGCGCGTACGCCTCCTCCTCCCCGCGCATCACCGCCAGGGGGTCCCAGTTCGCTCCCAGCGCCGCCATGACCGCGGCCCGTCGGCGGGTCTCGTCCGCGGTGAGGTCGAACTGGAAGACGGCGTGTGCGCTGCTGCTGTCGTGGCTCATGGCGCGACTTTCCGGTGGGATGGCGGAGGCGGGCGGAATCGGGGAGGTTCCTCCTGGAGGGCCGGAACGAAGGCTCAGCGCGAGGATCGGGAGGGGGTCGGCGACCACTCGGAGGCACGCTGAGACAGGAGGCCCTCCCCGCGGAGGGGTATTGCCATTTGTATACCTTATGTCCGGATTTATGGTCAATTCATGACGTTGTCCGCGCCACGGTCATCCCCGGACCGGTTCCGTCCGGGTCCGGTCCGCGGTGGGGATCTCGAACCAGACGACCTCCCCCGAGTCCGTACGGCCGGTCCCCCAGCAGCAGGCCAGCGCATCGAGGAGGGCGCGCCCGTACCAGCCCTCCGCGGGAAGGAGAAGCGGCCCGCCGTCCTCGACCTCGCATCGCATGAGGCCGTCGTCGACCGTCAGGGTGAGCCGGACATGGCCGCCGGCGTGCCGTACGGCGTTGGTCACGAGCTCGCTGACCAGGAGCTCGGCGGCCTCCACCAGCTCCGGGAGCCGCCACAGGTGCAGCCGGACGCGGGTGAGATGCCGGGCGATCGGCACCGCGGTGGGCCTGGACGACAGGATCCAGAAGGCGGCAGGCGCGTCGTCGGCCGGCCCGGCGCGCAGGGTCAGCGCGTCGGCGAGGGCCTGGACCTCGGTGTGGGACGTCGGTTTCACGCGGCGCCGTCCCGCGTGCGCACTGGTGGCCGTTTCCGCTGACGGTACGACATGGTTCGCCCCCGGTTCTCCGCTGGATGCGCGTACGGCATGCCTGGCACGACATGTCCACGGGCGAGCATGCGACGCGGGCGGCACGACCGGCGAGGGGAGAAACCCGTATCCCGGTACCCGAATCGGGCAGCCGGCCCTCCCCTTCGCGTGCGGTAGCCGCCCAGCGGCCAGGGCGGCGAGCGGGCTCAGTCGCCCAGCTTCTGGATGCGGTCCTTGAACAGCGTGGTGGCGATGGCCGCACGATGCGGCTGGCCCTTGACGAACGCCTGGGCGAACTTCACGGCCTGCTGGTAGCTCACCTTGCCCGGCATGGGCGGCTCGTTCGGATCGACGTCGACGTCGACCAGCGCGGGACCGTCATGGGCGAGGGCCCGCTCGACGGCGCCGCGCAGGTCGCCCGGCCTGGTGACCTTGGCGCCGAACCCGTGGCAGGCCGTCGCCCAGGAGGAGTAGTCGGCCCAGGGCTCGGCGTAGCGCACGCCGTGCTCGGGATAGCCGAGCACCATCTGCTCCCACAGGATCTGGCCCAGCGCGTTGTTGTTGTTGATCACCACCTTGACCGGCAGCCCGTGCTGGGCGGCGGTGAGGAACTCGGCCATGAGCATGGCGAAGCCGCCGTCCCCCACGTACGCGATCACCTGGCGGCCGGGGAAGGCGTGCTGCATGGCGAGGGCGTACGGCAGGCCGGGCGCCATCGTGGCGAGGTTGCCGGACAGGTAGAACCGCCGGTCGCCGCGGATCGTCCAGTGCCGGGCGGCCCACGTGGCGACGGTGCCGCTGTCGCAGGCGAGGATCGCGTCGTCGGCGGCCAGCTCGTCGAGGACGGACACCAGGTACTGCGGCGCGATCGGGTCGCGCTCCGGGTTCTCCAGCGCGCGCAGTTCGCGGCGCCACTTGTCCATCTTCTCCTGGTACTTCACCAGGTGACGGAGGTCGGTGCGCCGCTCCAGGAGCGGCAGCAGCGCGCTGAGGCCTTCCTTGGCGTCGCCGACCATGGGCACGTCCGTGGGCACCCTGGTGCCCGCGCGGGCCGGATCGACCTCCAGTTGCACGAACCTGGCCGTGCCGGGCTCGGGGAGGTGCTTGGTGTACGGGAAGTTCGTGCCGATCATGAACAGCACGTCCACGTCCTCCACCAGTTCCTCGCTCGGCCGGGTGCCCAGCAGGCCGAGCCCGCCGGTGGTGTACGGGGAGTCGTCCGGGACGACCGCCTTGCCGACGAGCGTCTTGATCACCGGCGCCGCCAGCGTCTCGGCGACGGCCAGCACCTCCTGCCTGGCGTGCAGCGCGCCGGCTCCCACCAGCAGGGCAGGGCGCTCGGCCGCGTTGAGCACCTGCGCGGCCCGCTCCAGGTCCTCCTGCCTCGGGACGCCGGGGGCGGGCAGGTAACACGGCGCGGTCCTGGGTGGGCGTACGGGGCCGACGTGCTTCCACGGATCGGCGGCGGCGTCGGCGACCTGGATGTCGTTGGGAACCGACAGGTGGGCCACCCCCCGCCTGGCGTAGGCGGTCCTGACGGCGATGTCCACCAGGGCCGGCAGCTGCGCCGGGTGGTAGATGACCATGTTGTACTCGGCGACGTCGCCGAACGCCTTGTCGAGGTGGACCTCCTGCTGGTAGCCGGTGCCCAGCACGGTCGTCTCCTGCATGCCGGTGATGGCCAGCACGGGCGCGTGGTCGAGCTTGGCGTCGTAGAGGCCGTTGAGCAGGTGCAGCCCGCCGGGGCCCGAGGTGGCCAGGCACACGCCGATCCTGCCGGTGGCCTTGGCGTACCCGGCGGCCATGAACGCGGCGGCCTCCTCATGGTGGACGAGGACGAAGCGCACCTTGTCCTGGTGCCGCCGCAGCCCCTCCATCAGCCCGTTGATGCCGTCGCCCGGCAGGCCGAAGACGGTGTCGACGCCCCACTCGGCCAGCCTCTCGATCAGTGTTTCCGAAGCGATTCGAGCCATGCGACGGCGCCTACCCGTCACCCGCTCGCCCATACGGCGCGCGGCGCGCCACGGTTGGCCACCCGCTCACCGGCAGGTCGACACAAGGACCACGGGCTGGGCCTGCGCAGGCCGCCCAGGGGGCGAGGCAGAAGGAGCTCCTGGAGCCGGCTTGAAGCAACCAAACGTGCTGTACGTCACCTATGACTGGAATGGGTAGGTATGTAAGCGAAAGGGAGATGTGGAGCATCACGGCGTGTGCTCGCCCCCGGCCCCGCGCCGGGGAGGGGGAGGAGGAACCGATGGCCGTCATCCCGGCACTCCCCGCTCGCGCACATCCGGGGTGAGCTCCGTTGCCCCGTGATCCCAGCGAGCCGCGCGCTCTCGCGGCTCGACGAACCGTTGCCGGGAGGGTGTATGGCATGGCTCGGCCTGCCCTCGGTTGACACGCTGCTCGACCTGGTCCCCGAACCGGTGCGCGGCTTCATTCCACGACCTCGCCGGGTACAGCCGTGCGCGGGCGGGGTCCGCATCGAGTTGCGGCGCGTCGGCGGGCCGGGAAGCGAGCGGTTCGCGCGCGCCCTCGAGGAGCGGCTGCGCGCGGCGGGCGCCGGGCGCGCCGAGGTGAACGGGGCGCTCGGCTGCGTGTTCGTCGGGTGCGACATCACCACGGTCGACATGGACAAGCTCCTGGCGCTGGTGGAAGAGCTCGACACGGACGGGCGGACCCCCGGCACGACCGCGGACAAGACGGCGGACGGCAGCGCGGACGGCAGCGCGGACGAGAGCGCTGACGACAGCGCGGAGGAGGGGCCGGCGGCCACCCGCGTGCTCGACGGCGTCGAACAGCAGGCCCGCGCCGCGGTCAGCCTCGGCCTGCACCTCGTCGGAGCCGGAGTGGCGCTGGCCGGCCAGGCCGCGCGCCTGCCGAGGCTGCACGCGGCGGTGCCGCCCTTCCTGGCGCTGGCCGAGGACACCCCGCGGATCCGCCACGAGCTGGAGCAGCGCCTCGGCAAGCACGCCGTCGACACGGTGCTGACCGCGACCAGGGTCGTCTCCCAGACGCTGGCCGGGCGGCCCCTGTCGCTGCTGGTCGACGCCGTCGCCGCGGCGGGCCGCTACGTCGACGCGCGGGCCGGGCTTCGGGCCTGGGCGCTGCGCGAGGAGGGGTTCGCCGCCGAGCAGGGCGCCTACCGCCATCTCAGGACAGCGGCGACCGCCCGCCCTGTTCCGCTCCCCCGCGGGCCCGTCGAGCGCTACGCCGACGCGGCCAGCGCGGCCTCGGTGGTGGCGCACAGCGTGACCACGGCCATCAGCCAGGACCACCAGCGGGGACTGTCCGTGCTCATCACCGGGGCGCCCAAGGCCGCGCGCCTCGGCAGGGACGCCTTCACCAGCGCCGCCCTGCGTGCCCTGGCGGGACGCGACACGATCGTGCTGGATCGCCACGCGCTGCACCGCATGGATCGCATCGACACGGTCGTCCTGGACGCCGACGTGCTCGCCTCCGGCGCCTGGACGGTCGACAGCGTCGTCCCGCTCGCCCAGGACGTGGACACGGACGACCTGCACGCCAGGCTCTACACCCTGCTCGACCTGACCGATCCCGCGGCCAGGTGCGAGCACGACGGGTGGACCGCCGTGCCGTACGAGGAGGCGGAGGGGCCGGTCGCGGCGGCCGTCGGGCCCGCCCGCCTGGCCGAGTGGCGCGAGCAGGGGATCCGGGCCGTCGTGGTGGCCGAGCGTGAGGTCCCGCGGGCCCTGGTCGGGCTGGCCCGGGAGTTGCACCCGCTAGCCGAAGCCGTGGTCGCGGCGCCGGACGGCGTCTGCGAGGTGATCCTGGCCGGCGGGGACACGGGCTTCGCCCGCCGGCTCGGCGTGGAGCGGACCGTCGCCGGCGGGTCCCGGCTGGCCGCCTCGGTCCGCGCGCTCCAGCTCGAGGGGCACGCCGTGGCCGTGGTGTCCCAGCGCGCGCGCCGCGGCCTGAGCCAGGCCGACCTGGGCATCGGGGTGCTCGGACGGCAGCGGCGGGTCCCCTGGGACGCGGACGTGATCGGCGAGCTCGACGGGGTGCACCTGCTGCTCCAGTGCCTGCCGTACGCCAGGAAGGCGAGCACGCGAAGCGTGCGGGTGGCCGCCGCGGGAGCCGTCGCGGGGGCGGGACTGGCGTTCCTGGTGCCGCAGCCGGTCGCCGTCCGGCAGGCCCACCTGGTGCGCGACTGTACCTCCCTGGCCGCGCTGGTCGTCGGGGAGTGGGCGGGACGTCACATGGAGCGCCGGCTGCCGCCGATCCAGGCCGACCACACGCCCTGGCACGCCATGGCGGTGCGCGACGTGCTGGCCCGGCTGCGCACCTCGCCCGGCGGCCTGACCGAGGCGGAGGCGGCCCGGCGCCGCCGGAAGGCGCCGCGACGGCAGGCGGCCGGCCCGACGTCCCTGGTGGGTGCGTCGCTGCACGAGCTGGCCAACCCGCTGACTCCGGTCCTGGCCGCGGGCGCCGGCCTGTCGGCCGTCGTCGGCTCGGCGCTGGACAGCGTGCTCATCGGCGGCGTGATGGTCGTCGACGCGCTCATCGGCGGCGCCCAGCGGCAGGGCGCCGACCGGGCGCTGCGCCGCCTCACCGAGGCCACCGCCGTGCGGGTACGGCTGCGCCGGCCCGGCGGCGGCATGACGGGCGTCGCCGACGACCTGGTGCCGGGGGACGTGATCGAGCTGCGGGCCGGCGACGCCGTACCCGCCGACTGCAGGCTCATCCAGGAGACCGGCCTCGAGCTGGACGAGTCGGTCCTCACCGGCGAATCGCAGCTCGTCGCCAAGACGGCGGCGCCGACCGCGGCGCGCGCCGTCGCGGACCGCGCCTCGATGGTGTACCAGGGGACGACCGTCGCGGCCGGCCATGGCCTCGCCGTGGTCGTGGCCACCGGCGAGGCGACCGAGGCGGGCAGGACCGCCAGGCTGGCCCGCGAGCGGCCGCCGGACAGCGGGGTGGAGCTGCGGCTTCGCGAGCTGAGCAGCAGGATCCTGCCCGCCGCGGTCGGCTCCGGGGTGGTCCTGATGGTCGTCGAGATGGTCCGCGGCTCGCGCCTGGCGCAGGCGGTGGCGCCCGCGGTGAGCATGATGGTGGCCGCGGTCCCCGAGGGGCTGCCGTTCGTCGCCACCGTGGCCGAGCTCGCCTCGGCCAAGCGGCTGTCGGCGCGCAACACGCTCGTCCGCAACCCGTCGACGATCGAGGCGCTGGGCCGGGTCGACGTGCTCTGCTTCGACAAGACGGGAACCCTGACCGAGGGGCACATCAGCCTGCGCAGGGTGTCGAACGGGTGGTCCGAGGAGGCGCTGGAGGCGGCGACGCCGGCGCTGCGGGAGATCGTCGCCGCGGCGCTGCGCGCGGGACCGCGGTTCGGCGGCGGGCGGGCCATTCCCCATCCCACGGACCGGGCCGTGGTCGAGGGGGCCGCCCGGCTGGGGGTCACCGCGCGGAACGGGCTGGTGCGCTGGGAGCGGGTCGACGAACTGCCCTTCGAACCGGGGCGCGGCTACCACGCGGTCCTCGGCCTGTCGGAGTCCGGTCATCTGCTGAGCGTCAAAGGCGCTCCCGAGGTCGTGCTCACCCGCTGTGCCGACCTGGTCCGCGGGGGCCGGCGGGTCCCGTTGGACCCGGCGGCCAGGCGGGCGCTGGAGAAGGAGGTGGACCGGCTCGCGCTGCAGGGCTACCGCGTGCTCGCGGTCGCCGAACGGCCGGCCTCCAGCCGCGCCGACCTCGACGAGTCCCGCATCGAACGCCTTTCCTTCCTGGGTTTCCTCGGTCTGGCCGACCCCGTGCGGCCGACGGCCAAGCGCAGCGTGGAAGGACTGATGCGGGCGGGCGTCCGCGTGGTCATGATCACCGGTGACCATCCCAGCACGGCCGAGGCGATCGCCGCCGAGATCAACGCCCTGAACGGCGGGCGCGTCCTGACCGGCCCCGAGCTCGACGGCCTGGACGACGCGGCCCTGGGCGCGGCGCTGCCGGACGTGGCGGTCTTCGCCCGGGTCACCCCCGAGCACAAGGCGCGGATCGTGACCAGCCTGCGCCGGACGGGAAGGGTGGTGGCCGTCACCGGCGACGGCGCCAACGACGTGCCGGCCATCCGGCTCGCCGACGTCGGTGTCGCCCTCGGACCCCGTGCGACTCCCGCCGCCAGGGCCGCCGCCGACATCGTCGTGATCGACGACCGGATCGAGACGATCATCGACGCGATCGTCGAGGGCAGGGCCATGTGGGGCTCCGTCCGCGACGCGCTGGGCATCCTGCTCGGCGGCAACATCGGAGAGATCGCTTTCACGCTCGGCTCGAGCCTGCTCACCAGGCGCAGCGCGCTGAACGCCCGCCAGTTGCTGCTGGTCAACCTGCTCACCGACATGCTGCCGGCGATGGCGGTGGCCGTCCGGCCGCCCGGCGCCGCCAGTCCGGAGGCGCTGCTGGCGGAGGGGCCCGAGGCGTCGCTGGGCGCCGCGCTGACGCGGGACATCTACCTGCGCGCGGCCACCACGGCCGCGGCGGCGACCGCGGCCTGGATCCTCGCCCGCATGACCGGCACCCGTGGCCGCGCGGACACGGTCGGGCTGGTGGCCCTGGTCGGCGCCCAGTTGCTGCAGACGCTGGCGCTGGGCAGCAGGGACCGGGTGGTGGTGCTGGCCTCGGTGTCGTCGCTGGCGGCGCTGGGTGTGATCGTCTCAGTCCCCGGCCTCAGCCAGTTCTTCGGGAACCGGCCGGTCGGGCCGCTCGGCTGGGGCATCGGGCTCGGCTGCGCGGCGCTCGCGGTGCTGCTGGCCACCGTGATCGAAAGCCTGGGGCGGAAACGTTCTGGACAGTTCACCTGACCGTCATCCGAACGACACCCGAACACGGAAATTTATAGCGAAATATGCCTATAACAGTGTCTTTCTCCATGTGAGGTAGCAAGTGTCTGATTTCTTGGCGTCCCTGCTTGCCAAGGCCGCCTTCATGCTCGTGGAGGCGCTGATCACGCGCCTCGTCCAGGCCCTGATCGCGTCGATGACCCGACCGGCCGGCCTCCGGCTCGCCTGACACGCCGGTCCGGCCAGAAAGCACCAAGCGGTTCACGGACTGCGATGACACCCCACGATGACGTTCACCTTCGCCGCGAACCCGCCGATCCCGGAGCCGTATGTGCGGGCCAGCGCGTGGTCGGCAGCCGCGCTGGAGGCCAGCAGCATCGCGTACGGCAGGTCCTCGCCTGTGGAGCGGTCTCCCGAGCGCAGGTTCGCGATCGAGGCTCGGCCCTGCGCCGCGTACCGGACGTCCTCGCGGGGTGACCTCGACCATGTCGGCTGGCATACCTGCTTGAGCACGGTGTACGCCGTCATCGTCTTGGAGAGGCTCGCCCCCCGGCACGCGCCGATCGGCTTGCTTGCTGAACCGGACGTCGCATCGGCTCATCATGCCCCGCAGTGGACCGCGTCCTTGAATGGTCTCCAGCTTCGGCCTGCGTCAGGGGGTCTTCTGCGGCGGGATGAGCAGACGGTCGAGCAGGAGGTGGAGGTACCTGCGGAAGTCGACGGAGGCTTTCCGATCATCGGGGCCGAGGCGGTTGCCCTCGTCGTCGAGTACGTCTCCGCAGCAGAAGCCTTCGACGCACCAGATCATCGTCCAGAGGACGTATCTGAAGTCGGGAGCGTCGTCGATGTGTCCTGCCTCGAGGGCGGGCTGGATGCTCTTGTGGATCTGGGCGTGCAGCGGCCAGACGTAGCGACGCTCGAGGTCGGTGACGTCCTGGGCGTCGAAGAGGCTGCGGTGCGCCCAGAGTGCGGGGATCTGCGGGTTGGCTTGGCAGAAGTCCAGATAGCTGTCGGCCAGCGCATGGATCATCTTGGGGGCGTCGGCGGGGGACAGCGGAGTGAATCGGGCCATGACCGCCTCGATCGCAGCGCGATCAGCCTCGTGGGCACGTTCCATGATGGTCAGGTAGAGGTCCCGCTTGCTCCCCAACAGGGAGGTCACCTTGGCGACGTCGAATCCGGCGGCCTCCGCTATCTGCTGAAGGGAAGTCCCGTCATATCCGAGAGCCGCGAACATGCGGGTCGCAATCTGCAGGATCGCCTCGCGCTGGCCATCGGCAGCAGAGGTCATGAATCGGACGGTATGAATGGAATCCGGCATGGTCAACCATTTGACAGGCAAGGGCAGGCCATCTGCCGGCCAGTTCGTGGAGAATCGGCAACAGCCCAGCGAAGCGAGCGCGTTCGTGACGGCACCGCGGTCGTTGTAGTCGCCGATGTTGGTTCGACGGCCTCTCCGGTCGTAGCCGTGCATCGGCGCATCGACGGTGGCATACCAGGCGTTGACCATCCCGGTGAGGGTCCCTGACGCGCTTGCCCGGCGGCGGCTGTTTCGCCGCCGCGGTGGAAGCGGACGCTCGGCTACCGGGCAGGTTGACCTGCTGCCCGCCGGGACGCACCTCGCCCTGCGGCTCCGCGGTGAACAGCCCGGCGATGCCGTTACTCACCCAAGAGGCAACCTGGGATATGAATCCTGCCTCGTGGGGGTGACAGGTACCACTGGAAGAGGCGGCGAGCGGCGGTCGGAGCCAACACTCGCGCCAGGAGGGCCAGGGCGGCGGCATCCGTTCCCTCATGCTTGGGCATGATGTTATGCGCCCAATGACGGTAGGTTTATGGCCTTGTCGAACCGTTGTCCAAGACAGGCGTGGCCTCACAGCGGGCATGGAGATGGAATGCATGAATTCATGAGAGGCATGGCCCCCTTGAGCGTTGCCGCGGTAATCGCTGTCGCGGCGGGCTGCGGACAGCGGGACCTCGTCGTCGCAAGCGGCTCCCCTACGTCCCCGGGCGCCAGGACTGGAGGCATGTCTCCTCAGCCCACGATCACCGCGCCTCGCGCGAAGCGCTCGGCCTACTCCTTCGAATTGCAGAAGAGCGACTGGAGCGACACAGATGCCAGCTCTTATAACGCACAGACAGAGCTCGCCGACGGTCGGCGGGTGGCGATGTTTTATGCCGCCGACAAGGGTCTCATGGAGCAACACTTCGATCCAACAGATGGCGGATGGACCAGGCCCGTCTTGCTTTATCGAACGAAGGAACACCCGTGTCAGGGCATCGAATTGGAGGCCAAGGCGGGAACGGTTGCGGCTGTTGCCAACTGGGGAACCTATTGTTTTGACGGCGAACCCCCGCAGGAGTCCGTTGCCATAGTCGGCGCGAGCACACTCGAAAAGTGGGATACGCACCTTACCGAAGGCTTCGACGGCTGGGAGAAGTACTCCATATCGAGTGACGGTGACGTTGTCATGTTTGTCAACGAAGCCTGGAAAAAAAGCCTTAGGTGGAGTCGATCCAAAGGTTTTTCGTGAGCAAACCCTTTTCATCCTTGTCGAAGGCGGGTGCGTGTCCCCGCTGGTGGTCATGAACTGGCCGCCGGCGGGGGACTGGTCGCCGTCGGGCAAAGATCGCGGACGGCCGGATACAGGCAGGCCTCTTGGGGTCCCGGTAGCAATGAAGCCTCTGACCTGCGGCGATCCCGGACCCTATGGCTAGAGAGCGTTGAAGGCGGGGGTCTGGCGGATGTCAGCACGATCTTGGGCCTGTGCACGCAGGGCGTCTACCACGGTCCTGCGACGGCTGCTCAGCACCAGGGAGCCCCCTGGAAAGCTCACCTGGCGCGTGAGACCTCCATGCCCTCATCGCCTGGGCCGCAGATCAACCGATCGGATACGCCCTGGCGATCATCGTCAAGCGACCCGGCGATGCACTCATGCAACCGCGAAATGACGTCCCGCCGCGGTGGGCGACACCCTCCGCAGACCGCCCGAACTCATCACCTCCGGCAGGACCATCAGCCCGACCGCATTCACCACCAGGGCGGTAACCGGCTCCGGCGCCCAAGCGACCGCACCGCGACTTTGGGCGTTCGGTAACCAAGCCGGCGCCGGCCGCTTGACGTCCAGGAAGAGTTCGTCGAGGGCGAGGCCCTTGCCGATGTCGGCGACCAGGGTGGCGCCCTGACGGCTGATCCGTCCCGGGGCGAGCCTGCGCCCGCCGCTGAGCACGACCCGCTCGCCTGCAAGGCGCGAGGTCCTGGAACGCAGGGAGTAGACGCCCGCCCGCACCCGCGCCCGCAACCGACCGGTCGCGGGCATGACCTCGCGTACGGCACGCTGTGTGATCGTCCTGAACCGGCGCCGCCTCGGGTGCCCGCGCGTCGTCGTCACCCTGCGTGGCCACGGGGAAGACGGCGTTGGCCGCCGGAGCTCTCGGTGAGGTGAGGGCGGTCGGCCCGCTCGCGGCGCCCGCGTGGCGCGAGCAATGACCGCCAGGGCTCGCCGTCATGCACCGGGGCCTCCCGTCGTGGGACGACTCTCGTTTTGACCTGACCCCCTTGTGAAGGCGATAACACGGAGGTTACTTTTCATCCGATCAATCAACGTCTGGAGCCCCCCACATGAGGCGAAAACTCCGCTTAGCTCCTGCCATCAGCCTCCTTCTCATCGGACCTATGTGCGTCACGCAGCCGGTCGCCGCTGACACGCCGCCCGCGTACGAGCCCACGGTGGAGTCACTGAACAGCCACCCGGTGCCCCGATGGTTCAATGACGACAAGTTCGGCATCTTCATCCACTGGGGCGCCTACTCGGTGCCCGCGTGGGGACCGCGCGGCAGCTACGCCGAGTGGTACTGGAACTACATGAACGCGCGCGGGAGCGCGACGAACGCCCACCACAAGGCCACCTACGGCCAGGACTTCGACTACGACACCTTCCTGCGGCAGTGGAAGGCGGAGAAGTTCGACGCGGCCGACTGGATCAAGCTGTTCAAGGACGCCGGCGCCAAGTACTTCGTCCTCACCTCCAAGCACCACGAGGGCATGGCCCTGTGGGACAGCAAGGTCAGCGGGCGTGACAGCGTCGACCTCGGGCCGGGCCGCGATCTGGCCAAGGAGCTGTTCGACGCGGCGCGCAAGGACGAGGCCAAGCTGAAGGCCGGCTTCTACTACTCGCTCTACGAGTGGTACAACCCCGCCTACACCGGACGGCCGGCGACCAACCCCTACACGGGCGCGGCGATTCCCTACACCGGAGCGCCGAGCGGGGTCGACTACGTCAAGGACTACATGCTCCCGCAGATGCGCGAGCTCATCGACGGCTACGACCCCGACATCATCTGGTGCGACGGCCAGTGGGAGAAGCCGGCCTCCTACTGGAACACCGCGGGGGTACTGGCCGACTACTACAACAAGGCGGTCAAGAGCGGCAAGGAAGTCGCGGTCGCCAACCGGTGCAAGATCCAGAGCGGCAACCTCGACAGCCCCGAGCTGGACTTCCAGACCCCTGAGTACACCGTCAAACCGGACATCGACCCGGTCAAGTGGGAGTCCAGCCGCGGCATCGCGCACTCCTACGGCTACAACCAGAACGAGCCGGAGGAGGATCACCTGACCTCCGACCAGCTCGTGGACTCGCTCGTGGACATCGTCAGCAAGAACGGCAACCTGCTGCTCGACATCGGCCCGAAGGCCGACGGCACGATCCCCGAGATCCAGCGGCAGCGGCTGCTGGACATCGGGGCCTGGCTCAAGGCCAACGGCGAGGCGATCTACGGCACCACGTACTGGAACCGGGCCGAGGAGAAGGGCGGCCCCGACGACGTCCGCTACACGGTGAAGGACGGCACCCTGTACGCCACGGCGCTGACCTGGCCGGGCGAGCAGCTCACACTGGGCGCCGACCTGCCGGTGAACCACAGCACCCGCATCACCATGCTCGGCTCCGGCGCGCCCCTGTCGTGGAGCCGCGACGAGCGGGGCCGCGTCGTGGTGGACACGCCGGAGCAGACCGGGAAGCACGCCTACGTCTTCAAGATCGAGACGCCGGGCGTGCGCAGCCTGCTGCGCACTTCCTCCAGCCTGGCCAAGGAGATCGCCGCCGATCAGACGATCACCGGTGAGCTCACGGTCACCAACCCCGGCAAGCGGCACGCCCCTGCCACCGCGCTCTCCCTCACCGCGCCGCGGGGCTGGACGGCCACGCTCGGGGCGACCGGCGTGCGCCCGCTCGGCCCCGGCGAAAGCGTGACCGTGCCGATCAGCGTGAGTGCCCCGGCGGGAACCCCTCCCGGGGAGTACCCGCTTGAGCTGCGCCAGCGCACCGGACGCTTGGAGACCACCACCACCCTGCCCCTGACGGTCAACCGGCCCAACCTCTCGCTCGGCAAACCGGCCACGCAGAAGAGCACCGGCTACGACGCCCCGGCCTCCCGGGCCGTCGACGGCGACACCGACGGCAACTGGGGCGCCGGAACGACGACGCACACCGCCGAGCCGGAGAAGCAGGCCTGGTGGCAGGTCGATCTCGGCGCCTCGGCCGCGCTCGACAGCGTGGACATCTGGAACCGGCTCGACTGCTGCGCCGACCGGCTGAAGGACTTCTGGGTGATGGCCTCCGACCAGCCGTTCACCACCGACGACCTGGACCAGGCCCGCACCGCGCCCGGCGTGACCGCCGTGCACGTCAGCGCCCAGGCCGGGTCGCCGAGCAAGATCAAGCTGCCCGAGGGCACCAGAGGCAGGTACGTCAGGATCCAGCTCGCCTCGCCGTCCAACCCGCTGTCCCTGGCCGAGGTCCAGGTCAGAGGCTAGGACCCGGCTTCGTCAGGACCGAGCGGGCGGGACCGGCCTGTCCGCTCGGTACGGCCGGCCGGTCCTACCGGTGGTCGGCGACGTAGGTGTCGAAGAAGGCGAAGGTGCGCTGCCACGCGTCGTCGGCCGCCGGGCGGACGAGGCCGTGACGCAGCGGGAAGGCCGCCAGTTTCGCCACCGGGTGATGGCCGTCGGTCATGAACGAGTGACCGGCGCTCGGGTAGATCTCGACGTCGTGCTCGATGCCGAGCGCCCGCATGTGCTCCTGCAGCCGCGCGCCCTGCGACCGGAAGCCCAGGTCACGGCCACCGTAGGAGCCCACGACCGGACACACCGACCGCAGCTGTTCCTGGTCGCGGGGAACCACGCCGTAGTTCACCGACACGGCACGCACACCGGGCGGCGCGCTCGCCGCGTACGCGAGGGCGAACCCGCCGCCCATGCAGAACCCGATCACACCGAGCCGGTCGCCGTCGACGCCGTCGTGGCCGGCCAGCCATTGCCGGGTCGCGTCGATGTCGGCGGCCGGACGGCCCGGCCTGCCGGTCGCGAGCTGGTGCATGGCCCGGGTCAGGCACCCGATCCTGCTCCCGTGGCTGTACAGATCCGGCAGGACGGCCGCGTACCCATGGGCGGCGAACAGGTCCACGACATCCAGCATGTCCGGTTCGACGCCGTAGGCCTCGTGCACGACCACCGCCCCCGGCCATCCGGCCGCCGGTGCCGGTCCCTCCGGCAGTGCCACCGTCGCGGCCAGCGAACTGCCGTCCGGTAACGGGATGCGCGCGTGTTGTCTCCTCATGGGCAGCCCTCCGCCGACCCGGTCACAGGAGACGTAACGTAACAGGTCGTCACAGGTGTCGCGGAAGGCGGGCTTCGGCGGCCGCACCGTTATGTCGCTTCACGCCGGCGGTCGACGCGCGGCCGGGCGTAGCCCCTGCGCCGACACGGCCTCTTCGTCGTCGGCCACGGCGCCGGAGCGGTCGACGACATCGGGGAGTCGCCGCCCGGCCCTGGCCGCTCATCCCGGACAGCAGCACCCCGCCGACCCGCTGGATCCCGTCGTGCCCTCGCCCTTCGCGACGCTGGGCCGCGGCCGGGAGCCGGTGGAACCGGGGTCGGTGGAGCCAGGGCCGGTGGAACCGGGGTTGTCCTTGCCGTCGTCGCCGGTGCCGGTGGCCGCGGCGATCTTGTCCAGCCATCCCTGCGCCGGCCCGGCGTCGTCGTACGCGTCGTGCCAGTTCCACCACTCGTACGGCCGGCTCTGCGGGTAGCCCTCGGGTGAGTCCTCCCACTCCTCCTGCCGCCCGAGCGCGGTCATGTCGAGGTAGCTCCAGGTGCTGCCCAGCGCCTCGTCCCCGCGGTTGTTGATGAAGTAGGTACGGAACACGCCGTCGCCGTCGCGGATGAACGCGTTCGTGCCATGCCATTCGTCCACCCCGAAGTCGGCGTCGAACGCGTCGGTCATGGTGTACCAGGGCATCGTCCAGCCCATCCGCGCCTTCACCCGCTCGATGTCCTGCTGCGGCGCGCGCGAGGCGAAGACGAGCGTGGTGTCGCGGGCGTTCAGGTGCGCGAGGTGGGCGACCTGGTCGGCCACCAGGGAGCAGCCGCGGCAGGCGTGGTCGGGCCAGCCGAACACGCCGGGCTCGAAGAAGGCGCGGTAGACGATCAGCTGGCGACGGCCCCCGAACAGGTCGAGCAGGCTCGCCCTGCCCCCGGACCCTTCGAAGGTGTACTCCTTCTCCACCGCCAGCCACGGCATCCGCCGCCGCTCCGCGGCCAGCGCGTCCCGGGCGCGGGTCATCTCCTTCTCCTTCACGAGCAGCTGCTGTCGCGCTGCCTCCCACTCCTGCGGCGTGACGATCGGTGGGGTCTTCATCGTGCTCTCCTCCTTCTGGTTCGGGCCCACTCTCACGGGCCGAGCACGCGAGCCGCTTTCACCGCCCCTGACGGGCCGCCGCCTCTTCGGCGGGCAGGCGCGGGCGGTCGCGGCTCTCGGGCCGCCCGCGCCGGTGGTGATCAAGCCCTGCGGGCCGCTGTCGATGGAGAAGCCGAGCCAGGGAAACCTTCCCCCGGAACGGCCTCCGTCACCCGGAGCCCATGATCAGGTCTGCTGTCCCCTTTCGCGGGATGGGGCTGTGGCGGGCCCGCCGGCGTCCCGGTCGAGGTGGTCCTTCAACGCCTCCAGCGGGCTGTCCCAGTCGCGCGCCAGCGCGGCCAGGAACTGCTGGGCCACCTGCATCGGCGCGGAGCGAAGCCGGTAGCGCACCCGGCGCCGCTCCCCTGGCTCGGCCGTGACCAGACCCACCTCGGCCAGCAGGGCCAGGTGCTTGGCGATCGCCTGCCGCGTGATCGGCAGCCGATCGGCCAGGTCCGTGGCCGTGGCCGGCCCTCCTGAGGCCAGCGCGGCCAGGATGGCGCGCCGGCTCGGGTCGGCCAGGGCGATGAAGACCTGTTCGGCGACCGCCTCGACGTCAGGCGGCATCGAGGTATTCGACAAGCTCACCCAGCTCGCTCGCCCACCCGTGGGTGTTGGAGTCGTACGCCTTGCGGTAGGCGTCCTCGGGCAGCTGGGCGAAACCGGTCTCGACCACCGTCAGCCGCGTGCCCGCGCCGACCGGTTCGAGCGTGAACTCGACATAGGTACGGCGCGGATCGTCCTCGGGCAGCCCGTGGATGTGCCAGGTGAAGCCGAAGACCGTCGGCTCCTCCACCCGTTCCACGCGCAGGTCGACCGTGGCTCCGCCGGCCCACCTCAGCTGGGCCGGCCCGCCCGGACTCAGGTCGATCGTCGCCTCGTCTCCGAACCAGGAGCCGAGACCCTCGGCCGTGGTGAGCGCCGCCCAGACCTTGCTCGGCGGGTGAGCGACCTCCAGGGTCCGCTCGATGCGATCAGGAAAACCCATGAGACCCTCCCATAAGTAGCAACCGAACAGTTGCGACACTATAGCAATCGACTGGTTGCGTCAATGGGCGCCCCGAGGGCGGCCGACCGTACGGCCGGGCTAGGCCACGTGCCCGTCGAGGCCCGCGAAGAACGTCCGGATGTCGGCCACCAGCGGATCGGGGGCCGCCATCGCCAGCATGTGACTGGGGTGCTCGTGGTCCCCCCAGTGCACGATGTCGTTCCCGCGCTCGGCGATCCGGCGGAAGGCCGACGGGCCGCCGTGGGAGACGCCCGTCGGCACCACGTTCTGGTCGATCGGCATGCCCGCCGCGCCCTCGTAGTAGGTCCACGACGACGACCCGCCGGTGCCCGTCAGCCAGTACAGGCTCGCATTGGTGAGCACCAGGTCGCGGTCGACGGGCTCCCGGGGCGCCGCCCCGTCGGGCCAGCCGTCGAACTCCTTGAACCTCTCCACCAGGTAGGCCAGCTGGGCGACCGGCGAGTCCGCCCAGCCGAAGCTGAGCGTCTGCGGCCGCGCGGCCAGGTACGGCGCGTAGCCGCTGCCTACCGCGCCGCTCAGCATGCCGGCCAGCCATTCCACGCTGGCCCGCTCCTCCTCCGACAGCCCCTCGAGTTCGGCCGGGTCGCCGGTCGGCATGCCGACGCCGCCGGTGATGTGCACCCCGACCACCCGCTCCGGGGCCAGCGCGCCGAGCTGCGGCGAGACCAGCGCGCCCGCGTCGTTGCCGTGGACGCCGTAGCGCTCGTAGCCCAGCCTGCTCATCAGCTCCGCCCACGTGCGGGCGACCCGCTCGATGCTCCAGGGCCGCTCGTCCGCGGGCTCGGGGAAGGGGGAGAACCCGAACCCGGGCAGCGAGGGGGCCACCACGTGGAAGGTCTCCGACAGCGGGCCGAGCAGGTTCGTGAACTCGGCGATCGAGTTCGGCCAGCTGTGCGTGATGATCAGCGGGAGCGCGTCAGGGTCGGCGGACCGGACGTGGAAGAAGTGAACGGTCTGCCCGTCGATCTCGGTGGTGAACTGCGGGAACCGGTTCAGCTTCGCTTCCTGGGCGCGCCAGTCGTATTCCCCCGCCCAGTACTCCACCAGGTCCTTGAGGTACGGCACGGGCACCCCGCGGCTCCACTCGGCGCCCGGCAGGCGGCTGGGCCAGCGGGTGCGGGCCAGCCGGTCGCGCAGGTCGTCCAGGTCGCCCTGCGGGATCTCGATGCGGAAGGGCCGGATGTCGGTCACGTCGTGCGTCATGAAGCCCAAGCTAGACGGCACTGCGGAAAGGTTCTTTCCGCAATCGACCGCTGAATCCGGCGCCTGCCCACGACACCCCCGGCACCCTCACACCCGGCATCCCGCACCCCCGGCACCTCCGGCACCCCCGCCCCCGGCACCGCTGGCACCCCCGGCACCCCCGGCACCCGCACGACCGCGCCGGCGCCCTAGGAGTTTCGCAGCCCGGGTGCCGCCCACCGGTCGGAGATCACATGCGCCAATACTGTCGTTTGTCCCTGTCTCTCACGACGACGCCGAATCTGGCCAGTTCCTTGCGCAGCTCCCGGGCGTCGCCGCCCTTGTCCGCCTTCAGCGCCTTGGCCCGGGCGGCGAGGACGGCGTTCGCCCCGTCGGGGAGGCCGGAGGCGCCGGGCACCCAGAGCCGGTAGGCGTCGTCGTGCGGGTCCGCGTCCGCCCAGCCGTACCCGTGCTTGGTGAAGGCCCTGGACAGGCGTTTCGCGCTCAGGTCGGTCTCTTCCCTCGCGGCCTCCCCGCCGTGGTGGCCGAGCAGGACGAGTTGCTTGCCGTCCTTGAACGCCAGGGCGATGTCACCCCGCTCGACCACCTGGGTCTCGTCCCTGGTGGAGAGCGTCACCTGGGTGTCGGAGACGGTGACCGTCAGGGATTCGTGCAGGGCGGTGAGGCCCAGCAGCAGGCCCGCCAGGGCGCCCACGGCGACGACGCCGACGGTGAGCCCCGGTTCCGGGAACGAGTTGAGCAGCTTGGCCGGGCCCTGGAACGGCGCCCAGGGCAGGGACACCAGCCATCGCGCGAGCAGCTTCACCACCCAGCCGAGGACGGCGCCACCGGCGACGCAGACCAGCATCACGATCAGGGCGGAATCGGCGACGACGGTGGCCTCTGGGTCTTTACCGGCTTTCACGTCATCTGTAGATACCGCCAGCCGAGGCGCGTTGTCCGGCGCATGCCCCGATCGGCGACCAAAGTCCGGAAATCAGCGACTTAAGGAGGGTCGGCGGCACCGATCAGGGGCCGTACGCCGCGAGATCGTGGGCACCCTTGCGCGATCCGTCCGTCATGGGTCTTTTGTCCACATAAGGACTAGTCCTTGCTGGAGCCCCGCTTCCGCCCCCCTGGCAGGGGAAGGCCAGATATCAGCCATGTCGCCGGGGTGTCAGGACGATGCCGGCGGCGTTCGGGGAGTGATCATGACAGGACGAACCGGGGGAACCATGAAGGCGTTCGTGATGAAGGAGATCGGACGCGTCGGCTTCATGGACAAGCCCATACCGCGGCCCGGCCCGCTGGACGCCGTCGTACGGACGACCACCGCCCTGATCTGCACGTCGGATTCCCACACGGTCAAGGGCGGCATCGGGCCCCGCGAGAACCTGACGCTCGGCCACGAGGCGGTCGGCGTGGTGCACGAGGTCGGAGAGGAGGTGCGGACCTTCCGGCCCGGCGATCGTGTCCTGGTCGGCGCCATCACCCCTGACTGGGGCGATCTCGCCGCTCAGAACGGGCATCCGTCACAGTCCGGCGGACCGCTCGGCGGGTTCAAGTTCGCCAACTCCAAGGACGGGGTCTTCGCCGAGTATTTCCACGTCAACGAGGCCGACGCCAACATGGCGAAGATACCCGGAGAGGTTTCCGACGAGATGGCGGTCTACTGCGCCGACATGCTCTCGACCGGATTCATGGGCGTCGAGAACGGCCATCTGCCGCTGGGCGGGACGGTGGCCGTTCTCGCTCAGGGCCCGGTCGGGCTCATGGCGACCGCGGGAGCCAGGCTCTGCGGCGCCGGCCTCGTCATCGGGGTCGAATCGGTCCCCCGCCGCAAGAAGCTCGCGCAAACCTACGGCGCGGACGCAGTCGTGGACTTCACCCAAGAGGATGTCGTCGAGCGGATCCTCGAACTGACGCAGGGCCAGGGCGTGGACACCGCCATCGAGGCCCTCGGCGCGGACGCGACCTTCCAGACCGCGATCAAAGTCACCAAGCCCGGCGGGACGGTGTCCAACACCGGCTATTACGGTGAAGGCGAATTCGTGCGCATCCCCCGTGTCGAATGGGGAGTCGGCATGGCCGAAAAGACGATCACGACGGGCTTGTGCCCAGGCGGCCGGCTGCGCATGGAGCGACTGCTGCGAATCCTCCAGACGAAACGGCTCGACCCAACCCACATGACGACCCATTCGTTTGATTTCGAGGAGATGGAGCGGGCCTTCGAGGTATCGGACAAGAAACTCGAGGATGTCGTGAAGGTGCTGATCACCTTCTAGGACCGCGACCGGGCGGCGTTTCGCCCTCGCAAGCAGCGGTGCCCTCCGACGGCGCGTCGTACGACGAAAGAGGAACCTGGCATGCTCGATCCCGATCCATCGTTCCGCCCGATCCGCCGGCGGGAGGGCTACCTGCCGCTGGAGGATCTCGGCCTCATCGGGGACGGCACGACCACGGCGCTGGTCGGCCTGGACGGCTCGATCCGGTGGCTCTGCCTGCCCCGCTTCGACAGCGAACCCCTACTGTGCGGCCTGCTCGATCACGCACGAGGTGGGCACTTCACGCTGACGGTGGAGGATCTGCGGGAGGCCCGGCAGCGCTACGAACCTGACACCGCGGTGCTGGTGACCGAGTTGCGTGGCCCGAGCGGTTCGGTGCGGATCACCGACGCGCTGGCGCTGCGTGCCGGCGCGGATCTCAGCGACGACGCGGGCGCGAGCCGGGCTGAGCTCGTCCGTTCCGTCCAGGTCCTGGACGGGACCGTCCGCGTGTCGGCGGAGCTGTGGCCCCGCGGTGGCGCACAGACCCGGCTTCTGGGCAGCGGCCTGGAGGTACAGGCGTCCCGGCGGCCGGACCTGCGCCTGCATCTGCGTTCCAACCGTCCCCTGACCGGCCTGCACACCGTCCACGACCTGGAACAGGGCGATCGCCTTGATCTCGTGCTGTCCTGGGGTCGTATTCACCGCCACCACCGCTTCGACCCCGAGGCGATGCTGCGAGAGACCGCCGAGGCGTGGCGCCGGTGGATGAGGAACTGCCGCTACAGCGGGCCGGAGGAGCCGCTGGTCCGCCGCGCCGCGATCACGCTCAAGCTGTGCGACGACTGGGTCAACGGCTCGCTGGTCGCCGCCCCCACGTCCTCGTTGCCCGCGCCGATCGGTGGCGTACGCAACTGGGACTACCGCTACACCTGGATCCGGGATGCCGCCTTCGCCGTGTTCGCGCTGCGCCGCATCGGCTTCGACGGCGAGGCCGACGCCTTCCTCGGCTGGGTCCTCGACGCCTTCGAACAGAGCCGCCGGCCGCGGATCATGTACAGCCTCTGCGGCGATCCCGTACCTGAGGAGATCCAGGACGCCGACCTGGAAGGCTACCGGCGTTCCGCTCCGGTGCGATGGGGTAACGGCGCGGCTGATCAACGCCAGCACGACGTTTACGGCGAGGTGCTGGACTGCGCCGACCAGTGGCTGCGCTCCGGGGGTGAGATCCAGCCCGCGCTGTGGACCGGCCTGGCGGAGCTGGCCGACGCCGCCGTGAGTGCGTGGCGGCAGCCGGACCAGGGCATCTGGGAGGTACGCAGCGCGGGCCGCGTCTTCACCTACTCGGCCGGGATGTGCCAGGTGGCCCTGGACCGGGCCGCGTCGATCGGCGAGCGGCTCGGCCTGCCCGGCCAGGTCACGACGTGGCGCGCCACGGCCGGCAAGCTGCGTCAGCTCATCCTGGACCAGTCCTGGAACGAGGACGTGCGGTCCCTGGGCGAACACCTCGACGGCAGCGGCGGGCTGGACGCGAGCCTGCTCGCGCTCCCGCTGCGAAGGGTCATCCCGGCCGACCACCCGCGGATGGCGGCCACCACCGCGGCCATCGCCGAGCGTCTGTCCGCCGGCGACGGACTGCTCTACCGCTACCTGCACGACAACTCGCCCGACGGGCTGCCCGGCGACGAGGGCGCCTTCGTGCTGTGCAGCTTCTGGCTGGTCGAGAACCTCGTCCTGCAAGGCCGCGTCGAACAGGCCGAGGAACTCTACGCGTCACTGTGCGCACGGGCGGGCCCGCTCGGGCTGCTGCCGGAGCAGATCGACCCGTCGACGGGCACCTTCATGGGGAACTTCCCCCAGGCGTTCAGCCACATCGGCGTCATCGCCGCCGGCGTCCGCCTCGCACGAGCGAAGGAAGGGATGATGACGTGATCAACAGGCTCGTCATCTTCGGCGCCACCGGCGACCTCAACGCGCGCTACCTGCTCCCGGCGCTGGCTGCCCTGCGGACAGCCGGGCACCTGGACGACGGCTTCCAGCTGACCTGCGTGGACCGGGCGGACTGGACCGACGAGGGGTTCCGGCGCTGGGCGGCCGACCAGCTCGGCCGGCACGACCTCTCCTCCCCCGCCGACGCCAGGAAGGCGATCGCGGAGTCCGCCCGCTACCTGCGGGCCGACGCCACCGACGTCACCGACGTCGCTGCGGCCATCGCCGGCGACGGTCCCGTGGCCGTCTACCTCGCCCTCCCCCCAGCGATCTTCCCTGGCACGGTGGCGGCTCTGCGCGGCGCGGGCCTGACACCGGGCAGCCGGATCGTGCTGGAGAAGCCGTTCGGCGAAGATCTGGACAGCGCTGTGGCGCTGAATCGGCTGCTGTCGGAGGTCGTGCCGGAGCAGGCGGTGTTCCGTGTCGACCACTTCCTGGCCATGACGACCGTCCAGAACGTGCTCGGCAGCCGGCTGGCCAACCGCGTGCTGGAGCCCATCTGGAACAGCGCGCACATCTCCGAGGTGGAGATCGTCTGGGACGAGACCCTGACACTGGAAGGCAGGGCGGGCTACTACGACGGCGCAGGGGCGCTGAAGGACATGCTGCAGAACCACCTGCTCCAGGTGCTGTGCCTGGTGGCCATGGAACCACCGCTCAGCCTCGGCGAGCGTGACCTGCGCGACCGGAAGATCGACGTGCTGCGCTCGGTACGCCGTCTCACGGACGACGACGTCGTGCACCGTACCCGCCGCGCCCGTTACCTGGCCGGCCGCGTCGGCGACCGTGACGTTCCGCCCTACGCCGAGGAAGAGGGCGTGGACCCACGGCGAGGTACCGAGACCTTCGCCGAGGTGGAGCTGGAACTCGAAAGCTGGCGCTGGTCCGGCACGGTCTTCCGGCTCCGCACCGGCAAGGCGCTCGAACAGGACCGCAAAGAGGTCGCGGTACGGTTCCGGCCCGCACCACACCTGCCCTTCGGCGACAGCGAGCACGCGCCCAACGTGCTGCGCTTCGGGCTGGAGCCGGAGAGCATGACCCTCGCGCTGACCGGCGTCGGCCCCGGCGGCCATGCCCTTGCCCCGCTCACCCTCACCGCACAGCTGGAGGCCCCCGATCTGCCCGCCTACGGCCGGCTGCTGCTGGACGTCCTGCACGGCAACGCCGCCCTGTCCATCCGCGGCGACGAGGCCGAGGAGTCCTGGCGGGTCCTCGCACCTGTCATGTCGGCCTGGTCCAGGGACCTGGTCCCGCTTCTCGAATACCCGGCCGGATCGGACGGGCCCGCCCGCCCCCAGGAGGTCAGCCCGGCGGGGGCCCGGTCAGGCCGGTGAGGAGTACCTGATGCCATCTCCCCAGGCGGCCTGCGCATCGGCCGATCATCGGCATCGCCCAGACAGGTAGCGACCCCGTTCCCCGGCCGTTTCCCGCTGCTGAGCCGGACCCGAGCGGCGAGCTGCGGCGATGTCCGTATGTGACAGATAACTGTCGTTGCGGCCACTCGGAGGGGCCGGTAACAATCTGCTCATGTCCACCGCGCACCGCGTCGTCATCGCGCTCTTCCCGAACGTCGACCTGCTCGACGTCACCGGCCCGGCCGAGGTGTTCGCCCTGGCCAACCGGATCGGTGGCCGCGCCCTGTACGACGTGCGGCTCGCCGGGCCCCAGGGCGGCCAGGTCACCACGGCCGCCGGGGTGCGACTGGTCGCGGACCTGAGGTTCGACGAGGTCGGCGACGAGGTGGACACCCTGCTGGTCCCGGGCGCCGTGGACGTCACCCCTGACGGGCCGCGCGCCCTGACGGACGCCGAGGTGGTGGCATGGGTGCGGCGGATCGCTCCCTCCACCCGCCGCGTGGCCTCGGTGTGCGTCGGCGCGCACGTCCTGGCCGCGGCGGGGCTGCTGGACGGCCTGACCGCCACCACCCACTGGTCCACCGCCGCGCAACTGGCCGCCGACCACCCGGACGTCACCGTCGACCCCGATCCGATCTTCGTACGGTCCAGCGGCCGGGTGTGGACGGGCGCGGGCATCAGCGCCTGCCTGGACCTGACCCTCGCGCTGGTGGCTGAGGACCATGGCGAGGAGACGGCTCTGGCGGTGGCTCGCGAACTGGTCATGTACCTCAAACGCCAGGGCGGTCAAAGCCAGTTCAGCGTGCCCATGGCCCACGCCGCCTCCGGCCGCCGCGACATCGACGACCTGCGCCTGTGGATCGGCGAGCACCTCGCCGAGGAGCTCACCACGACGGAACTGGCGGCACGGATGGGGCTGAGCCAACGCCAGTTCACCCGCGTGTTCCGGCAGAAGACCGGCACCACCCCCGCCGCCTACATCGAGTCCGCCCGCGTGGAGGTGGCGCGACGGCTGCTGGAGACCACCGACCTGCCGTTGCCGCAGGTCGCGGCCCACAGCGGCCTCGGCTCGGTGGAGACCCTGCACCGCGCCTTCCGGCGCCGCCTGGGCACCGGCCCCGGCTCCTACCGCCGCCGTTTCCACACGGTGGCCTGACCCCCGTTCACCCGTTCACCCGTTCACCGCGCGCCCGACGGCGGCGTGAGCCTGCCCGAACCCCGAAAGGAAACCCCGCCATGAGCACCACCGTCTCCCCCACCCTCCGTCAGGTCGTCGGCCTGCCCACCGACCCGGTGCGCCTGGCCGACGCGACCCTCGTCCTGATCGACTACCAGAACACCTACACCACCGGCGTCATGGCCCTGCCCGCCGCCGATCGGGCTCTTGCCGCCGGCGTCCGCCTGCTGGAGCGCGCCCGCGCCGCCGGATCCCGCGTCGTCCACGTCGTCAACGACGGCGGTCCCGGCACTCCCTACGACATCCGGGCCGAGATCGGCGCCATCAGCCCACAGATCGCGCCGCGCGAGGGCGAACCGGTGGTGGTCAAGACGTTCCCTGACGCCTTCCACCAGACCGGCCTGCACCAGGTCCTGACCGACCTGAACGCCGGACCCGACCTGATCCTGGCGGGCTTCATGACTCACATGTGCGTCACCTTCACCGCGCAGGGAGCGTTCAACCTGGGCTACCGTCCCACCGTCGTCGCCGACGCCTGCGCCACCCGCCCGCTTTCCGGTCCGGGCGGCGCGCCGCTGTCCGCCGCCACCCTGCACGCCGCCGCCCTGACCACGATCGGTGACCTGTTCGGCGTGGTGGTGCCCACCGCCGATGCCCTGCCCTCCTGACCGACGCTAGCGTGCCGTCCACGCCACGAGTACGGCCGAGGCGGCGCAGGCCCACAGCAGCAGCGAGGCCGCCGTGGTCACCCAGCGCAGTCGCGGTGTCCTGGCCAGGGGCAGCCGCGGCGCCCTCACCAGCCCCACGGCCGCTCCGGCGGCGAGCGACACCGCCGCCAGGACCCACAGCCCCGGCCACACGACGGCCCAGGCGCCCAGCATCCAGGTGATCGCGAGCAGCACCAGCCCGCGCCAGGTCATCGAGATCAGCTTGAGCCGGTCGGGGAGCGGCAGCATGGGGCGCTTCCCGCGACGAACGGCCACCTCCGCGGTGCGGGCGACGGCGAGCAGGCCCAGAACCGTGATGGCGATCAGCGGAAGCCCGCCGGTGAGCGGGTCGGCGTGGGCCGGCGTCCGGACGCCGAGCAGTGCCTCACCGATGTAGGCCACCGAGGCGGAGGAGTTGCCCAGGACGACCACGCCGCGCCCGCTGCGCCGGTCGAGGCCGACGTAGCTGGAGAAGCCGCCCGTGCTGCCGTCGTGCCAGGTGATGGCGCCGGTGGTGCGCCAGCCGTAGCCGATGAAGTCATCGTCGGCGATCTTCCAACGCGGCTCGGTCGCGGACGCCCCCGGCGCGTCGCCCGCGATGGTGGCCGCCAGGTAGCGGGCCAGGTCCTCGGCCGTGCTCCAGCCGCCCGCGCCGGTGGGCGCGTACCCCTCGCTGGGCCAGGGGTCCGCCTCCAGGCCGGAGGTGAGGTAGCCGTGCGCCCGCTGCTCGGGCAGGCGCGCGCTGTCGCTGATCAGGACCGTGTCCCGCATGCCCAGCGGATCGAGGAGACGCTCGCGCAGCAACGCTTCGTAGGTGGTTCCCGCCCGCGCGGCGAGCGCATGGCCGAGGAGGGCGAAGCCGTGGTTGGAGTAGGCGATCTCGCCCCTGCCCACGGGGACCGTGCGCGCGGCGTCGCCGACCACGCGGGCGGTGCTCTGCCCGCGGTAGGGGTTGCCGCCGGTCTCGCCGGCTATCACCGACGAGATGCCGAACGAGGCAGGAAGGCGCGGAACGCCGGAGCGGTGGCCGGCCAACTCCTCCAGCGATGTCGCCGCCACCGCGGTGCCGCGCAGGGCCGGAACGACCTCGGCGAGGGTGGTCCGCGGGCGGACCTCACCCCTGTCCACCATGTCGGCGAGGATCATGGCGGTCATGGTCTTGATGACCGACCCGAACTCGAACAGGGTGCGCGAGGTCACGGGCTTCCCGTCTCGCAGGCGGTCGGTGCCCAGTCCCGCGGTCCTGACGGAGCCGTTCTCGATGCGAGCCACGGCCAGTCCGACGTGGCCGGCCGACGGCAGTGCCGCGTGCCGTACCGCTCCTGCCAGCGCCGGATCACCCGTTGTCTGCGGGCCGAGGTGCGGGCGGGCGGGTACGACCAGGGTGGCCAGCAGCGCCGCGACGGCGGCCGACACCGCGACGACGAGGACGCTTGTCCGTTTCCGGATCACAGGGTGTCCACCTCCGGCCGTCGCCCCCGGGTGCGCGTCACCGCTGGGGAGATCGCGGCCGGCCCGGACGACGGCGGGACGACGTTGCGGGAGGGATGCCAGGCGGGTCCGCCTGGTGGGGCGACAGGGCCCGCCGCGAGGAAGAGCGAGAGCAACGACGACTCCTTGGTTCGAACGATCGAAGCTCACGCTAGGAGCCGCCCATCGCCCGTTCCTCCCCACCGTGGACGATCATCGTCTCCTTCCTGGGGCCAGGAGCCGGACCATCCGGTAGTGCCCCGCTCCCACGACGTGGCCGGGTCGCGGACAACGGCTGCGCCGCTAGCTCATGCGGAAGTCGTATTCCGCCGGGAGCTCGCGGTCACCGCCGTGATAGGCGGACCACAGGTCGTCCAGGGCGTCCTCGCCCTCGCGCAGGTCGGGCACGACCAGGCCCTCCTCCAGGATGCGGCCGGTCCGGTCGCGGTCGCCCGCGGCCAGGGCGGCCTGGGCCTCCAGCAGGCGGATGCGGCCGTGGGCGCGGTCGCCGGGGGCCAGGCCGTCGACAAGCGCCAGGGCGTCGGCCGGGCGGCCGGCGGCGATCAGGGCGGACAGGGCCTCGACGGTGAGCGGGCGTACGGCGGGCGCCAGCGTGTGCGCTTCCAGGAGAAGGACGGCCGCGGCCGGGTCGTCGCCGTCGAGGCGGTGGGATTCGGCGAGCGCCCGCAGGACCAGCGGATGGCGCCGCTCGGCCAGTGCCCTGCCCCAGGCGTCCGTGGCCTGGGCCCGGTCACCCGTGGCCCACAGGTTGAGGCCCAGATGGTAGAGGCCGTGCCAGTCCGCCGCCGCGCGCAGCAGGCTCAGCCAGCGCGGTCCGACCACGCACACCGCCTCGCCCGGCAACCGGCCCTCGTCGAGGAGGGTCAGCCACGGCGCCTGTTCCTCCCCGAGCGTGTCGTCGGGGAACGGCGTGACCGCCGATGCCGGCAGTTCCCCGGCCCTGCGCTCCAGCGCCCCCCATCCGGATCCGCGGTGGACGGCCTCGGCGACGGGACGATCGGCCCACGCGCCGCCCGCGTGCCCCTGGGCGGTGGTCCGGGTCCGGGCGAGTGTCCCGGCTGTCGCCTCGACGGCCGCGCGGGCCTGGTCGTAGGGGGCGTGGGGGTCGGCGAGGGTGAGGGGGCTGTAGGTCTCGGTCCAGGTCCAGGTGGTGCCGCCGGGGATGGGGAGGTGCTGCAGCTGGGTCCGCGCCAGGCCGGCCTGGATCTCCAGGTAGGGAGCGTGCGGGCCGGACAGCCAGCGCTGCCAGTGGGCGCCGCCGGGAGAGGTGCCCCAGCCGAACAGCTTGCGGCCCTTCAGCCGGGAGGTGGATGTGTGCAGCAGGCCGCGGCCTTCGCCGTCGACGGCGGCTATCCAGGGGGTGTCCGACGTGACGTGGAAGAAGTAGTCGGCGGCCGCGCGCCAGGTGCCTGGATAGCTGGCGTCGGGGTCGCCTGGGTAGGCGACGGTGGTCAGGCGCTGGGTGTATCCGAAGTGATCGGCCTGGGCGGCAGGGGCGAGGACGCGGGTGCCGGGCGTCTGCGGGACGGCGATGTTGGACCACCAGTAGACGGGTACGGTCTCCCGGCGCGGGTTGCGGACGGAGACGGACACGACCAGGGCGGGAGAGCCGGGCGGGAGGCCCGCGTCGATCTGGACGACCAGGCCGCGCAGCCGTTCGTACTCGTACAGCCGCAGCACGGGGTACGGCGCCTCCACCCAGGCCGCGTGCAGCGGGTCGCAGGTCAACGCCCAGTGGCCGGTCGTGCCGAGGTTCCACTCCACGCCGCCGGCGAACCACGCGTCGCGCAGGGCGAGGTTGGCCGGTTGGATCACGGGATTGCGGTGCAGCAGTTCCCGGCCGGTGGCGAGGTCGACCAGCGACCACAACCGCCCGCCGAGGCCGGGCAGGAACACCGCCCGCAGCCGCTCGTTCTCCAGCGTGACGGCGGGCACCTCCCGCTCGACCGGGTGCCGCCCGTAGGAGTCGCGCCTGCCGTACGGGAGCATCGAGGGCGGGTGCCCGAAGTCGGTGACGGCCACGGCGGGGGGCCGCAGGATCGGCAGCGCGCTGACCGGCCCGGGGTCGGCGATGGTGAGCTTCATCCGGACGTCCGCCCTTCGCGCAGAACGTTTTAAGAAGATCCGGTGCGAACGGTAGAGACCGCCCGGCGGGTCTGTCAACGGCGCCACCGGTGCGTATAACGGTCCGAATACGAGTCATTGACGACAGGTCTGTGCACCGGCAAGTGACGTCATACCCCCGGCCCGGCGGACGGTGATCCGCTGGGCCACCGAGGTCCGCCCGCCGACATGCTCCCTCGAGCCTGCCGCGCGGGTGGCGTCCTGCGCGGCTCACCTCAGGGCGAAGTTCTGCGTCCAGTACACGCGGTTGTCGTGGCCGAGGGCACGTCCCACGCCGATCACCCTGTACTCGCAGTTGAGGATGGCGTCGCGGTGACCCCAGCTGGACTTCTCATCGTGGTACAGCCACCCGTCCATCGCCTGGGCCAGCGTCAGGTTGGTGCCGAGCGCCCAGTTCTCCGACTTCTGCGCGGGGGTGAATCTCCCGGACTTGATGCGGTCCGGTGGCATCGTTCCGTCAGAACCGATATGGCCGCGCTTGGAGTCCCCTTCCGGGTACGCGGTGATGAGTCGGGCATAGTTCGCGGCCAGGTCTTGGCTGTGAGCTCTCGCTATGTCGCTGAGCCGAACGTCGATCCGCACGCTCGGATCGGGGCAGCGGCCTTCGTCGCGCCGTACCCGGATGACCTGGTCCACCATCTGCTGCATCTCAACGGTGGGGAAGGTCGTCGACCTCGCCCTGATCCTTTTGCCGAAATCCCAGGTCTGGTTGACGGCCCATGCGCTGGAACTGGAGGTGACGCATGACCATTGCTGCAGGGGGGCGCCGACCTGTGGCGGCTTCGGAAAATTCGGATTGGCCGCATCGAGGCATTTCCGACCGTAGACATTCTGGATTCTGACCGGACCCGAGCAGTTGAGCCTGTCGGCCGAACACTGTCCGCCCTCAAGAGGCTCGCGACGCCAGTGCTGGGTCGGGTGCTCGCCGCATTCCTGCTGGTCTATCCTGACCCCGTCCTGATGCGACGCGGGGAACCGGAGAGCGAGGCATTTCCCCGACTGCAGCGACTTGATGCGAAAGGAGCCGTTCCAGCCGTCCGGCTCACCGATGGGCTCGAGCCTGAAGTGGTCATCTCTCGATGACCAGCGCGGATACCAAAGGACCGGCGGCGCGTCGGCGGACTCCGGCCCGGCCTGCACGAGCAGGCCGCTGGCCACGTTGCCGATCCACACGGTCACGGGTTGACGGACTCGGTCACGGCCGACTTCGACGGCGTCGGAAGCCGGGAGGGTCGACGTGACGACGAATGCCATCGCGACAATTGACCGCGACACACGCCTTCCCGTTTTGAGTACGCTCGCTGCCATGACAGTGCCTCCTCTTACGAGTTGGCCATATCATCCGACTTCACGAAAAGCGTCTTGCGCAGAGCTCACCGAAATGGGCCGGCCGGTTGAGGGAGCAGAAAAAGCATACCGCTGTTTCGACAGGCCTCGCCCCGCATATCACGTAATCTATGATTTGCAAATCCTTGAGTGTAACGGCCCGACGAGAATAAGGACGCCGATTCCCTGGCCTGTCTCAAGGGTTGGGGAGGGAGCAGACCATGTCCCCGCTCCGGTTCGCCCCCGCCCTCCTCGTCCCGGCCGAGGGCGGGAGGCTGACGGCCGCGCCTGCTGAGCAGCCTGCGGCGGCCGTCCCGTCCCAGCCGGACACCTGCCTGCCGGGCCCTGCGGGCTCAGGCCCAGCCGTAGACCGATCGGATGGCCGAGGCGATCTCGTTGACCAGGTCCATGTTGTCGCCGTTGGCCAGGATCGCGTACCCGGCGCCGAGCTGCGGATAGCCCTTGAACACAGACTTGAAGCCGTAGTTGGAGCCGTCGTGGGTGTAGGAGAAGCTGTTCGTCCCGGAGCCGGCGATGAAGAAGCCGCGCCCCATGGTGGGCTGGGGGCCCGCGGTGAGCAGCGTGCGGGTGGAGGCCTTGGAAAGCGGTCCGGCGATGTCACCTGAGGCGGTCCACGCCTTGTTGAGGTAGCACACCAGGCGGCACAGGTCGAGGACGTTGGTGTAGAGGCCGGCGGCGGCCGACTCCGGGTAGCGGTTGCGCTTGCCCGGGATGACTGCGCCCGCCTTGGTGTGGCCGGCGGCCAGCTCGAAGCCGGGCGACAGCGCGTACGAGCTGTTCTTCATGCCGAGCGGCGCGAACACCTCCTTGTCCATGTACTGGGCCAGCGGCAGGCCGGTCTTCTGTTCCACCATCCGCTGCAACAGCACGAACCCCGCGCCGGAGTAGTGGAACTCGGCCCCCGGGCTGGTGGACAGCTCGATCTTCGGGGAGTCGCCCTGGCCGTTCATGACCTGGAGCAGCGAGGGTACGGCAGCGTCCGGGCCGTACCCGGCGAAGCCGCCGCCACCGGCATCGAAGCCGGAGCAGGCGCTGACCGGGAAAGTGGAGCCACGGCCGATGACGCCGGCCCGGTGCGTCAGCAGGCGGTCGATCGTCGGAACCGCCGTCGAGGAGACGCAGGAACGGCCCGGCAGGGTCCAGCCGAGGTAGGGGCGGACGTCGTTGGTCAGGGGCTGCTTGAGCGTCTGCATGAGGCGCAGCACGCCGACCGAGGCCACGGCCTTGCTGATGGAGGCGGCCTGGAACGCGGTCTCCGGGTGTGCCGCGGCGCCGCTGCCCGCCTCCAGCCAGCCGTACCCGGTGGACCAGGCGATCTTGTTGCCGACCACCACCGCGATGGCCACTCCCGGCGTCTTCCACGCGCTCATCCGCTGCCAGATGGTCGCGCCGCCCACCGCGTTCTCCACCTGCCGCGCCCGGTCGGCGGGCAGCGACGGCACCTTGCCGCGCGTGCTCAGCGACCAGCCGCCGGCCGGCGAGAAGTCGACGTTGTGGATCTGCCAGCCGTCGGCCGCGAGGTCGTTCATCTCCTGGAAGCAGGCGTCATCGATGCCGCGCACGTGCAGCTCGTCCTGCGCGACGACCGCCCACCCGCCGCCCTTGGGGAAGGCGACGCGGGTCACCCGGCGTCCGCCCTGGGTCAGGTTGCGCATCATCTGGTAGCACTCGTCGTCGACACCCCGGGCGAAGAAGGCCGTGGTGTCGGCCACCACCCAGCGGTTCCCTCCGGCCGGCGGGAACGCGACGTGCACGACCTGCTGGCCGGCGGCGTAGCTGTCGCTGACGCGCTGGTGGCACTCCTCGGGAAGGCCGCGCGCGGACATCCCCCTGTCACTGGTGATCACCCAGCGGTCGCCGCCCTCCGGCGGGAAGGCCACGCAGTGGATCTTCGCACCCGCGTCGACCATCTTGCCGAGCTCGGCGAAACACGCGTCGGGCACGCCGCGGGCGAAGTAGCGGCCGTCCTGGGTGACGATCACCCAACCGTTGGACGGCGTGAAGGCCACAGCCGCGATGCCGTACGGCGCCAACTCCCCCATCTTGGTATGCATCTCGTCAGGGACGCCGCCGTTGGCGAACGGGTAGCTCGCCGCCAGCGCCCGCCGAGGGAGATCCACGGCGAGCAGGCCTGCGGTGGCGCCGGTCAGGGTGAGGAAACGTCTGCGGTCCATGGGGGTGAACTCCTCGGAGCGGGCCCGAGCGCCGGGCACCGACGGTCAAGAAATGCCTTCGAAGCATGGCAGACCACTGAGGCTTCTTGATCCGCCGGACATGTCAGAACCGGTAGCGGAGAACGCGCGCCCCTTGCCGCGACAAGGCGGTACTGCGGGCGGTGAGACGGGTCAGCGCGCGGAGCGGTTGCGGGAACCGGGCGGCTTCCGGCGCGCGGGTGAGGATCTGCTCCTCGACCAGTTCGAGGCCGGCGTCCCAGGACTCCGGTTCGTGCGGGTCACTAGCAACGTCAACGCAGGGCCGGCCCGTTCGCCTCGCCAGACAGGCCAGAACAGATCGGGACAAAGCGCTGTTCGCCCGCCTGACCGCCACGCCGGCGCCGATGCTGGCGACATGGACGCTCACGACAACCCCCACACCCTGACCCCCGAGGAGCGGGCAGACCTCACCGCCGAGGAGCGGCCGGCCATGCCGCTGGAGGACGAGCCGCAGACTGACGCTGTACACAGGCGGGCGCTGGCAGTGTTCGAGGAGCGGCGACGCCGGGGCCCTGCCTGACCGAGCACCCTCACACCGTGGGGGGCGCCCGCCCCCGCACGAGGTGGCCGCCAAGCCTCACCGGGTCTTCCTGCCACGGGCCGGGAACAGCCGGGAAGGTCCACGAAGGCGGCGCGGTCGCTGCCCGAGCCTGGTGCCTATGCGCCGAGCGTGATGCCGAGCTCCGCCTCAGCCATCTTGAAGAGGAGATCCCAGCTCTTCGCCTCGGTGTTGGTGTGGAAGGCGATGGTGCGCTCGCCGTCGGGGGTGCCCAGCGCGCAGAACATGTGCCCCCAGTAGCTGCCGGCCACCCCGCCCACGGTGCGCCCGCCCGTCACCGCCCTGTCGAGCTCGAACAGGCCGAGGCCGTAGCGGGTGTGCGGCAGCCAGCCGGCACCCTCGGTGGAGACCGTGGTCCACATCTTGTGGTGCTGCGCGGGTGGCAGCAGGCCGCCGCCGGCCGCGGCGCCGACGAACCGGATCATGTCGCCGGTGGTCGAGACGAGGTTCCCAGGCTCCCAGGAGGTGTCGAACTCGGTGACGTCGAGGGGTTCGAGCCCGGGTTCCTCCATCATCGACTCCCAGTTCTCCGGGGTGACGGCTGCCGGGTCGACGCCGTCCTTGTAGAACTGGGTCGAGTACGCGCGCGGGTACGGACCGCGGTACCCCGTGTCCCCTGGGGACCGCACGTAGGTGGAGGTCAGGCCGAGCGGCCGGATGACCGTGCGCTCGACCTCGCGGGCGTAGGTGTCGCCGGCGACCTTCTCGATGATCGCGTGGGCGATGGAGAAGCCGCCGTTGGCGTAGAGGAAGCGTTCGCCGGGCTGAGCGACCGGCGGCTGGGACACCGTCAGCCTCAGCAGGTCCTCGAGGGTCCAGACGTCGAAGCGGTGCTCGGCGAATCGGGATCTGCTGGCGTAGCCGGACACCAGCTCCGGCGCGAGACCCGTGGCGAACAGGCCGCCGGTGTTGCTGAGCAGGTGCCTGATGGTGATCCTGTCGCCGTCGTAGCCGCCCGCGTCCAGCACACCGGGCAGCCACCTGTTCACCGGATCCTCGATGTCCAGCCGGCCCTCGGCCTCCAGGGTGAGGATCGCGGCGGCGGTGAAGGCCTTGCCTGCGCTGCCGACGGGCAGGTACTCCCCCGGCCCGCGCCTGGCCCCGGTCGTCAGGTCGGCCACTCCTGCGGTGCCGAACCAGGTGCCGTCCGCGTCCTTGACCTCGGCGACGATGCCGGGGATCCCGAGCTCGGCCACCGCCCACTCCAGCAGCCGCTGCGTCTTCTCGTGCCCCTTGCCTGTCATGTCGTGCCTTTCAGGAAGTCGTCGTTGACGGTCTCGACGATGCCGATCGGCGATGACAGCGCTCTTACAGCGCTACGACAGGCGGCGCGGTCCCTGTAAGCGGGTCCTCATAGCCTGGTGGCCATGCGGGTTGAGGTGCTGGGGCCGGTCCGGGCCTACGGCGACGGCGGCGCGCCGATCGACGTCGGCGGGGCCAGGGTTCGTGCGCTGCTGGCCAGGCTGACGCTGGCGGGCGGTGAGGTGGTGCCGGTCGATTCGCTCATCGACGGACTGTGGGGCGACCGCCCGCCGCGGGAGAGCGCCAGAGCGCTGCACGCGCTGGTGTACCGGCTGCGGAGGGCGTTGGGCGAGACCGAGGTCGTGGAGCTGGCGTCCGGTGGATACCGTCTTCACGTACGCGCCGAGGACGTCGACGCCTGTCGTTTCGAGGAGCTGGCCAAGCAGGGCCGCGGCGCGCTGGCCGCTGGTGCCGGACGGGAGGCGGCCGCGCTGCTGGGCGAGGCGCTGGCGCTGTGGCGGGGCGACGCGCTGGCCGACGTGCTCGACGTCCCTTTCGCCGGTACGGCTGCCGCCCGCCTGGAGGAGCTGCGTGCCGCGGCCACCGAGGACTGGTTCGAGGCGGAGCTGCTGCTGGGCGACCACGGCGAGATCCTGGCCGGGCTGGAGGCGGCGACCGCAGCGCATCCGCTGCGCGAACGGCTGGCCGTCCTGCGGATGCGGGCGTTGCACGCGGCCGGCCGCCGGTTCGAGGCGCTGGCCCTGTTCGAGAAGGTGCGCCGCACGCTCGCCGAGGAGCTGGGCGTCGACCCCTCCGAGGAGCTGCGCAGGACGCACCTGGCGGTGTTGCGCGGCGAGGGCGAGCTGCCGGAGCGCTCCCGGGCGGCGGCGGGTCGGCTGCCGTCCCCGCTGACCGGCTTCGTCGGCCGGCAGGAGGAGCTGAAACTGCTCGCGGGCCTGTTGGAGAGCTCGCGGCTGGTCACGGTCGTGGGTCCCGGAGGAGTGGGCAAGACCCGGCTGGCCGTGGAGGCGGTGAGCCGGCATCGGGCCCATCGGCGCGGCCGCGTCTGGCTCGTCCCCCTGGCCGGGGTGGACACGCCGGCCGGGTTGCCCGAGGCGGTGCTGGGCACGATCACCACGACAGCGGCCCTGCCGCCGGGGACGCCGCTGGATCGATCGGTCGCCCTGTTGGCCGGTGGCGAGGGCGTGATGGTGCTGGACAACTGCGAACAGATCTCCGAAGCGGTGGCCGAGTTCGCCTGGCAGGTGCTCGAGCGCCTGCCGAACCTGACCATCCTGGCCACCAGCAGGGAGCCGCTGGAGGTCATGGGTGAAGCGCTGTGCCGGTTGGCTCCGCTCGCCCTGCCCCCGGCACACGCGGATCCCGTTCGCGCCGCGGAGGCGACCGCGGTACGGCTGTTCCTCGATCGGGCGGTCGCCGTACGGCCCGGCTTCGTGCTGGACGAATCGACGGCGGGCCCGGTGGTGGACATCGTGCGCCGGCTGGACGGGCTGCCGCTCGCCCTGGAACTGGCCGCGGCGCGGCTGCGCACGATGAACGCCGGCGAGCTCTCCCGGCGGCTGGATGATCGCTTCCGGCTGCTCGACACCGGCAACAGGACGGCCCAGCCGCGGCAGCGGACTCTACGCGCGGTCATCGACTGGAGCTGGGACCTCCTCACCGATCAGGAGCGGACACTCGCCCGCCGGATGTCGGTGTTTCCGGCCAAGGCCGGTCTCGGCCCGATCGAGGCGGTGTGTTCGGATGGCTCCGCGGGAGATGTCGCCTGTCTGCTGGATTCCCTGGTCGACAGGTCCATCGTGGAGCGGGCCGGTGACGGCTACCGGATGCTGGAGACCATCCGGGCCTACGCGGCCGGCGAACTCCGCTCCGCCGAGGAGCGCGAAGCCGTACGGCACAAGCTCACGCGCCACTACGCCGGCCTGGCCGAGCGTCACGAACCGCTGCTGCGCTCGCACCAGCAGGCGGAGTCGCTGCGGTTGTTCGAGTTCGAGTACGACAACCTCGTGTACGCCCTCCAGACGGCCATCGACGACGGCGACGCCGAGGCGGCGGCCCGGATCCTCGGCCCGCTGTACTGGTACTGGGACACGCTGCGTTATGACGGCCGGGCCGATGCCTACGTGGCGAGGGTGCTGGAGTACGGCGACGCGCTGCCCCCGGCGGCCAGGGCCGCGTTCACCACGATCCACCTGCTGGCCGGTGGAGGAGACGCCGAGCGGTTGCGGGCGGCGGCCGAGGACTGCGCGCGGACGGGCGCGCTGCTGCGCTATCCGATGCTGCTGGCCATGACGCTGACGGCGGCCTTCATGGCAGGCCTGGACGACCTGGTCGACCGGGAGACAGCCCGGGTCCGGGACGGCTCGGACGGCTGGGCCATCGCTCACACCCACCTGGTCGAGGCGCTGCGCAGCCGTACCCGCGGAGACTGGGCGGGCGGCGCGAGCGCGGCGGCGAGGGCGTTGCGCGCGTTCGAGGAGTCGGGCGACCGGTGGTGGACCGCGATGATGCTGAACGGCACGGCGCAGATCCATGCCATCGAGGGCCGCCACGACCGTGCGGTCGCCGACCACGAGCGCAGCATCTCGCTCAGCACCGGCCTCGCCTGGCAGGAGGAGATCTCATCCCGGCTCGGGCTCGCCACCGAGCGCATGCGCGCCGGCGATCTGAAGGGCGCCGGGCACGACCTCGAAACCGCGCGGCAGGCGGCCTGGGACCACGGTCAGCCCATGCTGGAGATCCAGGTCCACGCCTGCTCGGCAGAGCTGTATCGCCGCTGCGGCGAGATCGACCGAGCCGATCGAGAACTCGACCGGCTGGAACGGGTCGCCCGCGAGTGGTCCCTTCCCGCCGAGATGAGCCAGAGCCTGCTGCTTCCCGCCAGGACGGCCAACCTCCTCACCGCCGGTGACGCCACACGGGCGCGCGAGATGCTGCCCGCCGCCGTCCAGGCGGCACAGGCGAACATGGACCTACCGCCGGCCGCCCAGCTCCTGGCCCGGCTGCTGCTGCTCGAGGGCGAACCGGCGGGCGCGGCCACCGCGCTCGGCATGAGCGAGGCCATCCGCGGCACCTTCGACCGCGGCGATCTGGAGCTGAGCGCGCTCGTGGCCACCCTGGTGGACCGGCTCGGCCGTACCGGCTATGCCAGGGCCTATCAGCGGGGCGCCGACATGCCCCGGCCTGAAGCGATCGACAACCTGATCAACACCCGCACGGAGTCACCAAGCTGATCGGGCCGGCCGGTGACCTGCGGATCGATCAGCCTGCGCTGAGGGTGGCGGTCTCTCAGCCGCCGGTCGGTGAGCCCGGCGAACGCTTCGAGTACGCCAACGGCGGCTTCCACCTCGCCGGCGCGATCATCGAGAAGGTCACCGGCAACGGCTATGCCGAGGAGGTCAAGCGCAGGGTCATCCGGCCGCTCGGCCTGACCCGCACCTACGTGCGCCCCGCCACGGACACGGGATACCCCGATCCGCACCCGCGGGGATACTCGAACCTGTTCTTCAAGGACGGCGTCGACCCGGCGGCGGTCACCCCTGAGAACTGGGAATCGCTGATCGAGGAGCCCGGCCTCCCGCCCCTGGACGTCACCGAGTTCAACTCCTCCCTGGCCTGGTCGGCCGGCGATGTCGTCTCCACCACCGGCGACATGATCCGCTTCGTCGACGCGATGGCCGGCGGCAGCCTGCTGCCGCCGGCCCAGCACCGGCAGATGTGGACCACTGTCTCCACCGAGGGCGGTCACTGGATGCCGCACGCCCGCTACGGCCTCGGCCTGTTCCAGTTCGACAAGCAGGCGACGGGCGGCCGGACGCTGCGCGGCGTCGGCGGCAGCCTCTGGGGATCCTGGTTCTTCGCGGTGGGCACCCCCGACGGCCGACACACGATCGCCGTCCACACCAACACCGAATGGAAGACCTGGGACCCCATGTTCGAGATCATCGAAGCGGAGTTCGGCATCTCCGTCGGCGCGTAAGCACGCTGCCCGCCACCGGCTCGCGATGTCCGCCCGAGGCCGGCGGACGCCGGTGGCCACCTCGCCGGCCCGGCCACGCGGGGAGATCGGACCGGATTCGCGGCAGGAAAGCGATCTCCATGATTCGGTCGCGCGCGTTCCCCTATAGTTTCGGCCCGGGGGTGCTTGTGGCGGTACGGGTGGCTGTGCTGGGGCCGGTGCGCGGCTGGCGTGACGGTGCGGAGATGCGGCTCGGGCCGCCGAAGCAGCGGGAGCTGCTGGCGGTGCTGGTGCTGGCCGGTGAGCGTACGGTGCCGATCGAGGGAATCATCGACGCCCTGTGGGACGACGAGCCCCCGGCTTCGGCGGTCTCGATCGTGCGCACCTACGTGTCGCTGCTGCGCAAGGCGATAGGCCATGAGCACCTGGTGTCGCGGGGACGCGGGTACGCGCTCACCGGCGTCGGCACGGATCTGGCCGACTTCGAGAGGCTGACCCGCCAGGGTGCCTACCGCGAGGCGTTGGAGTTGTGGACGGGTGAGCCTCCCGGCCTGCGCGGACCTCACCTGCGCCGCCTGGAGGAGGCCAGGCTCCTGGCCATCGAATCGGCCTGTGCCCAGGAGCTGGACAGCGGGCAGGCGCCCGGTCAGGTCCTGGCAGAGCTGGCCGAGCTGTCGGCGCGATATCCGCTGAGGGAGCGGCTGCGGGCCTTGCTGATGCGAGCCCTGGCCGCCGGCGGACGCCGTCCTGAGGCGCTGGCGGTCTTCGCCGACCTGCGGCAGACGCTCGCCGACGAGCTGGGCATCGACCCCAGCCCCGAGGTGGCCGAGCTGTTTCAGCGCCTGCTGAGCGCCGACGACGTTCCCGCGCCCGCCGCGATGCGGGTCCCGGCGCGCCCGGCGCAGTTGCCGCCCGTTCCTGCCGACTTCACCGGCCGCGCCGAGCTGGTCGCCGGCCTGGTCGCGACGTTGGCTGCCCGAGCTGGGCAGGCGCCCATGGTCACGGTCATGACCGGCATCGGCGGCGTCGGCAAGACCACGCTGGCCGTGCGGGCGGCGCATGCCGTACGGGAGCACTTCCCGGACGGGCAGCTCTTCGCCGACCTGCAGGGCGCCGGAACCGCGCCTGCCGATCCGGCGGCTGTGCTGGCCGCCTTCCTGCGGGCGCTGGGCGTCGCCGACGAGCTCCTGCCCGAAACGCTGGAGGAGCGGGCGGCGCTGTTCCGCTCCACGGTGGCCGATCGGCGCGTGCTGGTGGTTCTCGACAACGCCCATGATCGCGCACAGGTGTTGCCGCTGCTGCCGGGCTCGTCCTCCTGCCGGGTGCTGGTGACCAGCAGGGCACGCCCCTACCTCCTGCCGGGCGCCGGCCTCGTCGAGGTGGACGTGCCGCCCACCGCCGAGGCGCTGGCGCTGCTGGAGCGGATCGTCGGCACCCCGCGGGTGGCCGCGGAGACGGCGGACGCCGAGCACCTGGTCGAGCTGTGCGGGCGCCTGCCGCTGGCGGTGCGGGTGGCCGGCGCCCGGCTCGCCACCCGCCACGGCTGGCCGATCCGCGTGATGGTCGACAAGCTGGCCGACGAGAGCAAGCGGCTGGGCGCCCTGCGGACCGCTGACGTGGCCGTGAGTGCCGCCTTCGAGCTGTCGTATCGCCAGCTCGATCCCTCCCAGGCCCGAGCCTTCAGGCTGCTCGCGCTGTCGCAGGGGCCGGACCTCCCGCTGGCGGCCGCCGCCGCGATGCTGGACCTGAGCGAGGTCGAGACCGAGGATCTGGTGGAGTCGCTGGTGGATCTCAGCCTGCTGGAATCCCCCTCCCTCGGCCGCTACCGCTACCACGACCTGCTGCGCGCCTACGCACGCTCGCTGGCCGAGCCCGACCGGCCGGCGCTCGCCCGGCTGCTGGAGCACTACCTCGCCACGGCAGGCAACGCCTTCACCACCCTCAATCCAGGCGATCCCTCGGCCGCCTCGGTGACGGCTGAGGGAGGGCTCACCTTCGACACGATCGAGGCGGCCACCGCGTGGGTCGCCCGTGAGCGGGAATGCCTCATCCGGGTACAAGCGATGGATCTCTCGAGCGAGCTGCAGATCCTCGACCTGATCCTGCTGCTCGCCTATGAGTCCAACAGCCTGGTGCCCAGGTTCCACGACCTCGCCGCCCGCGCCGCTACCGCGGGCGAGGTCTTCGTCGAGGGGCGCGCCCGCGCCTCCCTCGCCCATGTCCTGCGAGACGCCGGCCGCCTGGACGACGCGATCGCCGAGTGCGCCGCGGCCCTGGAGGTCACCCTGCGCGCGGGCGACATGAACCACCATTGGGTGGCCCTGTCGACCATGGGCGTAATCCAGGCCGATCGTCACGACCGCCAGGATGTGGCGCTCGACAGTTATCGGCAGGCCGCGGCAGGCTTTCACGAGCTCGGCGAGCGCTATCAGGAGGCGGCCATGCTCTATGGCGTCGGCCAGCGGCTGGCCTCCCTGGAACGCTATGACGAGGCGATCGAGACCCTCCATGAGGCCGAGACCGTCATGCGGGCCCACCTGGGCGACGACGTCCGCGACCCGTACGCCGTGGTCGCGATGGCCAAGGTGTACACCCGCGCCGGACGCCACCATGAGGCGCTTCCCCTGCTGCGGGAGGCGCTGGCGTTGTTCCGGCAGCGGCGCAATTTCTCGTGGGAGCAGTCCACACTGATCTACCTGGTCCGGGTGCTGCTCGCGCTGGATCGCGCCGCCGAGGCTCTGCCCCACGCCGAGGCGGCCGTCGTGCTGGCCGAGGAACGCCGCGGCGGCGGCTGGGCCGACGGCGCGTCCTGGAGCGAGCTGGGCCAGGTGCTGCACGCCCTGCGCCAGCACAGCCGGGCGCGCTCGTGCTGGGAACGGGCACTGGAGCTGTACGAACAACTTCCCGCCAAGGCCGCGGAAGTCAGAGCGCTGCTGGAAAGGCCCGTCCCGAGGGGGCCGGCCCAGGCTGAGCGACAGCCGTCTCGCGGCCACGAGAACAGCTCAGCGGTGGGCGACACCGGCAACGCCGCAACAGACGCGACAGTGGCCCGGTAGGACGCCTGTGCCGGCCATGGCCGGCTTGACTGCTTCACCCGGCGGCGGCCTCCGCGTAGTGGCAGGCGACCGGGTGGCCGTGGCCGCGCTCGGCCAGGTCGGGCGGCTGTTCGACGCAGACCGTCCGCTCCGCCTCGGTGAGCCGCGTGAACTTCGGGCAGCGGGTGCGGAACCGGCAGCCGCTCGGCGGAGCGGCCGGGTTGGGCACGTCGCCGCCGATGACGATCCGCTCGCGCGCCCTGACCCGTTCGAGCCGCGGGTCGGGCAGCGGGATGGCCGAGATGAGCGCCTGGGTGTAGGGGTGAGCGGGCCGGTCGAACAGCTCGTCGGTGTCGCCGACCTCGACGATCCGGCCGAGGTACATCACCGCGACCCGGTGGGCGATGTGCCGGACGACCGACAGGTCGTGGGCCACGAACAGGTAGGCGAGACCCAGTTGCTCCTGGAGGTCCTCGAGCAGGTTCACCACGCCCGCCTGGATCGAGACGTCGAGCGCCGACACCGGTTCGTCGAGCACGATCAGCTCGGGCCTCATCGCCAGCGCCCGGGCGATGCCGACGCGCTGGCGCTGGCCGCCGGAGAACTCGTGCGGGTACCGGTTGCCGTGTTCGGGGTTGAGCCCGACCGTGGCGAGAAGCTCCCGTACCCGGTCCGGGCCCTCCTGGCGGTAGGTGTCGTGGATGCGCAGCGGCTCGGCGATGGCGTCGCTGACGGTCATGCGCGGGTCGAGGGAGGCGTAGGGGTCCTGGAAGACGATCTGCATGCGCTGCCGCAGCCGGCGCATCTCCGCGGCGCCGACGGTCCCGAGATCCAGGCCATCGAACACCACGTGCCCGGAGGTCGGCGGCTGCAGGTTGAGCACGGCCCGCCCGGTGGTCGACTTGCCGCAGCCCGACTCGCCGACCAGTCCGAGGGTCTCACCCCGGTGCAGGTCGAAGGAGACCCCGCAGACGGCGTGCACCTGCCCCGCCGTACGCCGCGACAACCCCTTGCCGCGAACCGGATAGTGCTTGACCAGATCCCGCACCGACAACAGCGGCGACCCGTTCATCGTGCGCCTCCAGGGTGGTCGGCCGAGGTCAGGGCGAAGACGTCCTCGGGACGCCGCCCTTCCAGGTCGGCGGAGAAGTGACAGGCGGCCAGATGGTCCGGCGCGGAGGCGGCCAGCAGCTCGGGCTCGGCGCTCTCGCAGACCTCCTGCCGCATCGGGCAGCGCGGCCCGAACGGGCACCCCGGCGGCAGGTCGAGCAGGGACGGCGGCGAGCCGGTGATCGGGACCAGCCGCTCGCCCCTGCGCGCGTCGTCCAGCCGGGGGAGGCTGCCGATCAGGCCCAGCGTGTACGGCATGCGCGGCTCGTAGTAGATGGAGTCGACGTCTCCGAGCTCCACCGGCCGGCCCGCGTACATGACGAGGACCCGGTCGGCCGTACCGGCGACGACGCCCAGATCGTGGGTGATCAGCACCATGGCGGCGTCGGTCGCGGCCCGCGCGGTCTCCAGCGCCCGCAGCACCTGCGCCTGGACGGTCACGTCGAGCGCGGTGGTCGGCTCGTCGGCGATGATGACGTCGGGGTCGTTGGCCATCGCGGTGGCGATGACGACGCGCTGGCGCATGCCGCCGGAGAACTCGTGCGGGTAGTCGCGGGCGCGTTCCCTGGGCCGGGGGATCTGCATGATCGCCAGCAGCTCGATCGCGCGTTCGCGGGCGGCCGCGGCGCTGACGTCGTTGTGCGCCCTGACCGCCTCGGCGATCTGGTCGCCCACCGGGTAGACGGGGTTGAGCGAGGTCATCGGGTCCTGGAAGACCATCGCGATCCGGCCGCCGCGGATGGTCCGCAGTTCCTTGTCCGGTGCCCCGATCAGCTCCTGGCCGCGGAACCGGACCGAGCCGCCGACCTTCGCCGAGCCCGGCAGCAGGCCCATCACCGCCATCGAGGTGACCGACTTGCCGGAGCCCGACTCGCCGACGATGCCGAGCACCTCGCCCCGCCGCAGGGTGTAGCTGACGCCGCGCACCGCTCTGACCAGGCCGTCTTCGGTCGGGAACGACACGGTGAGGTCCTCGACCTCCAGCACGATCTCGCGTTCGGTCATGGGCGCACCTTCCGCTGGGTGGGGTCGAAGGCGTCGCGCAGCCCGTCTCCGATGAAATTGATGGTCAGGGCGATCACCACGATGAACGCGCCGGGGAAGTAGAACAGCCAGGGCCGGGTGCTGACCGCCGTGGTGGCCCCGCTGACCAGCAGGCCGAGCGAGGTGTCGGGCGGCTGGACGCCCAGGCCGAGGAACGACAGGGCCGTCTCGACCAGGATGGCGGCCGCCACGAGGATCGTGACGTTGACGATGATCGGCCCGAGCGCGTTGGGGATCAGGTGCCGGAAGATGATCCAGCGGTCGGTGGCGCCGAGCGCGCGGCCGGCCTCCACGTATTCCTTCTCCCGCAGCGACAGCACGACGCCGCGCACCACGCGGGAGACGTACGCCCACTGCAGGGAGGCGATGACCAGGGCGACGAACCACCACGAGCCCGAGGTGCCGCGGGTCAGCACCGCGGCGACCGCCAGCAGCGGCAGGGTGAGGACCAGGTCGGCGAACCGCATCATCACGCTGTCGACGACACCTCGGTAGTAGCCGGAGAAGGCCCCCCACAGGGTCCCCACCAGCCCGGCCAGTAAGGCGATGAGCAGGGCGATCTCGATCGAGCGCTGGGTGCCACGCAGCACTTGGGCGAAGGTGTCGTGGCCGAGGTTGTCGGTGCCGAAGGGATGCTCGAACGAGGGCGGCTCCGACACCGCCGAGGTGATGTCGGCGTAGTCGTGGCGCCAGAGCGCGCCGCCGGCGAAGGCCAGCAGGACGACGGCGACGAACAGCACCAGGCTGATCACCGCCGCCTTGTGCCGCAGGAAGCGGCGCAGCACCAGCTCGCCCTGGCTGCGCTGGCGCACGACAGCCGACGGCGAGGGGCGGACCGTCATCGCCTCGGTGTTCTTACTCATAGCGGATCCTCGGGTCGAGAAGGGCGTACAGGAGGTCGGCGATGAGGTTGAACACGATGACCGCCACGGCGACCACGAGCAGCCAGGCCAGCACCGCGTAAGCGTCGCGCTGGTTGACCGAGGTGACGAGGAAGTCGCCGAGCCCGCGCCACTGGAAGACCGTCTCGATGATCACGGCGCCGGAGATCAGGGAGGCGAAGTCGAGCGCGGTCACCGTGGTCATGGGGATGAGCGCGGTGCGCAGCGCGTGCCGTACGACCACACGTCTCCGCGACAGTCCCTTGGCCCGTGCGAACAGCACGTAGTCGCTGTTGAGCACGTCGAGCATCGAGGCGCGCTGGAACCGGCTCCACGCGCCGAACGAGATCAGCGCCAGCGAGATCGTCGGCAGCACCATGTGACCGGCCGCGTCGGCCAGCTGTGCCCAGGCGCCGCCGTCCACGACGACGGATCTCTCGCCGATCGTGTACACGACCTGGTCCCCGACGAGCTGGTTGAGCGAGATCCCGCCCTGCTTGAGCAGGACGGCGAACCAGAACGACGGCATCGACAGGAACAGGAACGCGGCGAAGGTGAACCCGTAGTCGACGCCCGAATACTGCTTCACCGCGCTGAGGACGCCGACCACCACGGCGAGCAGAAGGGCCAGGACGACGGCCACGGCGATGAGCCGCAGTGTGACGCCGAACCTGGCGGCGATCTCGTGGCCGATGTCCAGGTTGGTCCGCACCGAAGGGCCGAAATCCCCGCGGGCCACGCCGGCCATCCAGGTCCAGTAGCGCTGCAGCACCGGCTGGTCCAGGTGCAGCCGGTGTTCCTCGACGGCGATGACCTGCGGGGACGGGGGCGGGTTGCGGCCCTTGAGGTTGGCGAGCGGGTCGCCGGACATCGTCACCAGCAGGAACACGACGAAGGTCGAGGCCACGATCACCGGCAGGGCGACCAGGAGGCGGCGGAACGTATAGGTGAGCACGGTCGGATCACCGCTCTCTGTCGCGGGTGAGCTGTGGTCACTCAGTGCAGTCGTTTCGGCCGGCGTGCACTTCGTCGTACGCGACGTAAGATCGGCGTCAGTTCATCGGATCCGATGAACACTCGGCGCGCCCGGCGTCGCAGGATGACCGCATGTCGGCTTCTCTGGTGATCCGCGGTGGCACAGTCCATGACGGCAGCGGCGGCCCCGGCCGCGTTGCCGACGTCCTGGTCGAAGGCGATCGCATCGTCGCCGTCGGCCCCGAGGCGGGCGGCCACGACGCGCCCGCGCTGGACGCGACCGGGCTGGTGGTGGCGCCCGGGTTCGTGAACGTGCTCAGTCACGCGTACTTCACCCTGGAGACGGACGGCCGTGGCCTGTCCGACCTCTACCAGGGGGTCACCACCCAGGTCTTCGGCGAGGGAATCTCGATCGGACCCTTCACCCCCGCCGTCCGGGCCGAGCTGGAAGCGGTCTTCGGTCCCGCCACTCCCCCGCTGGTGTGGGAGCGGTTGTCGGAGTTCCTGGCGCACCTGGAGAGCAAGGGCGTCGTCCAGAACGTCGCAAGCTTCGTCGGCGCGGAGAACCTGCGCATGATCGGGGCGGGCTCGGAGGACCGGCCGATGACCGCCGCCGAGCTCTCCCATGTCCGCGGCGTCCTGGACGAGGAGATGGCCGACGGCGCGCTGGGCCTGGGATCGGCGCTCATCTACCCGCCGGGATGCTTCGCGCCGACCGACGAACTGGTCGCGCTGTGCGAAGTCGTCGCACGGTACGACGGCATGTACATCTCGCACCTGCGCAGCGAGGGCGACCACTTCCTCGACGCGGTCGACGAACTGATCGAGATCGGCCGCCGCGCCGGGGTACGGGCCGAGATCTACCACCTCAAGGCGGCCGGACGTCGCAACTGGCCGAAGATGGCCCGCGCCGTGGAGAAGGTCGAGGCCGCCCGCGCCGCCGGCCGGCCGGTGACCGCCGACATCTACCCCTATCTCGCCGGGCAGACCCACCTGGCCGCCGCGATCCCGCCGCATTTCCACGAGGGCGGCCACGAGGCGCTCGTGGCCCGCCTGGCCGACCCGGCCGAGCGCGCCCGCATCCACGAGGGCGTGCGGACGCCGTCGGAGCGGTGGGAGAACATCTACCTGGCCTCGGGCGGCGCGGACGGCGTGATGCTGCTGCCCGACCCGAAGGGGCCGGTGGCCCGCTACCGGGGGCTCAGCCTCCGGCAGACGGCGGAGAAGCGGGGCGCCGACCCGGTGGAGACGCTGTTGTGCCTGGTCGAGCAGGATCCGTCGCTGCACGCCATGTACTTCATGATGGACGAGGAGGTGCTGCGGACCGCGCTGCGCAACCCGTGGGTCTCCGTCGGCTCCGACGCCGAGACCTTCGCCGCCGAACCGCCCCACACCGACGTTCCCACCCATCCGCGTGCCTACGGGACGTTCGCCCGCGTCCTCGGCCGATACGTGCGCGAGCAGGGGCTTCTCACGCTCGGCGAGGCCGTACGCCGGATGACCAGCCTCCCGGCCGCCAACCTCGGCCTGCGCGACCGTGGCCTGCTCACCCCCGGCGCCTACGCCGACATCGTCGTGTTCGACCCCGCCACCGTCGGCGACCTCGCCACCTACGAGGACCCGCACCGCTACGCCCGCGGGATCCGGCACGTGGTGGTCAACGGGACGACCGCGCTCGCCGACGGCGTCCCCACCGGGCAGCTGCCCGGCCGGGCGCTGCGGCGCGGCAGGTCACGGTGAAGGAGCAGGCGGAGCAGGTCCTCGGCCGGCTCGGCGCGCGAGCCTGGGTGCAGGTACGCCGTGGGCGTCTTCACCCGCGCTGCCGACCCCACCCCCAACGCCCCGCACCTCGACACGCCGATCGGCTGGGCGGCGGCCGAAGCCGTCGCTCAGCTGCGCGGCGAGCGCCACTGAACCTTCTCACCCCTGGGAGCCGACCATGGCTATCCGCAGAACGAACTCGATGGCTCTGACGGCCGGCGCCCTGGCGCTGCTGCTCACCGCCTGTGCGGGCGGCGGCGCGAAGACGGCGACGTCCGGCGACGGCCGCGTCACCGGCGAGCTGAACACGGTCAACACCACCACCGCCGTCGGCACCGGCGGCACAGTGACCTACACGATCACCTATCCGATCTCGAACTGGAACGTCCTGAACACCGGCGGCGCCACCTACTCGGTGATCGACATCTCCAGCGTGCTGCTGCCGAACGCGTTCGTCATCCAGCCGGACGGAACGGTGGCCCGCAACGAGGCGCTCGTGACGAGCGCGGAGAAGACCGCCGACAAACCGCAGACCATCACGTACACGATCGACCCCAAGGCCGTCTGGTCCGACGGCACGCCGATCACGGCCGACGACTTCGCCTACACCTGGCGGGCGCTCAACCCCCGCCAGTGCCCGAAGTGCCAGGCCGGCAACACCGCCGGCTACGACCGGATCACCTCGGTCAAGGGCTCGAACCAGGGCCGGACCGTCACCGTCGTCTTCGACCGGCCGTACGTCGACTGGCAGGCCCTGTTCTCGCCGATCCTGCCGGCCCACGTCGCGAAGACCTACGGCCCCACCGACACCCCCGCCGGCCTGGAGAAGAGCTTCAACGAAGGCTTCGCCAAGTCGGTCCCGAAGTTCTCCGCGGGCCCGTTCAGGATCGAGGAGTTCACCGCCGACGGCTCGGTGGTGATGGTCCGCAACGAGAAGTGGTACGGCAAGGCGCCGCACCTGGACAAGCTCGTCTTCCGTCTCATCACCGACGTCTCCCAGCAGCCGACCTCGCTGGCGAACGGCGAGGTCGACGTGATCTATCCCAACCCGCAGGTGGACATCGTGCAGCAGGTCGACGACCTGCCCGCGGTCCGCTACCAGGTGACGCCAAGCGCGTCGGTTCACCAGATCTGGCTGAACCACAACGCCCCGGCCCTGAAGGACGTCGCCCTGCGCAAGGCGATCTTCCAGGCGGTGAGCGTGAAGGACCTGATCGCCAAGACGATCGGCCAGTTCGACAACACCGCGGAGCCTCGGCTGAGCCAGATGTTCCTCAGCGGGGCGCCCGGCTACGCCGACGTGGTGAGCGCCTTCGAGTACGGCATCGGCGACGCCGAGAAGGCCAAGAAGACGCTGACCGACGCCGGATACACCGGAGTCGGCACGAAGCTCGTCGCACCGGACGGCAAGGCCGTGGGTACGCTGCGTTTCGCCGTCCAGGCGGGCGACCAGCTGCGTGCCAGCGAGGCACAGCTGGTCAAGGCCGCGGTCGCCCCGCTGGGCGTCGACGTGCAGGTGGCCACGGTGTCCAACACGATGGACGCCGTCCAGGAAGGCAACTGGGCGCTCACGGTGGGCACGGTGTCGCAGTCGCCGTTCACCGCGACCAGCAACATCCCGTACTTCCTGAGCTGCGAGGAGGGCGCGAGCTTCTGCCGCTTCAACCTCGGCAACTACGGCAACCCCAAGGTCGACGAACTCCTCGACGACGCCCTGTCGGCGACCGACGCCGAAGAGGCGACCAAGAAGCTGCAGGAAGCCGACAAGATCGTCTCATCGGACTATTCGATCCTGCCGCTCTACCAGAACAGGTCCTTCCTCGCCTACAACGCGAAGCTCGGCAACATCCGCGACAACAGCCTGGCGTTCCCGACCTACAACAGCGAGCAGTGGGGCCTGCTGAACGGCTCATGACCTGCGGCGGGCCCTCTTCGGCTCAGTTCCGGACGATCTTTGACATCTTGGTCACCAGTCTGTTTCGGCCCCACTCTGAGTGCAGACGACGAACGACGAACCGGGGTGGCCTGTGCGAGTTGCAGCCTTGCAGTCGAAACTGGACGGGTGGCGGGCGGGTGGCCTTCCTGCAGCGATCAAGCTGTGTGAGCGGCAGGAGGTCGAGCTGCTGGTGCTGCCCGAGTGCTACTTCGGCGGCATGCGCGCCGCCAGGCCCGACGCGGATGCGGTTGCGATGGCGGCGCCTTACCCGGACTTGGTCGAGGCGCTTCGCGACTGCCCTTCGGAACTGACTGTGGTGGCCGGCTTCACCGAACGAGCCGGCGACGGGGCGCTGTACAGCTCGGCGGCGGTGTTGCGTGCGGGACGGCTGCTCGGCGTCATGCGCAAGCTGTTTCCTCGAGAGCCGGCTTTCAACCCGGGTGAGGAACTACCGATCTTTCATCACGGCGCATGCGCCTTCGGTGTCGTGATCTGCAACGACGCCAACTTCGTCGAGCCGTCCCGGCTGCTGGCACTGGCCGGGGCCCGCCTCCTCGTGTGCCCGCTGAACAACGATCTTCCCATGGAGGTCACCCGCGATTGGAAGGTCCGGACGCGATCAGCGCTCATCGCTCGAGCGGTGGAGAACGACTGCTGGGTGATCGCGGCTGATGTATGTGGCAGGGCAGAAGGACGGCAGGGAGGCGCGGCGACGCGGATCATCGGCCCGGATGGCCGCATCCTCGGTGAGGCGGACGGAGCGGAGCCGGGCTTGGTGGTGGCGGACATCGATACGACGGGCAGGTCCATGCTGCCGCGCTGGGATGTGGCGCAGAACCCAGCTGTCTTCGGAAAGTGGATGGGAGCCCTGGCCGATCGCGCCAGTGGTTGAGGCAAGGCGTGATCGCTTCCTCATCGGTCTCGCCGCCCGAGCGCGCCCTTGAGCGCGTCGGCCTGTGCGTCGGGGAGCCCGTCCACCCTGGCCAGCCCAGGCAGGAGCACCTGGTGCAGGGCCGCGAACGGCAGTTCGGTCTCGGGTTCCACGCCGGTGCAGCGCAGGATCCCACACCCCTCGGCCGCGCGTGCCGCGCTGTCGAGGAGCGCCGTCTTGCCGATGCCCGGGTCGCCGCGGACGACCAGGGCCCCGCTGCGTCCGGCCCGCGCGCCGTCCACCAGGTCCCCGATGGCCCGCTCGTCCTGATCTCTCCCTCGCAGCATGCCAAGCAATGGAGCGATCGCAGGCCGCTCACCCCCATGCGGCCAGCTGCCGGTCAGCGCAGGGCGTCGACGGGCTCCATCCGGGCGGCGCGCAAGGCCGGATACAGTCCCGCCAGAAGCCCGACCAGCGCGCCGACCGCGGGGGCGGCCAGGGCCAGACGGATGTCCAGCACCGGGGTCCACTGGCGGACGGCCGCCACCACGACGACGGCGACGGTGCCCAGGCTGGCGCCGATGACTCCACCGGTCAGGCCGATCAGGCTGGACTCCAGCAGGAACTGAGCGGCTATGTGGCGACGGGCGGCACCCAGAGCCCGGCGCAGGCCGATCTCGGCGACGCGTTCCATGATGGTGACCAGGGTGACGTTGGCGATCCCGACCGCGCCCACGATCAGGGAGACCAGGCCGAGGATGAGGAACAGGCCGTTGACGTCGTCCTGGGCGCCGTCGCGGGCGCGCTTGGGGCTGGGCGGGGCGATCACCTGGAGTTCCGCAGTGTGGTTGGGGCTGAGGGCGAGGGGGGCCTGGCGGGCGATCAGCTCGGCGGCGCCCAGCTGGGTGCCCACCAGGACACGGGTGACGTTCTTCAGGCCGAAGTCGGGGCCGAGGGTGGGCGGCACCAGGACCGCGCTGGCGAGGATCTGCTCGCGCTGCAGGCCGCCGATGATGCCGATGACGGTGTAGGCGCGGTCGTTGATGAACACCGCCGGCGCGTGGTCCAGCCGGGTGATGCCGAGCATGGCGGCGGCCTGCTCGCCCAGCACGACGACGCGGTCGCCGCGGGTGAGGTGGCCCGCGTCGTAGAAGCGGCCGGTCAGCAGTCTGCCGCGGGTGGTGGCCGGCAGGTCCGGGGTGGCCGCGACGACGGCGAGCGTCTGCCCTGCCACCTGGGTCGGGTCGAGCAGGTTGTTGGCGGTCACCACGAGGTTGGAGCTCTTGTCGCTCTGCGCCAGCGCGGTGGCCGATACCACGCCGCGCAGCCGCCGCAGTTCCGCGGCGGCCTCCCACGACACCAGGGCCTGGCGGCTGTTCTGCGGCACCTCGACGGTGACACTGGTGGCCAGCAGTTCGTCGAAGCGGCCGACGATCTGGTTGCCGGCGGTCGCGGCGATGCCCATGGTGACCACCAGCGTGGTGATCCCCAGGACGGTGCCCAGGGTGGTCAGGGCGGATCGGACGGGACGGGCCAGCATCCCCGCCAGGGACTCGGCCCACAGATCGCGGATGTTCATGCTCACCCCTGCTCGGTCAGGATGCCGTCGCCGATGCGCACCCGGCGCTTGGCGTGGGCGCTGACCTCGTCCTCGTGTGTGATCACCAGGATGGTCAGGCCCTGGGAGCGCAGCCCGTCGAACAGGTCGAGCACGGCCTCGGTGTTGCGGCTGTCGAGGTTGCCGGTGGGCTCGTCGCACAGCAGCAGGGACGGACGGGCCATCAGGGCGCGGGCGATGGCCACCCGCTGGCGTTCGCCGCCCGACAGGCGGTCCGGCCGGAAACCGATGCGGTGTCCCATGCCCACCTGCTCGAGGGCTTGCTCGGCACGGGCCAGGCGACCGCGGCGCGGGTGCTGCCCGTAGACCTCGGCGAGCATCACGTTTTCGGCCACCGTCCGGTGGGGGAGCAGGTGGAAGGACTGGAAGACGAACCCGATGCGCGCGCCGCGCAGCCGGGTTCGCGCGCCGTCGCGCAGGGCGGTGGTCTCGATGCCGTCCAGCCGGTACGAGCCCGAGCTCGGCCGGTCCAGCAACCCGAGAATGTTCAGCAGAGTGGACTTGCCGGACCCGGACGGGCCGATGATGGCCACGTAGTCGCCGTGGTCGACGCGCAGTGTGACGTCGTCCAGCGCGCGCACCGGCGGGTCGGCGGGGAACTCCCGGCAGACGCCGGTCAGCTCGATGACGGGCTCAGGCATCGCTCACCACGACCCGGTCGCCTTCCTTGACCGTCCCGGCCTGCACGGGCGTGATCTCCACGTTTCCGTCGGCGGTCAGCCCGGTGCGCACCTCGACCTCGCGGGTCCTGTCGCCGTCGAGCGCCACCCGCACCCGGGGACGGCCGTCGGCGGAGGTGACGACGGCGGCGACCGGCACGCTGAGCACCTCCCCTTCGGTCGAGCCGACGGAGATCCGCACCGTCAGCGACGAGCCGACCAGCGCCTTGAGCCCCTTGGCGGTGTCGGGAGTGAGCAGGACCGGCACCGAGCCGGTGTCGGGCGTGTCCTGCTTCTCGTCCTTCTTGTCCTGCGAGGTGACGCGGGCGGCCTCCCCCGTGGCGGTCAGCCTGGCCTGCAGCAGGGTGCCGTCGAGGGTTTCCATGGTGGCCTTCTGGTTCCGGCGCAGCAGCTTGGCCTCCTTGGCGTCCACCGACCCGGTGATCGCGAAGGCGGAGCTCGTCACGGTGGCGACCTTGGACTCGATGGTGTCGCCGGGCTTGACCTCGGCCTTGTCGATGCGGGCCGGCAGCGTCGGGAGGAAGACGACCTCGCCCGCCGGGAGACTGACGCCGTAGGTCTTGAGGAACCCGGCCAGCATGTCGCGGGCGTCGGCCAGGCCGGCGGCGCTGTTGCTGACCTTCATCCGCAGCGGCGAGACCTCCCGGGCCCTGCGCAGGCTCTGCTTGGCGGTGGCCTCGGCTTCCTTGGCGGTGCGCACCCCCTTGCGCAGCTCCTCCAGCCGCTTGTCCTGCTCGTCGCGGACTTGCTCGAAGTAGTCGTCCACGGCCGTTCGGGCCTCGTCCAGGGCCTGCCGGGCGTTGGCGAGCTTCATCTCCAGCAGGCGGGTGTCCGTCGAACGGAACGGTGTGGGAGTGGGCAGCGGTGGCGCAGGTGGTGGCGGGGTGCCGGAGGGTGTGCCGGACGGCGTCGGCGCGGGCGGCGGCGCCGGCGGCGGGGTGTTGTTGTTCTGCTCCATGGCCTCGGTCAGTTCCTTCTCGGCCGCGAGCACCGCTTCCTCGGCGGTGCGCACAGCCTGCCGCAGGCTCGTCAGCTTGGCGGCCTGATCGGGCGTCATGTCCTGCCGCATCGCCTCCCGCAGCGCCCGCTCGGCCGAGCGCAGGTCGCGGCGGGCGTTGTCGAGGCGCAGCTTGAGCGGCTGGACATCGAGACCCTCATCCAGCGCCTTGCGGGCCTCGGCCAGCTCCGCCTGCCTGTTGCGCACGGTCTCGCGGTAGGTCTGCAGGTTCTTGTGCGCCTCCATGTCAGGCTCCTGGGCCTGGTAGCCGCGCTTGGCGTACCAGCGTTTCACCGCGGTGACGGTGGCCTGGTCGAAGACGCCCGAGACAGGCACCCGCACGCCCTTGCGGCGCAGCGCGCGCTGCAGTTGGCGGACGTCGTCTCCTTCGGTGCCCGGCACCAGCGGCCGGTACATCGGCAGCCGCCCGCGAAAGACGAACACCGGCCGCCCGTTGACCTGCATCAGCACGTCACCCTCACCGATCGGGCCGGTTTGGGGCGCCTTGGTGACGCGCTGGGGCGTGCCGCCGCCTCCACCCGTACCGCCGCCTCCACCCGTGGCGCCGGTCACGCCGACCGTGCCGGCCAGCGTGACCGGCAGCGGGGAGCCGTAGGTGAGCGTGCCGTTCACGGTGACGGTGCTGGTGAGCTTCCGCCGTTCGACCAGTGCGGTGACCAGGGACGGCTTCGGCGGGCGGCGCGCGGCCAACTGGTCGGCGGGGGAACGCAGATCCGCACCCACCGCCCAGCCGACGCCGGCGAGCGCCACCACTGCGGCCACGACACCGGCCAGCACCTTGTTCCTCGAGAGACCGGCCTTCGAGGCACCCGACCTGCCTGTGCCTGGGCCGCCGGGACCGCCTGGACCGCCGGGCTCCGCGGCCGGCTCGCCTGCGGACGCCCTGAACTTGCGCATACTGAACTCGCTTCGATGCAAAGGGAGGGAGGGGTGGAAGCGGCGGGCCCTCAGGGGCTATCCCTCGACGGCCATGGGCATGCCCATGCCCGCGAACGGGCCGGCCTGCTCGTAGACGGCGTTCAGCTTGGGCCGGTAGGCGGCGTAGAAGTCCTTGCCGCACTCCAGGTCGTCCAGCGCGGCCTTGATCTCGCGCGTCAGGAGAGGGCGGGCCTGCTCGGGCGTGGGTTTCTCGCCGAGCTTGCTCAGCTCCTGCCCGAACGACCCCTCGGTGCTGTTGGCGATCTCGACGGGTTGCTGGGAGGTGACCGTGAAGCCCTTGCCCTTGAGACAGTCAGCGAACCGGCCGGCCAGCTCCACCAGGCGGGCGTCGCCGTTCAGCTCGCGGTTGATCGCCTGCTTCATCATCTCGGACTGGGCCTTCGCCGCCTCCTGCATGGAGGTCATCTTGCGGCCGGTTTCCTTGTTGAGCATCTCCAGCATGCACGCGTCCATCCCGGCGAAGTAGGCGTCCCGCTGCGCCTTCGACAGCCCGGCGACGACCTTCGCGTTCGGGTCGTCGCCCGGGCCCTCAACGGTCCGGGAGACCATGCGCCCGCCCGGGTCGTTCGGATAGACGATCGAGGCGGCCCAGCCGAAGCCGTACTTGCTCCGGTGCTTCTTCATGGCCTCGTAGTCGCCGGACATCTCCTTCTTCTGCGCTTCGGGGAGGTCCGGCGCGGAAACGATCGGGTGGTAGGTGAAGCCCTTGCCCTTCATGCAGGCGGCGAGCTGGGCCTGGTTCTGGCGCTGCTTGTTCTGGGGATCCACGGAAGGAGCCGCCGACGGCTGCGCCTGACCGGTCGAAGCGCAGCCGGTCATAGCGGCCAGCAGGGCCGCGCCGGCCACCACGGTTGCGAGCGATCTGTGGGAGTGAATCATGGGGGCCTCTCGCAGGTGACAAGGGGATGAGCGGGCAGCACGAAGCACCGCGGCGCAACCGTGCAGTCAGGCCCGCTCATCGGAGTTCGTCCATCGGGGTGGTCTCGCGGTACTGGGCCGCGAAGCCGGTTCACCTTCCCGTGGGCTTGCTGAAGCGAACCTGAACGCACCTGAAGCGCGGTGCACGGATCGAGGGCAGCGAGCGACCGCGTACGCCCTCGACTCCCCCTATCCGGCCTTCGTCACTGCGGGCCTGCCGGCCGCGGGCTCGGCTTCGTTGATCATTCCGTGTATGTTCCGGATCCTGCTGTGGCGACGTGCCAATCTGGCGGACATGGAGACTGGTTCCGCGCGCAGGGTCCTGGCCGTAAAGCGGGGTGGTCCGTGGCTGGTGCTCGTCAACGGGACCACCTGGAACGTCGAGTCGCGAAACGCTGGGGTGGATACCCCATTCGCCACGTCGAGGCTTGCACTCTTACCGCTCTTGGAGAGGCCTCGGGACGAAGTGGAGAGGCTTGCCGGGCAGGCGCTTGGTCCTGATGATCCCGTTCGGTCGGCGTCGTACTGGATCACGCCCGTACTCCAGGCCGCCCAGCCGGCCGGGTTGACTGGGCGGCCCGAAAACGGTCCTCGGTTCAGCGGAACAGCGCCTGGGCCCTGGGCAGGTCCCACAGGGCCACGCGGTCGCCGAGCCGCGCGCCGCTCTCGTCGGAGAAGCGGAAGTGGATGCCCGACCAGACTCGGCCGTTCACGTTGTCCCTGGTGAGCTGCCGCCACTCGGTGTAGGTGCGGCTCGTACCCGCTGGGCCCGTCATCTGGAACGGCGCCGTCCTGGGGCCGGCCAGCCGCGTGAGGACCTGTTCGGCAGCGCCCGCGTAGGTGGAGTGGCCACCGGGGTACTCGGGGTGCGCGGGCGTCGTGATCAGCGGCTCCCAGGCCGGGTCGCCGCCCTCTCTGATCGCGGTGATCGGCCGCCAGCGCGTGTAGGTGTACTTGGCGTCGAACACCGCGATCTGCGCGTCCACGGTCACCGCGTGGAAGACGGCGACCAGTTCGGCGCGCCGAGCGGGAGATCCGCCGGCGTGCGCCACGGCCGCGCGCAACGCCTGGGTGTAGCCGGACAGGGAGGCCTGCGACCACAGCGTCGCGGTCGCCGTCTGCTCCGGCGTCCGTACCGCGCTGTCCTTGACGCCGTAGGCGCGCACCTCGGCGAGGTCCCTCAGGTACCGCGCCGAGTCGAGGGCGGGGGCGGAGCCTGGACGGAACCGGTCGGCCTGGCCGAGCAGGAACGTCCTGCCACGAGCCTGCCCTGCCTGTACGGCGCTCTCCTCGCCGGAAGGCGTCGGCCGCCACACGCCGGGCGCCGCAGGTGGAGGCGTGTAGGGGGTGTTGACCGACGCGGCGTCGAGGCCGTCGCCGGCCCGTTCCGCCAGGGTGCGGCGGGCCTGCTCGCGCCCCGCCAGCACGCCGCGGTCCCTGGCGGCCCCGGCGGGGACGCGGTCCAGCGTGCGGGCCAGCGCACTGTCGAGCGTGCCGGTCTGGCCGGGGACGAGCGCCGCCAGCGAGTCGTGCACGGCCTGCGCGAGCGCCGCGTTCTGGAAGTCGCGGGACCGGCTGTCGCCTCGCAGCGCGCGGCTCGCGGCGATCCAGGCGATCGCCCACGCCCGGCCGTTGGTCACCTGAGGCGTCTGCCGGGTCGAAGGCGGGATGACGGACGCGGACACGTCAAACCATTCCAGGACCGTGTCAGCAGGAGCGCGTCCGGCGGACCAGGCGGGGGCGGACGTCCCCGCCAGGGTGGAGGTCATGGCCACGAGCCCGGCCAGGAGAGCTCTTCGTCGCACGGAGATTTTCCCTTCTGCGGATGAAAGCTGCGCAAGGGAATACGGAGCCCGCCCCGCCCGCGTTGGCCGTGGACGCGGAGAGCTCAGGAAATGCGCTGGGGGGCTGGGCGGGAGATCTCGCCAATCATGGATCACCAAATGCTCGAAGCGCGTCGTCCACCACATCGTCGGCCGGCCCGGTTGCCCGCGTGGCCATCTCGGCCCCCAGAATTGCGACCTCCCGTGGGCTACCCCCTGGCCGCGCCTCGATCACAGCGACCAGACGCGGCCACCGGCGAGGACCTCGCGCTGGTCGACCAGATAACGCTGGTCGATCGCCTACTCGCTCCGCACACCCCGGCGCCTGCTGAATGACCGGCCCCGTGATCCCTTCCAGCAGATCCGCTGTCAACCGACTGGTTATGGATCGTCAATCCGAGCCCGCCACCGTCAGCTCATGCCCTCGAGAACCCTTGCGGCCCTGACGGTCGCCGTGATGCTCACCGCGACCGCGACCGCGTGCTCGGACACCGAGGACAGCGGCGGCAAAGGAAACCTGACCTATGGAACGGCCATCGACGACGCCCCCACCGGGAAACTCATCGCCGACAGCGGCTTCCGACCCGAGACCAACGGTTTCGGGTTCGAGAACTACGGCGGCGGGGACGAGACCAACCTGACCTCCCAGGAGGTCCACAACCTGTTCGGCGACGCCGTCTGTATCGACGCGGAAACCGAGTCCTGCGAGCTCATCCCGCAGGCCGAGGCGTGGATGGAGCACACCAACAAGTCCATGGACGGCGGCCATTGCTACGGCATGTCGCTGACCAGCCTCCAGATGTGGCAACAGACGCTCAACGTCTCGGACTACGGCGCCGACACCACCCCGGAACTGGCGAAGGAGGACAACCAGCCCCTCCAGAGCGTCATCGCCCAGAACTTCGCCACCCAGTACGGCGCCGTCGTGAAGCAGCAAATGATCAAGGGCACGCCCAGCCAGATCGTCGACCGCCTCATCCAGGCCTGGTCCGCCGAGGAGAAGGAGGGCATGTCGCTCGGCTTCTACAAACGTGACGGCTCCGGCGGCCACGAGATCACGCCCTACGCGATCGAGAAGGCCGGCGACGGGCAGGTCAACATCCTGGTGTACGACAACAACTACCCGGGCGTCACGCAGAAGGTCAGGGTTGATCTGACGCGCGACACCTGGGAGTACAAAACCACCACCAAACCCGGCGAACCCGTCGACCTCTATGAGGGCGACGCCGAAACCGGCACCCTGGAACTGACCCCTGTCGAGGCCGTCACCGAGATCCAGCCCTGCTCTTTCTGCGGCAGGAACGACGACAGCGAGCAGAGCGGCAAGGGCTCCGCCAAGGGCGAACCGGCCGCCGACACCAAGCTCGTCTACCTGGACGGCGACGCCGCCAACCACCCGCACCTGCTCCTGACCGACGACGCCGGCCGTAGAACCGGCTACGTCGACGGCAAACTGGTGAACGAGATCCCCGGTGCCGCAGTCAGCAAGCCCAAGGGCGGCAAACCCGGTGACGACCCCGAACCCGAGTACACCATTCCCGGCGACAACCACATCACCATCACCGTGGACGGCGGCCATCTGACCAAGGACGTGAAGGACGTCCAGGTGGGCATCATCTACGACGCCTTCGACGTCGCCGCGGAGCAGATCCAGCTCCGCAAGGGAGCCAAGGACGTCTTCGACGTCAGTGCCGACATGAGCAAGTTCGGCTACACCGCCAGCGACACGGTCTCCCCCGTCGTCCACTTCGGCGCCAGCATCTCCGACGACGAGTACCTCACCTTCAACGTCTCCAACTCCGCCGACGTCGCCGGTAGCACGATGAGCGCCGAACTTCCCCTGGACGGCAAGCGCTTCGGCCGCTTCATCCTGGACACCAGCAAGGTCAAGGGCGACAGCGCAGCCTATGGCATCGAGGTCATCTACCAGGACAAGAAGGACGAGATCCGGTTCACCACGGACGACGTGGAGATGAACACCGGCGCCAAGGCCGCCGTCCGCTGGGACAAGGTGAATGAGAAGCGGCCGTACATGCCCCTGCTGGTTCAGGATGCGGGCGAGCGGACCTGGAGCAAGCTCGAACCGGCGGTCAATGAGTGACCCGTTCGAGGCAGGTGGAGATCTTGGCGGTGCGGCCGCGCCCTGCCCGTCGTGTCTGAAGGTACCCCGGCCGCCGTGTGCACGCTCCGCGTGTCCGGCACCACCAGACTCGGGTCGGCTGGTCGTCCCCGCCTCTCCCGTACCTGCCGGCGCAGCAGGTCGTGGGGCAGGAAATCCCGCTGGCGGCCGGTCGGCCCTGGTAGAGGATCGCGTTGACGATCTCCCGCATCTCGTGGCCGCTGACCGAGGGGTGGACCCCCGGCCGGCGGCCATGCTCTTTCACTCCTCGATCGCGGTCACATGGCTTTCCGCATGAGGAAGGCGGCAAACCCGTGCCGGAAGCACACGATCGCGAGGCTTCGGGTCGTGGGACGCAACCGGAGGACCGCCTTCTCGCCGCCGACTGCGGCATGCCTGCTTGCGCACGCCGAGGGCATCACCGCTGGACAGCGAACGGCAGCTGAGGCCGCCGGGCCTGACACGAAATGGCGAAGCGAACTGCGACAGGCGGCGGCGTTCTTTTGGACCGAGCATGGACGGGCGGCTCGGTCGCGTTGCCCGTCAGTTCTAGGCCGTTCACCGGGGAAGGCAGGCGATGCGGTCGCGGTTGGGACGCGGCGCGCGCGGAGGATCTCCGCCAGGGTGGTGAACACCGCCTCGTCCTTGGACTGCGGATGGACGCCGTGTCGACTTCGCGGACCTGCTCACCTATCACCGAGTAATCAGCTGTCAAAGCGAATCTTGTGGACTCTCCAGCGAGAAAGATCCCGTTCTCGAGGAGTGGACACAAGTGAAACGAAGCATCGCCGGCGCGCTCGTCGGCATCATCGTGGGCGCGAGCCTGGTATTCGGGGCCGCGGGTACGGCACAGGCCGCCACGGCCCAGGTAAACGCCGGAGTTCAGCAACGCATCCTGCCGGTTGTCGTGGCCAAGATCGGCCGCCGGCTGGCCAAAGAGCTCGTCAAGGCCATCGTGCGGCACTTCAAGAACGAGGCCCAGAAGGCGAATGATCGCCGAGAGTACATGCGGGCGGTCCTTGACGACGTCTGGAACAACGACAGTCCAGGGGTCGACGACCAGCTCCCGTTCGGGTACCACGTGCTCATCGCCGACGACAGCCGAGTCGACCTGAGCAAGCTGCGGTGCGACGACTGCCCCGACGGCAGGCCGATCCTCGAGCAGGAAACGGTCGACCTCGGCGCAGACGGCACCCAGCAGACCTTCTCCTACAGCATCGCCATCTTCGAGAAGGGCGAAGCCACGCTCAAGGGGCGTAAGGGCCAGCGCGACCGGATCCAGTGGATCGAGCCGGAGACGGCCAACCGCGCCGACGACGGCGTCCAGGTCAAGGAGGACGACTATCTCGGGTCCTGCGGCGCCGGCGGCTGCAACGACTGGCAGACCAGTGTGACATTCGCCCCCTACGGCGTCGAGAACAAGCCGGACTGCGGGGATGAGGACCTGGAGGACGGATGCCAGGGCGGCGGCGGCTCCAAGCCCGTTCCGGGTAACCGTCTCGAGCACGGCAAGCAGCTGACCATCACCGCACAGGGCGGCTTCTCCCTCGGCCGACGCACCGTGTGGGACAAGGGCGACGGCACCTGGGAGATCGAGGTGCCCGCCACCGGCAACGTCCTGGAAGTCATCCCGAACAACTGGCGGGTCGAGGACAGACGCGCCCACCACGGCCCCACCCAGCTGTGGCGCTTCATCGACCCCGAAGGGGACGGCTGGTACAGCATCAAGAACGTCTACAACATGACCCACGGCTACCCACAAGGCGGCTGCCTGACCGTCGACGACAACGGCGGCAGGCCCATCTGGGCGATCGACTGCAACAAGCCGGGCAACCAACAGCTGTGGAAGCTGTCCTGACCTGACCGTCGGATGGGTGCCAGCCCCCGGGCGCTCACCCGACGGTCAGCCGGGCGCGCACCTCGTCAGCCTTCGGCACGCCGACGCCCTCGAATGCGTCAAGCGCCGCCGACCACGAGGTGCGCGCCCCTTCCGGCTGACCAAGCGTGAGCGTGGTCAATCATGGCGACCGCTCTGGCCGGTCGGCGGCTGGTGCGACGAAGATCGGCAGGGCAGCACCGCGTGTGGACGGTGTCCCCTGCCGGCACGGACGTCTTTCAGACGTGGCGAGGAGCAGCGTGCCGGCGCCTGTCGTGAGCTGATTCCACTTCCGCAGAGGTCTCCCCGCCGAACGTGGTCGACCTCTGGATCCTGCGGTCACGAACTTGATGATTGATTGACGGTCTCCGAGATCCGTCATCGGCCCTGTCATCCGGCGTCAATCCGCCGGCTTCACGCTGGACCCAGCACATGTCCGGATAGAGAGGGCTTTCCCATGAGCAGGGACACAGCGCTGGTGGACGCTGACTGGGCGCAGGCGCATCTGAGCGACCCCCGGGTGGTCTTCGTCGAAGTGGACGAGGACACCTCCGCCTACGACAGAGGTCATCTGCCGGGAGCGGTTCGCCTGGCCTGGACCACGGACCTGCAGGATCCCGTCCGGAGGGATTTCGTCGACAAGGCCGGGTTCGAAAGGCTGATGGCCAGAAAAGGCATCTCCAGCGATCACACGGTGGTGCTCTACGGGGGCAACAGCAACTGGTTCGCGGCCTACGCCTACTGGTACTTCACGATCTACGGCCACGCGGACATCCGGCTGCTCGACGGCGGACGTAAGAAGTGGGAGCTCGATGGCAGGGCGCTCACTCTCGATGAGCCTGCCCGCCGTCCCACGGTCTACCTCGCCCACGAGCCCCGCACCGACATCAGGGCGTTGCGGGAAGACGTGATCAAGGGCGTCGGCAGCGTCAAGCTGATCGATGTGCGCTCGCCCGACGAGTACGCGGGCCGCCTGCTCGCCCCTGCCCACCTGCCTCAGGAAGGTGCGCAGCGGCCTGGACACGTGCCCACCGCCACGAACGTTCCCTGGTCCAGGGCTTGCGCTTCCGACGGCACGTTCAGGTCCCAGGAAGAGCTGCGCGCGCTCTATGGCGAGCCGGAGGGCCCAGTGATCGTCTACTGCCGGATCGGCGAGCGCTCCGCGCACACCTGGTTCGTCCTGCACGAGCTGCTCGACCTGCCCGAGGTGCGCAACTACGACGGGTCGTGGACGGAGTACGGCTCCCTCGTCGGCGTCCCCGTCGAGCTGGGCGACGGCCGGATCTGGGACAACGTCTGAGTGTCTCCGGCAGGCTCACCCAGCGGTGCCGCCCGTTGGCGGGCCTCGGCGCCCGCCACGCGCACGATCGCCGACACCCGCCGCACTGCTGGGAAGGGTCCGACGCGATCCTCGGCGACTGGGCCTGGTGAGCCCGCGGCGAGAGCGTGTAGCGGCTGGGAGGGGACACGCGGCCGGCCACCGCTGTCGAGATCGTGATCGGGCTCCTCGATGCCGCCAGCCACGCGCCGCTTACGAGCCGCCGATGCTGCATCAGCCACCCCAACGTGCGTTCGACAACCCAGCGGCGCGGCAGCACGTGGAAGCCGCTTTCGGAAAGACGCTTCACTACCTCCACGGCGATTCCGCGCCGAGTACCATGCCGGATCACAGCGGCGTTGTAGCCGCCGTCGACCCACACGGTCGATACCTAGAAGCCGTTGTCTTACCGAATGTAGTTCCTGCGTTTCCGCTGGTGAGCCCAGGGGTGTTCGCAGCGAACGCGGTTTACGTCCACGTCGGTGGCCCACAATTGGGCGCCGGGGTGCGGGCGTTCCTTCCGCACGACCAGCCCCGTCCCACGCGTCCTCGCCGACGGTGCCGTCGGCTTCGACGGTCGGGGTCCACGCGCTCGCGGGAACCCCGAACCGGCACAACAGCGCGCCTGGGCGGGTGCCTACCGCAGGACGGGCCTGCCCTCAAGCACCGCCTTCAGGATCTTCAGGCTGTCGCAGATTCTGTCCTCTTCGAGGAACTCAGGGAGGACCGCCTCCGCCACGCTGACGGCCTTGCCTTCCCCGCCGAGGTAGACAGCGGCATTGGCTCCCTCGGCGTACTCGTCCAGGTGCCCGCGAACACAGGTGTCGGTCGTTGGTTTGCCGGCGAAGTAGATACAGCCCCGGCCGCCCATCTCAAGCCAGGTATGTGCAGACACCGGCCCTTTGACGACGAGGGCGGCCGGGTCGTACAGCGAAGTCGCGAGAAGGTTCCGGACGGTCAAAGACCGGCCGACGAACAGGCAACTGTCCCAGAGGCACACCAGATCCTGTGCCACGACCGAGCCGGTGACGTAGAGCGAAGTGTAGACGTCCGCGTTGCAAAAGGTGATGGGACCGCTGACGGTTAGATCGCCATCGATGACGTAGACCGTGTCCTCGTCCTCGCCAGGCGTGTTGCCCAGCGCCAGCGCACCGTCGATCGTCAGGTCACCGCGGTGGACGTAGAAATGCTCGGGTTCCTCACCGAAATAGTCGTCGACATCCCAGCTGGTGCGGTTGCTCGCTCCGGCCATGTCGTACTGCTCCAGGGCCTCCTCAACTGGCACGGCATCCCAGTTTGCGGTGGGCGATTCGAGAAACATGCCTCTCCTTTCGACAGTGGGGTCATCGGCGGGTGGTCGCCGCCGCAGCGTTCGATAGCTGCCGTGATCCTCCCTCACAGCTACGACAGCATGCTGACGGGCGATCCGAGTGAAGGTCACTCCCGCCCCCCGCCGCGGCAGGAAGGCCACAAGGCCGTCGTAGGCGTGGCCGGCCTGCAAGCAGTGGAACAGACAGCCAAGCATCCGGTTAAAGGTGTGGCGCAATGCGCTGGAATGCCGGTCACCATCGGCTCGCCGCCGATCAGCGAGCACTCGCTCAGCACCGATTGGTCTCGCATGGCTGACGATGAGCGCGCTCACGTTGCGCTACCCCCGTCCGCCAGAAGCGCCAGCAGCACGGAGGCGCTTGGCCTTCTGATGGTCGTATTGACAACCCGAGTTGACATTACGGGCCTAAGCGATCTACACATCAACACGGTCCGTACACAAGAGCAGCCAGCGAGCAACCACTCGCCGCCTTCGACTCACGGCGAGTCGGAGAAGAACCGAGAAACCCCAGGTCAACGCGATGGGAATGAGTAGGGCGGGTGGGACTTGAACCCACGACCCACGGATTATGAGTCCGATGCTCTGACCGGCTGAGCTACCGCCCCCTGCGAGAGTGCAGTCTCCCACAAAATCTCGCGCTTGCCAGCATAGATCGCATCCCACCGGCGGGGGCGCCAATGGCGTTCCCTTGCGTCCCTTCCTTCTGGTGCCCCGCCCCCGCGGAGGGCGGAGCACCCCCGTTCCGGGAGCCAGGAAGGGAGCCGGGAATGGATGCGCGGCTCTCGGGGTTACATCCCTCGTGGCCGGTGTGCCCAGTGTCCCCGGGCCTCACCTATTGCCTTCACGGAATACCGTTCGGCTGGAGCCGTGTTGCGCCTTTCGCCGAGAGGCGACCTGCACACCGGTTCGCACACGTGGGGAAACGCCCGCCCGATCCCGCCGGATCGGGCGGGCGTTTCTTCGTCCCGCCGCCCCGTCTCGCCGGATGAGCCAGGTGTTTCGGGTGGGCGTCTCCCGGCCGATGCCGCAGGATCAGGCGGGTGTCTTCTCGTCCGCGGGCCGCCGCGGTTCGAAAGTCCCGACCCTGCCAAGGTCCTGGCAAGCCTTACGGTAGGCCTCGCACCTGGCTTCCAGCTCCCGTTCCTCCTCAGTCATGCCTGGCATCCTGGCCGTCCTGTACGGGGCGACCGGTCAACTTGGCAGAACCTCTACCGTTCCCCGCTCTCCGTCGACCCGGACGCGGTCGCCGTCCTTGACGCGCATGGTGGCGGTGCCGGTGCCGACGAGGGCGGGGATGCCGGGTTCGCGCGCGACGATCGTGGCGTGGGACAGCGGGGCGCCCATGCCGGTGACGACGGCGGCGCGGAGGAACAGCGGCGTCGTTGGTCAGGGTGGCGGCAAGGATCTCGCCCTGTTTGAGCCGTTCGTCCTCTTCCGGCCCCGGGATGACTCTCGCCACGCCTTCGACGATGCCGGGCGCACCGGGGAAGCCGGTCACCGCATCGGACACCTCGTACGGCACGCCGCGCGTCGTAGAGGTCGGCGCGGCCGTGGGGCGAGGCGGCCCAGCGGACGTGGTCGAAGCCGAGCGATTCGCGCGGGCTAGCCTGCGCGACGTACGCGGCGGCGTCGAGATGGTCCTGTGTCGCCTTGGCGACGGCCTGGGGGTCGTCCGGCTCGCTCACCCCCACCGCACGCTGCCACGCGTCGGCCGGCAGGTCGGCGAGCCGTTCGCCGGGCCGCTTCGCCGAGGCAGGCGGGCGGTACCAGGCGACCAGGAACCGAGCGGCTCCGCCGAGGCAGGCGGGCGGTACCGGGTGATCAGGGACCGGGCGGCTAGACGCCCTTCACCCCGTCGACCAGTTCCCGCACCACGTCGAGATGGCCGTTGTGCCGCGAGGTCTCCTCGATCAGGTGCCCGAACACCCATCGCAGCGTGAACTCGTGGCCGGCGCGGCCCTTGCGCGCCGACAGCTCGTCCAGGTCGTGGTCGGCGAGCTTGCGGTCGATCTCCGCGCACGCGCGCGTGTACTCGTCCACCACATCGGCCAGCGTCCGCGAGGGGTCGGGCGTGAAGTCCATGTCGGGCGCCTCCTCCGACCACGGCGCGCGCACGTCCTCGCCGAGGAACACCACTTCGAACCACCAGTGCTCGACCCAGCGCAGGTGGCTGATCAGCCCGGCGATCGTCATGAGCGGCGAGTCGGGCAGCGGCGCCTTCCGCGCGGCCTCGTCGCTCAGCCCTTCGCACTTGGCCACGGCCGTGGCACGCGCGTAGGTCAGGAAGGTCTGCACGGTCGCTCGCTCGTCCCAGCTTCGCGGGACATCGGTTCTCTCCATGGCCCCAAGCTACTCATCCGTCATTTCGGGTAGCTGTCGGCTATGAGGTCCGCCGTCGTTCTGCTCGCGCTGCTGGTGCCGCTCGCCGTCGCAGGATGCGCCGCCGACACCGGCGCGCCCGCCCGTACGGCGGAGCGGTTCGTCGCCGCCGTGACCGCCCGGCAGGGAGAGGCGGCCTGCGCGCTGCTGGCCGCGAGGGCCGCCCAGAAGCTGCCCGACAAGGGCCAGACGTGCGCCCAGGCGCTGGTGGAGCTCGGCCTTCGGGAGGGCCCGGTGGTGTCGGCCGTCGTGTGGGGTGACGAGGCGCAGGTGCGCACGACCCGCGACACGATCTTCCTGCACCGCTTCGGCGGTGGCTGGCGGGTCAGGGCCGCGGGCTGCACGCCGCGGGGCGACGACCTGCCGTACGACTGCGAGGTGGAGAGCTGATGCGCGCGGTGTTCGTCACCACGGTGCTCATCGTCGTGGTGGGGCTGACCTGGTTCTTCGCGATGGGGCTGATGCACCGATGAAGCGTTTCCTCAAGGAGAACTCGCTGTCGCTGTTCTTCCTGCTGATCTTCGCCCTGGCGCTGGTGGGCCAGGCGGTGGCGGGCAACGGCCAGTACAACGACCGGCAACTGGTCGACGGCGGGCAGCCGATCTCGGTGGTCGAGTACGTGGCCTCGTCTGACTTCGCGGTGGACGTGGCCGAGAACTGGCAGTCCGAGTACCTGCAGTTCCTGCTGTTCATCGTGGCGACGGTGTGGCTGGTGCAGCGGGGCTCGCCCGAGTCCAAGGAGGTCGGCAAGGAGGGCGGCGAGTCCGACGAGGACCAGATGATGGGCAGGCACGCCCAGCCCGAGTCGCCGAACTGGGCCACGGCCGGCGGCTGGCGCAGCGCGGTGTTCAGCAACTCGCTCGGCTGGGTGATGGGCACCATCTTCGTGCTGTCGTGGCTGGCCCAGTCGGTGGCCGGGCTCGCCGCGAACAACTCCGAGCGGCTGGCCGAGCTGCGTGACCCGCAGGACTGGGGCGCCTACGTCATCGGCCCGGAGTTCTGGAGCAGGACGTTGCAGAACTGGCAGTCGGAGTTCCTCGCCGTGGCGTCGATGGTGGTGCTGTCGATCTTCCTGCGTCAGCGCGGGTCCCCGGAGTCGAAACCGGTCGGCGCTCCCCACGACGCGACGGGGGTCGAGGGCTGACCCGTGACGACGGCGACGACGCGCGTGCCGGGGGCGAAGGCGCCCTGCCTGGCCCGGTCGACGATTCCGTAGATCATCTTGGCCACGTAGACCTGCTCGAAGGCTGGATCGAGCGCGGGCGAGAGCTTGGCGTAGCCGCCGAAGTGGTAGTCGAGGTCGAGGTCCCAGTTGCCGCTCACCTCGCCGTAGGCCTCGCGCTGGAGCCTGGCCACCTCGTCGGCGAGGAAGGCGGCGCCTTTGAGAACGGCGAAGCCGAGCGCGCGCTTTCCCTCGGGCAGCCCGGCCGCGATGCCCGCCAGGGTGCCGCCGGTGCCGACGGGGCAGCAGATCAGGTCGTAGTCGACGTCGATCTCCCCCGGCAGCTCGGCGCAGCCCCGCACCGCGGCGGCGTTGCTGCCGCCCTCGGGCAGGATGGCGACGTCGCCGAACCGCTCGCGCAGGCCGTCGAGCACGGGCGGGGTGTGCTTGAGCCGGTAGGTGGCGCGGTCGAGGTAGGTCAGGCGCATCCCGCACGCCTTGGCGTAGGCCAGTGAGGGGTTGAGCGGCAGACGCTCCTCACCGCGCACCACCCCGATCGTCTCGAAGCCGTGCTCCATGCCCGCCCTGGCCAGCGCGCGCAGGTGCCCCGAGTAGGCGCCGCCGAAGCTGAGCACGCGCGGGTGGCCCAGGTTGTACTTGAGCTTGCGGGCCTTGTTGTCGTCGTGCTTGAGGAAGAGCCTGACCGTCCCGAGCCGGGGATCCCTCATTTCCTCCATCGCGCTAGTCTACGGTCGAACCGTTGTTGAGGAGTGTTCGATTATGCGCGTTATTGAAGCTTTCCGTGGCGCCTACGGTGCCGAGCCGGCGACCGTGTGGCGGGCGCCCGGACGCGTCAACCTCATCGGCGAGCACACCGACTACAACGACGGTTTCGTGCTCCCCTTCGCCGTGCCGTGGGGTGTCACCGCCGCGCTCAGCCCGCGCACGGACGGCACGATCAGGCTGCTGTCGCTGCAGTCGCCCGGCGCGCCCGCCGTCATCGAGACGTGGGAGTCCGCCACCGGCTGGACCCGCTACGTCGTCGGCGTCCTGGCCATGCTCGGCTCGCGCGTCCGGGGCGCCGACATCGTGATCGACGGCGACCTGCCCGCGGGCGCGGGGCTCAGCTCCAGCGCGGCCCTCGAGGTCGTCGTCGGCTCCGCGCTCAACGAGGTGTACGGCCTGGGCATGACGCCCATGGAGATCGCCCTGCTCGGCCAGAAGGCGGAGAACGACTTCGTCGGCATGCCGTGCGGCATCATGGACCAGGCCGCCTCGGCGCTGTCCGAAGAGGGCAAGGCGCTCTTCCTCGACTGTCGCTCCCTCGGATACCGCGCCATCCCGCTGGACCTGGCCGCGTACGGGCTGCGGATCCTCATCATCGACACCGGCGTCCACCACGAGCTGGCCGACGGCCAGTACGCCAGGCGCCGCGCCGACTGCGAGTCCGCCGCCCGCAAGCTGGGGGTCGCGGCCCTGCGCGACGTGACGGACCTGGCGGGGGCGCTGGCCGTCCTGCAGGGTGACGAGCGCAAGCGCGTCCAGCACGTCGTCACGGAGAACCACCGCGTCGAGGCGGTCATCGGTCTGCTGCGCGCGAAGGCGGTCGCCGAGATCGGGGCGCTGCTGAACGCCTCGCACCTGTCGCTGCGCGACCAGTACGAGGTGTCCGCGCCCGAGCTCGACGTCGCGGTGGAGGCCGCCATCAGGGGCGGGGCACGCGGCGCGCGGATGACCGGCGGCGGGTTCGGCGGGTCGGCGATCGCGCTGGTGGCCGAGGAGCGGGTGCCCGCCGTCCAGGAGGCGGTGCTGGCCGCCTACGCCGAGCGCGGCTGGAAGGAGCCCCGGTTCCTGCCCGCCACGCCCGCCAGGGGCGCCCACAAGCTCACCCCCTGAGCGCGGCGCGACGGTCTCCGGCCGGCGTCGCGTGACGCTCCGGAGCGCTTCGATCACACAGTTTCCCGGTTCGGGGGACAAATCATGCCGAGCAGGGTGAAGATGTGATCTGCTGCGGGTCCCATGAGGGCGGCGCGGAAAGGGCGCCGCCACAGGAACGTGCCTCCGACCCGGAATCGGCAGGACGCTCCGCCAACCCGGAATGCGCTGGGTGCCAGGTGCTTACGTGGATGAGATCCCTTCGTCCCTTCGATGTCCACACCGCCGCCGAGAAGACCGTCGACTTCCGCGAGGCGGAACGATTCATCCGCCTGTTCCACGCGGAGAACCCGGACGCGGGGGACGTCACCGCGCGCCTACGCCGGATCGCGAGGGACGCGGCGAAGTTCGGCACCTACACGCACACCGCCGAGGAACTGGAGTTCGGCGCGAAAGTGGCCTGGCGCAACAGCAGCCGCTGCATCGGAAGACTCTACTGGCGGTCGCTGAAGGTCAGGGACCGCAGGGACGTCTCCACCGCCGAAGGCGTCGCCGTCGAATGCGTCGCCCACCTGCGAGAGGCCACGGGCCACGGCAAGATCCGGCCGATGATCACCGTGTTCGCCCAGGACCACCCCGGCTGCCCTGGACCGCGCATCGTGAACGAGCAGCTGATCCGCTACGCCGGCTACCAGCTCAAGGACGGCGGCGTGCTCGGCGACCCGCGCAACGTCGCCTTCACCGGACAGGCGCTCGCCATGGGCTGGCGCGGCGGCCAGGGAACCAGGTGGGACGTGCTGCCGCTGGTCGTCCAGCCCGCCAAGGGACAGCCGCTGCTGTGCAGCGTGCCAGGGGACGCGATCCTCGAAGTACCGATCAGGCATCCCGAGTACCGCTGGTTCGAGGAACTGGACCTGCGCTGGCACGCCCTGCCCGCCATCTCGAACATGTGCCTGGAGATCGGCGGCATCTGCTACCCGTGCGCGCCGTTCAACGGCTGGTACATGGGGACCGAGATCGGCGCCCGCAACCTCGCCGACCACGACCGCTACGACCAGCTCCCGCTGATCGCCCGGCGGCTGGGCCTGGACACCTCCCGCGAGCGCACCCTGTGGCGCGACCACGCGCTGGTGGAGCTCAACGTGGCGGTGCTGCACTCGTTCGAGCGGGCGGGGGTGACGATGACCGACCACCACACCGAGTCCAGGCGGTTCCTGACCCACCTGGAGCGGGAGGAGAAGGCGGGCAGGGTCTGCCCGGCGGACTGGTCGTGGATCGTGCCACCGATGTCCGGCGCGGCCACCCCGGTCTTCCACCGCTACTACGACCGGCACCGCCTCACCCCCGCCTTCGTCCCCGCCCACCCGTGACTCCCCCGCTCCCCGCTCCCCGCTCCCCGCTCCCTGTCTCTCCATGGCAGCGCAGGCACCTCTCCACGGCAGCGACAGACCTCTCTTCACGCAGCAGCGCAGGCACCCCTTCACGGCGGCCCAGGCCTCTCTTCACGCAGCGCAGGCACCCGTTCCAGCGGCCCAGGTCTCTCTTCACCGTGCGGGCCGCTCTTCACGGCAGCGCGGGCGCGGGCCGTCCGGCCGGCGCGTCTTCCTCCTGTACGGCAGGCCCGCCCAGGCGCCTCCGCCCGGCACGGGGTCCCGCCCGTCCAGGGGACGCTCCTCGGGCGCGCGTGGCGGGGGTGGGCGACGGCGATCCCCACCCGACCTGCCCGATCACGGCTTTCCGGACCTGCCCCCCTTGGTGTAGAACGTTGTTCTGTAACGTCAGTAGCAGGCGCCTGGAGGGTGCGCGATGTCGGAGCTGGTGCTGTCGTCGGTCGACCAGGGCGTGATGACGCTGACGTTCAACCGTCCCGAGCGCCTCAACGCGTGGACGGACGCGATGGGCCGCCGCTACTACGACCTCCTCGAACAGGCCGAGAAGGACCCCGCCGTACGGGCGATCGTGGTCACCGGCGCGGGCAGGGGCTTCTGCTCGGGCGCCGATTTCCAGACCCTCGACGCCATCCGGTCCGGCACCTATGACGAGGAGCCCGACCCGAGGCCGAACACCTTCCCCACCACCATCCGCAAGCCGATCATCGCCGCCGTCAACGGGGCGTGCGCCGGGCTCGGCATGGTGCACGCGCTGGTGTGCGATCTCGTCTTCAGCGCCGAGGACGCCAAGTGGACGACGGCCTTCGCGCGCAGGGGACTGATCGCCGAGTACGGCCTGTCGTGGGTGCTGCCGCGGCTCATGGGGCAGCAGCGGGCCATGGACGTGCTGCTGTCGGGGCGGGTGTTCACCGGCGCCGAAGCCTGCGCGATGGGCCTGGTCAACCGGGCGGTCCCGGGCGAGGAGCTGGTGCCGCAGGCGCAGGCGTACGCGCGGGAGCTGGCGGTGCACAGCTCTCCGGCGTCCATGGAGGTCATCAAGCGCCAGGTGTGGGGCGACTGGGACCAGACGCTGGAGGCGTCGGCCAAGGCCGCGGAGCGGGAGATGATGGCCTCGTTCGGCCGCCCCGACTTCACCGAGGGGGTGGCCGCCTTCCTCGAACGCCGCGACCCCCGCTTCCCTCCCCTGTGACCCCGCGTGGAGTCAGCCGATCAACCAAGTTCAGCCTCGTTCGTGCCCGTTCACACCGGCTGACTCCCCCTTCGACTCCTCAGCCCATCACGGCGGCCGGGTGATGCGGCCTGTCGGTGCGATGCGGGCCCCACGGGGTGATCGGATCCGCTCGGGCGCCTCGGATGCCACTCACTGTGTCACTCGCCAGGGCTCCCTGCTGAGTACTCAGCGAAGATCTCGGTCAGGACGCGCCGTGCGTTCAGCGCCACCTCGTCGGTATCGCCCAGGGTGTCTGAGCAGGTGGCCATCGTCTTCCAGAGAGCCCAGCCACGCCCGCGCGCCCACTTCGCATCGTCAACGGACAGTCGCTCGCGGAACGCCTGGCGGCCGTCGGCGGTCAGCAATGTCCACGCGATCGCCAGGTCGCAGGCCGGGTCGCCGACGCCGCACGTGCCGAAGTCGATGACGGCTGCCAACCGCCCGTCCTCGATCAGGACGTTGCCCTGGGCAAGGTCACCGTGGAACCACCTGTCCACACCGTCCCAGCGTGCGTCCAGCGCGGTCTTCCAGATCTCGCGCGCCAGGCTGACATCGACGTGGCCGTCCAGTTCCTTCAGCGCGTGCTCGAGCAGCCCCTCATAGGTGCGCAGTGTGGCGCCCCGGAACCAGTTGTGCTTTCCCGGCCGGGGACCGTCAGCGGTGTCGACGCTCTGCAAGGCCGCGACGAAGCCCGCCAGGTCGACCGCGAAGCCGACCGGATCGGCGATCCGGTCGGCGCTCGCAGGCTCGCCGTCGAGCCACTGGTAGATCGACCACGAGAAGGGGTAGCCCGCACCTGGCTCGCCCTTCGCCAGCGGGGTGGGAATGGGCAGCGGAAGCTGGGAGGCGAGCGGCGGAAGCCACCGGTGTTCCTTTTCCACCGCCAAGGCGTACTCGGCTGCGCTGGGCAGACGCATCAGCATTCCGTCGCCGAGATGGAAGGTCACGTTGTCCCAGCCACCATTGGCCACGGGCTCGACCGGGAGGTCGGCCCACTGAGGAAACTGCTCGGCGACGAGCCGATGAGCCTGCTCCGCGTTGACCGTGACGCGCTGGGGCAGTGGGCCAAGATCGGGTATACCGCTCAACGAGACCTCCCTGTCCGGCAACGGACTCGAGTGTGCGACCAGGACACCGGCTAGGCATCCTGCCAGCCGGGCGCCTGTCAGCGCGCAAGTGCGAACAGACGCCACCGCCCTGGCCTGCCCGTATGCCGTCGTCCCACCTGCAGGGAAGCGGGCGGCTGGGAGGCTGGCCCTGCCACGCGCCCGGTGACGGGGCTGAGCGACGTTTCGGTCTACTTCGACGCGAGCACGAACACGTCCGGCTCAAGGACCTGCGCGCTGGAGCAGGCCGTGGCGGTCCTGAGGGCGTAGGAGGGGCGAGAAGTTCGGCGCGTACGTCCCAGAGGAGGCCCGCACGCTCCCGTTCTGACGCTCTTAACGACTCAGGCCCTCCCACCTGTCACCAGGTAGAGGGCCTGAATCGTATGTTCCTTGGCTGAGCCAAGCTCCCGCGATAGGACTCGAACCTATAACCTGCCGGTTAACAGCCGGCTGCTCTGCCGATTGAGCTACACGGGATCGGACTTTCGCGCTTCCCGGCCGGGGCTTGGGGCCCTTCCGTTCGGCGCAGGAATAGATTAGCGCACATCTGGAGTGCGTGTCGCATCGTGAGCGGGGTAGGCCCGGAGACAGCGGAGGTGGAAAATGCGATATCGGATGATGTTCGCTGTCGGATTGGCCGTTGGCTACGTGCTCGGCACCAGAGCGGGGCGGGAACGCTACGAGCAGATCAAGCGCGCGGCCCGGCGTGTCGCCGACAGTCCGAGGGTTCAGGAGGCGGCCGGGCTGATGGGGGCCCAGGTCTCCAAGGTGGCCGGCGTGGCGCGGGCGAAGGTCGGCGACAAGGTGCCGTTCCTGGGGAAGGGCCGCGAGGCCGACCATCTGGACACCGGGACGGGCTGGCCCGAGTCCGAGAAGCCGGAGTCCAAGACGCAGGCCGACGACAGCGGCGTGCCGTACTAGACGCACGAGGGGCCCGGGGGGACAGCCGGGCTCCCTTCAGACGCCCATGCTGCGCCTGATGCCCTCCAGCGCCTGCTCGGCGTGGGCGCGCAGCCCGGGGTCGTCCGGGTCGAGACCCTCGTCGAAGTGCAGCTTCCAGGTGAAGTCGTTCGAGCCGGGCGCCCTGCGGGCCACCAGGCGCACCCCTCCCCTGCTGGGCAGCGGCACGTACTTGTTGACGACGATCGTGGAGTTGACCCGTTCGCGTACGGCCTCGGGCAGCCGGTTCGGTTCGGTGACGGGCGCCGACAGGCGGCGGCCGTCGGACGTGGTCAGGTTGAGCCCTTCGTCGTCCCATGCCGCCCGCTCGACCTGCTCCCACGGCACCCGTTCGCCGTCGGGCAGGAACAGCGCCAGGTCGGTGGCGACCACGTAGCCCTCGCCGGACCGGGCGAAGGTCAGCACGCGCTCCCCGCTCGTGGTGGCCAGGTTCTTGCGCACGTCGGACGGCAGGCGGCGGAAGATGCTCATGAGGCCAAGGTATCGGCGAGCAGATCCAGGGTGAGCGCCGCACTCCAGGAGAAGTCCCTGCACCCCCTGCCGCTGCCGTCGAAGGGGTCGAAGCACTCGCGGAAGCCCGCCTGCCGTACCAGCCGGAGGGTGCCGGTGGTGAGCAGCTGGGCCAGGTGGGGCAGGTCGTGGAGGATGGCGGCGCGGCGCAGCAACCAGTTGGTGTTGACCCAGGACGGGCCGCGCCAGTAGCGGGTCCGGTCGAACTGGTGCGCGCGGATCTCGCAGCTCGGCACGGGGTAGCCGGCGGCGCCCATGAAGCGGGCCGACTCCAGGATCTCGACCAGCGCGGTGACGGTGTCGCGGGGCAGTTCGGGGTCGAGGAGGGGGCCGAAGGCGCCGATGGTGGTGACCGGGATGAGGCGGTTCGCGCGCAGGTCACGGGCGTAGAAGCAGCCGTTCCAGAGGCGCTCGGCGAGGGCCGTCCTGATCCTGGCGGCCTGGTCGGCGTGGGGCGCGGGGTCGCGGCCCGCGACGGTGGCCAACTCGGCCAGGGCGTGACAGGAGGCCAGCCAGACGCCGTTGAACATCGGGTCCTCGACGGCGAACGGGTGGTCGTCGCGCAGGTACTCGTGGCGGTAGCCCGCGTCGCGGTAGCGGAGGGCGAGCCAGACGTAGCGGTCGTGGTCGCTGTCGGGGTGGCGCTCGTCCAGGCTGGGGGTGCGGTAGCCGTACCTGATCTCGGGGAGGGCGGCCAGCGGCTCGTCCCAGGTGGGGCTGTCGTCCATGCCGGACTCCCACGGGTGGACGATCGCGGCCAGCCCGCCGCCGCCGAGGTCGCGGGCGGTGGCCAGGTAGGCGTGCTGGGCGGCGAGCGCGGGGAAGACGCGCCTGACGTAGGCCGTGTCGGCGGTGTGCCGCCACACCCACCAGACGGCCAGCGCGTGCAGCGGCGGGGTGGTCAGGCCCGAGGTGAGGATGCCGGAGGGGGCGTCGGGGTGCTCGGAGGAGCGCCAGACGGAAGGCCCGGGAAAGTACGCCTCGGGGGTGTGGAAGACGATGTGCGGGATCATTCCCGTCGCCCACTGGCCCTTCAGCAGGCCGTCCAGCTCGGCCGTCGCGCGCTCGGGCCGGTGCCTGGCCAGCCCGATCGCGACGAAGGCGGAGTCCCAGCTCCACTGGTGCGGGTAAAGGCCAGGGGCAGGCACGGTGGCCGACCCCATCCAGTTCGCCTCGAGCACGTGCAACGCCTCGCGCCCGAGCGCGGCGTCATCGACCGCCGGCCGCGCCTCCATCTGCCCACTATGCGCCGGTCTGTCCTAGCTGAACAGGGTCTCCCCCCAGAACCCGCCCGGCCGGACGCCCGGCGGGCACACCCACAGGCCCGAGCCGACGTGCTGGATGTACTCGTTGAGCTGGTCCGTCCTGGCCAGCGACCGCTGGATCGGGATGAACCCGCGCTCGGGGTCACGCTGGTAGGCGATGAAGAACAGGCCGGCGTCGAGGCGGCCGAGCCCGTCGCTGCCGTCGGTGAAGGAGTAGCCGCGGCGCAGGATCCTGACACCGCCGAGCGAGGCGGGGTTGGCCAGTCTCACGTGCGAGTCGGCGGGCAGCTGGGACAGGTCGACGGGGTCGTGCTCCCGGGTACGGCCGTAGGCGGCGCCCTCGCCCTTCGTGCGGCCGAAGATGTCCTCCTGCTCCTTGAGCGAGGTGCGGTCCCAGGTCTCGATGTGCATCCTGATCCGCCGCGCCACCAGGTAGGAGCCGCCCACCAGCGCCTGCGGCCCCTCCGAGCCGATCCAGACGTGCTGGTCGAGCAGCTTGGCGTCGGAGCCGGGGATGTTGTTGGTGCCGTCCTTGAAGCCCATCAGGTTGCGCGGGGTCTGCTCCTCGGGCGTGGTCGAGGAGGTCTTGCCGAAGCCGAGCTGCGACCAGCGCACGCCGGCCGTGCCGAACCCGAGCCGCACCAGGTTCCGTACGGCGTGCACCGCCACCTGCGGGTCGTCGGCGCACGCCTGGACGCACAGGTCGCCGTCGCTGCGGGCCGGGTCGAGCTTGTCGCCGGGGAAGCGCGGCAGCGGCTTCAGCGCGGCGGGCCGTTCCAGGCCGAGCTTGTCGAAGAACGACGCGCCGAAGCCGATGGTGAGCGTGAGCCTGGAGGCGGGCAGGCCGAGCGCCTCGCCGGTGTCGTCGGGCGGGGCGAGCGGCACGCCGAGCGCCCCCTTGCCGACCTCGCGCCCGGCCGTCATCTGCTCGGCCGCCGCGGTCCACTGCCTGAGCATGGCCACGACCTTGTCGCGTTCGGTGGTGGTGAGGTCGAAGGCGGCGAAGTGCAGGCGGTCCTGGACAGGGGTGGCGATGCCCGCCTGGTGGGCGCCGTGGAAGGGGATGGGGGCGTGACCCGCGGCGGCGGCGGGGGCGGGCGTGGCCTGCTGGGCCAGGCCGTAGACGGCGCCTCCCGTCACGCCCGCGCCGGCCACGAGCCCGGCGCCGGTCAGCAGCCTGCGTCGCGTCACCATGGCTCAGCCCGCCACGGCGGCCGCGAGGCCGGACAGGGGCTCGGCGAGGGCGTTGACCGCGTCGGCCAGCTCCTTGACCTGCTCCTTCGACAGCTCGGTGTAGGAGACGAAGCCGTCGCCCTTCCGGTAGGCGGCCAGGAGCTTGTCGAGGTCGGCGAACCGGGTGTCGAGCGTGGTGACCAGGGCGGGGTTGCGTTCCATCAGGATGGGCGTGAGCAGCTCGTAGACCTTCTTGGCGCCGTCGACGTTGGCGTCGAAGTCCCACAGGTCGGTGTGGGAGAAGGCCTCCTCCTCGCCGGTGACCTTGCCGGTGGCGACCTCGTCGAGCAGTTCCTTGGCGCCGCTGGCCATGGAGGCGGGGGTGATCTCCGCCTCGGGCAGCCGCTTCTTGAGGTCGTCGAGGTCGGCCAGCAGCTGGTCGGCGTACTTCTTCTCCTTGTCGAGGCTGTCGGGCTGCTTCCACAGCGCCTTCTCCAGGCGGTGCCAGCCCGTCCATTTCTGACCCTGTTCGAGGTCGGCCTCGCGCAGGTCGACCTTGGGGTCGATGTCGCCGAACGCCTCGGCCACCGGCTCGATGCTCTCCCAGCCGACCCGGCTGGGCGCGTAGAGCGCCTTGGCCCGCTTGACGTCGCCCTTCCTGACCGCGGCGGCGAGCTCCTCGGTCTTGGCGATCGTGTCGTCGACCTGGGCGGTGATGTAGGCGCGGTAGTCGGTGACCGCCCTGGTCGCGCGCGGGTCGGCGGCGGCCTTCAGCTCGCCGGTGACGGTGAAGGGCGCCTTGATGCCGTCGCCCTTGTGGCCGGGCTTGCAGGCGAGCTCGTAGCTGCCGCCGCCGATCTCCACGACGAGGTCGGCGGTGGTGCCGGGCTGGATGTTGTTGCGCTCGCTCACCACGGTCCTGTCGGCGCGGTAGACGTAGACCGCGGTGAACTGGCCGCCGTCGTTCTTGATCGCGAACTTGACGACGCCGGCCTTGAGGGCGGTCTTGCCGACGACGCAGGTGGTGTCGGTGGCGGTGACGGGCACGTTCTCCTGGACCGCCCCGGTCGGGGCGGGCCGCGGAGCCGAGGCGGCGCTGCCGCTGCCGCTGGCGCTGCCGCCGTCGGCGCCGTCGTCGGCGGCGGTGCCGCAGGCGGCGAGCGTGACGGCGAGTACTCCACACAGGGCTAGGGAACGCATGGTCGACTCCTTGAGCGCGTTAGGTCGTCCTAACTTAGCTTTCCCTAACCTAAACCGCCTACGTGGGGTCCGTCACCTACCGCGTCTTGGCCCAACGGGAGACGAACATCACGGCCACCGCGATGCCGCCGATGATCAGCGCCCACTTCAGGAGCGTGAGAGCGAAGCCCAGGATCGGGCCGACGAGCATGAGGCCGACGATGACCAGGGCGATGATGAGCAGGATGCGTGCCATGGGAGCAACGCTAGGCCGCCGGAGCCCGACATGGACCGGTTCGGCAGTCGAATCAGGGACAAGTCAGGGAGACCCCTCAGGGTCAGGAACCCCCCTGGACACGACCGTCGTTGACCCGGTAAATGGGTGCGGGGTCCTCACTTCGACGGGGGAACGTTGATGCAACCGACCGGGCCGCCGATGAGCCGGGAAGGCGCCGACCACGCGCTGCGACAGCGCGGCGAAGAACGTGACCGCATCTCGGGCGATCTGCTCGACCTGGAGTCCCACACCACCTTCCAGCTGCTCAAGAGCACCGCCTTACGCGGCCGGACGCTGACCGTGTGGACCGCGGCGCAGCAGGCCGTGACCACGCTCTGGGCGTTATATGACGCCTATCGCGGGGTGCTGCGGCAGGCCGAGGAGGTCAGGGCCCGCCGCGCCCGCCCCGGGCCCGCCGAGCTGGAGGAGCTGACCGCCCTGCTCGCCGGTCCCTCCGTACGGCCGGCGCCGGAGAACCTGCCGGTCGAGCGGAGGTCGTTACGCCCTCCCCCGACCCAGGGCCTCACCCTCGACGAGACCGTCGCCCGGATGGACGAGGCGTTCCGCGCGACCGCCGACGCGCTGCGCGAGATCGACGCGGCGTGGACCGCGTTCCTGCCGCCGCTGGAGTCGGCGGCCACCCGCCTCGGCGAGATCACCCGCCTGACCGCCGAACTCGGCGAGCCGCCCCTCGCGCCAGGGCACGAAGAAGAACTCGCCCGCCTGCGCTCCACCGCCGCCGCCGACCCGCTCGGCCTCTCCCCCGCCGACCTCGACCGGCTCGGCGCCACGCTCGACTCCCGCCTCGCCGAACTCTCCCGCGCCGACGCCCTCCGGCAGTCGTACGGCCCGCGGCACGCCACCCTGATCCAGCTGGTCGAGCAGGTCAGGACCGCGGAGGCGGAGGCGCGCAGGACCCACGCCGCGGTGTCGGTCAAGATCCTCCTTCCTCCCTCGACCAGGCCCAGGACCGTCGCCGACCGCCTCGCCGCCGACGCCGCCGCCCTTCCCGGGGCGGACGCGCCCGCCGGCGGCTGGGTGGAGCGCGCCAGGCGCCTGTCCGGCGTGGAGCGCGCGGCCCGCGAGGCGCTGACACGGGCGCGGACGACCACGTCGGCGCTGCTGGGGCTGATGGCCCGCAGGGACGAGTTACGCGGGCGCCTGCTGGCCGTCCAGTCCAAGGCCGTCCGCGTCGGGCTGGCCGAGGACCCCGAGACCGCCCGCCGTTTCACGCGGGCCCGCGAGCTGCTGTGGACCGCCCCGTGCGATCTCAACCAGGCGGCGGAGGCCGTGGAGAACTACCAGGACGCGATCCAGGGAGGGCGCCGATGACCAGGTGCGGGCAGCCAGGCTGCACGGGCACGATCCAGGAGGGCTTCTGCGACGTGTGCGGGCATCCCGAGAGCCCGCCGGCGACCGTCTCGGGCGATGCCACCGCGCCGTCGGGCGGCGGGCCGTCGGGCAGCGTGCCGTCGATCAGCGGGCCCTCGGGCAGCAGGCCGTCGGGCAGCAGGTCGAGCTCTGCCAGGCGATCGGCGGGCGTGCTGGGTCACGGCCTGGTGGACGTGCCGCCAACGCCGTACCGGGATCCGGCCGAGGCCGTCATGGACAACCCCGAGGTGCCGGAGGACAAGCGGTACTGCTCGGCGTGCGGCAGGCCGGTGGGGCGCAGCCGCGAGGGAGTGGCGGGCCGTACCGAGGGGTTCTGCCCGCACGACGGCACGCCCTACAGCTTCACCCCCAAGCTGGCGCCGGGCGCGCTGGTGGCGGGCCAGTACCGCGTGCTGGGCTGCCTGGCGCACGGCGGGCTGGGCTGGATCTACCTGGCCGCCGACGAGAACCTCGACGGCCGGTGGGTGGTGCTGAAGGGCCTGCTGAACGCCGCCGACGCCGAGGCGCTCGCGGCGGCCGAGGCGGAGCGCAGGTTCCTGACGACGGTCGACCACCCCAACATCGTCAAGATCTTCAACTTCCAGCGGCACGAGGGCGCCGGCTACATCGTCATGGAGTACGTCGGCGGGCCCTCCCTGCAGGAGCTGCTCAAGCAGCGGCTGCGCCAGGGCGAGGCGCTGCCGACGCGCCAGACGATCCCCTACGCGCTGGAGATCCTCAGGGCCTTCGAGTACCTGCACGACAACGACCTCGTCTACTGCGACCTGAAACCCGCCAACGTCATCCAGGTGGGACAGCAGCTCAAGGTCATCGACCTGGGCGCCGTCCAGCGCGTCGGCGCGCGCACCGGCAGCTCGTACGTCACGGCCGGCTACCACGCCCCCGAGATCGCCACGTCCGGGCCGTCGATCACCGCCGACCTGTACACGGTGGCGCGCACGCTGGCCGTCCTGAGCCATCCCTTCAGCCCCGCGAAGGACAACGTGGAGGTGCCGCTGCCGGGGCTGGAGGCGTGGGGGAACGAGTCCTTCCACCGCTTCCTCGTCCGGGCGACCCACCCCGAACCCGGCCGGCGCTTCCCCGACGCCGCCGAGATGGCCGAGCAGCTCACCGGGGTGCTGAGAGAGATCCGGGCGGCGGAGGACGGCGTGCCGTACCCGAGCCAGTCGGCGGTCTTCGGGCCCGAGCGGGTCGCGGAGGGAGTGACAGGGGTCTTCGAGCCGCTGGATCCCAAGGCGGCGGTGGCGGCGCTGCCGGTGCCGCTGGCCGACCCCGCCGATCCGGCGGCGGGCCTGCTGCCGGGGCTGCTCGCGCGCGACCCGCGCGAGCTGCTCAGCCGGGTCTCGGCGCTGCCCGCCACCACCGAGACGCTGCTGACCAAGGCCAGGGTGGTGGCCGAGCACGATCTGTCCGACGACTTCCTCGACGAGGCGGCGCGGACCCTCGGCGACGACTGGCGGGTGACCTGGTACCAGGCGGTGCGCGCGCTCGCGTCGGGCAAGCCGGACCTCCAGCTGTTCGACCGCTGCTTTGGCCTGCTGCCCGGCGAGCCCGCCGTGAAGCTGGCCCTGGGGTTCGCGCACGAGCAGGCGGGCGACCACCGGGCCGCCGCCCGCTGGTACGGCACGGTGTGGCGGACCGACCGCGGCTACGTGAGCGCCGCCTTCGGCCTGGCCAGGGCCGAGCTCGCGGACGGGAACGGCAAGGCCGCCGCGGCGGCGCTCGACCAGGTGCCCGCCTCGTCGAGCCAGTACGTGGCCGCGCAGAGCGCGCTGGTCACGATCGCCGCCCGGCGCCCTGCCGCCCAGCTCGCCCCCGCCGAGCTGATCGCCGCCGGCGAGCGCCTCGACCGGCTCACCCAGCTGGAGGGGCGGCGCCGCGGCGAGCTGGCGGCCGAGCTGCTCGAGGCCGCGCTCACCTGGGTGACGGCCGCCGCCCCGCCGCCCTCCCACACCACCACGCTGCTCGGCGCGCCCCTCACCCAGAGCGGCGTGCGGCGCAGGCTGGAGGGCGTCTACCGGGAGCTGGCCAGAGCCGCCCCGACCAGGCGGGAACGGTACGAGCTGGTCGACCGCGCCAACGCGGTCCGTCCGAGGACCTGGCTGTGAGCTGCCCGGCGTGCGGCGCCCCCGTGCTCCCCGACCACGCCTTCTGCGAGCAGTGCGGCTCCCCGCTCGGCCCCGCCCCCTCCTGTACGGCATGCGGCGGCGAGATCGCCGACGGCTACTGCCTCCAGTGCGGCCTGCGCGCACCGGCCGCGACCGACCACGTCGAACTCGTCCTCGACTCGGGGGCGGCGGGCGCCAGCGACAAGGGTCTACGGCACAGCCGCAACCAGGACGCGATGGCGCTGGGCGAGGCCGAACGGCACGTCATCGCCGTGGTCTGCGACGGGGTGTCCCAGTCGCCGCGCCCCGAGACCGCCTCGACGCTGGCCGCGCAGACCGGGGTCGCCGTCCTGGCCGAGGAGCTCAAGGCGGGTTCGAGCCAGGAGGCGGCCACCAGGGCGGCGTGCGCGCGGGCCGCCCGCGCCGTCGCCGCGCTCGGCACCTCCGCCGACGACGCGCCCGCCTGCACCTACGTGTCGGCGGTGGCCGGCCCCGACCTGGTCACCGTCGGCTGGGTCGGCGACAGCCGCGCCTACTGGCTGCCGGACGAGGGCGCCGCCGTCCTGCTGACCGACGACGACGTCGCCTCGGCGGGCGTGCTGACGGCGTGGCTGGGCGCCGACGCCAGGAACGCCGGGTGCCGGGCGCTCGGCTTCGTGCCCGACTCCCCCGGCCTGCTCATGATGTGCACCGACGGGCTGTGGGGTTACCTCGACGATCCCGTCTCCTTCCGCGCCGCCGTACCGATCGACGGGGCGCGCGCGCTCGTGCACCACGCGCTGGCCTCGGGCGGGCGCGACAACGTCACCGTCGTTCTGATACCGGTCAGGAGAGCCTGTTGAGCGAGTTCACGCTGCACGTCGACCAGAACAAGTACCTGCCGATCGGCGGCAGGGAGGTGCACGCCGTCCTCACCGTGACGGGCGCGGCGGCGGCTCCCACGCCCGCCCAGGCCGCCGAGGTGATCATCATCGACACCTCGGGGTCGATGAGCGGCGGCAAGATCAGAGAGGCGCGGCAGGCGGCGAAGGCCGCCGTCGACACGCTGCGCGACGGGGTGGAGTTCGCGGTGATCGCGGGAGACACCTCGGCCCGCATGGTCTATCCCCGCGGCCGCAAGCTCGCCACGGCGAACTTCAGCACGCGGGGCAACGCCAAGAGCGCCATCGACGCCCTGGACGCCGACGGCGGCACCTCGATCGGGCAGTGGCTGCGCCTGGCCGCCGACCTGCTGGAGAGCAGGCCCGGCGCGATCAGGCACGCGCTGCTGATGACCGACGGGCAGAACAACGAGGGCGACGCGGCGTTCGCCGGTGCGCTGAAGCACTGCGAGGGCAGGTTCGTCTGCGACAGCCTCGGCGTGGGCGCCGACTGGGTGCCCGCCGAGCTGCGCAAGGTCTCCGAGGCGCTGCTGGGCACCTTCGACTTCGTGCGCGACCAGCGCGACCTGGCGGCCTTCTTCACCAGGATCACCGAGGCGTCGATGGGCAAGACGGTCGCCGAGCTGGCGCTGCGCGTGTGGATCCCCAAGGACGCCACGCTGAAGTACGTCAAGCAGGTCTCGCCCTCGCTGCTCGACCTGACCGGGAAGGCGGCCGCGGTCAACCCGCTGACCGGCGACTACCCGACCGGCTCGTGGGGCGAGGACGAACGGGAGTACCACCTGTGCGTGGAGGTGCCGCCGTCCGCGCCGGGACAGGAGATCAGGGCGGCGTGGGTCAAGCTGGTCCGCCCCGACACCGGCGACGTGCTGGCCAGCGGCAACGTCCTGGCGCACTGGACGGACGACCTGGCCGCCTCGACCCGGATCAATCCGAAGGTGGCGCACTACACGGGCCAGGCGGAGCTGCACGAGCTGATCCAGGAGGGGCTGAGCGCCCGGGCGGCGGGCGACACGGCGACCGCGACGGCCCGGCTGGCGAAGGCGCGGCAGCTGGCCGGCTCCTCGGGGCGGGAGGACACCGCCAGGCTCCTGGACAAGATGGTGGAGGTCGACCCCGGCACCGGGACGGCCCGGCTGCGCAGCCGGGTGGACAAGGCCGACGAGATCGAGCTCGACACGGGGTCGACGCGGACGAGCCAGCTTCGGCAGGAGGGCTGAGATGGCGCTGACGTGCCCTCAGGGGCACACGTCCCAGGACGCGGACTACTGCGACGTGTGCGGCGCCCGGATGGCCCCTGCCGACGCGGCGGCTCCCGGCGCGGCGGGCGGGTCCGGTCCTTCGGGGGCCGGTCTTTCGGGGGCCGCGGTCTTTCCCGGCGCCCCCGGAGCAGTCGATGCTCCGCGGGGCACGGGCGGGTCCGGCGACCCGGGCGGTTCCGGCGGTGCGGCGGGCGGGTCCGGGGCTCCGGCGGCGTCCGGCGGCACCGAGCCGGGTCCGGGCGACGGCGGGTTCGGCGGGCAGGAGTGCCCGATCTGCCGGACGCCGCGGACCGGGCGGTTCTGCGAGGTGGACGGTCACGACTTCGAGTCGCCGCTGCCCGACCCCGTCGCCCCCGCGCTGTGGCAGGTCGTGGTCGGCGCCGACCACGCCTACTTCGACGAGGTCATCGCCCTGAACGGGCCCGACGCCGGCGCCATGGTCTTCCCCCCCTACCGCCCCGAACGCGTCTACCCGCTGACCGGCACGCAGGTCCGCATCGGCCGCCGCAGCGTCACCCGCGGCACCAGGCCCGAGATCGACCTGGGCGAGCCGCCCGCCGACCCGGGGATCTCGCACCTGCACGCCGTCCTCATGGCCCAGCCGGGCGGCACGTGGGCGCTGGTGGACCCGGGGTCGGCCAACGGCACCCGCGTCAACGGCAAGCCGCTCCAGGTCAACGTGGCGGTGCCGGTCGCCGAGGGCGACCGGATCCACCTCGGCGCGTGGACGGTCATCACGCTGCGCGGAGGCACGCCGTGATGTTCCTGGCGCGCCGTACCGTCCCCGGGCGCATCAAGGTGATCTCCGCGGTCACCGTCGCCGCCCTCGCGCTGCTGTTCGCCACCCTGGCGTACGGCACCGCCGCCGCCCGCGAGGGGCTGCAGGTGATCGGGAACGACGCGGGGCCGCAGGTGGTGGCGACGGCGGGGCTCTACATGGGCCTGAGCGACATGGACGCCCAGGTGGCCGACGCCCTGCTGCTCGGCGACCGGCGCGAGGACGCGCTGGCGCGCTACGACCGGCGCAGGACCGAGGTCGGGGACGCGCTCCTCCAGGCGCACCGCCTGGCCGGCGCCGACCCGGCCGAACGGCGCACGATCGCCGCCGTGCTCGATGGTCTCGGCCGCTACGAACGCCTGGCCGCCGAGGCCCTGCTCCTGAGCTCCCTGCCCGCGACCGGCGACACAGCCCGGTCCGGCGGCACCGCGCAGGCAGACGGCACAACGCATGCAGACGACACAGCGCAGACCGGCGGCGCAGCCCAGTCCAGCGGCACGGCGCAGACCGGTGGCACAGCGCAGACCGGTGGCACAGCCCCGTCCGGTGGCACAGCCCCGTCCGGTGGCACAGCCCAGTCCGGCGGCACGGCGCGGGCAGGTGACCGGGCGTTGGAGATCTACCGGCGGGCGACCGACCTCATGACGCGCGAGCTGCTCCCCCAGGCCTACAACCTCACCCTGGAGAGCGGCACGATCGTGCGGCACGCCTACGAGGACGGCCGCGCCACGGTGGTCACCGTCCGGGTGATCGCCCTGCTCAGCGGGGCGCTCGCGCTGGGCTGCCTGGTCTGGTTGCAGGTCTATCTGGCCCGCAGGTTCCGCCGGGTGCTCGGTCCGGCGCTGCTGGCCGCCACCCTGGCCACGGCGGCCTGCGCCATCGCGGGCGCGGTGGTGCTGGAGCAGGAGGCCGCCGCGCTGACCGCGGCCAAGCGCGACGGCTTCGATTCGGTATTGACCCTGGCCAGGGCCCGCGCGATCAGCAACAGCCTGCACGCCGACCAGAGCCGCTACCTGCTCGACGGCGTGCGCGCCGACACCTACCAGCACACCTTCTTCGACAAGTCGCAGTCGCTGGTCTACGTCGCCGCCGCCAACCTGCCCGCCTACCAGGGCGCGCTCGGCTCGCTCCACGACGGCCGCTTCCTCGGCATGTTGCGCGGCCACGACGTCACCGCCGCCTGGCAGCGCTTCCAGCAGGCGGACAGGGACCTGCGCGCCCGGTCCGGCGCGGCGGCGACGGCCGAGCTGACCGGACCCGTGCGCGCCGCCTTCGACGCCTACGACGCCACGCTGGTACGGCTGGCCGACCGGCACAAGATCATCTTCGCCGAGGCAGTCGCGGACGGCGGGAACGGGGTGCGTGGACTGCAGGCGCTGGTACCGGCCGGGAGCCTGGTCATCGCGGCGGGCGTGTTCGCAGGGGTGCGGCCGAGGCTGAAGGAGTACCGGTGAAGAAGGTGCGCATGCTGACCACCCGGATGAAGGCCGCTCGGATACTGACCACCCGAATGCTGACCACCCGGATGCTGACCACCCGGACGCGGGCCAGGCGGATGCAGGCCGTCAGGATGCGGGCCAGGCGGATGCTGGTCGTTCTGGCGGGGGTCGCGGTGCTGGGCGCGGCGGGCGGGTGCGGCGCGGGCGCCGCGTCGTCCGTCGTCGGGAAGGAGCGCCTGGTCATCGGCGTCCGGCCCGACCTGCCGGCGATCGGATTCAGGAAGGGGGACGGCCGGTTCGAGGGGTTCGACGTCGACGTGGCGGCCTACGTGGCGCGCAAGCTCGGCGCCACCCCCACGTTCGTGCCCGCGCTGGCCGCCGACAGGGAGCGACTGCTGCTCGAGGGGAAGGCCGACCTGGTGGTCGCCACCTTCTCCATCACCCAGGAGCGGAAGACGAGGGTGTCCTTCGCCGGCCCCTACCACCTGTCGTTCCAGGACATCCTGGTACGCGACGGGACCACGGGCATCGCGAACGTACGTGACCTGGCCGGGCGGAAGATCTGCGAGGTGCAGGGGTCGAACGCGGCCCAGCGGGTGATCGACGAGCGGCAGATCCCGGCCTCGGTGGTGCCCGCGTCGACCTACGACCAGTGCATGGCCATGCTGAAGTCCGGCCGGATCGACGCGATCACCACCAACGACGTGATCCTGGCAGGGCTGGCCGCACGTGAGGGCCGCGGCGTCCGGCTGGTGAACACGCAGTTCAACGAGCAGCGCACCGGCGTGGGCCTGCGCAAGGGCGACGTGGACGGCTGCGAGGCGGTCAACCGCGCGATCACCGACATGTACCAGGACGGCACGGCCGGGATGCTGCTGCGCAAGTGGTTCGGGACCTCGGGGCTGACGATCGGCACGGTGTCGGTGCCGCAGTTCGAGGGCTGTTCCTGACCGCCTGCCGTACCGGACGGGCGCGCGGCGGAGCCCCGGGAGACGGCTCCCGGGGCTCGGCGACCAGGTGATTGCTAGTCGAGGTAGTCGCGCAGCATCTGGGCGCGGGTGGGGTGGCGCAGCTTGGCGAGCGTCTTGGACTCGATCTGGCGGATGCGCTCCCGCGTGACGCCGAACTCCCTGCCGACCTCCTCCAGCGTGCGCGGGTGCCCGTCGGCCAGCCCGAAGCGCAGCTGGATGATGCGCTGCTCCCGCTCGGACAGCGTGGCGAGGATGTCGTCGAGCTGGTCCTGCAGCATGATGAACGCGGCCGCCTCCATGGGCACCACCGCGTCGGCGTCCTCGATGAAGTCACCGAGGTCGGAGTCCTCCTCGCCGATCGGCGACTGCAGCGACACCGGCTCCTGCGCGATCCGCTGAATCTCCACCACACGGTCGACCGGCAGGTCCATCTCCAGCGCGATCTCCTCGGGCGCGGGCTCCCGCCCCAGGTCCTGGTGGAGCTGGCGCTGCACCCTGACCAGTTTGTTGATCGTTTCCACCATGTGCACGGGAATTCGAATCGTGCGCGCCTGATCGGCAATGGCTCGGGTGATCGCCTGGCGAATCCACCACGTGGCATAGGTGGAGAACTTGTAGCCCTTGGTGTAGTCGAATTTCTCGACCGCGCGGATGAGTCCGAGATTGCCCTCCTGGATCAGGTCGAGGAAGAGCATGCCGCGCCCGACATACCGTTTCGCTATGGAGACCACCAACCTGAGGTTGGCCTCGATCAGCCGCTGCTTGGCCCGCGTGCCCTGCCAGACCAGCTCCCTGAACTCGGGGTGGGCCAGGCGGGCGAGCCCGCTGGCGAGCTTGTCCTCGGCGAACAGCCCTGCCTCGATGGATTTGGCGAGTTCGACCTCCTCTTCGGCGGTGAGCAGCGGGACCCGGCCGATCTCGCGCAGGTAGATGCGGACCAGATCACTGGTCGGCGCCCGCTTGCCTACGTCTTCCTCATCAGGACGGACGGTCTCGTCGTCGCCCTGCGGCTCGAGGACCTCCACCCCGTTCTCCGCGAGCATCCGCACGACGCGTTCCAGCGCGTCGGACGGCAGCTCGGAGCGGTCGAGCGCGGCGGCTACGTCATCGACGGTAACGCTTCCGCGCTCTCTTCCTTTCGCGACGAGGTCCGCCACCTGGTCTACCGATGGCGGCCCACTTGGCAGCACCGATGCACCCACGGGACACAGTCTGCAGTATTGCTTCCATAAAATGGCAGACCCATTTTTGTCACTCGAGGTAAGATCTGCATCATTACCAAATCGAGATCTTATTAATGTTTGGCCTGAGTTTGATCAGGAAAGAAAAGCCAATTACGCGATCAGGTTCGCAATGGAGGCGGCCGGCCGCGTCTGAATGCTGCCTCCTGCCCGCGTCGCGCCCCTGAGGGGCGACGCGGCCTCCCCGGCTTCTCCGCGAGACGGTGCGGCGTCCACGGCTCCACCGCGAGGCGGTCACCCGAGAAGCCGACGCTCCCCACTCGACGACGGTCACCCGACGAGCCGCCTCTCCCTCACCCGAGGACGGTCACCCGACGAGCCGCCTCCCCCTCACCCGAGGACGGTCACCCGACGAGCCGCCTCTCCCCCACCCGAGGATCCGGCCGAGGACGGCGCCGCGCAGGCCGGCTCAGAACCGCGTTGAGTTCGCCGTCGCGCGCGTGTCTTCGTGCGATCACACCGTCGGCGGCGCCATCTTCATCTCCACGGACGAAGCACGCCCGGGCCACCTGATGGAGGGTGGCGGAACCATTGGCCGAGTGCCCGGGAGGTTCGCACATGGGACTCTCCGAAATCACCCCCCAGCTTGTCGTGCCCGCACCGGTCCGAAGGACCGCGATCGTCACCGTCGGCCTGCTCATGGGCGTCTGGGTGATCGACTACGTCGACCGGGTGATGATGGCCGTCGCGTTGCCGTTCATCGGTGAGGAGTTCGCGCTCACCAGGACCGAGCAGGGCTGGCTGATCACCGTCTTCTCTCTGGTGTACCTGTTGTGCCAGCTGCCGGGCGGCATCCTGGCCGACCGGTTCGGCGCCCGCCGCCAGCTCATGGTGGCCCTGCTGCTCTGGTCGGTCTTCACCGCCCTCACCGGCGTCGCCTGGGGCCTGGCGTCGCTCCTGGTGATCCGCGCCCTCTTCGGCGTCAGCCAGGGGCTGTTCCCCAGCGCCTCCTTCAAGGCCGTCGCGGAACGCACCACGCCCGCCGTACGCGCCACGGCCGCCGGGGCCATGCTGGCCGCCAACCCGCTCGGCGCCGGCATCGCCCCGCTCATCGTCGCGCCGCTCATCCTCGTCATGGGCTGGCGGCACACCTTCTGGGTCACGGCCGCCGCCGGCGTCGTCATCGGGATGCTGCTCTGGACGCTGCTGCCCAAGCCGCTGCCCGCCCACCTCAACGGCTCCGACGCCGTCCAGGACAGGGGGCTCGGCCTCGGCGCCGTCGTCCGGTCGGCCTCCGTCTGGAAGTTCGCCGCCCTCTTCTGCGCCACCAACATGCTGGGCTACGGCATGATCACCTGGGTGCCCAGCTACCTGCTGGAGGAACGCGGCATCTCCCTCGTCAGCACCGGCGTCATGGCGGCCATCCCCGCCCTGGTCTCGTGCGCGACCACCTTCCTCGGCGGCTGGCTGTTCGACCGCTTCTTCCACGACCGGGCCAGGCTCTACGTCATCCCCCTGCTGCTGGTCACCGCCGTCCTCCTGGTGCTCATGCTGATGGCCGACTCCGCCGTCGGGTTCACCGTCTACCAGACCCTCGCCATGGGTGTGGCGGGCCTTTCCTCGATGGGCATCCTCGGCATGCCCGTCCGGGTCCTGCCGCCCGCCGTCATCGGATCCGGCCTGGCCGTCGTCAACGTCGGCGGCCAGATCGCCGGCGTCATCGCCCCGGTCCTCATGGGCTTCCTGGCCGACGCGTTCTCCTACACCGCGGCGTTCGGCCTGCTCATCGCCACCACCGTGCTCGGCGCGCTGATCGCCTTCATCGTGCCCCAGCGCCCCGAGCAGTTCACCCTCGGCACGAAGGAGCCCGCATGACGACATACGATCTGGTCCTCGCCCGCGGCCGGGTCATCGACCCCGAGAGCGGCCTGGACGCCGTACGCGACGTCGGCGTCACCGGCGGCGTCATCAGGGCGGTCTCCGGGGAGCCGCTCCACGGCGCCACCGTCGTCGACGCGACCGGCCTGGTGGTCAGCCCGGGCTTCATCGACCTGCACAGCCACAGCACCGACATCGCCGGCCACCGTCTGCAGGCCCTCGACGGCGTCACCACCGTCCTGGAGCTCGAAGCCGGCGCCTACCCCGTGGCCGCCGCCTACCGCAGGGCCGAGGCCGAGGGCAGGCCGCTCAACTACGGCTTCGCCACCTCCTGGGCCGTGGCCCGCATGGCCGTCCTGCTCGGCCTGGAAACCGGCGGCGACCTGGACGACTTCGTCGCCAACATCGGCCGGGAGGAATGGCAGCGGGCCGCGCCGCGGCAGACGGTCGACCGCGTCATCGGCATGCTGGAGCGCGACCTCGGCGACGGAGCGCTCGGCATCGGCATCCTCGTCGGCTACGCGCCCCGCGTCGACCCCGCCGAATACCTCGCCGTGGCCGCGCTCGCCGCCCGCGCCGGGCTGCCCACCTACACCCACGCCCGCGAGCTGGTCGAGATGGACCCCACCACCCCCGTCGACGGGGCCGAGGAGGTCGTCCGCGCCGCCGCCACGACCGGCGCGCACATGCACTACTGCCACGTCAACAGCACCTCCATCCGCCACGTCGACCGCGTGCTGGGCCTGGTGGAGAAGGTCCGCGCCGAAGGCTCGCGCGTCACCACCGAGGCCTACCCGTACGGCGCGGGCATGACCGGCATCGGGGCGGCCTTCCTCGCCCCCGAACTCCTCCACCGGCGCGGCCTCACACCGCACTCGATCGGCCTGCTCGGCGCCGAGGGCCGCATCCCCGACGCCGACACCCTGCGCCGGATCCGCGAGAGCCGGCCCGGCTCGGCCGCCTTCGTCCACCTGCTCGACGAGGACGACCCCGCCCAGTTCGACTACATCCAGCGCGCCCTCACCTTCACCGACGCCGCCGTCGCCACCGACGCCGTCCCCCTGCTGTGGCGCTCGGGCGTGCCCGACCCCCTGTCCTGGCCGCTGGCGCGCGATGCCGTCACCCACCCGCGCACGGCCGGCACCTACGGCAGGACGCTGCGCAGACTCGTCCGGGAGAGCGGCGTCCTGTCGCTGCCCGAGGCCGTGCGCAGGTGCACCCTCGTCCCCGCCGACGTCGTCGGCTCGGGCGTGCCCGCCATGCGGCGCAAGGGCCGCGTCCAGGTGGGTTGCGACGCCGACCTGACGGTCTTCGACCCTGCCGCCGTCACCGACCACGCCACCTACACCGCCACGACCGCGACCTCGACCGGGTTCGCCCATGTCATCGTGGGCGGAAGGTTCGTGGTCCTGGACGGCCACCTGCTGCCGACCGCCCTGCCCGGACGCCCGGTCAGAGCCTGACACCCGCTCAGCCGGACCCGGTCGCGGCGCCCGCTCCAGCCGGGCGCGCTCAGCCGGGCCGGTCGCCGGTCCCCGGCCAGCCGGACGCCGCCGCGTCGCCATGCGAGGCGAACAGGTTCGGCGGCCGGTCTAGCCGCCTACCGGGTTCTCCCTGAGGGCCTTGCGCTGCCGTTCGAGCCCCAGCAGCTCGCCGAACAGCCGCCGGTGCTCCTCGGGCTCCTCGACCGGGTTGAGCCGCTGCAGGCGCGACTTCACCTGGGCGATGGCCCGGTCGACCGCGATGCCCTCGACGGCGGCCAGCAGCTCGGTGCCGTAGCGCTGCTCGACCTCGGCGTCGGCCCTGATGGCCTCGACGGCGAACCTGGTGATCAGCCCGCGCACCGCCTCGTCCGGCGCGTGCTCCAGCAGCCGGTCGACCCATTCCCTGCCGCCGGCGCCTCCGGCCGCCGCGCCACCGGCCGCCGCGACGACGGCGTGGAGCGCGACGTGGTCGGGCGTGGTGAACGCCTCGGCGCCGAGCGCGTCGAAGCGCGGCCCGACCAGGGCGGGCCGCTGCACGGCCAGCTTGAGCAGCTCGCCCTCGACCCGCACGTGCGGCTCGACGACGGCGATCTTGGGGGCGCGCTGCTGTCTGGCCACCTGCGCCCCGCCGACCTCGGCGATGCGCTCGATGACGAAGCGCTCGTCCATGAAGCCGAGCCACCTGTCGAGGTCGATGGCGTAGCGCTTGCGCAGCCCTGTGTCCTTGATGCCCGCCACGATCGGCGCGGCCGCGTCGAGCGCGGCGATCTTGCCCTCGTTGGTGCGCAGGTCGTAGCGGGAGATCGTGCTGCGGATCGCGAACTGGAACAGCGGCTCCCTGCTGGCCACCAGGTCGCGCACGGCCGCGTCGCCCTGCTTGACCCGCAGGTCGCACGGGTCGAGCCCGTCGGCCTGCACGGCGACGTAGGTCTGGGTGACGAACTTCTGCTCGTCGGCGAAGGCCCGCAGCGCCGCCTTCTGGCCCGCCGCGTCGCCGTCGAAGGTGAAGATCACCTCACCGGTGGCCGAGGACTGGTCGAGCAGGAACCGGCGCAGGATCTTGATGTGCTCCTCGCCGAAGGAGGTGCCGCAGGTCGCCACCGCGGTCGGCACCCCGGCCAGGTGGCAGGCCATCACGTCGGTGTAGCCCTCGACGATCACCGCCTGGGAGCGCTTGGAGATCTCCCGCTTGGCCAGGTCGATGCCGTAGAGGACCTGCGACTTCTTGTAGAGGGGCGACTCGGGGGTGTTGAGGTACTTGGGGCCGTCGTCGCTGTCGAGGAGCTTGCGCGCGCCGAACCCGATGACGTCGCCCGTGGCCTCGCGGATGGGCCAGATGAGCCGCCCGCGGAAGCGGTCCATCGGGCCGCGCCTGCCCTCCTTGGCCAGGCCGCCCTTGACGATCTCCGCCGCGGTGAACCCCCTGCCGAGCAGGTGACGGGTCAGCGCCTCCCACTCGTTGGGCGCGTAGCCGACGCCGAACAGCTCGGCGTCGGCCCGCTCGAAGCCCCGCTCGGACAGGAACCGGCGCCCGGGCGCCGCCTCCGGCGAGAAGAGCCGCTCGACGTAGAACTCGGCGGCGGCCTTGTGCGCCTCGATCAGCCGGGCCCGCTCCCCCTGGTCGCGCTTGGGGACGTAGCCGCCCTGCTCGTACTGCAGCTGCACGCCGGCCCGCTGCGCCAGCCGCTCGACCGACTCGTGGAAGGACAGGTGCTCGATCTTCTCGACGAACGTGATGACGTCGCCGCCCTCGCCGCAGCCGAAGCAGAAGTACATCCCCCGCTCGGGGGTGACGTTGAAGGACGGGCTCTTCTCGTCGTGGAAGGGGCACAGGCCCTTGAGATTGCCGCCGCCCGCGTTGCGGAGCTGGATGTGCTCCCCGATCACGTCGGCGATCGGGGAACGCTCGCGCACCAGCGCGATGTCGACGTCACGGATCCGGCCTGCCACGCGGCGAGTCTAATGGCGCGCTCCGACACTTTCGGCCCCGGCGCGGATGCTCGTCCCGTCCGGCACGGGAGCCCGTGGCGGAGATCCTGCGCGGCGTTGCCTGCCGTACGGGGCCGCTGGACGGATAACGGCAAACCGGTCGTGGTCACGGGCCGGGTCCGTTACAAAGGTAAAGGTTGTCGTTCGATACTGTGACACAGGTGGAGATCATGCGTTCGGGGCCTCTCAGTGCGGTGGTGGTCGGCGTCCTGCTGACCGGAGGATGCGCGCACGCCACCGGCGTCGCGGGCGTCAGCATGAAGGCCCCCGCCGAGGCCGTGGCGGCGACGCCGGTCCCCTCGGCCGGCCCCGGCACCGACGAGCAGGCCGGCGTCCAGCGGCCCGCGGCCGAGGCTCCGGTGCAGGTGCCGCCGCCGCAGGTGTCGAAGTACACCTACGCCTTCCCGGTCAAGGGCTGCAAGACCAGCTACCAGCGCAAGCTGCTCATCCTGCCCAAGACGACGATCTGGGCGGCCAAGGGCTGCGCGTTCGTCGCGCCCGTCGACGGCGTGGTCGACGAGATCAACACCGGCAACCGCTGGTCGCCCTCCACCGACCGCGGCCCCGACCGCGAGGGCAGGTTCGTCTCGATCATCGGCGAGGACGGGGTCCGCTACCTCGGCGGCCACCTCGACGCCGTCGTCCCGGACCTCAAGCCGGGCTCGAAGGTGAAGGCCGGGCAGAAGGTCGGCACGATCGGCAACTCGGGCAACGCCCGCGACACCGCCCCCAACCTCTACTTCGCGATCTCGTGGAAGGCCGGCCCGGCCTACTGGTGGGTGCGCCGCGGCATGGTCGAGCCGTGGGACTACCTGGACGCCTGGGACAAGGGCAACCGCACGCTCTCCCCGAAGGAGGAGACCTTCAGGCTGCGCGGCGAGGTCGGCGAGACGCCCGCCTGCACGACGCTGTGCGCCGGCAGGTCGACGCCCCAGCAGGAGCCGGAGAAGGAGGAGCAGAAGCGGCCGCGCAAGAAGAAGCCGGCCACGCCGACGCCCACTCCGACGCCGTCGCTCAACGACACCTCGACGCTCTGACGGTTCCCCTGCCTGGCGGGCGTCAGGGCGTCGGCCCGCGCTCCGGCAGCGGGCCGCCGGAGCGGATGAGGTTCTGGATGTCGCCGACGACGTCCCAGATGTTGACGTTCATCCCCGCGATGACCGTGCCCTGGCGCAGCCAGTAGGCGATGAACTCCAGGTCCTTGCCCTTGATGAACACCTCGTCGTAGCCCCGGGTGTCGCCGGAGAACTCCATGCCGATCTCGAACTGGTCGGTGTAGAAGTACGGCACGCGGTCGTAGACGACGTCCTGGCCGAGCATCGACCTGGCCGCGGCGGGCCCGCCGTTGAGGGCGTTGGCCCAGTGCTCCACCCGGATCCACCTGTCGTAGAGCGGATTGTAGGACTCGGCGACGTCCCCCGCCGCGTGGACGTCGGGGTGCGAGGTCCGCAGGGCGGCGTCGGTGACGATGCCCTCGCGCACCTCGAGCCCCGCCCTGCGGGCCAGCTCGACGTCGGGCGCGGCGCCGATGCCGGCGAGCACCAGGTCGGCGGTCAGCACCTCGCCCGTGCCGAGCCGTACGCCGTCGTCGGTCACCTCCTCGGCGGCGACGCCGAGGCGCAGGTCGACGCCGTGGCGGCGATGGACGTCGGCGAAGACCTTGCCGACCTCGGGCCCCACCACCCTGAACAGCGGGGTGGGTTCCGGCTCGACGACGGTGACCTCGCAGCCCGCCGCGCGGGCCGCCGCCGCGGTCTCCAGCCCGATCCAGCCGGCACCGATGATCAGGACCTTGCCGCCGCGGGCGAAACGCTCCTTGAGCGCCTCGCTGTCGCCGACGGTCCGCAGGTAGCGCACGGGTCCCGCGCCCGGCAGGCGGCGCGGGCGGGCGCCGGTGGCGATGAGCAGCTTGTCGTACGGCCGGCGGGCGCCGTCGGCGAGCGTGACCTGGTGGCCGTCGAGGTCGATCTCCGTGACGGCGGTGCCCAGCAGCAGGTCGACCGCGTTGTCGGCGTACCACTCCGGCGGGTGGACGAAGATCTTCTCTCGCTCGCTCTTGTCTTGGAGGTAGCTCTTGGACAGCGGCGGCCGCTCGTAGGGTCGCTCGTTCTCGGCTCCGATGAGCACGACCTCGCCGTCGAAGCCCTCTTCCCGCAGTGTCTGCGCCGCCTTGGCCCCTGCGAGCCCGGCGCCGACGATCACAAAGGTTGCCATGTTCTGGAGTATCGTCCTTCGGCGCCGTCATCGCAGGTCCGACGCTCGCACCCGGCCCCGGCGAATCGCGCGGGGCGGGTCAGCCGGACAGGCGGCGGTGCCAGGCGACGGCGGAGGTGTCGGTGAGGGAGGCGATCTGGTCGATCACCACGCGCACCCGTGCCGCGTCGTCCTTCGCCTCGACGAACGCGGGCCGGAACGCCGGTTCGAGCGTGTGCGGCGCGCCCAGCGTGATCAGGGAGGCCAGCTCGGAGATCAGCTCCCGCTGCCGCGCCTGGTTGGCGTGGTGGTCCTCCGTCGTCATCACGTAGTGCGCGGTCACTCCCTTGAGCAGCGCGCACTCCAGCCGCGTGGCCCGCGGCACCACCAGGTCGGCGCGGTGGCGGTAGCCGAAGGCCTCCTTGGTCGCGGCCTGCGCTGACCGGCAGAACCGTCCGATCAGGCCGCTGGTCAGCGCCTTGAGCCCGGCCAGGTCGGCCAGTGTGCCCGCGAAGCGGCGCGGCCACAGCGGGGCGGCCAGCAGCCGGTCGAAGGCCGCCTCCAGCTCGGCGCCGGTGGCGTCGGGGACGTACCAGAGGCGGGTCAGCTCGCAGACGGCCTCGCGCTCGGCCCGTGACCCGAGCGCCTCGGGGGTGGCGTGGCCCGAGTGGAGGGCGTCCTCCAGGTCGTGCACCGAGTAGGCGACGTCGTCGGCCCAGTCCATGATCTGCGCCTCGAAGCTCACCCTCCGGGCTGGCGCGCCGTCCCTGATCCACTCGAAGACCGGCAGGTCGTCGTCGTAGACGCCGAACTTGCCGCCCCGGCCGCGCGGCCACGGGTACTTGACCGCGGCGTCCAGGGAGGCGCGGGTCAGGTTGAGCCCGGCGCTGCGGCCGTCCTCCGTCAGCACCTTGGGCTCGAGCCTGGTCAGCAGGCGCAGGCTCTGCGCGTTGCCCTCGAAGCCGCCGCAGGTGGCGGCCAGTTCGTCGAGCGCGGCCTCGCCGTTGTGGCCGAAGGGCGGGTGACCGAGGTCGTGGGCCAGGCAGGCCGTCTCCACCAGGTCGGGGTCGACGCCGAGCGCGGCGCCCATCTCCCTGCCGACCTGGGCGCATTCGAGCGAGTGGGTGAGCCTGGTGCGCGGGATGTGCTGGCCGACGCCGAGCGTCTCACCGGGCCCCACCACCTGTGTCTTGGCCGCGAGCCTGCGCAGGGCCGAGCTGTGCAGGACCCTGGCCCGGTCGCGCGCGAACGCGCCCCGATCGGGGTCGCCGGGCGGCTCCGGTACCCATCGCTCCTGGTCGTGGTCGGTGTATTGGCCCATAAGTGCTGTGAGTTTACCCATCAGGGCCGGGTGGAGCCGTGGTGGACCGGGTCCGGCCTCGCCTCGTGGCGAGTCAGTTTTTCGGTAAGGTCCCGTCAGAATCCGGTTTATGGCCCTATAAGGTCATCCGCGTGACCACCGCGTTCCGTGCCGTGCTGGCCTTCACCCTGCTGGCCGGCTTCTACGTGCTCGTCGGCCTCGTCCTGGCCGCTGCCGTCTTCTTCGACGTCTACCTCTTCCTCGACTTCCACGCCGCCGGACTGAAGATCGCGATCGTGCTGACCCTGGCGGCGGGGGCGCTGGTGCGGGCGCTGTGGATGGTCAGCCGCAGGAAGCAGGGCGAGCAGCCGGGGGTGGCCGTCACCCGCGAGCAGGAGCCGGAGCTGTGGCGGACGGTCGAGGAGCTCGCGCAGCGGGTCAAGACGGCGCCGCCGGACGAGATCAGGCTGGTCGGCGAGGTCAACGCCGCCGTCGCCGAGGACACCCGGCTGCTCGGCCTGGTGGCCACCAGGCGGCGCATGTACATCGGGCTGCCGCTGCTGCAGTCGCTGACGGTCGACGAGACGCGGGCCGTGCTCGGGCACGAGCTCGGCCACTACAGCGGCGCGCACACCCGCCTCGGCGCGCCCGTCTACCGGGGCAGGGTCGCGCTGGTCGCCACCGTGCAGGGACTCGGCAACCACCCCTTCGTGCAGCGGCTCTTCGCCTACTACGCCAAGCTCTACCTGCGCGTCTCCCAGGCGGTCTCGCGGCGCCAGGAGCTCGAGGCCGACTCGTTCGCCGTGGCGATCGCGGGCAGGGCGGCCATGGCGGGCGCGCTGCGGAAGATCCACACCGCGGCGCAGGCGTGGGAGCTGTTCATGGAGCGCTACATGGGGATGGCCGGCCTGGCGGGCAACCGGCCCTCGTCGGTGTTCGGCGGCTTCCGCGCCCTCATGGGCGATCCGGTACGGCAGGCGGAGCTGGCCAGGCTCGCCGAGGAGCCGGAGAAGATCTCCCCCTACGACTCGCACCCAAGTCTCGCCGAGCGGCTGGCCGCGATCGAGCGGCTGCCCGAGCCCGCGCACGTCCCCGACCCGCGCCCGGCCACCACGCTGCTGCGGGACGCGACGGTGGCGGCCCAGGCGGTCGAGCAGTCGTTCTGGACCCAGGAGGCGCTGACCACCCTGCGCCCGGTCTCGTGGGAGGACCTGGTCGCCTCCGGCATGTACGCGGCGCGCAACGAGGAGGCGCTGCGCGACCTGGCCGTGGCCGGGCAGCGGGTCATGGGGGCGGGCGTGCCGTACCTCGACGCGGCCTTCGAGGCGGTGGCGCGCGGGCAGCACGCGGCGCTGGAGGCCGAGCTGCGGCAGCTCGGCTGGAACGACTCCGGCTCGCTGCTCGCGGGTGTCCTCGGGCAGGCGCTGGAGGCGACGCTCATCCAGCACGGGCAGGCCCGCTGGACGCTGTCGTGGTCGGGCCCGGCCAGGCTGCTGTTCGAGGACGGCGAGGAGGTCCTGGTGGCGGAGTACGCCGCCCAGGTGGTCGCCGACCCTTCGGGTGTGCCCGGCATGCGGTCGTGGCTGGCGGGGCTGGGCGTGAAGCCCGACTTCGTCCCCGCCTGAGAAGGCGGCCGCCGGACCCTCGCGGTCCGGTCCCCGCGTGAAAGGGCGGGCCGCCGGACCCTCGCGGTCCGGCGGCCCGGTGACTCAGCGGGTGTCGGAGGTGTCGACCGTCAGGGCGGCGCGGCCCGCCTCCAGGCGCGCCACGGGGATGCGGAACGGCGAGCAGGACACGTAGTCGAGCCCTACCTCGTGGCAGAAGTGGACGGAGTCGGGGTCGCCGCCGTGCTCGCCGCAGATGCCGAGCTTGAGATCGGCCCTGGTCCTCCTGCCCTCCTCCGCCGCGATCCTGACGAGGCGGCCGACGCCGTCCCTGTCGAGGGTCTCGAACGGCGAGACGCCGAAGATGCCCATCTCCAGGTAGCGGGAGAAGAACGCGGCCTCGACGTCGTCGCGGGAGAAGCCCCACGTCATCTGGGTCAGGTCGTTGGTGCCGAAGGAGAAGAACTGCGCGGCCTCGGCGACCTGGCCCGCGGTGAGCGCGGCCCGCGGCGTCTCGATCATGGTGCCGATGAGCGCGTCGACGCCCGTCTCCCTCAGGATGGCGAGGGCCTCCTCGCGCACGGCCTCCAGCTCCTGCACCGCCGCCACCAGCGGAATCATGATCTCCGGCTTGGCGCCCGGCACCGCGCGAGCCGCCTCGGCGATCGCCCTGACCTGCATGGCGAACAGGCCGGGGATGACCAGGCCGAGCCGTACGCCGCGCAGGCCGAGCATCGGGTTCTGCTCGTGCAGGCGCTTCACGGCGGCCAGCAGCGTGCGGTCCTTGTCGCCGGCGTCGCCGGTGGCCACCTTGACCGACAGCTCCACGAGGTCGGGCAGGAACTCGTGCAGCGGCGGGTCGATGAGGCGGATGGTGACCGGCCGGCCGTCCATGGCCTCGAAGATGCCGGTGAAGTCGGCCCGCTGGAGCGGCTCGAGGGCGTCCAGCGCGGCCTGGCGCTCCTCGTCGGAGGTGGCCAGGACCAGGTCCTCGACCAGCTGCCTGCGGTCGCCGAGGAACATGTGCTCGGTACGGCACAGCCCGATCCCCTCGGCCCCGAACCGCACGGCGCGGGCGGAGTCCTCGGGGGTGTCGGCGTTGGCCCGCACGCCCAGCCGCCGTACCGAGTCGGCGTGCCGCATGATCCGGTCGACCGCGCGGACCAGCTCGTCGTCCGGCCGGCTGCCCTCGAAGTACTCCACCACGGCCGAGTCGACCACCGGCACCTCGCCGAGGAAGACCTCGCCCGTGCTGCCGTCGATGGAGATGACGTCGCCCTCGTCGACCGTGATGCCGCCGGGGGCGGTGAAGCGGCGCTCGCTCGTGGTGACCTCCAGCTCCTCGGCGCCGCACACGCAGGTCTTGCCCATGCCGCGGGCGACCACGGCGGCGTGCGAGGTCTTGCCGCCGCGCGAGGTGAGCACGCCCTGGGCGGCGATCATGCCGGCCAGGTCGTCGGGGTTGGTCTCGCGACGGACCAGGATCACCTGCTCGCCGGCGGCGGCCAGCTCGACGGCCCGCTCGGAGGAGAAGACGGCCTTGCCGACGGCCGCGCCGGGCGAGGCGTTCATGCCCTTGGTGATGAGCGCGCGCTCGCCGTCGGCGGCGAACCTGGGGAACATCAGCTGGGCGAGCTGGTCGCCGCTGACCCTGGTGACGGCCTCGTCGAGGGTGATGAGCCCCTGGTCGACGAGCTGCGTCGCGATGCGGAAGGCCGCGGCGGCGGTCCGCTTGCCCACGCGGGTCTGCAGCATCCAGAGCTTGCCGCGCTCGATGGTGAACTCGATGTCGCACAGGTCGCGGTAGTGGTTCTCGAGCTTCTCCATGATCTGCAGCAGCTCGTCGTAGGAGTGCTTGTCGATGCGCTCGAGCTCCTGCAGCGGGATGGTGTTGCGGATGCCGGCGACGACGTCCTCGCCCTGGGCGTTCTGCAGGTAGTCGCCGTAGATGCCCTGGTGTCCCGAGCCGGGGTCGCGGGTGAAGGCCACACCGGTGCCGGAGTCCTCGCCGAGGTTGCCGAAGACCATGGCCACGATGTTGACCGCGGTGCCGAGGTCGGCGGGGATGCGTTCCTGGCGGCGGTAGAGGATGGCGCGGGGAGCGTTCCACGAGTCGAAGACGGCCATGACGGCCAGCCGCATCTGCTCGCGCGGGTCGGCGGGGAAGTCCCTGTCCGTCTGCTCGCGCACGATGCCCTTGTACGTCTCGACCAGGCCCTGCAGCTCCTCGGCGGACAGGTCGGTGTCCTGGCGGGCGCCCTTGAGCGACTCCAGGGCGTGCTCGAACAGCTCACCGTCGATGCCCAGCACGGTCTTGCCGAACATCTGGATGAGCCTGCGGTAGGAGTCCCAGGCGAAGCGGTCGTTGCCGCCCGCCTGCTTGGCCAGGCCGTGGACGGATTCGTCGTTGAGCCCGATGTTGAGGACCGTCTCCATCATGCCCGGCATCGAGAACTTGGCCCCCGACCGCACGCTGATGAGCAGCGGGTCGTCGGCCTGCCCGAGCTTCTTGCCCATGGCCGACTCCAGCGCCTTCAGATGCTCGGCGACCTCAGCCTCGAGGCCGTCGGGTACCGCGCCCTCCGCCAGGTAGTGGCGGCACGCCTCAGAGGTGATCGTGAATCCGGGGGGAACGGGCAGCCCGAGATTCGTCATCTCGGCCAGATTGGCGCCCTTTCCGCCGAGAAGATCCTTGAGATCCTTGTTGCCCTCGGTGAAGTCGTAAACGTACTTGGCCACCACAACTCCTTTGCGAACGCCTCCGTTCCGGACTCTACCGATAAAGAACAGCACGAAACTGCACTCAACGGTTAAATCCCCGTTTCTCCAGCTCAGAAGGTATACACCGGTCTAATCCACTGGAAATTTATTGGTTTATACCAATTGGTGTAAACCAATTCTTTGAACGCACTTGGCAGACATGGCAACGGCGCCGGAGGGAACCTCCGGCGCCGTTCGTCCCTGCTAGCGGAGCCCGGCTTTCGCGATGTACTGCGTCAGCGGGCCGTCCTCCAGCTTGCCCTTGCGCTGGGCCTTGAACACGTCCTTGACCAGGTGGAAGACCTCCTCCCTCGCCTCGGCCTCCGCACCGCGCATCGCCGCCCTGGCGGCCTCCCGGACTCTCTCGTGAGCCTTGTCCGCGAGGCCCTGCTCGATCCCGCCCCCGGCCTGCTGCTTGTAGACCGCCTTGTCGAGGCCTTCGAGCCACCTGTTCCAGCCGCCCGGAGGGATGTACTCGGAGGCCTCGCTGGCGTAGGGCTCGTCGTCCTCGTCGTCGGAGTCCGTGTCGTCCGCACCGGGCGTCTCCGCCTCGACCAGGGACGACGGCTCCGGGCTCGCGGTGGCGACGGCGGACGGCGGCGCCGGATCCGGATCCGCCGTCACCACGGCCGCGGGGGTGGGCGTGGGGCGGGGCTCCTCGCCTCCGCTGTTGAACATCGTCACCGCGAGCGCCCCCACCGCGATCAGCACCACCCCGGCCAGCGCCTGCAGCGCCAGCTTCTTGCCCTCCGAGGCGGGCCGGGCTTCCGTGCCGGTGCCGGCGAGCATCGTGCCCGTCACGGGGACCGCGGGGCCGCCGCGCAGATCCGTCGTCACGGCCGGGTCATGAGGCGGCAGGACGGCCGGGTCGTGGGCGGGCAGCACGGCCGTCGGGTTCGGCACGGCCCGCGGGGCGGGATTCGGTGCCGTCTGGGCCGCCTGGGGGAAGGCGAAGGCGGCGAAGGCCTGCCGTACCTGCTCGGCGGAGGCCGGCCGGTCGGCGGGGTTCTTGGCCAGCATGGACATCACCAGCCGGTCGAGGGGGGCGGGCACGTCGGGACGCACCTGGCCGGGCGGCATGGGCGCCTCGAAGACGTGCTTGCGCATGAGGTCGGCCGCGCCGCCGGAGAACGGCGGCTGGCCGCAGAGCAGCTCGTAGGCGACGCAACCGAGGGCGTACAGGTCGGAGGCGGCGGTACCGGCCTCGCCGTTGATCTGCTCGGGCGCGAGGTAGGCGGCCGTGCCGACCACGGTGCCCACCGTCGTCAGCCTGGAGGCCTCGCTGGCCACCTGCGCGATGCCGAAGTCAACGATCTTGAGGGTGCCGTCCGCCGTGCGGTGCAGGTTCGCCGGCTTGACGTCGCGGTGGACCACCCCCGCCTGGTGCGCCGCGTCCAGACCGGCGGCCGCCTGGCTCATCAGCCTGCACACCTCGGGGATGGTGTACCGGTGACCGTCCTCAAGCTCCTCGGCCAGGCTGCGGCCCGTCAGCAGCTCCATCACGAGGTAGGGGCGCCCGTCCTGCTCACCGGTGTCGAACACGGTGACCACGTTGGTGTGCACGATCTGGGCGGCGGCGCGAGCCTCGCGAGCGAACCGCTCGCGGGCCGCGGGCTGCGTCACCTGCGGCGCGAGGATCTTGACCGCGACGCCCCTGCCGGTCCGCGGGTCGAGTCCCCGCCAGACCTCGCCCATACCGCCGCGCCCGATCTGCTCGTCCAGCTGGTAGCGCCCGTCCAGCATTTCCGGCATATTTCCCGCCAATGGCTCAGATGTCTCGTATTCCGAGCCAACCTATATGGTGACGACCCCGGCGAGTGGGTTGATCGTCGGCGCCCGATTCCGCAGCCCACCCACCTCGCGAGCTTTACCAGGTCTTTCGGTCGCGCGGCCTACGATCCCGGCATGATGTCACCCTTCAAGCGCTACCTCGCGGAAGAGATCGCACTCGATCACGCCGAAGGGCTCATCCCTCGCCGGGAGGCCCTGCGGCGGCTCGGCCTCCTCGGGATCGGCCTGCCGGCGGCCACCGCGCTGCTGGCCGCGTGCGGCGCGGGCGACCAGGTGGCCGCGACCGCCACGCCCGCGCCGAGCCCGCCCGCCGGCGCGTCCCCCTCCCCCGCCGGGCCTTCACCGCTGCCGGTGGAGGCCGTCACCTTCCCAGGACCCGAGGGCGTGACCCTGCAGGGCGCCTGGGCGCAGGCCCGGCAGCCCAAGGGCGCGGTGCTGGTCATCCACGAGAACCGCGGGCTCACCGACCACATCCGCTCGGTCGCGGGACGGCTGGCGGCCAGCGGCTACTCCGCGCTCGCGCTCGACCTGCTGTCGCGCGAAGGCGGCACGGCGTCGTTCAGCGACACCGCGCAGGTCACGGCCAAGCTGGGCGAGATCCCGCCCGAGCGGTTCGTCGCCGACATGAAGGCGGCGCTGACGGAGCTGTCCAAGCGGGAGGAGGGCGCCAAGCTCGGCATGGTGGGCTTCTGCTTCGGCGGCGGCATGACCTGGCTGCTGCTGGCCGGCAAGGAGCCGCGGCTGTCGGCGGCCGTGCCGTTCTACGGCCCGCTTCCCGAGGGCGCCGACTTCACCGGCGACCGGGCGGCCGTCCTCGCGATCTACGCCGAGCAGGACGCCCGGGTGAACGCCACCCGTGACGCCGCGCGGGCCGCGCTGGAGAAGGCGGGCCTCGAGTACGAGATCGTCACCTGCCCCGGCGTCGACCACGCCTTCTTCAACGACACGGGCCCGCGATACGACGCGCAGGCCGCGAACCAGGCCTACCAGCGGATGATCGGCTGGTTCGGCACCCACCTGGCCTGAGCTCAGCCGTTGTCGATCTTGGCAGGGCGGCCCATGCGCGCGGCGAAAGCCCGAGCCGACCGCCCCCGGGGTCGGGCGCGGTCGGCACTGGGCGGCTCAGTCGTTGAGGTGCTGGCGCAGGTAGGACTCGACCTGGTCGAGCGCGATGCGCTGCTGCCCCATCGAGTCGCGCTCGCGGATGGTCACGGCCTGGTCCTCGAGGGTGTCGAAGTCGACCGTGATGCAGAACGGCGTGCCGATCTCGTCCTGGCGACGGTAGCGGCGGCCGATCGCGCCCGCGTCGTCGAACTCGACGTTCCAGCGCTTGCGCAGCTGGGCGGCCAGGTCCTTGGCCTTGGGCGACAGGTCGGCGTTGCGCGACAGCGGCAGCACCGCGACCTTGACCGGCGCCAGCCGGTGGTCGAGGCGCAGCACCGTGCGCTTCTCCAGCACGCCCTTGGCGTTGGGCGCCTCGTCCTCGGTGTAGGCGTCGAGCAGGAACGTCAGCGTGGCCCGGTCGACACCGGCGGCCGGCTCGATGACGTAGGGCACGTAGCGCTCGCCCGTGTCCTGCTCGAAGAACGACAGGTCGACGCCGGAGGCCTTGGAGTGGGCGTTGAGGTCGAAGTCGGTGCGGTTGGCGATGCCCTCGAGCTCACCCCACTCGGAGCCGGCGAAGTTGAAGCGGTACTCCACGTCGACGGTGCGCTTGGAGTAGTGCGACAGCTTCTCCCGCGGGTGCTCGTAGAGCCGCAGGTTGTCCTTGTTGATGCCGAGGTCGGAGTACCAGCGGTAGCGCTCGTCGATCCAGTACTGGTGCCACTCCTCGTCGGTGCCCGGCTTGACGAAGAACTCCATCTCCATCTGCTCGAACTCGCGGGTGCGGAAGATGAAGTTGCCCGGCGTGATCTCGTTGCGGAACGACTTGCCGATCTGGCCGATGCCGAAGGGGATCTTCTTGCGCGCCGACTGCTGGACGTTGGCGTAGTTGATGAAGATGCCCTGGGCGGTCTCGGGGCGCAGGTAGGCCAGGCCCGACTCGTCCTCGACCGGGCCGAGGTAGGTCTTCAGCAGGCCGCTGAACTGGCGCGGCTCGGTGAAGGCGCCCTTGTTGCCGCAGTTGGGGCAGGTGATGTCGGCCAGGCCGTGCTCGGGCGACCTGCCGTGCTTGTCCTCGTAGGACTCGACGAGGTGGTCGGCGCGGAAGCGCTTGTGGCAGGACTGGCACTCGGTCAGCGGGTCGGTGAAGGTCTCGACGTGGCCGCTGGCCTGCCACACCTCGGGGGCCAGGATGACGCAGGAGTCGAGGCCGACCACGTCTTCGCGGGCCTGAACCATCGACAGCCACCACTGCCGCTTGACGTTGTTCTTCAGCTCCACGCCCAGCGGACCGTAGTCCCACGACGCGCGCAGGCCTCCGTAGATCTCGCTCGACGGGTAGACGAGCCCCCGTCGCTTGGCGAGGCTGACGATCGTATCCATGACGTCGGTCCGGCGTGCCATTGGCTGAATCTCTTTCCGGCTGGAGGTCGGCGAGTAGGAATGATGAGATCCCAGCTTAGGGGACATCCGACCGCCCCCGCGCGCGACTAATCGTCGCGGCCGGAAAGGTAGACGTCCTCGAAGGCGCTGGGCTCGTGAACCATGAGGATCATCATGGGGTACATCGCCATTCTGGCCGCCGAGAGCGCGCGGCGGTAGAAGCCCGCGCCCTCCCACTCGCTGACCAGCGCCCACAGGTTGGGCTCGTCGACCGAACGGCACAGGCGGCCGCGCAGGTAGCCCGGCTGCTCGGCGAGCACGTCGATGATCTCCTGGCCTTGCTTGAGGAACTCTTGGGAGCGCGCCTCGGGGACGGTGTAGCGAATCAGAGCGAGCACGCGTTCCAGGATGTCAGACAAGAGGGCTGTCCCGATGTGCGCTCTTCAGGATCCGCCGTTCCGCTCGCGCCCGGCGGGGCGGACAGCAGGCGGTCAAGGGCCGGTACCGGAGAGGGGTCCTGTGGCGATCCTTCAGGCACGGGCGGCTCGCGCGCTAGGCTCGGGAGGTGGCCAGTCGAAAGCCTCTCCCGCCCGGCGAGCAGTTCTTCACGCCCGGCGCCACGGGCCTGCGCAAGGCGGTCGAGCAGCGCAGCGCCGTCCCCATCACCTTCCTGTTCACGCAGGTACCGCGGTGGGTGGCACCGGCCGTCCTGGTGATCCTGCTGCTGGCCGGCTTCGCGCTCGACAGCTGGCTCGGCGGGCTCGCGGTGCTGCCCGTGGTCGCCTTCGTCGGATGGCTGGCCTACCTGTCGTGGCCCTCGCTCGGCACCGGCGGCAAGCTGCTGCGCGTGACGATGCTGACCTTCCTCGTCCTGGTGGCGGCCGACAGGTTCGGTGCCTTCTAGTTCTTCCGGACGATCATCCGGATCCGCCTCTGGCGTGACGTGAGCTGTGGCCGGGGTGACATACGGTCCGGAGTCATGCGTCGTTTCCTGGTCGGTGCCGTGCTCGTCCTGTGCGCCACGGGCGCCGGGTGCCTGTCCGGCACCAGCGCGCTGGAGCTGCCCGCGCTGACCGCGGGCGCGCTGGCCGAGCGCTACACCGCCAACAGCGCGGTCGCCGGTCCGGGACGGCAGCTCATGGCGTACGACAAGGTGGGCGACGGGCGGGTGATCGAGGTGGTCGGGGATCTGGCCAAGGCCCGCACGGTGATCGTCTACGTGCCCGGCACCGGGTTCGGCCTGCGCGACTTCGACGGCTCCTCGGTCTCACCCGGCGGCGCGGCCAAGGCGCTGCACGCCAGGGCCGCCCAGCTGCGGCCGGGCCACGAGGTGGCCGTCATCGGCTGGCTCGGCTACGACGCGCCCGAGATGACCGACTGGGACGTGATCACCACGCTGCCGGCCGCCAAGGGCGCCAAGGCGCTGCGCGAGCTGGTCACCGCCCTGGAAGGCAAGGACCGGGTGAGCCTGGTCTGCCACAGCTACGGCACGGTCGTGTGCGGGCAGGCGGCGCCTGGGCTGCCGGTCGCCGACATCGTGGCGCTGGGCAGCCCCGGCATGGGCGTGTCGACCAGCGCCGAACTCCGCACGCCCGCCCGGGTGTGGGCGACCCTGTCCAGGAAGGACGACGTGTTCAGGGCAGGAGTACGGCTCGGCCCTGTCGGCTTCGGCGCCGACCCCGTCACCGGCGGCTTCGGTGCCCGAGTCTTCGACGGGGGCGACGGCGGCCACAACGACTACCTGCGTCCCGGCAGCGCCACCCTCGACACGGTCACCTCCATCGCCCTCACCGGGGCCCCTGGGTGATCAAGCGGGCAGGTCGAGCAGTTCGACCGGCTCGCCGTCCCATCCCGGCGGGATGACGGCCAGGGCGTCGGCGAGCGCGGCGCCCCAGAGCGAGCCGGGCCGGTCGTGCCCCACGGGCCTGGCACCCGCGCCGGACCTGCGCACCGGCACCAGCCGCGTGTCGCGGTGATGGGCCAGGCCGCGCGGGCCGCTTCGGCGATCCTTCACCGACGTCTCCGCCAGCGTCACGCGCTCGCCCGGCTCGTAGCGCTCGCCGCGGAGCAGAGGGACCAGCAACGTCAACGCCGCCGCCAGGGCCGCGAACGGGTTGCCCGGCAGGCCGACGACCAGCCGTCCGCCGGGCAGGCGCGCCAGGAGCTGCGGATGGCCCGGCCGTACGGCGACCCCGTCGACCAGCACCTCGGCGCCCAGCTCGGCCAGCACGCCGCGCAGGTGGTCGGCGGGCCCCTTCGAGGAGGCCCCACACACCACGACCACCTCGGCCGACCGCACCCCTTCCTCCCCCGCCGAACGCGCATCTCCCTCCCCTGGAGGACACGCATCCTCCGCACCGGCCGACGGCACGTCCCCCTCCCCCGGCAGGCACGCGCCCCCCGCTCCGGCCGACGGCACGTCCCCCTCCCCCCGCGGACACGCGCCCTCCACTCCGGCCGATGACACGTCGTCCTCCCCCGGCCGACACGCGCCCCCCACACCGGCCGATGACACGTCTTCCTTCCCCGGCGGGCGGGCATCTCCGGCCTCACCTGGGCGTGTGCCTTCCGGCGTTCGGGCGCGGAGGGCGGCGTGGAGGGGGGCGGCGCCGTCCGGCAGCCTGAGGGTGGGCCCCAGCGTGCCGCCCGCCCACGCGACCAGCCCGGGCAGGAACGGCCCGATGGCGTCTCGCACCCGCCCCGGCCCGGGCAGTCCCGCCTCGACCACCTCGTCCCCCGTCACCAGCACCGCCACCTGGAGCCGGCGGTGAACGGCGAGCACGTCGTGGCCGAGCGCGGCGGCCAGCCCGAGCACGGCGGGAGTCACCGTGGTTCCCGCGGCCAGCACGGCCTCGCCCAGCCCGACGTCCTCCCCACGCCTGCGGATGTGCCGCCCTTCCTCGACGACCCCGCGGACCAGCCGCTCCCCACCCGGCAGCGCCCCGGCCGGCGGCCTCCCTTCCCGGTGCGCGTTGTCTCCGGCCACCCCGCCGACCCGCACCTCCTCAGAAGCACCGTGGTCGACCGCCTCGCCGACCCGCGCCTCCTCGGAGGCACCGTCGTCGACCGCCCCGCCGACCCGCACCTCCTCGGAGGCACCGCCGTCGGCCACCCCATCGGCCCGGCGGTCTCCGGGTATGTGGTCGCCGACCGTCGCGGCCTCGTACGGCAGGACCGCCGTCGCCCCCTCCGGCACCGGAGCGCCCGTGGCGATCTCCACCGCGTACCCCGGCTTCAGCACCTCGCCGTGCGCGTGCCCGCCGGCCAGCACCCGGCCGACGACCCGCCAGGGCCCTTCGCCCGCGACCGCGTAGCCGTCCATGGCCGACACGTCGGTCCCGGGCACCGCGACGAGCGCCCGCAGCGGACGGGCGAGCCGGCAGCCGTGCGCCGCGGACAGCGGCACCTCCGCCTCCGGCCAGGGTGGCGCGGCGCGCAGCGCGACGGCGCGGGCCTGCGACCAGTTCACGCTTCCACTGTGCCCATCGCGACCGGCCGGGTGGAGAGGTACGTACGTACTCACGAGACGAACCTTGCCATGGACCCGGGCCGGTCCCGCCCGCCGGGGAGTCCGGCCGCCTGGAAGAAGAAGCGACGCTCGCGGGTTTCCGCAGAGGCGCCCCGATGAACGTCCGCGCCACAGGGCCCGCGCCCTGGCCCGGCTTCGAGCCCGGCTCCGGCTCCGGCTCCGGCTCCGGCTCCAGGCCCGAGTCCAGACCCAGGCCCAGACCCAGGCGCGGGTCCAGGCCCGGGTCCAGGTCCGGGTCCGGGTCCAGGAGGGGGTCCAGGCGCGGGTCCAGGTCCGGGTCCAGGTCCAGGAGTGGGTTCAGGTCCAG
>NZ_JBSFNE010000002.1:255276-746071 GCF_053586935.1 Nonomuraea sp. NPDC003727
GTCCAGGAGTGGGTCCGGGTCCGGGGGCCAGGGGTGGGAGTGGGTTCAGGTCCAGGTCCAGGAGTGGGTCCGGGTCCGGGGGCCAGGGGTGGGAGTGGGTTCAGGTCCAGGTCCAGGAGTGGGTCCGGGTCCGGGGGCCAGGGGTGGGAGGGAATGCCGGCCGGGGCGCACGGCCTCCTGCCGACGGCCGGCACCCTGAAGAGATTTTGACAACCATTTTCATTCTGGTTCATACTGGGTGGTGTGATGCCCCTTAAGACCCGTTTCCTCACCTTGATCTCCGGCGGGATGCTGCTGGCCGCCACCGCCGCCTGCGGAGCGGGCGCCGCCGAGACCGAGCCCGTGGCCGCCGTCGAGGCCGGCGACAAGGCGAAGGTCGTGGCCAGCTTCTACCCCCTGCAGTGGCTGACCGAGCAGGTCGCCGGTCCGGACGCGACCGTCGCGACGCTGACCGCGCCCGGGGTCGAGCCGCACGACCTGGAGCTGACGCCGCAGCAGGTCGCCGAGATCGGCGGGGCCACGCTCACCGCCTACGTCAAGGGGCTGCAGCCCGCGGTGGACGAGGCGGTCGAGCAGAACGGGGCCGGCAAGGAGTTCGACGCGGCCGCCGCCGTACGGACCCTGCCGGCGAAGGAGGAGGCGGCCGAGGGCGCCGAGGGGCACGACCACGAGCACGAGATCTCCTACGACCCGCACCTGTGGCTCGACCCCAGCACGTTCGCGGGCGTGGCGACCAAGCTCGGCGAGCGGCTGGCCGCCGCCGACCCCGCGCACGCGCAGGCCTTCAAGGACCGCGCGGCCAAGACGGCCGCCGCCCTCACCGCGCTCGACCAGGAGTTCGCCAAGGGCCTGTCGACCTGCTCGGCCAGGTCGATCGTGACCGCGCACGAGGCCTTCGGCTACCTGGCCGACCGCTACCAGCTCAAGCAGGTCGGCCTGACCCTCGACCCCGAGTCGGAGCCGTCCCCCGCCCGCATCGCGGAGGTGGCCAAGGTGGCCAAGGCCGAGAAGGTCACTACCATCTTCACCGAGGCCCTCGTCAGCCCCAAGGTCGCCGAGGTCCTCGCTCATGAGGTGGGGGCGAAGACCGCGGTGCTCGACCCCCTGGAGAGCGCGCCGTCCAGCGGCGACTACCTGACGGCCATGCGCCAGAACCTCTCGACCCTGCGAACCGCACTGGGATGCACAGCGTGACAGCAGTCTTCGACATGACCGGCGGCCAGGTGACCCTGGACCGCCGGTCCGTGCTTCGCGGCGTCGATCTGACCATCGGCTCCGGCGAGGTCGTCGCCATCATGGGAGCCAACGGATCGGGCAAGTCCACCCTGGTCAAGGCCCTGCTCGGGCTCATCCCCCTGTCCGGGGGCCAGACCCTCCTGTACGGCAGGCCGCCCGCGCGCTTCCGCGAGTGGTGGCGCGTCGGCTACGTCCCGCAGCGGCTGCAGGTGGGCGGCGGCGTGCCGGCCACGGTCCGCGAGGTCGTCGCCTCGGGCAGGATCGCCCGCCAGCGTCGCCTGCGCCCCACCGACGCGGCCGACAGGCTCGCCGTCGAGCGGGCGCTGGAGTCGGTGTCGCTGGCCGACCGGGCGGGCGACTCGGTCCAGCAGCTGTCCGGCGGCCAGCAGCAGCGGGTGCTCATCGCCCGCGCCCTGGCCGGCGAGCCCGACCTGTACGTCATGGACGAGCCCAACGCCGGCGTCGACGCCGAGAGCCAGCGGCTGCTCGCCGGCACCCTCACCACGCTGGTGGCCCGCGGCAAGACGATCGTGCTGGTCATGCACGAGCTCGGCCCGCTCGAGCCGCTCATCACCCGCGGCGTGGTGGTCCGCGACGGCGTGATCGCCCACGACGGCGTGCCGCCGCGGCCGGAGGGCGACTGCGCCAAGCCGGGGCACGAGCACGTCCACCCGCACGCCGAGGAGCCCGTCACAGGGCCGCTGGCGGGATGGCGGGCAGAGGCGTGATCGAGCTGCTCCAGCTTCCCTTCATGCAGCGGGCGGTGGCCGCCGCGCTGCTGGTCGGGCTGTGCGCGCCGCTGGTCGGCACCTTCATCGTGCAGCGCCGCCTGGCCCTGCTCGGCGACGGCATCGGCCACGTGGCGCTCACCGGCGTCGCGCTCGGCTTCCTCACCGGCACCGCGCCCGTGCTGACCGCCGTCGCGGTGTCGGTCGTCGGCGCGGTGGCCATCGAGTTGGTGCGGGCGCGCGGCCGTACCAGCGGTGACGTGGCGCTGGCGCTGCTGTTCTACGGCGGCATCGCGGGCGGGGTGATGCTGATCTCCATCGCGCCCGGCGGCAGCAACGCCAAGCTGACCTCGTACCTGTTCGGCGCCATCGCCAGCGTGACCGCCCAGGACCTGTGGGTGATCGGCGCGCTGGCCGTCGCCGTGATCGCGGTGGTGGCCGTCTTCGGCAGGGAGCTGTTCGTGCTCTGCCAGGACGAGGAGGTGGCCAAGGCCAGCGGGCTGCCGGTGCGGTTCCTGAGCCTGCTCATCGCCGTCACCGCCGCGCTCACCGTCGTGATCGCCATGCGTGTCGTGGGGCTGCTGCTGGTCAGCGCGCTCATGGTGATCCCCGTGGCCACGAGCCAGCAGTTCACCAGGGGCTTCCGGGCCACCATGCTGCTGTCGATGGCCTTCGGCGTCCTCGCGGCCGTCGGCGGGCTGCTGGGTTCCACCTTCTCCGCCAAGGTGCCGCCGGGCGCCGCCATCGTTCTTCTCGCTCTCGCCGGCTTCGTGCTGGCCCTGGTGGTCGGTAGATTCGTACGGCGAGGCCGAACCCAGGAGAGCAATCCATGACCACTCGTCGCGATGCCGTTCATGACACCCTTCGCAGGAGCGAAGGTTTCCGCAGCGCGCAGGACGTCTACGCCGAGATGCGCTCCGACGGCGCCAAGATCGGCCTGACCACGGTCTACCGGGCGCTCCAGGCCCTGGCCGACGGCGGCAAGGTCGACGTGCTGCGCACCGACGACGGTGAGTCGGTCTACCGCGCCTGCGCCAGCGGCGACCACCACCACCATCTGGTCTGCCGCCGCTGTGGCCGCACGGTCGAGGTGGCCGGGCCCGACGTCGAGCGCTGGGCCGAGTCCGTCGGCGCCGAACACGGGTTCACCGAGGTCACCCACACCGTCGAGGTCTTCGGCACCTGCGCCGCCTGCTCGGCCGCCGCGCGCGCCTCCTGACACCCGGACGTGCCAGAGGGCACGAAACGGGTATGTGCACCGCAGGAAGGCCCCCGGCACTCCGCGTGGGAGATACGCTGTGCCCCCACGCTGGAGTAGGCCACGACAGGAGCTGACATGCCGTTTGGCCATGACATGGTGTATTCGCTCGCCACGGCCGTCGACCTGGTGAACACCTCACCGTCGACGGGTGGCGATGAACGGCTCGGCGATCTCGACGACCTGGCCGAGTTCGTCAGGGTGCGCCAGGTCAGCGGCATCCAGACCCTGACCCCACGCGACCTGGGGCAGGTCAGGATGCTGCGCGAGGATCTTCACCGCGTCTTCACCGCACCCGATCAGGCCACCGCGCTGCGGCTGCTCAACACGCTGCTGACGGACACGCGCATCACCCCGAGGCTGACCGAGCACGACGGTCACCCGGTCCACATGCACTACTTCGCGCCCGACGCCTCGCTGGCCGAGCACCTGGCGGCCGACTGCGGGATCGCGCTCGCGCACCTGCTGGTCGAGGGCGAGTGGGAGCGGCTGCGCACCTGCTCGGCGCCCGACTGCGACCACGTCTTCGTGGACGAGTCGCGCAACAGGTCACGCGTCTACTGCGACAGCCGCACCTGTGGCAACCGCATGCATGTCGCCGCATACCGGGCGCGGCGGCGGGCATGATGATCCGGTGACCACCGACGAGGTCAGAGACCAGGTCCCGCTGACCAATCTCGACCAGCCGCTGTTCGACGACGCGGGCGTGACCAAGCGCGACCTGGTCGACTACCTCGACACGATGCGTGACCGCATCCTGCCGGCGCTGCGCGCGCGGCCCCTGTCGGTGGTGCGGGTACGCCAGGGCCAGGCGCCCTTCATGCAGAAGAACGTGCCGTCCTACGCGCCCGCCTGGATCCGTACGGTCACCCTGTGGGCCGAGACGTCCCGCAGGGAGGTCTCCTACGCCCTGTGCGACGACCGCAGGACCCTGCTGTGGTTCGCCAACCAGCGCGCGGTGGAGTACCACCCGACGCTGGTGACCGCCGCCGCCTGGGAGCATCCCACCCACCTGGTCCTCGACCTCGACCCGCCCGCCGGCGACGACTTCCCGATGGTGGTACGCGCCGCCGGGCTGATCCGCCAGGCGCTGGCCGACGCGGGCCTGGCGGGCGCCGTCAAGACCAGCGGCGCGAAGGGGCTGCACGTCTTCGTCCCGCTGCGGGAGGGCCTGGCGATGGCCGACGTCGCCGCCGCCACCAGGGCCCTGGCCGCGCGGGCCGAGCGGATCGACCCCGGCCTCGCCACCACTGCCTTCATCAGGGAGGACCGGGAGGGCAAGGTGTTCCTCGACTCGACCAGGGCGGGCGGGGCGACGGTGGTGGCCGCCTACAGCCCGCGCGTGCGCCCCGGCGCGCCCGTGTCGTTCCCCGTGGCGTGGGACGACCTCGACCGGGTCGCACCCGCCGACTTCACCGTCCGCACCGCCGCCGGGCTGGTGGGCACCGGCGACCCCTGGGCCGAGCTCATGCCGCTGCCGCAGGACCTGCCCGCCGACCTCGTCGAGGAGGGGCACACCATCCCCGTCGCCAGGGTGCAGGCCATGCACGAGGGCAAGCGCAGGGCCCGCGCCCGCCGGGGCTGACGGGCACCGCCTCAGCCCGCCTCAGCCCGGTGGCAGCCGAAGCCCGACAGCTCAGCCTCGGTGATGCGCGCGGGCAGGTCGAGCGGGTCGTGCTCGGGCACCTCGTCGACGCCGCGGAGCAGGCGCAGGTGCTCGACCCTAGCGCCTCGGCGGATCCACCTGGTTGGGGACGGCTCCGCCGTACCGCCGGTCGCGCTTGGCGTAGATCTCGCACGCCTCCCACAGGTCACGGCGGTCGAAGTCGGGCCAGAGCCGGTTGAGGAACACCATCTCGGCGTAGGCCGACTGCCACAGCAGGAAGTTGGAGAAGCGCTGCTCGCCCGAGGAGCGGACGAACAGGTCGACCTCGGGGATGTCCGGCTCGTCGAGGTAGCGGGCGAACACCTTCTCGCTCACCCGGCCCGGCTTGACCCGGCCCGCCGCGATGTCCTGGGCCAGCTTGACCGCGGCGTCGACGATCTCGGCCTGCCCGCCGTAGTTGACGCAGAACTGCAGCGTGAGCGTGCGGTTGTTCCTGGTCATCTCCTCGGCGTCCTGCAGTTCGGCGATGACGCTCTTCCACAGCCGGCCCGGCCGGCCGGCCCAGCGCACCCGCACGCCCATCGCGTGGAGCTCGTCGCGGCGGCGGCGGATCACGTCGCGGTTGAAGCCCATGAGGAAGCGGACCTCGTCGGGCGAGCGCTTCCAGTTCTCCGTGGAGAAGGCGTAGGCGCTGAGGTACGGGATGCCCAGCTCGAGCGCGCCCTCGATGACGTCGAACAGCGAGGCCTCGCCGGCCTTGTGCCCTTCCGTCCGCGGCAGGCCGCGCTGCTTGGCCCACCGGCCGTTGCCGTCCATGACGATGGCGACGTGCTTCGGCACCAGGTCCCGCGGGATCGGCGGGGGCACCGCACCCGACGGGTGCGGGGCAGGGGGACGGACGTTCACCGGGCTGGCTCCCTTTCTACGTGGCGGAGAGAACGAATGCCGTGTTCGAGATGCCACTGCAGGTAGGCGGCCACCAGCCCGCTGCACTCGGAGCGGTGGCGCGCCTCGGAGGCGTCGGCCGTGTCCCAGTCGCCGCGCAGCAGCGCCGTCATCAGGGTGAGGGTCTCTCCCGCGGGTACGGCGGCGCCGGCGGGACGGCATGACCCGCACACCGCGCCGCCGGCCACGATGGCGAACGCCCGCACCGACTCGCCGCCGCACCTGGCGCACTCCCGCAGCGCGGGCGCGTAACCGGCGACCGCGAGCGAGCGCAGGAAGTAGGCGTCGAGCACCAGCCTGGGCTCGTGGCTGCCGTCGGCCAGCGTGCGCAGCCCGCCGACCAGCAGCAGGAACTGCCTGAGCGCGGGCTCCTTCTCGCCCTGGGTGAGCCGGTCGGCCGTCTCCAGCATGGCGCTGCCTGCCGTGTAGCGAGGGTAGTCGTGGGCCAGCGCCTCGCCGTACGGATGGATGGTCTCCGCCTGCGTGATCACGTCGAGCGTGCGACCCACGTGCAGTTGGAGATCGACATGTGTGAAAGGCTCGAGGCGCGCGCCGAACCTGGAGGTGGTGCGGCGCACGCCCTTGGCGACGCCGCGCACCTTGCCCGTGCGCTTGGTGAGGAGGGTGACGATCCTGTCGGCTTCGCCCAGCTTCTGGGTCCGCAGGACGACGCCCTCGTCTCGGTAGAGACTCACTGGTCCAGTCTAGGGTGACCTTGGGGTGGACCGGCTTTACCCGAGTCTCACTAGACTTTGACACCTGCCCCTGTTTTACCTGTTGTTCTACCCCCCGCAACTGCCTCGAAAGGGTGACATGACCCGCGTGGTCCTGCTGGGCTCTTCGCCCGGCCCCGACACCGCTCCGACCGGCCTGAGGCTGGCCGCCCTCCCCGGCTCGCCCACCGTCGGCGAGCGACTGCGCGCCCAGGCGCTCTCGCTCGACCCGCAGCCGCTTCTCGTCCAGCGCGCCGATCTCGCCACCGCCCTGCGCGCCATCGCCCAGATCGCCGAGTCGGCCGAGGAGAACCTCCTCCTCCTGCCCGAGAACTCGGTCATCCACGACGAGCTGATCTACCAGATCACCAAGGCCAAGCGCGGCGCCATCACGCTCGTGGCCAAGGAGCCGCGCGCGGAGGACGAGAACGGCGAGCGGATCGCCTACGACGTGCCCATCGAGGAGGCGGCGCCCGAGATCGGCGGCAACAGCCTCGAAGGGCTCATGGTCCGCACCCGCGTGGGCAAGTCGCGCGTCATCTCGGTCGGCACCGCCCACCACGCCGTCACCCGGCCCAACGCGATCCTGCTCGGCCCGCTCCACCTCACCACGCGCAACCTGCCCGTGCTCGCCGAGGCCTGCCGCGAGCTGGCCGACCTGGCCCACCTGTTCGGCCCCGAGGACGACCTGGCCCAGCTGATCATCTTCGGCCTGGTCCGCAAGGGCGTCTCCGTCGGCATCCGCGGCCGCCGCGACCTGTTCTTCCGCCGCATCACCACCCAGGCCGAGGCCAACGAGGCCGCCACCGAGATGTCCGGCATGGACGAGGACCGTGCCAGGCTCAACAACGCGGTCAAGGGCGCCGACGGCTTCTTCACCACCTACTTCGTCAGCACCTACTCCCGCTTCATCGCCCGCTGGGCGGCGCGGCGCGGGCTGACGCCCAACCAGGTCACGCTGATCTCCATCTTCCTCGGCGTGGCCGCCGCTCTCTGCTTCGCCACCGGCCAGCGGCTCGGCATGGTCGCCGGCGGCGTGCTGATCTACTTCGCGTTCGTCTTCGACTGCGTCGACGGCCAGGTCGCCCGCTACGCCCGCAAGTTCGGCGTGCTCGGCGCCTGGCTCGACGCGACGTTCGACAGGTTCAAGGAGTACGTCGTCTTCGCCGGCCTGGCCGTCGGCTACGTCGTCGCAGGGCACGGCGACGACATCTGGATCCTGGCGCTGGCCGCGATCTCCCTGCAGTCGGTCAAGCACCTGCTCGACTTCTCCTTCGGCGCGGCCAACCGGCGCAAGGCGCCGTCCCCGCTGCCCACCACCCCGATGACCGCGCCCGACGACCGCGACCTGCGCAAGGCGCTGGAGCGGCGCAAGGTCGAGCGCAGCACCGGCATCCGCGGCGTGCTCAAGATGTGGACCAAGGCGGGCAAGTTCCGCTTCGTCTACTGGGCGCGCAAGATGGTCGTGTTCCCCATCGGCGAGCGGTTCGCGGCCATCGCGATCACCGCCGCCCTCTTCGACGCCCGGGTCACCTTCATCACCCTGCTGATCTGGGGAAGCGTCGCCTCCGCCTACACCGTCACTGGACGCGTCATGAGGTCCCTCGCATGATCACGCAGCCGCAGACCACCGCCACCTCCGCTCCCGACCCCGACGAGGAACGGCGCCGCATCCAGACCGCCAGGCTCCTGGCCTACCGCGATGACGGTCCGCTGGTCCACGCCCTCGCCTCGCGCCTGGGCAAGGGCCTGCCCCCGGTCCCCACGCTGCTGGTCGCGCTCCTGGCGACGATCGGCCTGGCCGTCGCGGGCCTGTCGCCGCTCGTCTCCGTCGCCGTCATGATCGTGCTCGTGCTGCCCACGGGGGCGCGCGACCACCTCGGCCGCCTCGACTGGCTCGTGCCGCCGCTGCTGCGCGGCACCGAGTTCCTCGTCGTCATCCTGGTCGGCCTGGCCTACGACGCGCCCAAGTGGCTGCTGTTCGTGCTGCTGTACGTGGTCGGCTACCACACCTACGACACCGTCTACCGCACCAGGCAGAGCATCTGGCCGCCCACGTGGGTCTTCATGGCCGGTCTCGGCTGGGAGGTCCGCCTGCTGATCATCGCGGTGGGCGCGGCTCTGGGCGTGCTGACCCCGGTGCTGTACGTGCTGACGGCCTACCTGTTCGTGCTGTTCGCGGTGGAGAGCGTGACGAGCTGGGTACGGCTCGACAAGGCCTCGGCGCAGGCCAGCGCCGACGCCGAGCAGGACCTGGAGGCCTCGCCCGAAGAGGTGCTGGAGCAGGCCACCGGCGAGGCCGAGAAGGCCTGACACCGGGGCTCCGGAGAGAGTCCCTGTCAGGTTTCCCAGTCCGGGGCCGTGTGAATGAACCGCGGCCCCGGCTGCGTGTACGGGGGTCCAGATCTCCTCGGCGAAGAGCGCTCTCCGAGCGCTAGCCCGCCCACCGACAGGGTGTCAATACGTGGTTGACAGCGCTGGAATACCATGGTCACATCAAGGCCAGAGAGCGCTCTCTCGTCCGTTGCCCCCTGCTCGCACGGAGAACCGCCATGCCCTCCACGTTCCTCACCCGCCTGGCCGCGACGGTGGCCGGGATCCTGGCGGCGGGCGCCCTCGTGGCCGCCGTGCCGCCGACCCCCACCGGCTGGAGCCTGGTGTGGGCCGACGACTTCGACGGCCCCGCCGGGTCCCCGCCGTCCTCCGGCAACTGGATCATCGACACCGGGCACTCCTACCCCGGCGGCCCCGCCAACTGGGGCACCGGGGAGATCCAGAACTACACCGCCGATCCGGCGAACGTCCGCCTCGACGGCGCGGGCAACCTGCGCATCACCCCGATCGGCAGCGGGCAGAACTGGACCTCGGCCCGCGTCGAGACCCGCCGCGCCGACTTCAAGCCCGCCGCCGGCCGCATCCTGCGGATCGAGGGCCGGATCCAGATGCCCGACGTCACGGGCGACGCCGCGCTCGGCTACTGGCCCGCCTTCTGGGCGCTCGGCTCGCCGTACCGGGGGAACTACTGGAACTGGCCGGGCATCGGCGAGTTCGACATCATGGAGAACGTCAACGGGATCAACGCGGTCTGGGGCGTGCTGCACTGCGGCGTCAACCCGGGCGGGCCCTGCAACGAGACCTCCGGGCTCGGCGCCAGCCGGGCGTGTCCCGGCTCCACCTGCCAGTCGGCCTTCCACACCTACCGCTTCGAGTGGGACCGCAGCGTCTCCCCCAACCAGCTGCGCTGGTACGTCGACGGCCAGCGGTTCCACAGCGTCAGCCAGGCCCAGTTCGACGCGGGCACCTGGAACGCCATGACCGGCCACGCCGGCTACTTCCTCCTGCTGAACGTGGCCATGGGCGGCGCCTTCCCGAACGCGCTGGCCGGGCCGACGCCCACCGCGGCGACCGTGTCGGGCCGGCCGATGGTCGTCGACTACGTGGCCGTCTGGCAGAGCGGCGGCGGCACCCAGCCCACCGACCCGCCCACCGAGCCGCCGGGCGGGGTCGACGCCCGCTCCACCATCCAGGCCGAGCGCTTCCAGGCCCAGTCGGGCACCATCGTCGAGGCGACCACCGACACGGGCGGCGGCCAGAACGTCGGCGCGATCGCCAACGGCGACTGGCTCCGCTTCGACGGCGTGAACTTCGGCAGCACGCCCGCCCGGCAGTTCGTCGCGCGCGTCGCCTCAGGCGCGGCGGGCGGGGTGAGCGGTCTGGTCCAGGTACGGCTCGGCAGCCCCACCGCGGCCCCCGTCGGCGACTTCGCGATCGCGAGCACCGGCGGCTGGCAGAGCTGGCGCACCGTTCCCGCCAACATCGCGCCGACCACCGGCACGCACACGGTCTACCTGACCTTCGCCAGCGGCCAGCCGGCCGACTTCGTCAACGTCAACTGGTTCACGTTCGCCACCTAGCGTCGCGGCGCCGCGCCGTCGTAGGCCACGGCGGGGGCGATGCGCGTGACCTCTCCTCGTTCGGCGGGCTGGTCCTTGAAGCGCATCAGGCCTCCAACGCGGTTCGCGTGGTTTCGACGCTGAACGCTGATCTCGCGCCTGTGCCGGAGACGCGGGCGTGCCCTGCCTGCGCCGAGCCGCTGGCTGTACAGGACAGGCTGTATACAGGGGGACGTGGAACTGGATCGGTTGGATCGGGACATCATCGGGGCGCTGGTCGACGATGCCCGAGCGACATATGCACAAATCGGACAGCGCATCGGTCTGTCGGCGTCGGCGGTGAAGCGCAGGGTGGACCGCCTGCGCGAGGCGGGCGCGATCACCGGGTTCAGCGCCCGCATCGCCCCGCAGGCGCTCGGCTGGACCACCGAGGCCTACGTTGAGCTGTTCTGCCAGGGCAAGACCTCCCCCGCCGCGATCGGCCTGGCGATCGCCCGCCACCCCGAGGTGGTCTCGGCCTGCACGATCACCGGCGAGGCCGACGCGCTGCTGCACATCAGGGCCACTGACGTGCGGCACGTGGAGCGGGTGATCGAGCGGATCGCGGCCGAGCCGTTCGTCGTGCGGACCAAGAGCTCGATCGTGCTGTCGCGGCTGGTGGACGAGGCGCAACGGATCGGCGCCGGAATGCCACAAGACGCAACAAACCCGCCCCAACACGCAATATCGGGCGCTTGGCCTGCGTAAACACTGTTCCTAGGCTGCTGCCGTCCCCCTCGACGAGTTGGAGCCGCAGCATGCCCAAGCACTTCCTGATGTGCCGACCTGACTTCTTCGCGGTGGAGTACGCGATCAATCCGTGGATGGATCCGGACGCGGGTGCCGACCGCGCCGTCGCCATCAGGCAATGGGAGGGGTTGAAGGCGGCCTACGAGGAGCTCGGTCACCGGGTCAGCCTGATCGACCCGATCGACGGCCTGCCCGACATGGTGTTCGCCGCCAACGGCGCGCTCGTGGCGGGCGGCAGGGTCTACGGTGCCCGCTTCGCCTTCCCGGAGCGGGCCGCCGAGGGCCCGGCCTACCTGAGCTGGTTCGCCGAGCGTGGCTACCCGACGTACGAGCCTGCCCACGTGAACGAGGGCGAGGGCGACTTCCTCGCCATGGACGAGGTGATCCTGGCGGGCACCGGCTTCCGCACCTCGCGCGAGGCGCACAGCGAGGCGCAGGAGTTCCTGGGCCGCCCCGTCGTCTCGCTCCAGCTGGTCGACCCGCGCTTCTACCACCTCGACACCGCGCTGTTCCCGCTGCACGGGCGGAATATCGCCTACTACCCCGGAGCGTTCTCCGAGGGGAGCCGGCGCGTCCTGCGGCGGATGTTCCCGGACGCGGTGATCGCGGGTGCCGACGACGCCGAGGTGCTCGGTCTCAACGCCGTCAGCGACGGCACCAACGTCGTGATCAACGTGGAGGCGCACGACCTCCAGCTGGACCTCAAGCGGCGTGGATACGAGGTGATCCCCGTCGACCTCAGCGAGCTGCGCAAGGCGGGCGGCGGTCCCAAGTGCTGCACACTGGAAATCAGGGGGGAGAACTGACAATGACCACCAGTGCGGAACACATCGAGGTAAGCGAGCGCCGTAGCGCGCACAACTACCACCCGCTGCCCGTCGTGATCCACGAGGCGCACGGCGCCTGGGTGACCGACGTCGAAGGCAAGCGATACCTGGACTTCCTGTCCGGCTATTCGAGCCTCAACTTCGGCCACGGCAACCCGAAGATCATCGAGGCGGCGCAGGAGCAGCTCAGGAACCTCACCCTGACCAGCAGGGCGTTCTACCACGACCAGTTCGCCACGTTCTGCGCCGGGCTCGGCGACCTGACCGGCAAGGACATGGTCCTGCCGATGAACACCGGCGCCGAGGCCGTCGAGACCGCGATCAAGGTGGCACGCAAGTGGGGCTACAAGGTCAAGGGGGTGGCGCGGGACCAGGCCAACATCATCGTGATGGAGGACAACTTCCACGGCCGCACCACCACGATCGTCAGCTTCTCCACCGACGACGACGCACACGCGGACTTCGGCCCGTACACCCCCGGCTTCAAGATCGTGAAGTACGGCTCGGCCGAGGCGATCCGCGAGGCGATCGACGCCCACACGGTGGCGGTGCTGGTCGAGCCGATCCAGGGCGAGGCGGGCGTGCTCGTGCCGCCGGACGGCTACCTGACCCAGGTACGCGAGCTGTGCACGGAGCACAACATCCTGATGATCGCCGACGAGATCCAGTCGGGTCTCGGCCGGACGGGCACCACCTTCGCCTGTGACCACGAGGGCGTCGTGCCCGACATCTACGTGCTCGGCAAGGCCCTCGGCGGCGGCGTGGTCCCCGTCTCGGCCATCGCGGCCGACGAGAACGTGCTCGGGGTCATCCAGCCCGGGCAGCACGGCTCCACGTTCGGCGGGAACCCGCTGGCCTGCGCGGTCGCCAACGCGGTGATCGAGCTGCTCAACACCGGCGAGTTCCAGGCCAGGGCGGCCAGGCTGGGCGAGATCCTGCACGGTCGCCTGCGCGAGCTGATCGGCAACGGCGTGGTGACCGTGCGCGGGCGCGGGCTGTGGGCGGGCGTCGACATCGACCCCTCGCTCGCCACGGGCCGCGCGGTGTCCAAGGCGCTGCTGGAGCGCGGCATTCTGGCCAAGGACACCCACGGCTCCACGATCAGGCTCGCCCCGCCGATCGTGATCTCCGAGGAGGACCTGCACCACGCCGTCGACCAGCTGGCCGACGCGATCGCCGCGCTCAGGTAGCCACCCCCGGTACGGCTCGCGCCCCGCGCGGCGCGAGCCGTACCGACGGTGGTCAGCGGTCGGCGCTCGGCATCATCGTCACGGTCACGGTCGGGACGGGTGCCTGCGGCGCCGACTCGGCGGGCACGTCCTGCGGCCTGGGCGGCGCGCCGCTGTCCTGGGCCGCGGAGGGCGCGTCCCGATCCGGTACGGGCGTCACGGTCACCGTCGGCTCACCGGGCGCGGGCGCCGTCGACTCGGCGGACCCGGGCAGTGTCGGCTCGGCGGAGACGGGCGCCGTCGGCTCGGCGGAGAATCGCGGGTCGGCCTTCGTCGTCGGCCGGCCCACGTCCTCGCAGCTGCTGTCGTGCGCGGCGGAGGCGCTCTCCGCCGGGAGCGCGTCGACGACGGAGACACTGGTCTGCGCGGTCAGCGCGAGCACCGAGCCGACCGGCGCCCCCGCGCTCTTCGCGTCCACGACCGTCCCGCGCTCCCCCATGAACATGAAGGTCGTGGGGTCGAAGACGAGCTGTTCGAGCATGCCGCCCTGCGCCTTGCTGCCGAGCGCGGTGCCCTTGCGGCCCGCGCCGTCCTCCACTCCCTCGGCGACCTCCACCCCGGGCAGCGCCTTGGCGGCGTTGAACAGCGCCTCGCGTTGCGGCCGTGGCAGATACGTCTCCCTGATCAGGTCGCCCACCACGCCGAAGGCGTTGTTGTTGGTCACCTTGCCGCGCTTCTCCAGGTAGGCGCGCATGCCGTCCGCGTCGGCCGGGAGCGTGGCGAGATAGGCGTGGTCGGAGCGGGCCTCCCCCATCCTGTCGGGGCAGTTGGCCAGCCGCATCCACTCCTTGCCCTGCTGCTTGCCGGCCTCCTCCGGCATCGGCCAGCCGGGGAACTGCTTGGGCTCCAGCCCTTCGATGGACAGCAGGCCGTCGGCGCTGGCGTCCGCCGAGCGCCACAGCCGGCGCTTGGTCCGGTAGAGGTAGCGGGTCTCCTGCTCGCCCATGGACATGGCGGTGTACATCGTCTCCGACTCCACCAGCACGAACTGCCCCGGCTTGGGCGCCGGCTCGTCGCTCACCCCCGCCAGGACCGGCGCCGCGGGACGGGCCACCGTGCCGTCCCGTCCGGTGGCGGACAGCGTGAACGCCACGCCGCCGACCAGCGCCACGGTCAGGCCGAAGGCCCCCGCCGCCTGCCAGCCGATGCGGGGCAACCGGAAGCGGTGCCGCGCGGTGGCCTCCTGCACCAGGCGGCGGCGGGCGGTCTCCCGCGCCTCCGAGGGGTACGGTGGGACGGCCGGCCGTCCCTCGGCGAAGATCCTGATCTCATCGTCCATGCTCGGGCTCCTCCTTGAAGGGATCGATGCCGCCAAGGGCCCTGCGCACCTTCGTCCTGAGCCGGTGCAGGCGTGAGCGGACGGTGCCGACGGGGATGTCGAGTGCGAGCGCCACATCCTCGTAGGTCAGATCCGCCCACGCCACCAGCAGCAGCAGGTCCCGTTCGGCCGCCGACAGGCGCGTGAGCGCCTTGGCGAGCCGGGGTTGAAGCTGCTCCGCGGTGACCCGGTCGGCGCTGCGCTCGTCGAAGGATCCCGGCCGGTCGGGCGAGAGGCGCGCCATGGCCTGCGTACGGCGGCGCTCGGCCCTGCGGTGCTGCGCCACGACCTTGGTCGCGATGCCGTACAGCCATGGCCTGGCGTCGGAACGCGAGCGGTCGTAGCGCGCCCTGCCGCGGAAGGCGGCCAGGAACACCTCGCCCACGGCGTCCTCGGCCAGTTCGGGGCCGAGCCGCCGCGCGGCGTACCTGAAGATCTCATCGGCGTGCCGGTCGAACAGCGTGGCGAACACCTCCGGTTCGCTCACCGACTGCCCGACCAACGTCGCGTCGTCCAACGCCTGCGCCATCACCACGGGAGGGATTCCTTTCTGCGGTCACCCTGTACTTGGCCGCAGCCGGGAGTCCGGTTCCCCCTACTTTGCGAGCCTCCATGCCAGCAGCCCCTCGGGCGCCTCGTCGAGCACGAAGCCCGCCTCGGTCAGCTCGGCGCGCAGGGTGGCGGCGGAGGGCCGGTAGGTGACGCTCTCGACGACGTCCTCGCTGATGACGGCGTCCCCGTGGACGATCCGGTAGGTGAAGCTCGCCTCGATCTTCTCGCCCTCGACGGCGTGCGTCCGCCCCCAGATCTCGTATGTGTGCCTGCCCACCGGGTAGGCGGCCATCCGGGAGGGCTCGCCGGGCACCGGCATGCGCCGCTCGGCGAAGTTGAAGACCAGCCGGCCGCCGGGCACCAGCCGGCGGGCGAGGGTCTCCCACAGCTTCGGCCGGTCGTCGATCGCGTAGAGCACGGCGATCATCACGACCATGTCCACCGGCTCGTCGAGGTCGACGTCGAGCGCGCCGTACGGCAGGACGGTCACCCTCTCCAGCAGGCCGGGACGGGCCGCGAGCCTGGACAGCAGCACCGACCGCATGCCGAGAGAGGGCTCCAGGGCGAAGATCTCGCCGTCGGTGGCGTCGGCGATGACCTCGGTGATGAGGCCGGTGCCCGCGCCGATCTCCAGCACCGACCCGCGCACCAGCGGGGGAAGCTTCTCCCTCACCTCAGGCACGTGCCCGTCCTCGTGCCACAAGTCATAGAAGGGGACAGCCGGGGCGTACTGGTCAAAGGTCATGGACTGTTTCTAGCGGCTGCAGCGACTCGCCGTACCAGACAACGGTGATCCGCTCGCCGAACTCCAGCGCCGCCAGCGCGTTCTGGAACACCGGCCCCTTGGTCACCCGCCAGCGGAACGGCGGGCGCGGAAGGCGGGCGAGCGAGGCGAGCAGGCCGCCGATCAGCGTGGCGACGCCGAACTGGGTGAAGATGTTGGCCAGGCGCAGCGCCTTGCTCAGCGGGTTGCGGATGGGCGAGCAGACGATCTGGTAGATCGGCCCGGGCGCCTGCGCCAGGTACGAGTAGTGCACGTCGCCCGACAGGATCAGCACCGGCTCGCCGAGCTTGACCAGCAGCCGCGCGAGGTCGTCGAAGGAGCGGCGGAAGGCGGCCCAGTGCTCCAGGTCGAAGGTCTGCCGGAACCACTCCGACAGCCGCGCGACGGTCTTGCCCCACTTGCCGTCGCACAGCGCCTCGTTCCAGTTCTGGACGTAGTGGACGCCCTCGGGCAGCAGGAACGGGATCGACGAGCCGATGATCAGCCGTCCTCGCGTGCGCGCGATCTGGTCCCGCAGCCATTCCCACTCGCCGGGGTCGAGCATCCGCCGGTCGCCGGGCGTCAGCTGGCGCGCGCACCTGGTGTCGACCACGATCAGCCGGGAGTGTCCGAGGTCGCGGGCGTAGCTCCACCTGTTGCTGCTCGGTTCGGCGTCGGCCTTGGCGGCGAAGTCGTCGAGCACGGCGGCGCCCTCGCCCCGCTTCAGCGCGGCCAGCACCGGGTCGCCCGCGCGCTCGTCCGGCGACATGTTGCCCAGGTGCTGGTAGATCCAGTAGGCGCCGAGCCCGGCGACCACGCGCCGGTGCCACCAGGGGGTGTGCGCCATCGCGGCGCGCCAGTCCTGGGAGGTGTTCCAGTCGTCGCGCAGGTCGTGGTCGTCGAAGATCATGGCGGTGGGCACCGTCGACAGCAGCCACCGGATGTCGGGGTCGTCGGTCCACGCCTGGCGGTAGAGCGCGGCGTACTCCTCGAAGTCGGCGATCTCCTGGGCCGGCTCCTCGCCGGGACTCCTGCGCGAGGCGATGAGCTCCAGCACGGCCGGTGCGGGCTTGTCGGCGTAGACCTGGTCGCCGATCATCAGCAGCAGCTCGGGCAGCGGCCTGTCGCTGCGCGCGTAGGCGCGCAGCACGTCCACGCCGTGGGTGGCGGTGTGCGCCGCGTCGTGCGGCACGCTGGTACGGCAGGAGCCGAACATCACCCGCGAGGGCCCTTCGGGCGGCATGAGTTCGATCCGGCTGGGCCGGTCGATCGGCCACACCTGCTCGCCGTTCACCTCGACGGTGTACTCGCCCTGGAAGCCCTCCAGGTCGACGATCGCGTAGTGGTGGCCGTGGACGGTGAAGGTGGGGGTGTCCCACCGCCCGCACACCGTGACCACGCCGGGCTGGTCGGTCTCCACCCAGATGGCGGCGTGCGTGGAGTCGACGTAGCGGAGCATCGGACCGACGAGCAGATCAGCCATTCGTCCCCTCGATGTGACGTTTCGGCGCGGTTCTCGCCTCAAGACTGCCAGAGTGGCATGTTCCCCTCGCGTCGATCTCCAGCTTGGATCTTCAGTATGGGGATCAGCCACGGGTTACGCTGATCATCACAGAACCGCCCATGGGTAAAGCAATGGCGCTCTTCCCGCTTTGGGCGTACATAACAGGAGGAATCCTTCCCATGACCGTCATGGTGCCGTCAAGGACGCCGGCCCTGATCACACCCGGGCGACAAGCCCTCGACTCCGCTCTCCACCAGCTCGACCAGGCGGCCGAGCACCTCGGCCTCGACCAGGGCCTGCGCACGATGCTCGCCACGCCGCGCCGCTCGCTGACCGTCTCCGTCCCGGTCCGCCGCGAGGACGGCACGATGGACGTCGTGCAGGGCTTCCGCGTCCAGCACAACGTCTCGCGCGGCCCCGCCAAGGGCGGCATCCGCTTCCACCCGGCCACCGACATCCACGAGGTCACCGCGCTGGCCATGTGGATGACCTGGAAGTGCGCGCTGGTGGGCATCCCGTACGGCGGCGCCAAGGGCGGCGTGTGCGTGGACCCGACCGCGCTCACCACCAGGGAGCTCGAGCGGCTGACCCGCCGCTACGTCAACGAGATCCTCCCGCTCATCGGCCCCGAGAAGGACATCCCCGCCCCGGACGTCGGCACCGACGAGCAGACCATGGCCTGGATCATGGACACCTACAGCGTCAACGCCGGGTACTCGGTGCCGGGCGTCGTCACGGGCAAGCCGATGACGCTGGGCGGGTCGCTCGGCCGTGCCGGGGCCACCTCCAGGGGCGTGCAGATCGCGACGCTGTCCGCGCTGGGCCGCTCCCCCGAAGGGGTGAGCGTCGCCGTGCAGGGCTTCGGCAAGGTGGGCGCGCTGGCCGCGCAGTACCTGTCCGACGCGGGCGCCAAGGTGGTCGCGGTCTCCGACGTCACCGGGGCGGTCCACAACGCCGCCGGGCTCGACATCGCCGGCCTGCGCGCATGGGTGGCCGAGTCCGGCGGCGTCGCCGGCTACCGGCACGCCGACGCGATGGACCACGCCGCGCTGCTGGAGCTGAACGTGGACGTCCTGGTTCCCGCCGCGCTGGAGGGCGCGATCACCGCCGAGAACGCGCCGCGGGTCAAGGCCCGGCTCATCGTCGAGGGTGCCAACGGCCCGACCACGCCCGAGGCGGACGAGATCCTGGCGGCGCAGGGCACCACGATCGTCCCCGACATCCTGGCCAACGCCGGCGGCGTGATCGTGTCGTACCTGGAGTGGGTGCAGAACATGCAGGCCTACTCGTGGAGCGCCGACGACGTCGAGATCAGGCTCCGCGACCTCATGGAAGGCGCCTTCGGCGAGGTCAGGTCGGTGGCGGAGGCGCGCGGGATCACCCTGCGCCAGGCGGCCCACGTGATCGGCGTGGGCAGGGTCGCCGAGGCCCACCAGATGCGCGGTCTCTACCCCTGACGCGTGTCCGGGCGGCGCGGGTGAAGATCCGCGCCGCCCGGGTCCTTAGGATGCGCGCTATGACATATCCCGACCCGATCTACTTCGACGACAAGGGCGAGAACAGCGCCGTCCACCGTCCCGCCGGATCCGCGCCCGACCTGGTCTACCCGACCGGCAACACCGTCGACTACCTGGCCACCGGTGCCTCCACCGGCGGCCTGTTCGGCCTCTACCGCTGGAACATGGGGCCCACGCCGAGCGGCCCCGGACCGCACTTCCACAAGACGATCACCGAGTCCTTCTTCGTCCTCGAAGGCACGATCAGCATCTACAACGGTGACCGCTGGCTCGAGACGAAGCCGGGCGACTGGGTCCACGTGCCCGCGGGCGGCGTGCACGGCTTCCGCAACGAGTCGGGCGAGCCCGCCTCCATGCTGCTGCACTTCTCGCCCGGCGCGCCTCGCGAGGGCTACTTCGAGGGCCTGCTCGACGTCGCCACCATGAGCGACGAGGAGAAGGCCGAGTTCTACCTCCGCCACGACAACTACTGGCTCTGAGCGGTTCAGGCTTACGCGTAGGGGGCGGTGATGACCTCCATGCGGTGGCCGTCGGGGTCGTCGAAGTAGACGCCGCGGCCGCCGTACAGGTGGTTGATCATCCCCGCCTTCGCGTGCCCTGGATCGGCCCAGAAGTCCAGGCCGCGCGCCTGGATGCGCCCGAAGATCTCGTCGAACTCGGCCTCGCTGACGATGAAGCAGTAGTGGTTCGGCCGGACGTCGGCCGAGTCCATGTAGTCGAGGGTGACGCCGTTGGCGGTCTCGACGGGCACGAACGGGCCCCACTGCGGGCCCGCCTTCAGTCCCAGGATCTCCGCGATGAAGGCGGCGGAGGCGTGCTTGTCCCTGCTCGGCACGATGGTGTGGTTCAGGTCGACAGCCATGACACCACCGCACCATTGTTCACCGCCCCTGGCAATTCCGGCACGCGCCGACACGTACACAGTCGCCAAGCCGGCCCACGACCCCGGCCCGCGACATGGCCCGCGACCGGGCCCATGACCTGGCAGAACGCCACCCTGCCCGATAGAGTGCGCAAGATCAAAACTTGGGGGGACGGGTGCTCAGGCTCGTGGTGGCGGCGGGGTTGCTCCTGCCGGTGGGCGCAGGTCCCACCGTGGACGCGCGCGACTCTGCCGGCGGGAGCGGCGCGGCGGTTCCCGCGATGTCAGCGCTGTCGGTGCCGGACCGGCGGGTTCTCACGCCGGGAGGCGACCGGCTCGGGCACGTGCCCGTGGCGCGGCCGTACACGGGCAGGTACCGGCTGGCGGGGCTGCTGGTGAGCCACGACCCCGTCAGCCGCAGGGAGCTGACCTGCGGCGCGGTCGTGCTCCGGTCGCACAGCCGCAGCCTGGTGCTGACCGCGGCCCACTGCCTGTACGGCGACGGCCACCGCTTCGACCGGATCGTCTTCATGCCCGCCTACAACCGCGACGGCTCGGGCCGTCCGGCGCTCGGCGTCTGGCCCGCCGTGCGCTTCTGGGTGCCCAAGCGATGGCGGGCCAGGCCGTACTCCACCGCCCAGCTGCCCTACGACGTCGGCGTGGTTGGCGTCGCCGCCGGGAACCGGCAACTGGAGGAGATCACCGGGCCGGGGCTGCGGCCGCGCCTCACCCGCAGGGGCGACTCGCTGTCGCACCTCGAACTGCTCGGCTACCCGATCGGCGGCTCCTACTCCGGCAGCGACCTCCACCGTTGCGTCGGCGACGCCGTCGAGGGCGGCGCGGCCGGGCCCGGGGTGCTGGTCACGCACAACTGCCACGCCGCGCCCGGCGACAGCGGAGGGCCCGCCGTGCTCGGCCGTGCGGTGGCCGGCGTGGTCTCCTCCTCCAGCCCGTTGCGGGACGCCGCCGGGTTCACGGTGATGACGCGGCTGACCCCGAGACCGTTCGGCAGGCTCCTCGCCGCCGCCGACCGCGCCATGGCCCCCCGGACGTTCACCCGCTGACAAGCCCCGCCTCGGACCGTCCCTCGGCCCCGCCGACCATCCATCTGCCGCCCCGAACCATCCATCGGCCCCGCCGGCCTTCGCCCGCCGAGGTGCCCGCTCCCCGCGGATCGTCCGCAGGTCCCTCAGGCGACGAGGGCCGCCTCGCGGTCGCAGGCGGCGACGATCTCCTCGCAGACCTCGTGCGTGACCAGCGCGTCCTGCGCGCTCAGCACCTCGCCCGCCCGCACCGCGGCGAGGAAGGCCATGCCGGCCTGCTCGACCCCGCGCTGCCGCGACACCGGCACCCAGTCGGGCCGCCGCACCAGCGTCTCCCCCGCGGGGCCGTGGTCGACGACGTCGCCCAGGTTCACCACGCGGCGCTTCACGCCCTCGCCCAGCACCTCCAGGCTCTCCTCCGAGGCCGCGCCGACCCTGTTCATGACGCCGTGCGCCATGAAGCCCTCGCCCGCCAGCTCCAGCACCAGGTGCTCGACCAGCCCGTCACGCATCCTGGTACGGATGCGTGTCTCCGTCACGGGCCCGGGAGCGAGGAAGCGGAGCGTGTCGACCACGTGGATGAAGTCGTCGAACACCGCCCTTCTCGGCGTGTCCGGCAGGGCGGGACGGTTCTTCTGCATGAGGACCAGATGGCGCGACAGGTCGAGCATGCCCGCGTAGCCGGGGGCGTAGCGGCGGTTGAAGCCCACCATGAGGGAGACGCGCCGGTCGGCGGCCAGCCGTACCAGGTGGCGGGTCTCGTCGAGGGTGTAGGCGACGGGCTTGTCCACGTAGACGTGCACCCCCGCCCTCAGCAGCGGCTCCACGATCGCCGGGTGGGCCTCGGTGGCCGCGTGCACGAACGCGGCGTCGACACCCGCCTCGACCACCTCCTCGACCGAGGTGGACCGCTCGGCCACGCGGTGCGCGGCGCCGAGCCGGCGCAGGGTCCGCTCGTTGCGGGTGCACAGGTGCAGGTCGAGGTCGGGCTGGGCGGCCAGCACGGGGAGGTAGGCCTTCTCCGCGATGTCACCCAGGCCGATCATGGCAATCTTCATGCACCGAGCGTAGTGCGCCCGCTTCGCGCCCGCCCGCTGCCCTCTCACACGCCCAGCGTCGCGCGGAGGGCGTCGTCGATCGGGGTGGGCTTGATCCCGAAGGTGTCGGTGAAGGCCGACGAGTCGATCTCGAACGGCGCCACGAACTGGTAGCGCGTGTGCCGCAGCTCGCCGATCAGCGGGTTGACCAGCCCGATCGCCCGCACCAGCGGCCACGGCAGCCGGCTCATCCGCGGCGCGGGCAGTCCCAGGACGGCCGCCATCCGGTCGCCGATCTCCCTGAACGTCAGCGGCTCGCTCGTCGGCACGTGCCAGGCCCTGCCCCAGGCCCGTTCGTCCGCGGCCGCGACGACGAGCGCCTCGGCCACGTCCGGCAGGTACGTCCAGCTGTGCGGAACGTCGGCCGGCCACACGAGCGGGATCGTCCTGCCCGCCCTGAGCGGCTTGATGAAGCGGTCACCCAGGAAGGACTGGTCCGTCGCCCCGGGTCCGAAGTAGTCGGACCCGCGCACCTCGGCCACCCTGACCCTGCCCGCCTCGTGCGCGGCCAGCATGTCGGCCCACATCGCGGCCCGCACCTGGGCCTTCGGGCTGTCGGAGGCCGGCGGCAGGTCCTCGGTCATCGGCCCCTGAACCGGGCCGTAGCTGTAGAGGTTGCCCAGCGCCACCAGCACCGCGCCGCTCTGCTCGGCCGCCGCCAGGAAGGACGCGGCCATCGGCGGCCAGTCGGTGAGCCAGCGGTGGTACGGCGGGTTGACGCAGTTGTAGACGGCGTCGGCACCCCTGGCGATCTCGACCAGCGCGGCGCTGTCGGCCACGTCGGCGGCCACTTTCCTGACTCCTTCGGGACCGCTGCCCGAGCGGGTGACGACCACGACCTCGTGGCCCTGCGCGATCAGCTTGCGAGCCACGTGCCGGCCGACCTGACCCGCGCCCACGACGACATGCTTACCCATGATCAACCTACCTTCAGAAGAGACGCGTACGAGTGTGGCCTGATCTCACTACTGGTGCCACAGCAGGCGGAGGACCCCGTTGACGACGAAGGCCGCACCCAGGACGACCGCCGGGGTGAGCGCCCCGGCAGCGTAGAGCGCGAGCGCCCCGCCGCCGAACCAGGCGACCTCGAACAGCCCGCGCGCGATCCCCGTGAGGGGGTAGGTGGCGTTGGCGCCACCGCCCGCCGCGAACAGGCCCCACAGCACGCCGAACAGGACAGGCGCGCCGAGGCCCAGCAGCAACCGCAGGGCCCAGGAGGATCCGGCGGTGAAGCCCCAGTAGCCGACCGCGCCGATGACGCCGAGCTCCAGGAAGAACATCAGAGCCAGGTTGGCTCCCTTGGCGATGGCGAGCATGCGAACCTCTTCGTGAGCGCCGTTCATTGACGAGAGCAATGCTCTCCCAAGAGAGCGGAAGAGTCAAGAGCAGTGCTCTCGTTTTTTGGCGGCGCTCTGGTAGCGTGCTTCGCATGACGACCGCAAGCCGTACCGCCAGAGAACGCGTCCGCGCGGAGCTGATCAGGGAGATCACCGACATCGCCCGCCGGCACCTGTCCACCGACGGCGCCGCGGGCCTGTCGTTGCGGGCCGTGGCGCGGGAGATGGGGATGGTCTCCTCGGCCATCTACCGCTATTTCCCGACGAAGGACGATCTGCTGACGGCGCTGATCATCGACGCCTACAACGCGGTCGGCGCGGCCGTCGAGCAGGCCGACGCCGGGTGCGCCCGGGACGACTTCCTCGGGCGCTGGCTGGCGATGTGCCGGGCGATCAGGGCGTGGGCGCTGGCGCACCCCCACGAGTACGCGCTGATCCACGGCACGCCGGTGCCCGGCTACCAGGCCCCGGCCGACACCGTCGATCCCGCGGCGCGTGACGGGATCATGTTCGCGAAAGTGCTGTCGGACGCCCACGCGGCGGGGGCGATCCAGGTGCCCGCCGACACGCCGGCCCCGGAGGAGTTCGCCGGCGACGCCGCCGCGCTCCGGGAGGCGATCTTCGTGGGGCTGCCGGACGAGGTGATCCTGCGCGGCATCCACGCCTGGACGTGGGTCTACGGGTCGGTCAGCTTCGAGCTGTTCGGCATGTACAACAGCGTCGTGACCGCGCCGGCGGCCACGTTCGAGCACGGCGCCCGCTCGATCGCGCACTACCTGGGCCTTCGCTGAAACGCGAGGCCCGGCCGGCCATGACGCCGACCGGGGGTACGGCGAGGCGTGCCGTACCCCCGGGGTGAGTCACGTCAGCGGGAGGCCCGGTTCACCGCCGAGATGATCGCCTTGAGCGAGGCCGTCGTGGTGTTGCCGTCGATGCCGGCTCCCCACAGCACCTGGCCGTTGACGTCGCACTCCAGGTACGAGGCGGCCTTGGCGTCGCTGCCGGCGCTCATCGCGTGCTCCACGTAGTCGAGCACGCGCACCTCGAACCCGAGCGCCGAGATCGCGTCGATGAACGCCGAGATGGGCCCGTTGCCGGTGCCCTCGACCTCACGGATCTCCCCGTCGATGCGCACGTCGGCGCTGATGCGGTCCTTCTCGTCGACGGTGGACTCGTGGCGGTGCGCCATCAGGCTGAGACGGCCCCAGCGGTTGGCCGGGTTCGGCAGGTACTCGTCGGTGAAGATGTCGAACATCTGGGCCGGCGAGATCTCGCCGCCCTCCTCGTCGGTGCGGGCCTGCACGACCTTGGAGAACTCGATCTGCAGCCGGCGCGGCAGGTCGAGCTGGTGGTCGGCCTTCATGATGTAGGCGACCCCGCCCTTGCCGGACTGGCTGTTGACCCTGATGACCGCCTCGTAGCTGCGGCCGATGTCCTTGGGGTCGATCGGCAGGTACGGCACCGCCCACCGGAAGGAGTCGACCGGCACCCCTGCGGCGGCCGCGTCGGCGGCCAGGTGCTCGAAGCCCTTCTTGATGGCGTCCTGGTGGGAGCCGGAGAAGGCGGTGTAGACCAGCTCGCCGCCCCACGGGTGGCGCGGGTGCACGGGCAGCTGGTTGCAGTACTCGGTGACCCGGCGGATCTCGTCGATGTCACTGAAGTCGATCTCGGGGTCGACGCCCTGCGAGAACAGGTTCATGCCCAGGGTGACCAGGCAGACGTTGCCGGTGCGCTCACCGTTGCCGAACAGGCAGCCCTCGATGCGGTCGGCTCCGGCCATGTAGCCCAGCTCGGCGGCGGCCACGGCGGTGCCGCGGTCGTTGTGCGGGTGCAGCGACAGGATGACGGAGTCGCGGTAGGCCAGGTTGCGGTGCATCCACTCGATCTGGTCGGCGTAGACGTTCGGGGTCGCCATCTCGACCGTCGCCGGCAGGTTGATGATCACCTTGCGGTCGGGGGTGGGCTGCCACACGTCGTTGACCGCGTTGCACACCTCGACCGCGTACTCCAGCTCGGTGCCGGTGAACGACTCCGGGGAGTACTGGTAGTGGACGTCCACGTCGGAGGCCTCGGCCAGCTTGCGCACCAGCTTGGCGCCCTCGACGGCGATCGCGGTGATGCCCTCCCTGTCCATGCCGAACACCACCCGCCGCTGCAGCGTGGAGGTGGAGTTGTACAGGTGGACGATGGCCTGCTTGGCGCCCCTGATGGCCTCGAAGGTCCGCTCGATCAGCTCCGGCCTGGCCTGCGTCAGCACCTGGATCACCACGTCGTCGGGGACGCGGCCCTCGTCGATGATCTGCCGGACGAAGTCGAAGTCGGTCTGCGAGGCGGACGGGAAGCCAACCTCGATCTCCTTGTAGCCCATCCGCACCAGCAGCTCGAACATCTTGAGCTTGCGGTGGGAGTCCATCGGGTCGATCAGCGCCTGGTTGCCGTCGCGCAGGTCGACGGCGCACCAGCGGGGCGCCTTGGTGATGACCCGGTCGGGCCAGGTGCGGTCGGGCAGCCGGATGGGCTCGAACGGCTGGTATCGCTGGAAGGGCATGGAACTGGGCTGCTGAGCGGTCATGTCATGATCCTCGTCGGTCGGAAGGAAACGGCCGACGCGCATGACTCGCTCCGCGACGAGGGAGCCGGCCTTCTAGAGGCCCCCGCCGCGGCGGCTAAGAAGCAGTCCACGCAACACGTCAAGCACGCTACCAGACGCTCAGGAACGCTTGTGTCAAGGTCTCGCATCGCGAGACACGAGCACGGACAGACAGGTCACGCAGCCTTCGAGCTTCTCGAACTCGGAGATGTCCACCTGGACCACCTCGAGCCCGCGCTTCTCGAGCGACGCGGCGGTGGCGGGCGCGGAGGCGGCCATCAGCACGCGGTCGCCGCCCAGCAGGACCAGGTGGGATCCGGCCTCCTCCTCGGGCACGAGCAGCCCGGGCAGATCGACGTGCCCGGGAACGCCGATGAGGGTCCCGTCGGGCAGCGCGGTGACGGCCGACTTCAGGTGCAGCACGCCGCGCATCTCGACGGGCACGACCTCCCGCTCGGGCAGGTGCGCGGCGAGCTGGGCGATGCCCTCGTCGTTGGTCCTGGCCGACCTGCCGACGTAGATCCGCGAGCCGACCTGCAGGACGTCGCCGCCGTCCAGGGTGCCGGGCCCCTCGATGCGCCTGATCTCCAGGTCCAGCGCCTGGACGGCCGCCGCCACCGTCTCCACCTCCGGCCGCCGCTCGGGCGCTCCGGGCCTGGTGAGCACGGCGGTGCCGGCGCTGACCACGACCGCGTCCTCGACGAAGACCCCGTCGGGAAGGTCGTCGGCCCGCTCGACGTGGCGGATCTCCCAGCCGTTGGCGCCGAGCGCCTCGACGTAGCGCTCGTGCTGGCGCGCCGCGAGGTCGGCGTCGACCGGCTCGCGCTCGATGTTGGTGACGATGCCCTCGGCCAGATGGGGGCCAGGCGTTCTGACCAGCGCAATACCCGACATGGGATGATTTCTACCACGCGGTGGTTAGAGTCTGATCCATGCAGGACAACGAGATTCTCAGCAGGATCAACGCCCTCGTGACCGAGGAGCACGAGCTGCGCGGCCGGCTCGCCTCCGGCGAGGTCACCACCGACGAGGAGAACGCCCGCGTCAAGGAGCTGGAGGCGGCGCTCGACCAGTGCTGGGATCTGCTGCGCCAGCGCAGGGCCCGCCGCGGCGTGGGCGATGACCCCGACTACGCCGCCCCCCGCCCGGCCGACGAGGTGGAGAACTACCAGCAGTGACCTGCGCCGCTCCCGGCCGGTAATTCGCTGGCGGTCCGCCGCGCTGGTGGGGTTGCCTGGCCTCATGGACATCCGGCGCATCGACCTCGACCCGCCCGGCGACCTGCTGACCGGGCTGCACGCGGCGTTCCTCGCCGCCGACGCCGACCATCCGGGACCGCGCATGTCGCTGCCCGGCTACACCGCCATGGTGTCACGCGGCTTCCCCGGCGACGTGATGGAGGCGTGGGCGGTGGTCGAGGACGGCAGGGTCGTGGCCGGCTACGGCCTGGGCCTGCCGATGACCGACAACACCCACCTGGGCGTGGTGCGCAGCCTCGTGGTGGTCCCCGAGCGCCGTCGCCGCGGCCTCGGCACCGCCCTGGTCGCCCACGCCGCCGGCCGGGCCCGTACGGCGGGCCGCCGCATGCTGCTGACCGAGGCCCCGGCGAAGGGCCCGGCCGACGGCTTCGCCCGCGCGACCGGCTTCACCCCGTCACTCGGGGAGGCGCGCAGGGCGCTCGACCTGCGCGCGGCCGACTGGGCCCGCGTCGAACGCATGCTGGCCGACGCCGAGCCGTACGCCGCCGGCTACCGTCTCGAGCGCTGGGCGGGCACGGCCGCGCCCGAGCTGCACGCGGACCTGGCGTTGCTGATGGAGGGCATGAACGACGCGCCCCACGGCGACGACGTCGAGGGCATGCGGTGGGACGCCGGGCGCATCGAGGCGATCGAGGCGACGAACGCCGAGTTCATGCAGCAGACCTACTCCATGATCGCCAGAAGGGCCGCCGACGGGGCCGTGGCCGGCTACACCCGCATCTACGTCGACCGCGCCGAGCCGGACGGCTGGGGCCGCCAGGCCGACACCGTGGTGCTGGGCGAGCACCGGGGGCACCGCCTCGGGCTGGTGCTGAAACTGGCCAACCTGCTGTGGTTCCGCGAGATGGAGCCGGACGTCGACCGCATCATCACGTGGAACGCCACCTCCAACGCGCACATGCTCGCGATCAACGAGGCGATGGGATTCGAGCTGGTCGACGAGTGGACCGAGTGGCAGCGGGAGGTCTGACGGCGCCAGGCCGAATAATTCATCCTACCTTCGGGTGATTTCCGTTGTGTTAAGCGGAGGTTAGATAAACCGTCATCCCCCTGGACGGAACAACCCTCTGTGGAGAGCCTACGACCTGCAACGACTCTCGCAGGAGGTCCCCCTTGACGACACACGCAGCCGCGCGCACCCCATGGAAGGCGGTGCTCGGCGGATCGGTTGGAAACCTGGTCGAGTGGTACGACTGGTTCGTCTACAGCAGTTTCGCCGTCTACTTCGCGAGCTCGTTCTTCCCGAAGGGCGACGCCACCGCCCAGCTGCTCAACACCGCCGGCATCTTCGCCGTCGGCTTCTTCATGCGGCCGATCGGCGGATGGCTGCTCGGCCGCTACGCCGACAGGAAGGGCCGCAAGGCAGCCCTCACCCTGACCGTCACGCTGATGTCGGCCAGCGCCCTGCTGATCGCCATCGCACCCACCTACGCCGCGGCCGGGTACTTCGGCGCGGCCGTCCTGCTGGTGGCTCGCCTCCTGCAGGGCATCTCGGTCGGCGGTGAGTACGCCGCCAGCGCCACCTACCTCACCGAGGCCACGCCGCCCGGCAAGCGCGGCTTCGCCTCGAGCTTCCAGTACGTCTCGATGACCGCGGGCCAGATCGTGGGCCTCGGCCTGCAGATCATCCTGCAGAACACGATGACCGAGGAGGCGCTGAAGTCGTGGGGCTGGCGCATCCCGTTCATCATCGGCGCGCTGGCCGCCGCCGTGGTGTTCTACCTGCGCCGCAACCTCATGGAGACCGAGGTCTACGACGAGCAGGAGAAGGGGGTCGAGCGCGAGCGCGGCACGCTGCGTCAGCTCTTCGCCCACAAGCGCGAGTTCCTGCTGGTCATCGCCCTCACCATGGGCGGCACGGTCGCGTACTACACCTACACGACCTACCTGACCAAGTACCTGTCCAACACCGCGGGCCTGGAGAAGACGACGGCGACGCTGGTCAGCTTCTGCGCGCTGTTCATCTTCATGTGCCTGCAGCCGCTGGCCGGCGCGCTGTCGGACCGGATCGGCCGCCGCCCGCTGCTGATCACCTTCGGTTTCGGCTCGATGCTGGGCACCGTCCCGCTCATGACCGCCCTGTCGGGTGTCAGCGGCTTCGGGGGCGCGCTGGTCCTCTCGCTGACCGGTCTGATCATCATCACCGGCTACACCTCGATCAACGCGGTGGTGAAGGCGGAACTGTTCCCGACGAACGTGCGGGCGCTCGGCGTGGCGCTGCCGTACGCGATCGCCAACGCGCTGTTCGGCGGCACGGCCGAGTACGTGGCGCTGTGGTTCAAGGACTCGGGCATCGAGTCCGGCTTCTACTGGTACGTCTCGGCCTGCGCCGCCGTCTCGCTGATCGTCTACTTCACGATGCGCGAGACCCGCGACGCGGCCCTGTCCTCCAGCGAGAAGGCCGAGCCGCAGCTGGCCCGCGTGTAGGACGCGCGGACGCGTGCGGCAGGCCGCCGCGAACCCGTGGTCCCCATCACGCGTTTGTTGTCACTACGCTCCTCACATGCGAGTTCTCCTGGTCGAAGACGACGACCGGCTCGCGGCCGCCCTGACCACGGCCCTGTCGCGACACGGTCACCAGATCGTGCGCGCGGGGCTGGCGGTCGACGCCCTCCGCCTGGCGGGGGGCGTCGACTTCGTCCTGCTCGACCTCGGCCTGCCCGACATGGACGGGCTGGAGGCGCTGCGCCGCGTCCGCCGGGTGTCCGCGGTGCCCGTCATCGTGGTCACCGCCCGCACTGAGGAGCGTGAGATCCTGCGCGGTCTGCGCTCCGGTGCCGACGACTACCTGGTCAAGCCGTTCCGTACGGCCGAGCTCATGGCCCGCATGGAAGCCGTCGTGCGCCGCGGCACCCGCCCCATGCCGGCCAGGGACCACGTGGTCATGGCCGGCGACGTGCGGATCGACCTGGAGACCCGCCAGGTGAGCGTCGCCGGCGAGCCGGTCACGCTGACCAGGCGGGAGTTCGACGTCCTCGCGCTGCTGGCCAGGGAGCCCGGCGTGGTGCGCAGCCGCGAGGAGATCCTCGACGAGGTGTGGGGCGACCCGCTCCTGTCGGCCTCCCGCTCGCTCGACGTCCACGTCGCGGGCCTGCGGTCGAAGACCGGCCGTCCCGGCCTGGTCGAGACGCTGCGCGGCACGGGCTACCGGCTGGGAGGGCAGTGAGACACCGGCTGGTCGTCACCTTCACCACGCTCATCGTGCTGATGATCGCGGCGCTGGCCGTACCCCTGGGGATGGCCTACGCCTCGCACCGCACCAACCGGCTGCTGCTCGACCGCCGCGCCGACGCCACCCGCTTCGCCGAGCTGGCCGACCAGGCCGCGCGCGAGAACGACAGGACGGCGCTGACGGCCGAGGTCATCCGCTACGCCGACCTGTACGGCGCCGCCGTCGTGGTCAAGGGCCGGGACGGCACGACCCTCGTCCAGGCCGGCGACATGCGCGCCGACACGGGCGCCGCGATCCGCCTGGCGCTGTCCGGGCAGACGACCGAGGACCTGCCGACGATCAGCCCGTTCGGGCCGGGCCACGTGCTCATCGCCGAACCCGCCGGCCGCGACGCGCAGCTGTCGGGCGTGGTGCTGCTGCAGGCGCCCACGACACAGGCGCGGGCGGACGTCTCCCTGGTGTGGGCGGGCCTCGCGCTGGGGGCGCTGGTGGCGCTCGGCTACTCGGTGCTGGCCGCCAGAGGGCTGGCCAGGTGGATCCTGCGGCCGGTCACCGAGCTCGACCGCACCACGCAGGCGATCGCCGAGGGCCACCTCGACGCGCGCGCCCATCCGGGTGTGGGGCCGACCGAGCTGCGGCGGCTGGAGGAACGGTTCAACGCGATGGCCGACGCGGTCTCCACGACGCTCGACCGGCAGCGGGCGTTCGTGGCCGACGCCTCCCACGAGCTGCGCACCCCGCTCACCGTGCTGTCGCTGCGCCTGGAGAACCTGGAGCCGCACCTGAAGTCCGAGGGCACGTCGGAGTTCGAGGAGGCGCTGGCCGAGGTCGACCGGCTGGCGGGCCTGGTGGAGGACCTGCTGGCGCTGGCCAGGGTCGAAGCGGGCGCGGTGGCCCAGCAGCTCGACTCGCTCACCCCGCTCGCCCCCCGGCTGGCGGGCTGGCGCGAGGTCTACACCGCGAAGGACCTCACCCTCGAGGTCGACCTCGAGCCTGACGCGACGGTGCCCGAGGCGGCCGCGCGGGTGGCCGACATCGCGCTGGACAACGCCCAGAAGTTCGTCCCGCCCGGCGGCACCGTCACCGTCACCCTGGCCGGCGGCGTGCTGCGGATCGCCGACGACGGCCCCGGCCTTCCTGAGGAGGAACGGGTGCAGGCCCTCGGCAGGTTCTGGCGGGCGGGCACGCACGCCAACGTGCCCGGCAGCGGGCTGGGGCTGGCCATCGCGGCCGAGCTGGCGAGGGCCTGCGGGGCGACGCTGGCGCTGGAGGCCAACCGGCCGCGGGGGCTGGTGGTGGAGCTGCGGCCGGCTCAGCCGTACACGGACCTGTAGTAGCGGGCCGCGCCCTCGTGCAGCGGCACGGCGCCGGTGCCGATCGCGTAGCGCCTGTCGAGCCGCCCGCCGGGCGCGTCGGGGGCTTCGAGCCGGTCGCGGCTGGCGAAGAGCGTCTCGGTGACGGCGAAGGCGACGTCGGCGCCGAGCCCGGCCCTGCACACCAGGTAGCTGGGGGTGCCGATGGTGGGCACCGGGGCCGGCTGGCCGTACTCGCCCGCCGGGACGATCGCGCTCTCGTAGAGCGGGCCGTACTGCCTGCGCAGCGGCCCGACCAGCCAGTCGAGGGGCAGCAGCCGGACCGGGAGGTCGCCGGCGGCCAGGGCCGGGGTGGGCACGCCGCCCGACCAGAAGAAGGCGTCGACGGCGCCGACGGCCAGCGCCCTGAGCGACTCGTCCAGGCCGAGCCTGGAGGTGCGGGCGCGTTCCTTGAGCGCGGCCTTCGCCAGCACGCGCTCGGCGGTGAACGCGGTGCCCGAGCCCTCCGCGCCGGTCGAGACCGCGCGGCCCGCCAGGTCCTGGATCCTGGTGACGGGCGAGTCCTCGCGGACCACCAGATGGACGTAGTTCATGTACATCCTGGCCAGCGCGAAGACGGGAGCGTGGCGCACCCGCACCGCCTCGTCGGCGCTGTCGGCCAGCGACAGGCCGAGGTCGGCTCTGCCGTCGGCGAGCATGGTGAGATTCTCGATGCTGGCGGCCGTCTTCAGCACGGTGACGCCGAAGCCGCGCCGCCCCAGCTCGGCGGCGAACCTGTCACCCAGCGCCTCGTACGGTCCCCCGGCGGGGCCGGTGGCGAAGCGCAGGCCGGCCACCTCGTCGCGGTCCGCCGAACAGCCCGCCGGCCAGCCGACCGCCAGTCCCGCCGCGACGGCGAGGAAGGCACGGCGGGTGACGGACATGCCCCCAAGGTATCCGGTCATGAGGCCGGCGGGCTCCGGACGCCCTTTGCGTTCCCGTGGCGCAGGGAGATCCTCCTAGGACGGCTTGTTCAGACAAGCTGTGCGCACTTGTCCAGCTAGTAGAAACGACGACTGGTCAATCTGTGTACATCTGGGCTTTACTCGCGTCATGGATGCTTCCTCCATGCGCAGGACTCTCTCCATCGCGGCCGCCCTCCTCGCCGCCGCCACCCTCACCGCCGCCGCCCCCGACGGCACCCTCACCCCCGTCTCCGCCTCGGTGAAGGCCGGCGACCCCGTCCAGCTCCGCTACTCCACCCCCGCACCCGACCCCAAGAACTGGATCGGCCTCTACAGCGACCCCGGCAACGGCCCCGTCGACCAGAAGTACGTCGGCGCCTCGCTGAAGTGGGTCTACATCCCGCAGGGCAGCGGCACCGCCAGCCTCGACACCGACGGCCTCGAACCCGGCAGCTACGTCGCCTACGCGCTGGCCAAGGACGGCTACCAGTGGCTAGCCGCCCCCGCCAAACTGAAGATCGTGAGCAACGAGGCTCTGCGCTTCGTCACCGGGACGATCCCGCTGCGCAACGCCCGCGCCAAGAGCCCCTACACCGCGACCGTGCGCGGCCTGGTCAGGGGCCAGGTCACCGGCTTCCGCAAGGTCAGCGGGCCCGAGTGGCTCGACGTCGCCCAGGACGGCACCATCACCGGCACCCCGCCCGCCGCCGCCTCGGCCAAGACCGTCACCGCCACCGTCGAGGCCGTCAACGACGGAGGCGAGAGCGCCACCGCCCAGGTCAGCGTGGACGTCAGGCCGCCCGGCGCGCCTCTCGTGCCCGAGCTGAAGGCGCTCAGCTGGAACCTCTGGCACGGCGGCAGCCAGGTGCGCGGCGGCCGGGAGAAGCAGCTGAAGTTCCTGCTCGACCACGACATCGACGTGGTGGGCGTGCAGGAGAGCTCGGGCACCTCCGCCAAGGACCTGGGCGAGGCGCTCGGCTGGGACCACTACCAGGCCGGTCCCGACGTCGGCTTCGTCAGCCGCTACCCGATCACCTCGCGCGGGCCGCTGCCCCAGCAGTCAGGGCTGCCCGCCGCCAATGTGAAGATCAAGGTCGACGACCGGCGTGGCACCGAGATGGCGCTGTGGAACGTCCACCTCGGCTACACCCCCTACGGGCCCTACGACGCCTGCTTCGGCAAGTACCCGGTCGAGCGGCTGATGGCCAGGGAGGCGGAGTCCGGCCGTACCAGGCAGATCGAGGGCGTCATCAAGGCGATGGAGGGCGACCTGGCCGCCTCGGAGCGCACCCCCGTGCTGCTCATGGGCGACTTCAACGCCCCCTCCCACCTCGACTGGACGCCCGAGGCGAACAAGTGCGGCTACGACGCGGTGGCGTGGCCCACCTCCGTCGTTCCCGAGCGGGCCGGGCTGAAGGACTCCTTCCGCGTCGCCAACCCCGACCCCGTCGCCGAGCCGGGCATCACCTGGTCGCCGATCTACACCACCTTCACCGGCGGCTACGGGCACGACTCCCACAAGGGCGAGCCGGAGCCGAAGGACCGCATCGACTTCATCCACTACAAGGGCGACCTGCGGGTCCAGAGCTCGGCCGCGGTCGTCGAGGGCGACCCGGCGCCGATTCCCGGTCACCGCGACAACCTCTGGACCTCTGACCACGCGGCGGTGCTGACGGTGTTCGGGGTCGAGTAGCCCGAACCGGGTCCGGCACGGTCGCGGGACGATCGGGAGCCCGCGCCTCTACGGCCCGACCCCGCGGCTTACCCCACACGAGCAGGAACGCCTGCTCATCCATGCCGCCGGGTCGCGCGCGGCAGGCGGGCCGGCAGGTGCCGGCCCGCCACGACGTCATGGACGGCACGCCGGGACAGCACGGCCGCCCCGACGGCGGGTGAGGTTGAACCCCGGCGGGGAGGGGCGCCCCGCCATCCCGTGTCGCGTCAGGCCCCCGGGCGCGCCTCGGCGGGCGCGGGAACCTGGGGCCGGGTGGAGTCGAGCGCGCGCAACGCCGCCACCAGGGGAGCCAGCTCCGGTTGCCGGTCGGCCTCGGCCAGCGCCTCGGCCAGCGCCGCGTCGTTGGTCGGCTGCGCCTTGGCCAGCAGGTCCAGCCCTGCGGGGGTGACGTCGGTGTAGATGCCCCGCCGGTCTGTCGCGCACAGGTAGCGCGACAGCAGCCCGCGGTCCTCGAGCCTGGTGACGAGTCTCGTCGTGGCGCTCTGGCTGAGCCCGATCGCGTCGGCGAGCTGGTTCATCATCAGGTGCCCGCCCTCGCCCGGGTGCTGCGCGCTGAGCAGCACCAGCGCGGAGTACTCCCGCACGCTGAGGTCGTGCGCGGTCTGCAGAGCGCGCTCGATGTGCGCGTCGATCCTGTTGTGCAGCGCGGACAGCGTGCACCAGCTGTGTGCCCGAAGGTTCGGCATGACTTCAGGTTACCTCCTCGTGCAATAGTCGGCGCTTGCATATATCCCGCGCATGCAATTATTGTGGACGCGTTCCATTCTTCTAGTCGAGGGATCTGTCATGCCCATCGCACTCCTGGCCCTGGCCATCGGCGCCTTCGGGATCGGGACGACCGAGTTCGTCATCATGGGGTTGCTGCCCCAGGTCGCCGCGGAGTACGGCGTCTCCATCCCCACGGCCGGATACCTGGCTTCGGGATACGCCATGGGAGTCCTCATCGGCGCGCCGATCATGACGATCCTGGGCACCCGCGTCCCCCGGAAGACCATGCTCACCGCCCTCATGGTCATCTTCGTGGTGGGCAACCTGCTCTCGGCGGTCGCGCCCGCCTTCGGCCTCATGCTCGCCGGCCGGATCGTCACCTCCCTGGCACACGGCGCCTTCTTCGGCATCGGGTCGGTGGTGGCCGCCAACCTCGTCGCCCCGCAGAAGCGGGCCAGCGCGATCGCGCTGATGTTCACCGGGCTCACCCTCGCCAACGTCGTCGGCGTCCCGCTCGGCACCTGGCTCGGCCAGCAGACCAGCTGGCGCCTCACGTTCGCCGCCGTGGCCGCCCTCGGCGTGCTCGCGGTGATCGGCGTCGCCACGCTCGTGCCCGCCGACGAGGCACCCACCGCCGCCAACAAGCGCATACACGGCGGGAAGGGACTGCTCCGCCGCGAGCTGGCCGCCTTCGGCGACGTGCAGGTACTGCTGGCCATGGCGATGACCGTCCTCGGCTTCGGCGGCGTCTTCGCCGCGATCACCTACATCGCGCCGATGATGACCGAGGCCGCGGGCTTCGCCGAGTCCGGAGTCACCTGGATGCTGGTGCTGCTCGGCATCGGCATGGTGATCGGCAACCTGATCGGCGGACGCCTGGCCGACCGCGCGCTGATGCCGCTCCTGTACGGCTCGCTCGCCGCCGTCGCGGTCGTGCTCGCGCTGTTCACCGTCGCCGCCTACTCCCAGCTCGCCTCGGCGGTCGCCGTCGTCCTGATCGGCCTGCTCGGCTTCGCCACGGTGCCGCCGCTGCAGAAGCGGGTGCTCGACCTGGCCTCGGGCGCGCCGACGCTCGCCTCCGCCGTCAACGTCGGCGCCTTCAACCTGGGCAACGCGCTGGCCGCGTGGCTGGGCGGTCTGGTCATCTCCGGCGGCTTCGGCATCACCGCCCCGAACTGGGTGGGCGCGCTGATGGCCGGCTCGGCGCTCGTGCTGGCCCTTGTCTCGGGACTGCTGGACCGCAGGCAGGCCAGGCGCCCGGCCCGCGCCACCGCCGAGGTCGCCGCGGCGGAGCGGGTCTGACCAGGATTCACCTGGTGAAGGTGACACCGTCCGCACGGACCTGCCACCCCGTGACGGCCCAGGACCCGGGATCGCCGCCGACCCTGGGCCCTCACACGTCCCGGACCGCCACGCGCCCCGGACCGTCGTCACACGCCCCGGGCCGTCACGGCCCGGGGCCGTCATACCTCCCGGGCCGTCACGGCTTCCGTTGGTCGGCCTCCCGTACGTCGTGGAGGTGGATCAGGACGTCGAAGGAGCGGGCGAGCGCGAGGTCGGCGAGCGGGTAGGGGTACTGCGTGCCGATGTTGCGCGTGGGCCGGACGACCTCCAGCCAGGTGCGCGCCGCGGCCGGGGCGGTACGGATGTCGAGGTAGTAGTCCTGGTGACGGACCTTATCGAGGGTGTACTCGTTCGTGCCGGGCCCGGCCGCGCCCACGGTGAACTTCTTCCAGTCGCCGCCGAGAGCGGCGTCCTTCGACAGGAAGGAGCCCCGGTCGAAGGTGAACCCGATGGGAAGGTACTTCTGGCCCAGCTTGTCCCGCAGGAACGACCCTTGCGTCTTGGGATACAGCGCGGGCTGGCCGGCCACGTAGCCGACGTGGTCGTTCTGCGCCGACAGCAGCATCTTGTCGCCGGTGCGCCGCTGCCACCAGGCGGTGTTGTCGGCCATCACCTGGTCGCGGTAGCGCTGCGCGACGGGAAGCCAGGCCTTGTCGGTGAGGTCGAAGGCGAGGAACGTGGCCGTCTGGGAGATGGACCGGGCGTTCTGGACCGTGAGCTCGAACTCGTCCTCGTCCGTGCCCTTCAGATTGCTGACCAGGTTCAGGGCCTGCCGTGCCTTGGCGGCGAGCCGCTGCCGTTCCGCGAGCGGCTTGCCCAGGTAGGCGAACACGTCGTCGATCGGGCGCAGACCGGCGTAGAGGTCCGTGACGTGCGGCAGCGACTCCGGGTGGGTCCGCCGCACGTAGCCGGTCACGCGCTCGAAGAAGTCGTCGCTCAGTGTGGGTGCGCCGATGTCGTTGCCGATGAAGTGGACCGTGCGGCCGGGGTGTCGGCGGTTGTGGTCCCGCATCCACTCGATGAGGCTCACGAACTCCTCCCTGTCCCACGGCGAGTTGGCCAGCGCCGCTGTCGCGATCTCGCGTGCGTCGCCCTTGCCGGTCTGGAGGTAGTCGTCGATCTGAAGTCCCGAGGACCAGCCCAGTTCCAGGGCGAAGGTGGTGAAGCCCTTCTCCTCGACGAGGTAGCGGAAGACCCGCTCCTTCATGGCGAAGAACTCGTGCGAACCGTGGGTCGCCTCGCCGAGGCCGACCACCTTGGCGTCGCCGATCATCGCTCCCAGCGCTCGCAGGTCGGCCGTCTTGCTCCCCGGCTCGGTCGAGCGCAGCGGGTGCGCCGCCCGCTCCAGCGCGCGGACCGGGTCCTGCTGCCCGCCGGTCGTGCCGGCCGAGGCCGCCTGGGCCGCCACGGGGGCGAGGACCGCTCCCATCGCGATCACCGCCGTCGCCCGCAACCCCCACCGGCCGATGCGCCTTCGGTCCCTGGCCATGCCTTACCCCTTACCGTTTACCTAGCGTCCTGCCACGTGAGACCGATCAGGCCTCACGGTGAAATCGATACGCCGACGAGAGTATGGCCGCGCGATCGCGCCCCCCATGACGCTGACCAGCATCTTCGCGGTACGGCGAGCAGGCGCGTCAGGGTGGGGCCGGCACTACCCGGAGGCCGCCACGAGCCGGCCCGGCGGCTGTGCTGACCTCATCGCGCGACCGGCCCAACCGCCCCCGGAGCGATCGGTAGGACGTCGCCCTCGGGACGGCGGGCGCGGGCAGGGCAGGAGTCGCGGGGTCATGGGCGGCCATGGCGTTGACAGCATCGGCCTCGCGGGCGTCGCGGCGTATCGTGAGGGCGTGGCCGACACTCTCGCACGCCCCAGCAAGCGCGGCGTCGCCGCCGCCGTCGTCCTCGCGGGGCTGCTCCTCGCCCTGTCAGCGCTGCTCCCGTGGGCGGGCATCGACGCCAGACTGGACGTGCTGGGGGCCGGCATCAGCCAGGAGATGCGCGGCGTCGACGACCCGTTCGGCGTCTACACGCTGGTCGCGGGCCTGGCCGCCGCCGCGTTCGGGCTGGCGGGCCTGCTGCGCGGCCGCCTGCTGACGGCGCTCGCCGCGCTGCCGGGGACGGCCGCGGCCGTGCTGCTGGTGGTGTACGTGGCCGACCCGCGCGGCATCGGCGACCGGGTGTCGGTGGATCTCGGGGTGCTGTCGATCGAGCCGGGCCTGCGGCCGGGCTGGTACGCCGCGCTGGCCGCCGCGCTCGCCGTCACCGCGCTCGCCCTCCTCGCCCTCCCCCGCCCTCGCCAGCGCTGACCGACCCGCTCCCCGCCCTCACCCACGCTGACCGACCCGTCCCCCCGCCTCGCCCGCGATGACCAACCCGATCCGCGCCGTCACTCACGCTGACCGACCCGACCCCCATCCCGTACGGCAAGCCGGGTCAAGCCCCCCGTGGTCACCGCTGACCGCCCGTCCATCACGCGTACTCCAGCAGGACTTCGGCGCGGCCGCGCAACGTCCACCCAGCAGGGAAACGGCACGCCGGGGTTTGCCACCCAGGAGCCCGACGGGGCGCCGTGACGGCGGGAACCGGAGTCCTGCCCGGTGAGCGCCCGCGACAGACGGCACCCCGCACGAACGGAGGCGCTGGGGCCGGCTTGCCGTAAACGAACGGCCCCGAACGCCACAAACGGACGACCCCGAAGCACCCACTCGAACGGGACGACCACCGACGGTCTGGACAAGACGCCCCGCGGACGCTCCCAACCGCACGGCCCACGGACGGCAGCGGAACGATCTGCCCGCACGAGACGTCGATCCCGGGACGGTTCGGGTGGAGGCGCGGGGATCAGTCGTAGAAGCCCAGGCGGCGCAGTTGTTTCGGGTCGCGCTGCCAGTCCTTGGCGACGCTGATGCGCAGGTCGAGGTAGACGCGGGTGCCGAGCAGCGCCTCGATCTGCTTGCGGGCCTTGGTGCCGACCTCGCGCAGCCGCTCGCCCTTGTGCCCGATGACGATCGCCTTCTGCGACGGACGTTCGACGAACATGTGCGCGTAGATGTCGAGCAGGTCGTCGCGCCCCTCTCGGGGCAGCATCTCGTCGACCACGACCGCGATCGAGTGGGGCAGCTCGTCGCGCACCCCTTCGAGCGCCGCCTCCCTGATCAGCTCGCCCACCAGCACCTGCTCGGGCTCGTCGGTGAGTTGCCCGCCCTCATACAGCGGCGGCGACTCGGGCAGCTCGGAGATGAGCACGTCGGCCAGCGCGTCGAGGTTGTCACCGCGGTTGGCCGACACCGGCACGACGTGCGCGAACTCGGCCAGCTGGGACACGGCCAGCAGTTGTTCGGCGATCTGCTCCCTGGACGCCAGGTCGCACTTGGTGACCACGGCGACGACGGGTGTGCGCTTGACCGCGCCCAGCTTCTCGGCGATGAAGCGGTCGCCCTTGCCGATCGGCTCGTTGGCGGGCACGCAGAAGCCGATGACGTCGACCTCGGTCAGGGTGGACAGCACCAGGCTGTCGAGCCGCTCGCCGAGCAGCGTGCGCGGGCGGTGCAGGCCCGGCGTGTCGACGATGATCAGCTGGGCGTCGGGGCGGTGCACGATGCCCCTGATGACGCGCCTGGTCGTCTGCGGCTTGGAGGAGGTGATCGCCACTTTGGTGCCGACCAGCGCGTTCATCAGCGTGGACTTGCCGACGTTGGGGCGGCCGACGAAGCAGGCGAACCCGGCGCGATGGTTACTGGTCACCTATGAATTCTCGCCTATGCCGACCAGCGCTCTCGCCACCAGGCGAAAGCCTGGGGCAGGACCCGCGGCGCCCAGGCGGGCATCGGCAGGCTCGTGAGCTCGCTCTCGGCGGCGAAGCGGGCGTCGGTGATCTCGTCGCCGTCGGGCGTGATCGTGCCGCCGACGATCGCGCAGCCGTAGACGGCGTTGACGTAGGCGACCTGGTGGCCGTTGGGGTAGGTGGTGCGGAACTCGGGCCCGCCGAACACCCCGATCAGCCCCCGCACCTCGATGTCGACGGCGAGTTCCTCGCGCAGCTCGCGCACCACGGTGTGCTCGGGACGCTCGTCGGGGTCGATGCCGCCGCCCGGCGGCGCCCAGCTGCCCTGCTCGCCGGTGTGGCGGGCCACCAGCAGCCGTCCTTCGTCGTCGAAGACGCAGCCGGTGGCCGCGGGCAGCATCAGCAGGCTGTTGCCGACCTGCTTGCGCAGGTCGGCGAGGAACGGCGACATGGCCATGTCAGGCCCTGAGCGTGCCGTCGGGGCCCGCCACGAACAGCGCCTTGGCGCCCAGCTCGCGGACCACCGCCTCGTCGTTCTCGCTCGCGCTCTCGGCCTCCGTGACCAGTGCCGCCGCCTCGAGCGACTGGGCGCCGCCGGAGACCGCCATGGCCACGGCCACCTGCACGGCCGACAGCGTCAGCGAGGCGAGGGCGACGTTGGTCGCGGCGTAGGTGCGGCCTGTCTCGTCGCGCACCGCCGCGCCCTCCCGCGCCGCGTTGCGCGCCCTGGTCGCGCGGGCCAGCGTGATGATCTTGGAGTCTTCGGCATCGAGAGTCACGAGCCAAGGTTAGCGAGCCAGCTCGGCGAACGTCTTGGCGAGCTGTTCGGTCCGCTGGAGGTCGACGGTGCCCAGGCCGGTGTGGACGAGCGACAGCAGCCTGTCGCCCAGGCGGACGAACACCACGTCGAGGGCGTAGGGGTAGCCGTTCAGCCGTCCGCGCAGCTGCCTGCCGACCGCCTCGTCGCCCAGCGGCGGAAGGGTGAGCGGGGACAGCCGCAGCCGGGTGGCCCGTCCCGGCTCGGTCACCTCCATCCGGGGGCAGCGGTCGAGGGTCCGGCCGAGCTCGTCCAGGTGCCACGCGGCCTGGGCGCCGCCGTAGACGGCCACCCCGACCGCGGCCAGTTCGCCGAGCACGTCGCCCTGGTAGCTGGCCGCCGCGTGCGCCTCCAGCGCCCGCGCGGGCGGGCGTCCCGCCGCCGTCTGGAACGCGGCCGCGCACTGGGCGCCCGTCTTGTGGAACGGCGAGCGCCACGCCGCGCCCGCCTTGGGGGAGAACCCGTCGGGCAGGACTGGCTGGCCGCGCAGGATGCCCCGCAGCCGGGCGCTCTCCTCTGTGGCTGCCGACTCGGCGTAGGGACGCCGTTCGGCGCACCCGGCCAGGCTGGTGACCAGCAGCCCGCAGGCCATGGCGGCGAGTGCCGCCCTCATGATCAGCGCCATGATCTCCCCCGATGATCGCTCACGCCGACGGCATATCTCCCCCGTCGACGAAAACGGCAATCCACCGGAGTCGCCAACTTCATTACCTGTGTTGAAAAGACCCTGGAAAACCTGTAAGGGTGCTCTCGCCCGGTTCAACCCGGGCGAGAGCACCCTTGACGAAGTGCAACGCCTGGCCGCGGCTAGCAAGCCGGGCGTCGCGTTCCCCCCGGAGCCCCCTCCGCGCCGCGAACCCCTTCCGGCGCCTCGGTGACTCCCTCCGACACCCACCGCACAGGGTGTCGAGAAACATCGTGCTCGGAGGGCCTTGCAAGATGCTTGTAGAACACTTGCGGCCTTGGCGAACCCTCTGATGTCTTGTACGGACTCGACGCTCAGCGCGGCCTTGCGCCGGGGTCCGCGCAGTGTGTCGGTCGAGCGCCTGGTCCGCGCTGTGTGTCAAGCGCCGGGTCCGCGCGGTGTGTCAGTCGTGTTCGGCGGCCGCGACGACGGCCTCGTCCTCGGGCGGCGCCACCCGCCGGACGACCACCGTGCTGATCCGGTTGCGCCGCCCCGCCAGGCTCTCGGCGGTCAGCCGCAGCCCGGCCACCACCGCCTGCGACCCCGCGATCGGCACCCGTCCCAGCGCGTGCGCCAGCAGCCCGCCCACCGTCTCGACGTCGTCGACGTCGATCTCGGCGTGGAACAGCTCGGCCAGCTCGTCGACCGGCATCCGCGCGGTCACCCGCAGGCCCCCGTCGGGCTGCGCCTCGACGCGGGGCGCCTCCTGGTCGTACTCGTCGGTGATCTCGCCGACGATCTCCTCGAGGATGTCCTCGATGGTGACGAGCCCGGCGGTGCCGCCGTACTCGTCGATGACGATGGCCAGGTGGATCTGGCGCGCCTGCATCTCGCGCAGGAGCTGGTCGATCGGCTTGCTCTCGGGCACGTACGTGGCCGGACGCATGATCGACTCGACCTTCGCGCCCGCGTCGCCGGACGACTCCTGCACCCGCCGCGCGATGTCCTTGAGGTAGGCGATGCCGATGACGTCGTCCTCGTTCTCGCCGACCACCGGCACCCGGGAGAAGCCGCTGCGCAGCGCGAGCGAGAGCGCCTGGTTGAGCGTCTTGCCGCGCTCGATGAAGACCATGTCGGTACGGGGCACCATGACCTCGCGCACCAGGGTGTCGCCGAGCTCGAACACCGAGTGGATCATCTCGCGCTCGTCCGGTTCGATCACCCTGCGCTCCTCGGCCAGGTCGACCAGGTCGCGCAGCTCGGCCTCCGAGGTGAACGGCCCGTCGCGGAAGCCCTTGCCGGGGGTCAGCGCGTTGCCCAGCAGGATCAGCAGCTTGGGCAGCGGCCCGAAGATCCTGGTCAGGCCGTAGACGAGGGGGGCGGCGGCCAGCGCGATCGGTTCGGCGTGCTGGCGGCCGAGGGTGCGCGGGGAGACGCCGACGATGACGTAGCTGACCACGATCATGACGGCGGCCGCGGCGGCATAGGCCCACCCCTGGTCGCCGAGCAGATCGATGAACAGCAACGTGGCGATCACCGTGGCGACCAGCTCGCAGCTCAGCCGGAGCAGCAGCAGGAGGTTGAGGTAGCGGGGCGGGTCGGCGACGATGGCCTGCAGCCGCTCGGCTCCTCTCCGCCCCTCACGCACGAACTCCTCGGCGCGCACCCGGGAAATGCGGGACAAGGCCGTTTCGGCACTGGCGATCAGACCTCCGATCACCACGAGACCGACGGCCGACAGCAGCCACGCGTTCACCGCTGGGTGCGCACCTCCCGCCACGACTCCAGGAGCTGGGCCTGCAGGCCGAACATCTCCTTGTGCTCCTCCGGTTCGGCGTGGTCGTAGCCGAGCAGGTGAAGGATGCCGTGGGTGAGCAGCAGGTCGAGCTCGTCGGCCGTGCTGTGGCCGGCGGTGGTGGCCTGCTTGGCCGCCACGTGCGGGCACAGCACCACGTCGCCGAGGAGCGCGGGATCGGGGCCGTTGTCGGCGTCGCCCCGCGCCCCGCCGCCGGGGCGCAGCTCGTCCATCGGGAAGGACAGCACGTCGGTGGGGCCGGGCTCGCCCATCCACTTCTCGTGCAGCTCGGCCATGACGCCCTCGTCGACCACGAGGATCGACAGCTCGGCGAGGGGGTTGACGCCCATCTCCTGCAGCACGTGCCCGGCGAGGGCGGCGAAACCCTGCTCGTCGACCTCGACGCCGGACTCGTTGTTGACCTCGATGCTCACGGTCGCTTCCCTCGTCGCTGCTGGTGGATCTGCTTCGGCTCCTGGAGCGCGTCGTAGCGCCCGTAGGCGTCGACGATGTCGCTGACCAGCTTGTGGCGCACCACGTCGGAGCTGCTCAGCCGCGCGAAGTGGATGTCGGGGATGCCGTCGAGGATCTCCTGCACCACGCGCAGACCGCTGACCGTGCCGGTGGGCAGGTCGACCTGGGTGACGTCACCGGTCACGACGATCTTGGAGTTGAAGCCCAGTCGCGTGAGGAACATCTTCATCTGCTCGGCCGAGGAGTTCTGCGCCTCGTCGAGGATGATGAAGGCGTCGTTGAGCGTGCGACCGCGCATGTACGCCAGCGGCGCGACCTCGATCGTGCCCGCGGCCATCAGCTTGGGGATGGACTCGGGGTCGACCATGTCGTGCAGCGCGTCGTAGAGCGGGCGCAGGTAGGGGTCGATCTTCTCGTAGAGCGTGCCGGGCAGGAAGCCGAGCCGCTCCCCCGCCTCGACGGCGGGCCTGGTCAGGATGATCCGGTTGACCTTCTTCTCCTGGAGCGCGCGTACGGCCTTCGCCATGGCGAGATAGGTCTTGCCGGTGCCGGCGGGGCCGATGCCGAACACGACCGTGTGCTTGTCGATCGCGTCGACGTAGCGCTTCTGGTTGACGGTCTTGGGCCGGATGGTGCGCCCGCGCGAGGAGAGGATGTCGAGGGACAACACCTCGGCGGGGCGCTCGGAGGTCATCTTCAGCATGGCGATGCTGCGCTCGACGGCGTCGGCGGTCAGCTCGCCGCCGCTGCGCAGCACCTCGACCAGCTCCTCGAACAGGCGCACGACGGCGCCGCTCTCGTCGGGGCTGCCGGTGACGGTGATCTCGTTGCCGCGCACGTGGATGTCGGCGCGGAACGCGCCCTCGATGACGCGCAGCAACTCGTCGCGGGAGCCAAGGAGGGTGACCATCGGATATTCGTCCGGAATCAGCACCTTTGCCTGAGTGCGCGAGGGTGGTGCTGTTCTACGGGATTCGTTTAGCTCAGACATGGGCAGGCCTGTCGGCCTGATGCCTCCCGGTCTCGGTAGGGTGTTCTCACTTCATGGTAGCCGGGCACCCCCACCCGGCTCGCGTCAATATCAGCCGGGCGGCCAGGACAGCGCGCGCCCGCCCAGAACGTGCGCGTGCACGTGGAAAACGGTCTGGCCCGCGCCCGGTCCGGTGTTGAAGACCACGCGATAGCCGCCCTCGGCCACACCCTCCTGCGTCGCCACGGCGTGCGCGCTCTTGAGCACGTCGTCGGCCAGGCCGTCGTCGGCCTGGGCCAGCGCGGCGGCGTCGGCGTGGTGAACCTTGGGGATCACCAGCACATGCATGGGCGCCTGCGGATTGATGTCGCGAAAGGCCAGCGTCCTGTCGGTCTCGTAAACGATCTCGGCAGGAATCTCCTTCGCCACGATCTTGCAGAAGAGACAGTCGGTCACGGTGGAACCCTATCGTCACTCGAGAGAAAGGAGGGGACCCGCTGTTGCCAATCGGTAATCCGTCATACCGTGCGTACAAAGATCCCCGCGGTTAGGGTGTGTGTGCGACAATCCACCGAAAACTAAGACGATTCAGGGTCGGGCGAGGCCACCTGGCGAGGACACGACTGGGTCATGCCCCCTAAGGAACCGCAAGAGCGTAAACCCCCCGGGAAGGCTGAGCGTCCCACTGATGTGACCACCGAAACCCTTCTGGCCGACAGGTCGTTAGGGGCGGTGCCGGTCGGGTGGGATGCCGACATGGCCGTGACCGCGCTCTACAGCGCCCACTTTCGGTCATTGGTGCGTCTCGCTGTGTTGCTGGTACGCGACATAGCAACCGCGGAGGAAGTCGTGCAGGACGCGTTCGTCGCCATCCATGGCGCCTGGCGCAGACTTCGCGACCCCGACAAAGCACTCGCCTACCTACGTCAGTCTGTCGTCAACCGGTCCCGTTCCGTGCTGCGTCACCGCGCGGTCGTCGAAAAGTACGCTCCCAAAGGCCTGCCCGACGCCCCGAGCGCCGAGAACGGCGCGATCGGCGAGCTTGAACGCTCGGCCGTCATCGAGGCACTGCGGGCCCTGCCCGCGCGACAGAGAGAGGCGCTCGTTCTTCGTTATTACGGTGACCTGTCCGAGGCCGAGATCGCCCATGCCATGGGCATCAGCAAGGGCGCCGTCAAGAGCCACACGGCTCGCGGCATGGCGGCCCTGCGTTCCGTTCTGGAGAAGATGTCATGACCCTGCCACCCGACGAGCACGGCGAGATCCTGCGCCGGGTGCTGCGCGCGGAGGCGGACGCGGTCGTGCCGTCTCCCGAGGGCTTGGAGATCATCCGCGCCCGCATCGAAAGGCGCGGGCTGCGGGGACTGTTCTGGTGGCGGGCGGGCGCCGCGGCGGCGGGCGCGGTTCTCGTGGCGGGGACGATCGTGATGGTCGTCCCCGACCTCCGCAACATGGTGATCGTCCCCGCGGTCCCCGTCGACAACGGCACCGAGCTGCCCCCCGACAACTCCTCGACCACCCGCCCGCCGGCCAAGCTGCCGCCGACGCGGCGCACCCAGCCCGCCGTCCCGCCGCCTCCCGTGACCCACTCACCGGCCACCGAGACCTCCGAGACGCACGCCCCGGTCAAGAAGACCCCGACGCCGACCCCCACCCCGACGCCGTGCGCCAAGGAAAGCGCGCAGCCGCGTGCGGAGGAGTGTCTCGACGCCACCCCGACGCCGACCCCGTCGGCCACGCCGTCAGAGACGACCCAGAACCCCGACAACCCCGACTGCAGCGCCGAGCAGTGCTCGCCCGAGGACCCCGCGCCCTCACCGAGCGAGATCGCCACCCCGCTGTCCAGCCCCTAGCATCACCAGCGCCCCGTACGCGCCTGCACGACGGCGGCCGCCGCGACCCCCGCCGTGGAGGTGCGCAGCACCGTCGGCCCGAGCAGCACCGGCACGGCCTTCGCCGCCGTGAACCTGTCGAGCTCGTCCTCTGAGATCCCGCCCTCGGGCCCCACCACGAGCACGATGTCGCCGGCCACCGGCAGTTCGACGCTCGCCAGCCCCTCCTCCGCCTCCTCGTGCAGCACCAGCGCCAGCGCGGCCCCGGCCAGCAGCTCGGCCACCTGGGCCGTCGAGTGCTGCGGCGTCACCTGGGCGGCGTGGAACCTGCGGGCCTGCTTGCCCGCCTCCCTGGCCGTCGCCTGCCACTTCGCCAGCGACTTGGCCGCCCGCTCGCCCTTCCACTGCGTGACGCTGCGCGCCGCCGACCAGGGGACTATCACGTCGACGCCCGCCTCGGTCATCATCTCCACCGCCAACTCGCCCCTGTCGCCCTTCGGCAGCCCCTGCACCACGACCAGCCGCGGCGACGGCGCGGGAACCTCGAAACGGCGCAGGACCTCCACCCGCAGGCCGTCCTTGAGCACCTCGACGGCCACACACTCGGCGACCGCGCCCGCCCCGTCGGTCAGGTCGATCCGCTCGCCCGCCCGGATACGCCGCACGGCTGCCGCGTGCCGCCCTTCGGGGCCGCCGAGAACGAACTGCGCGCGGCCGAGATCGGCCGCGTCGGCGAGGAACACGGGCACGGTCACAGGAGCCTCCCCTGGGCGGGCGACGTTACGGCGGCCGGCCGGAGTCCCGCTGGAGCAGCGTGATGGACGGGCCCCGGCCGCGTGACCGCGGTGGGGCCGAGCCGGCCTGCCGTACCGGACGGTGGACTAACGGCCGTTGAAGGCGTCTCTCAGCCGGGAGAAGAACCCCTGCTGGCCGGGGGCGAACTTGCCCGGCGGACGCTCCTCACCGCGCAGCTTGGACAGCTCGCGCAGCAGGTCCTCCTGCGCCTGGTCGAGGCGGGTGGGCGTCTCCACGTTGACGTGGATCAGCAGGTCGCCGCGGCCCGTCTCGTTCAGGCGCTGGACGCCCCTGCCGTACATGGTGATGACCTGGCCCGACTGGGTGCCCGGCCGGACGTCGATCTCCTCGGCGCCGTCGAGCGTCTCCACCGTCAGCGACGTGCCGAGGGCCGCAGCGGTCATCGGGATCTGCACGGTGCAGTGGAGGTCGTCGCCGCGCCGCTCGAAGATCTCGTGCGGCTTCTCGACGATCTCCAGGAACAGGTCTCCGGGAGGGCCGCCGCCGGGGCCGACCTCGCCCTCGCCGGCCAGCTGGATGTGGGTGCCGTCCTCGACGCCCGCGGGGATGCGCACCTTGATCGTACGGCGGGTGCGGACCCGGCCGTCGCCCGAGCACTCCTGGCAGGGGTGGCGGATGATCGAGCCGAAGCCGCCGCACTGGGGGCACGGCCGCGAGGTCATGACCTGGCCCAGGAACGACCTGGTGACCTGGGAGATCTCACCGCGCCCCTGACACATGTCACAGGTGTCGGGATGCGTGCCTGGAGCGGCGCCCGAACCGGAGCACACCTCGCACAGCACGGCCGTGTCGACGTTGAGCTCCCTGGTGGTGCCGAACGCCGCCTCGCGCAGGTCGAGCTCGACCCTGATGGTCGCGTTACGCCCTCTCCTGGCGCGCGAGCGGGGGCCTCGGGCGCCGCCCGCCGTGCCGAAGAAGGCGTCCATGATGTCGCTGAAGGGGAAGCCTGCGCCGAATCCGCCGGCTCCGGCACCCGCGCCCGCGCTCGCGAAGGGGTCGGCGCCCAGGTCGTACATCTGGCGCTTGTTGGGATCGGACAGGACCTCGTAGGCCTGCGTGATCTCCTTGAAGCGCTCCTGGGTCGCCGGATCGGGGTTCACATCGGGGTGCAGCTCGCGCGCCAGCCGACGATACGCCTTCTTGATCTCGTCCTGACTGGCGTCACGGCGCACCCCGAGGGTGCCGTAGTAGTCGTTTGCCACTTATCGACCTCTTATGATGCAGCCAGGATCTGGCTGACGTAGCGGGCCACCGCGCGTACAGCGCCCATCGTCACGGGGTAGTCCATCCGGGTGGGACCGAGCACGCCGAGGCGGGCCCCGGAACCGTACCCGGTGGCGACGAGGGAGGTGCCACGCAGTCCTGTGTAGGGGTTCTCCGAGCCGATCCTGACGGTGAGCGTGGTCGGCATGTCGGAAGTCTCGCCGAGCAGGCGCATGAGCACCACCTGCTCCTCCAGCGCCTCGAGCACGTCGCGCAGGCCCGTGGTGAAGTCGGCGCCCGCCAGGTTGGCCGCCCCGGCGAAGACGATCTTCTCGTCGTGGCGGTCGACCAGGGTCTCCAGCAGCACCGACAGGATCGTCGCCGCCGCCGGCCGGTCCTCGACCGCCAGCCGCTCGGGCAGGTCGGCGACCTGCTCGGGCACCTTGTTGAGCCCGCAGCCGTCGAGGCACGCGTTGAGCACCGCGCGCAGGTGCGCGACCCTCGACTCCTCGATCGGCTCGGGTAGCTCGATGACGCGCTGCTCGACCCGGCCGGTGTTCGTGATCAGCACGAACATCACCCGCCTGTCGGTCAGCGGGACCAGCTCCAGATGACGGACCGTCGACTGCGACAGCGTCGGGTACTGCACCACCGCCACCTGTCTGGTCAGCTGCGCCAGCAACCGGACCGTGCGGGTGACCACGTCGTCGAGGTCGACCGCACCGGCGAGGAACGTCTCGATCGCCCTGCGCTCGGCGGCCGAGAGCGGCTTGATCTGCGACAGCCTGTCCACGAAGAGCCGGTAGCCCTTGTCCGTCGGCACCCGTCCGGCGCTGGTGTGGGGCTGGGCGATGTAGCCCTGCTCCTCCAGCGCCGCCATGTCGTTCCTGACCGTGGCCGGGGAGACGTTCAGGTTGTGGCGCTCGGCCAGCGCCTTCGAGCCCACCGGTTCGTTGGTGGACACGTAGTCCTCGACAATGGCGCGGAGCACCGCAAGCTTCCGATCATCGAGCACGTGCTCACCTCCCTGCCTGTTGAGGAACGACAGGTCTAGCACTCTGTGTTCCCGAGTGCCAAGTGTACGGCTCTCGCCCACAAGGTGCGATAACACGCGGAGTCAAGCCGGCCGCAAGCCGTACGCCGACAATACTGTCCATGACCGACGTTCCACCGCCCCCCTGGCGGTACCCCGAAGAGGGGCCCTGGCGTCCTTCTCGTCGCGCGCCGCTGCGACACGGCGATTTGCTACGGTCCCCCCATGTACGAGCGTGACGTCCTTGCGGGGAACTGGCGGCGCCCCGGCAAGGGGAAGATCCCGGTCGTGCCGGCCGAACGCGACCTGGTCGTGGAGGACGCCGACAGCGGGTTCTGCGGCGCGGTGGTGGCCTGCGACAAGGAGGCGGTCACGCTCGAGGACCGCTTCGGCAAGCGCCGGCTGTTCCCGCTGGCGCCCGCCGCGTTCCTGCTGGAGGGCAGGCCCGTGACCCTGGTACGGCCCGCCGCCGCCCCCGCCGGTCCCCGGCGCAGCGCCTCCGGCTCGATCGCCGTCGAGGGGCTGCGGGCCAGGGTCGCGCGGGAGAGCCGCATCTACGTCGAGGGCGTGCACGACGCCGCGCTCGTGGAGAAGATCTGGGGCCACGACCTGCGGGTCGAAGGCGTGGTCGTGGAATACCTCGAGGGCGTGGACGACCTGCCCGCCATCGTGGCCGAGTTCGCGCCGGAACCGGGGCGCAGGCTCGGCGTGCTGGTCGACCACCTGGTTCCCGGCTCGAAGGAGAGCCGCATCGCCGCCCAGGTCACCTCCCCGCACGTGCTGGTCGTCGGGCACCCCTTCGTCGACATCTGGCAGGCGGTCAAGCCGTCCGTGCTGCGCATCCCCGCGTGGCCGGAGGTGCCGCGCGGACTACCGTGGAAGGAGGGCGTGATCGCCGCGCTGGGCTGGGGACTCGAACCGGCCGACGCGTGGCGCAGGATCCTCGGCGCCGTGTCCACCTATGCCGACCTCGAGCCGTCACTGCTCGGCCGGGTCGAAGAGCTGATCGACTTCGTGACGGAGACATCATGAGCGAGAACCATCCGCAGCCGGACGGCGACGCCACCAGACGCGTCGAACGTTCCGACCTGCCGGGCTCCGGCCCGCAGCCCGGCGGCCCGCCCTCGGAGGGTCACGGCCTTCCCCAGGGTCACGACCAGGCGGGCGGCCACGGCCAGCCCTCCGGCGGGTATGGCCAGCCCTCCGGCGGGCACGCCCAGCCGCCCGGCGCTTACGGCCAGCCTTCCGGTGGGTACGGCCCGCCGCCCGGCGGTTACGGCGCACCCCAGGGTCACGGCACCCCCTCAGGCGGTCACGACCCCTCCCAGGGTTACGGCTCCGCCCAGGGTTACGACCCCTCCCAGGGTTACGGCCCGCCCCAGGGTTACGGCCCGCCCCAGGGTTACGGCCCTTCGCCCGGCCACGGCCCGTCCCAGGGTTACGATCAGCCCTACGGCGCGCCCCAGGGCTACGGCCAGCCGCCCGGATACGGCCCTCCCGGCTACCCGCGCCCGCCGCACGTGCCCGGCCAGTTCGGCCCGCGGCCCGGCAGCGACGACACCAGCATGGCGATGCTCGCCCACCTGCTCGGCATCCTCACCGGCTTCGTCGGCCCGCTGATCCTCTACTTGGTCAAGCGTGACGAGTCCCCCTACGTCCGCGACCAGTCGGCGCAGGCGCTCAACTTCCAGATCACCGTGTTCATCGGGTACATCGTCTCCATCGTGCTGGCGTTCCTGCTGATCGGCTTCCTGCTGATGTTCGTGCTGTGGATCGCCTCGCTGATCTTCGCGATCATGGCGGCCATGGCGGCGAACCGGGGCGACAAGTACCGCTATCCCGTCAACATCAACTTCGTCAGCTGAGGGTGCGCCGGGCTCCTCGGCGACCGGGTGGGCAGGCGTCGGTGTCCGGTGGGGCCTTCTCGTCCTCACACGGGCTTCCGAGCCTGCTCCACGGGCCGGTCGCAACCGGCCCGAACCGGCGCGCGGTATCCGACCGGCATCAACCGCCCGGCACCACCCGCACCAGACCCACCTCGACCACCCGGCACCGCCCGCACCAGACCGGTCTCGACCACCCGCACCTGACCGACCGACCTGGACCGCGCAGACCCGGCCGTCCCCCGCCGGCACGATGGCGTGTGACGCGGGCTCGCCGCGCGGGTCACATGGTCAGGTCGCGGATCAGGGCGTCGGCCAGCAGCCGGCCCCGCAGGGTGAGCACCATGCGACCCGCCTTGAAGGGCTCGGTCTCCAGCAGCCCGTCGCCCATCGCCCTGGCCACGGCCGTACGGGTGTTCGCGGCCACGTCGGCCAGCGGATAGCCGGAGGCCAGCCGCAACTCCAGCATCAGCCGCTCCACCTCGCGGTCGTCAGCGCCGAGCACCTCCCGCGCGTGCGCCGGCGAGGTGCCCGCGGCCAGGCGCTGGGCGTAGGCGGCCGGGTGCTTGACGTTCCACCAGCGGGTGCCGCCCACGTGGCTGTGCGCGCCGGGCCCGACCGCCCACCAGTCGCCGCCGGTCCAGTAGAGCAGGTTGTGCCGGCACCGGCCCGCGTCGGAGGTGGCCCAGTTCGACACCTCGTACCAGGCGAAGCCCGCCTCCGACAGCATCTTGTCGGCGATGACGTAGCGGTCGGCGGCCACGTCGTCGTCGGGCATCGGCAGTTCGCCGCGCCTGATCCTGGCCGCCAGCCTGGTGCCCTCCTCGACGATGAGCGAGTAGGCCGACACGTGGTCGGGCTCGGCCTCGATCGCCGCCCGCAGCGAGGCCCGCCAGTCGTCGTCGCTCTCCCCGGGGGTGCTGTAGATCAGGTCGAGGTTCACGTGGTCGAACCCGGCCCGCTTCGCCTCCTGGACGGCCTGCGCCGCCCGTCCGGGGGTGTGGTGCCGGTCGAGGACCTTCAGCACGTGCTCCCTGGCGCTCTGCATGCCGAAGCTGACCCGGTTGAAGCCGCCCTCGCGCAGCCGTTCCAGGTAGGCGGGGTCGACGGACTCGGGGTTGGCCTCGGTCGTCACCTCGGCGCCGGCGGCCAGGCCGAACTCCTCGTCGATCGCGCGCAGGATCCTGGCCAGGTCCGCCGCGGGGAGCAGGGTGGGCGTGCCGCCGCCGAAGAAGACGGTCTCGACGGGCAGGTCGGCGTCGCCGAGGACGCGGCGGGCCAGCCGTACCTCCTCGATGGCGGTGTCGGCGTAGTCGCGGTGGGAGGCACCCGGGCCCAGTTCGGCGGCGGTGTAGGTGTTGAAGTCGCAGTAGCCGCAGCGCGTCACGCAGAAGGGGACGTGGACGTAGAAGCCGAAGGGGCGCTCGCCCAGGCCGTTCAGCGCGCTCGCGGGCAGTTCGCCTGACGCGGGCGCGGGGTCGCCGTCGGGAAGGGTGGATGGCACGCTTCCAGTCTGCCGTGCCCCGTGCACCACCCTGGCCCACCCCATTGACGCGCCGATCGCACCGGCCTACGATCCGGGTCAACTTAAAGGAAAGTTTCCTATAAGTTAGCCCGACTGGAGACGCCTGTGAAGAGAGTCCTCGTCGTCCTTTCCTCCTTAGTCCTGGGCCTCACGGCGGTGGCGCTGCCCGCCGAGGCCCGCGGCGGGTTCAAGCGGGTCGCCTACTTCATCCAGTGGGGCGTCTACGGCAGGAACTTCCACGTCAAGGACATGGACACCAGCGGCGCCGCCGCCAAGCTGACCCACATCAACTACGCCTTCGGCTTCGTCGGCGCGGACGGCACCTGCGTCTCGGCCGACCCCTGGGCCGACTGGCAGCGCCCCGTCCCCGCCGAGCAGAGCGTGGACGGCGTCGCCGACGCGCCCGGCCAGGCGCTCAACGGCAACCTCAACCAGCTGCGCAAGCTCAAGGCCAAGCACCCGAAGCTGCGCGTGCTCCTCTCCCTCGGCGGGTGGACGGGCTCCCGCTACTTCTCCGACGCCGTCCTCACCCCCGAGTCGCGCGCCAAGCTGGCCACCTCCTGCGTCGACATGTGGCTGAAGGGCGACCTGCCGGGCCTCGAACCGGGCGCGGGCGCCGGTGTGTTCGACGGTCTCGACCTCGACTGGGAGTGGCCGGGCTCCGAAGGCGCTCCGGGCAACGTGATCAGGCCCGAGGACAAGCGCAACTTCACGCTGTTCCTGGCCGAACTCAGGTCGCGGATGGCCGCGCACTCCCGCTCCGCCGAGCTCACCGCGTTCCTGCCGGCCTCGGCGGCGAAGATCGACGCCGGGTTCGAGGTGCGCAAGGTGTTCAGGCTGCTCGACTTCGCCACCGTCCAGGGGTACGACCTGCGCGGCTCGTGGGAGTCGCGGACCGGGCACAACGGCAACCTCCTCACCGACCGGCGCGACCCGAACCCCGTGCGGTACAGCGTCGACCAGACCGTGCGGGACTACCTGTCGCGCGGTGCGCCCGCCCGGAAGATCGTCGTCGGCGTGCCCGCCTACGGGCAGGGCTGGACCGGCGTCACCGCGGGCGGCGACGGCCTCTACCAGCCCGCCTCGGGACCCGCGCCCGGCAAGTGGGCGGCGGGCAGCGAGGACTACAAGGACCTCGCGAGCAAGCCCGGCAAGCGGTACCGGGACCTGCGCACCGGCACCGTGTGGCTGTACGACGGCAACGAGTTCTGGTCGTACGACGATCCCGCGGTGATGACGCAGAAGGCCGCCTACATCCGGCTCAAGGGGTTGGGCGGGTCGATGATGTGGTCCATCGACCAGGACGACGCCAAGGCTTCGCTCACCTCGGCGCTGTACCAGGTGCTCCGGTGACGTCGCCGACACGGTAGGCGCTTCGGAGGTTGTCTCGTGGGGACGGCGCAGGGGTTCGCACCGTCCCCACGACCCCGCTCCCCCGTTCCCCAGGACCAGCCCTTCCACCGACCGGGCCCCGCGCCTCTTCCCCGAGCGCACCCCCCACCCCGACCTCGCGACTCTTGCACTTCCCCCGACGGCCTCGCTCCCGTACGGCGGAAGCCCTCGCTTCCCGACCCGGCTCCCGTACGGCGGGAACCCTTGCCTCCCGGCCCGGCTCCCGTACGGCGGAAGCCCTCGCCTCCCGGCCCGGCTCCCGTACGGCGGAAGCCCTCGCCTCCCGGCCCGGCTCCCGTACGGCGGGAACCCTTGCCTCCCGACCCGGCTTCCTTCTCCCCTTCCCGCGTTCTCGCGCCAAGGAGGAGCGCCCTCGCACACGGTCGTACGGCGTTGCCGGGCGGAACCGGGAAGGAGTCAGAAGCCCCGCCGGCGTACGGCGTTGCCGGGTAGGAACCGGGGAGGCGAGGTCAGCAGGCCCGCCGGTGCAACGGCGACTCCTCGTCGAACCCGGCCAGCTGTAACAGGCTGTCCAGCGCGGCCTGCCGCATCTCCTCGACCGAGGACCCCTTCTCCCCGAAACACTCGGCCGCCACGTCGAGCACCGCCTCCACCACCGCCGAGTCGGGATACGGCACCTCGACGTGCACTCTTCCGTCGGAGCCCACCTCGCTCGGCGTGAAATGCAGCCGCAACAGCCGCCGGGTCTCCTCGGCCACCGCCACACCCAGCACGGCGGCCTTGACGAACCGCTCGGACTCGACGATGTCGCCGTCCATGCCACCTCCACAGTCGGACATGTGTTCGATCCGAGAAGAAGCTACGGCACCGCACCGACAAAAACCGGCCGCCACGATCCACCCGCTCCGGCGGCCGGCCCCGCCCCGGCAGCCGATCCCGCCCCGCGACGAGCTCAGGCCGGCAACGGGATCAACCCCGCGCCGTGGAGCCGGCGGGTGGCCGGACCGACTGCTCGGACAACGAACCAGGCCACCCCCACACGGGACCAACATGGAACCCACACGGGACCCACCGGTGTCACCGACCCCGCACCCCGCGAGCCCCTGTTTCCGGAAGCACCGCGGACCTCTGCTTCCGGAAGACCGCGGACCTCTGCTTCCGGAAGCACCGGGCCCTGTTTCCGGAAGAACCGCAGGCCCTGTTTCCGAAACACCGCAGGCCCCTGCTCCCGGAAACACGACAGGGCCCGGTGCTCCAGCGGGGAGCTCCGGGCCCTGGTGCGGTGACTACCTCGGTGACGACTTCGGGTGGCTACTTCTTGGCCTTGTCCGCGCTCGACTCGGTGGACAGCGCGGCGACGAAGGCCTCCTGCGGCACCTCGACCCTGCCCACCATCTTCATGCGCTTCTTTCCTTCCTTCTGCTTCTCCAGCAGCTTGCGCTTACGCGAGATGTCACCGCCGTAGCACTTGGCGAGGACGTCCTTCCTGATCGCCCTGATGTTCTCGCGGGCGATCACGCGCGCGCCGATGGCCGCCTGGATCGGCACCTCGAACTGCTGCCGTGGGATCAGCTCGCGCAGCTTCTTGGCCATGTCGACGCCGTAGCCGTACGCCTTGTCCTTGTGGACGATCGCGCTGAAGGCGTCGACCGGCTCGCCCTGCAGCAAGATGTCGACCTTGACCAGGTCGGCCTCCTGCTCGCCGGCGGGCTCGTAGTCGAGCGAGGCGTAGCCGCGGGTACGCGACTTGAGCTGGTCGAAGAAGTCGAAGATGATCTCGCCGAGCGGAAGCGTGTAGCGGATCTCGACGCGGTCTTCCGACAGGTAGTCCATGCCCTGGAGCTGGCCGCGCCTGCCCTGGCAGATCTCCATGATCGCGCCGATGAACTCGGCGGGCGCCAGGATCGTGGACTTGGTGACCGGCTCGAAGACCTGCGCGATCTTGCCGCCGGTCGGGAACTCCGACGGGTTGGTGACCGTGATCTCCTTGCCGTCCTCCATGACGACCCGGTAGACCACGTTCGGCGCGGTGGAGATCAGCGACAGGCCGAACTCCCGCTCCAGCCGCTCGCGGATGATCTCCATGTGCAGCAGGCCGAGGAAGCCCACGCGGAAGCCGAAGCCGAGCGCGGCGGAGGTCTCCGGCTCGTAGACCAGGGAGGCGTCGTTGAGCTGCAGCTTGTCGAGCGCCTCGCGCAGCTCGGGATACTCGTCGCCGTCGATGGGGTAGAGCCCGGAGAACACCATCGGCCTGGGGTGGTCGTAGCCCGCCAGCATCTCGGTGGCACCACGCGCGGCCGAGGTGACGGTGTCGCCGACCCGCGACTGGCGCACGTCCTTCACGCCGGTGATGAGGTAGCCGACCTCGCCGACGCCCAGCCCCTTCTCGGCCACCTTCGGCTCGGGCGAGATCACCCCGATCTCGAGCGTCTCGTGGGTGGCCTGCGTGGACATCATGGTGATGCGCTCGCGCTTGCCCAGGTGGCCGTCGACGACCCGGACGTAGGTGACGACGCCCCTGTAGGTGTCGTAGACCGAGTCGAAAATCAGCGCGCGCGCCGCCGCGTCGGCGTCGCCCACGGGGGCCGGAACGGTCTCCACGACGTGGTCGAGCAGCTCCTTCACCCCGATGCCTGTCTTGCCCGAGACCCTCAGCACGTCGGAGGGGTCGCAGCCGATGAGCCCCGCGAGCTCCTCGGCGAACTTCTCCGGCTGCGCGGCGGGCAGGTCGATCTTGTTGAGCACCGGGATGATGTGCAGATCGTTGTTCATGGCCAGGTAGAGGTTGGCCAGCGTCTGCGCCTCGATGCCCTGTGCGGCGTCGACCAGGAGGATCGCGCCCTCGCACGCCTGCAGCGACCGCGAGACCTCGTAGGTGAAGTCGACGTGGCCCGGCGTGTCGATCATGTTGAGGACGTGGCCGTTCCACGGCAGCCGCACGGCCTGCGACTTGATCGTGATGCCGCGTTCGCGCTCGATGTCCATCCTGTCGAGGTACTGGGCGCGCATCGAGCGATCGTCGACCACGCCGGTGATCTGCAGCATCCGGTCGGCAAGCGTCGACTTGCCATGGTCGATGTGCGCGATGATGCAGAAGTTGCGGATCAACGCGGGGTCGGTCTGGCCAGGCTGATTGCGCACCGAAGTCCGTTTCGACAAGGGTTGAGGTCAAGCGTCTTTCATGGTGACATGCCCGGGTGGTTGCCCGAACCGTCATCCGCCACGGTCTGCGCGTACTGGCGCTGGCCCTGGCCGTCTTGGTCGCGCTCGCCGCCCTCCTGGCGACGGCACTTCGGCTCCAGTTTACCGGGGCACCGGAGGCCTGGGCGAAGAGCACGGGCAACGATGCGCTGTGGCTCGGGCACGCGTGGGTCGACGGCCGCCGCACGGAGCGCGACGTGGAGGCGATGGCGGCACGGCTGCGCGGCACCGGCATCAGGGACGTCTACGTTCATTCCGGCCCCTTCGAATGGGATGGCAGCCTTAACCCCGCCAAGCACCCCAATGCCGGAAATTTTCTGAAGTGGTGGCGGAAACATCTGCCTGATGTGCGGGTCTCGGCCTGGCTGGGGCAGGCCGTCAAGAACGGCCTCGACCTCGACGACCCCGCCGCCCGTGCCCGCGTCCTGGCGGGGGCGCAGCACATCATGGACCTCGGGTTCGACGGCATCCACTACAACTTCGAGCCGATCGGCGACGGCGACACCGACTTCCTCGACCTGCTGGACCGCACCAGGCCGCTGACCAGGCTGCTGTCGGTCTCGACGCCCCAGATCGAGCCCTATCCGCTCATGCGGCCGGCGACCCGGGCGATCCTCGGCCACGACAAGTACTGGTCGCAGGGCTACTACCAGGAGGTCGCCGGCCGTACGGACCAGGTGGCGATCATGACCTACGACTCCGGCCTTCCGCTGCAGTGGCTGTACGGCGGGTACGTCGTCCGGCAGGCGGGTCTCGCGCTCGACCTCACCCCCGCCGCCACGTCGATACTCGTCGGCGCGCCCGCCTACCACGACCACGGCGTGCCGTACGGCGACGCGGCGGAGAGCGTGGCACTCGCGGGCGAGGCGGCCCGCTTGGCGTTGTCGTCGTACGGCAGGCGGGAGGGCTTCGGGCTGGCGCTGTACGTTGACTTCGCGGCGACGGAGCAGGACTGGAAGGAGTACGCCGACCACTGGGCCCGGCCGACGCCCTCGCCGGGAGAGAACGGCGAGGTGGGCGCGCCGGGAGGCCGTGAGGAGTGAGGTCCTGTGAGTCAGCCCGTATGCTGGTGAGGCGCAGGTCGTCGATTTGAGCGGCGACCTGAATTATTGGTAACCTGTTCAACTGCGTGTGGCGCGCCCTCTCATCGAGCCCGCGCGCCCCATCCGATTCCTGACCTTCACCGAGGCTTCTTCGTGGCGAACATCAAGTCCCAGATCAAGCGCAACAAGCAGAACGAGAAGGCTCGTCTGCGCAACAAGGCTGTCAAGTCTTCCCTGAAGACGGCGATCCGCAAGTTCCGCGAGGCCGCCGAGCAGGGCAACGTCGACGAGGCCGTGGTGCTGCAGCGCGCCGCCGCCCGCCAGCTCGACAAGGCCGCCAGCAAGGGCGTCATCCACAAGAACCAGGCCGCCAACCGCAAGTCGGCGATCGCTCAGCGCGCCGCCGCGCTGCAGGCTGCCAAGTAGTCGCAGACGCTCCAGCGACGCCGCACTCCGGATGACGGGGTGCGGCGTTTTCGTGTGCCCGCGACCTGCCGCGGGCCCGCATACCCCCGGCCTGCCGCACGCCGGTGACCGCAGCTGCCGTAGGCCCCGCGCGCCTGCGGCCTGCCGCACGCGGGTGGCCCCGCGCCTGTACGCCTGCGGCGTCCCCCATGCCAGGAAATATCCGGACCGCATGGAGAATGTGTCACAGTTCGGACATCACCCCGGCGTTTCAGCTGTGTCACCATTGAGAAGATCCACTTGCCGTGACCCATGACCATCCCCGAGGGTTCAACAGAGCACCGTCCTCGCCGCTCTCATGGCCGTCCGGGAGATCTCCCCATGATTACGATCATCGCCCAGGCAGCCCTCGGCTCCGCCCCAGAGGGTGACCGGTGACCAGCACGCCCACCATCTCCGACCTCGAGGCGCGGGCCGCGCGGGAGCGCCCCGTCTTCGGCGCCGACGCGCACATCGTCTGCGACAACCTGGTCCGCATCTACAAGACCGAGGGCGTCGAGGTGGTCGCCCTGCAGGGCCTCGACCTGCTGATCCAGAAGGGCGAGCTGATCGCGATCGTCGGCGCGTCAGGCTCGGGCAAGTCGACGCTGCTGAACGTGCTGTCGGGCCTCGACGTGCCGACGGCCGGCGTGGCCAGGGTGGCGGGCATGGACCTGCTGTCGATGACGGCCAAGGACCGGCTGCGCTACCGGCGCGAGGTGGTCGGCTTCATCTGGCAGCAAACCGCGCGCAACCTGCTCCCCTACCTGACCGCGAGGGAGAACGTCGAGCTGCCCATGAAGCTCGCGGGCACCAAGGACAGGAACCGGGCGATGGAACTGCTGACCCTGCTGGGCGTCGGCGCCTGCGCGGGCAGGAAGCCGTCGGAGATGTCGGGCGGCGAGCAGCAGCGCGTCGCGATCGCCGTGGCGCTGGCCAACTCGCCGCAGCTCATCCTGGCCGACGAGCCGACCGGCGAACTCGACAGCGAGACCTCCGAGGAGGTGTTCGACGCGCTGCGCAGGGCCAACCGCGAGCTCGGCGTCACCGTGGTCATCGTGACGCACGACGCGCTGGTCTCCGAGCAGGTCGACCGGACGATCGGCATCCGCGACGGCCGTACCAGCAGCGAGACGCTGCGCCGCGAGGGCGCCGAGGGTCAGATCATCGCCGAGGAGTACGCCGTCCTCGACCGCGCGGGCAGGCTGCAGCTGCCGCGCGACTTCATGAGCGCCCTCGACATGGAGCGCAGGGTGCGCCTCGAGCTGGAGTCCGACCACATCGGGGTGTGGCCGTCGCGTGAGGAGCCCGCGGATGAGCGCTGAGCCGCTGGTGGTCGTGGAGGGTCTGCGCAAGGTCTACCGGACGGGGCCCAAGGAGGTCGTCGCGCTGCGCGAGGTCTCCTTCGCGGCCTTTCCCGGCGAGCTGGTGGCGATCACCGGCAGGTCGGGTTCGGGCAAGACCACGCTGCTGAACCAGATCGGCGGGCTGGACCGGCCCGACGCCGGACGCGTGGTGGTGGCGGGGCAGGAGGTCACCTCGCTTCCCGAGGACCGGCTGCTGGCGCTGCGCAGGGACGTGGTGGGTTTCGTCTTCCAGTCGTTCGGCCTGATCCCGGTGCTGTCGGCGGCCGAGAACGTCGGCGTGCCGATGCGCCTGGCCCGCACGCCCGTCGACGAGCGCGACAAGCGGGTGCGCGTGCTGCTGTCGCTGGTCGGGCTCGAGCAGCACGCCAACCAGCGCCCCTACGAGCTGTCGGGCGGCCAGCGCCAGCGGGTGGCGATCGCCAGGTCGCTGGCCAACCGGCCGCGCCTGCTGGTGGCCGACGAGCCGACAGGTCAGCTCGACTCGCAGACCGGGCGGCAGATCATGCAGCTGATCAGGGCGCTGGTGCGCAGCGAGGGCGTCACCGCGCTGGTGGCCACCCACGACCAGAGCCTGATCTCGCTGGCCGACAGGGTGCTGGAGATCAGCGACGGGGTGCTGCGAGAGGCCGCGGCGCAGGCGTCCTGACCTCCCGTACGGCCAGCACGCTCAGGCTCGCCGCGGCCACCGCGACCGCCGCGACCCACAGCGGCACCGCCGTACCGGCCCATCCGGCCAGCGGGGCGGCGACGGCCAGGCCGAGCGGACGGCTGGCGAACGAGATCAGCGAGTCGAAGGAGCGCACCCTGCCCAGCGCCTCCACCGGGATCCTGTCGGCGACCACGGTCTCCCACAGCGGCACGAGCACGCCGAGCCCGAACATCGCCACGCCGTAGGCCACCGCCACCGCCCACCCGTTCAGCGGCACGGCGAGCGCCGCGAGCGGCACGGCGTAGAGCGAGGCGCCCACCGCGCAGCCGACGAGCGGGCTGCGGACCGGCAGGCGGGGCGCGACGAACACGCCCGCGAGCATGCCCACCGTGCCGCACTGCACGATGATCACCCACATCGTCTCGCCACCGCGGACGGTGATCAGCGGGCCGAGCGTGAGGAACAGTCCCGCGCAGAAGTGCCACACGCCGTGGCCCAGGACGCTGACCAGGAACCACGGGCGGCGCCTGATCTCCTGCCAGCCCCTGGCCAGCGAGTGCTTGCCGGTGGGGGCGGCCGTGGCCGTACGGACGCCGCCCAGGGTGAAGGCGGAGGCCGCGAAGAGCGCGGCGGTGACCAGCGATGCCCAGCCGGGGCCCGCGCCCAGGACGAGCGCCCCGGCGAGGGCGGGCGCGCCCACGGCCGACAGGCTGGTGGCCAGGCTGATCCGCGCGTTGGCGCGCAGCCGCGCCGGTCCTTCCACGGTCGCGGCCACCAGCCTGGGTACGGCAGGCGTGCCGAACGCCACCGCCGCTCCCGTGATCGCGGCGAGCACTGCCAGGTCGGCGATCCTCTCGACACCGGCCAGCAGTTCCACCCCGATCGCCGCCTGGGCGGCGCACCTGGTCAGGTCCGCGAGCAGCGCGACCCGCTCGGGCGGGAAGCGGTCGGCGAGCACGCCGCCGAACGGCAGCAGCACCAGCATCGGCACCAGCTCGCACGCCAGCACGAGGCCCAGGTCCGCGGCGTCGCCGGTGACCCTGAGCACGACGAGGGTCAGCGTCGTCGGGATGAGCGCGGTCGCCAGCGCGGACAACGCCCGGCCGATCACTAGTCTGGTCAGCATGGGACGGGAGAATAGTTCGCCAGCGAATGTTTCGTCAACGTATGATTCTGTCGACAAGCACCTGGCGCGCTGGCACGGCAAGGCGCCCTACGACGAGCGAGCGGAGGCGATCATCACGCGGATGCAGCTGCTGGTGAAGCACGTCCGCCTCGCCAAGGAGGCGGCGCTGGCCGAGGTCGGGATGCAGGACTTCGAGTTCGAGACGCTGCACCGGCTGGCCTCCCGCGACTCCCGGCAGGCCACGCCGTCCGAGCTGGCGGGCGAGCTGATGCTGTCACCCGCGGGGATGACCGGACGCATCGACACACTGGAGAAGGCCGAGCTGGTGCGCCGGATCCGCAGCGAGGAGGACCGGCGCAGGGTCGACGTGGCGCTGACGGACAAGGGACACGCGCTGTGGTCGGCGGCGATGCAGGTCAGAGCGAGAGCGGAGAAGGCGATGGTCGCCGTCCTGGAGCCGGACGAACAGGAGGTCCTCGACGGGCTCCTCAAGCGCCTCCTGACCAGCGTGGAATCAGCCCGAGGCTGACACCGGGACACCCGCCCCCGGTCCGTGATCGTGACGGCACGAAACATCGACCCCGGCCAGCCGCCCTGACCACCGAACCTCGATTCAACCCCGGCCTACCGCCTGACGGACTCCAACCTCGACCCCAACCCACCGCCCCGCCAGACACCAACCCCGACCCCGACCCACCGCCCCGCCAGACACCAACCTCGACCCCGACCCACCGCTTTTGGCGACACAGGCCGAAAGCCTTGGACTCAGCGGCCCGCCCGCATGACACGAACCCGGCCCGGGTGACCCGGATCCGGACCGAATGATCCCGAATCCGGCGCGCGACGCCGACGACGCGCGGCCCGAGAGACCGCTCGCCTGGGCGGGACCCGCCCCACCGTCCGGCAGGACCTGGACAACCGCCGACCTTCAACGGCCGGACGCGCCGCTCAACGGCCGGGCGCGCCGTTCAGCGGCCGTTCCTGGCGGCGACGATCGTCTGGATGGCGTGCTCGAGCGCGTAGGCCGGGTCGGCACCCCCGCCCTTGACCTGCTCGTCGGCCGCGGCGACCGCCATCAGCGCCGCCGCCAGCCCCTCGGGACCCCACCCCCGGAGCTGCCGCTTGGCATTGTTGATCTGCCACGGGGCCATCCCGAGCTGCGCGGCCTGCACGTTGCGCCCCGCCCCGCCCACCTTGGCCAGCGACCGCAACGACCTGGCCAGCGCGCTGACCAGCAGCACCGGCGCGACCCCCGTGCTCAACGCCCAGCGCACCTGCTCCAACGCATCCGCCAGGCGGCCCTCGACCGCCGAGTCCGCCACCGTGAACCCGCTCACCTCGGCCCGGCCCTTGTGGTAGCGGGCGACGGCGTTCAGGTCGATGCTCTTGCCCTCGGTGTCGAACACCAGCTGGCTACAGGCCGCGGCCAGCTCGCGCAGATCGTTGCCCACCGCGTCGAGCAGCGCCTGGGCGGCGTCCCCGGTGATCGTCCGGCCCGCCCGCTTGATCTCGCTCTTGATGAAGTCGAGCCGCTCGGCGGGCTTGGTCAGCTTGCTGACGGTGACGACCTCGGCCTTGGTCTTCTTGATGCCGTCGACCAGCGCCTTGCCCTTGGCACCCCCCGGATGCACCAGCACCAGGACGGTGTCGTCGCCAGGGTTCTTGGCATAGCCGACGACCTCGGTGATCACTTCCTTGGACAGGTCCTGCGCGGACCTGATGACCACCACCGACCTGTCGCCGAACAGCGAGGGCGAGGTTAGGCGCGTCAGCTCACCGGGCTCGACCTTGCCGCCGACCAGATCGTGCACCTCCGCGCCCGCGCCCTGCGCCTTCACGGCGCCGACCACGGCGCCGACCGCCCGCTCGGCCAGCAGTTCCTCGTCCCCGACGACCAACGTCACCATGCGGTCAATTCTCCTGTACGGCAAGCACCCGATAGGCCACCGCGGTCACCGGTGACCGCCCGTCCATCACGCTACTGCGGGCCCACGGGGCCGGCCCCCGTAACGCCGACCCGCCAACACCACCCTCCCCATGGCCCGACCCCCTTGACCCGACCCCCTTGGCCCGACCCCCTTGGCCCGACCCCCTTGGCCCGACGCCTCGGCCTGCCAACCCGACCGACCGCCCGCCCCGCCGTTCCATCCCCACCCGCCCCTCCACCTGCGAACGACACCAGTCCAGGAGCCTCCAACACCCACTCCGCACCTCCCCGACCCACACCGCCGAACCACCGGTCCCCGACCGCCTTCGCCGTCGAGCCGACCCCAGCCCAACCGCGCCCGCCGCCGCACCCACTCCGCACCTCCCCGACCCACACCGCCGAACCACCAGTCGCCGACCGCCTCGCCGTCGAGCCGACCCGAGCCCGACCGCGCGTGCCACCGCCACGCAGGTCTCCGCCACCAGTCGCCGACCGCCTCCACCACCAAGCCGACCCGAGCCCAACCGCGCCCGCCACCGCCGCCACGCCCGCCTCCGCCACCGGACCGCCGCCGCCGGACCGCCGCCTGGCCACGGTCAGCGCGCGACCGGCGGCGCCCCTCCCGAACGCCTGTACTCCCCCGGCGTCTGCCCGCACCACTGACGAAAGGCCAGGTGGAAGCCCACTTCCGACCGATAGCCGACCCGCTCGGCGATCCGGCTCTGCGGCAACGCCGACTCCTTCAGCAGCCGGGAGGCCTCCTGCATCCGGCGCGCCATCAGATGCCGCATCGGCGCCTCCCCCACCAGCTCACGGAAGCTCGCCGCGAACGCCGATCGTGACAGCCCCGCCTCCCCCGCCAGCGACGCCAGAGTCCACGGTTCGGCGAACCTCGTCTGCACGGCCAGCAGCGCCCGGCTGATCCCCGGATGCCGCAGAGCATGGAGCACCGGCTTGTCGAGATCGCGCAACGCCACCCGCAGCGCCAGCACGAACACGAGCTCGAACGCCCGCAACGCCACCAGCACCCCGCCGGGCTCACCGCCCTGCCACTCCGCCGCCAGGAGGTCGAGTGTGCCCGACAGCAGCGGCTGGCTTTCGAGCAGCTTCCTGTCCAGGACGAGCACCGGTGGCAGCGCCTGGTACAGCGGCGCGGCGGCGGCCCCGTCGTAGTGCAGGCCGCCGCACAGCATCGTCGTGGCGGCGCCGGGACCGTCGATCTCCACCGTGCGGGCACCGCCGGGCTCCCGCTGGGGCAGCACCGCGGCGAGCGGCACGGTCGCGCTGCCCGGCCGATCAGTCAGGCGATGGGCGGCGCCATGCGGGAAGACGGCCAGGTCGCCCGCGCGCAGCCGTACCGGCTCGGGCAGTTCAGGCATCTCCACCGTGCACTCGCCCTCCTGGACGTAGTGGAGCAGCGCGCAGTGCTCGCGCTTGCCGGCGATCCCCCAGGGGGCGCGCGCCGACCACCGGCTGTGGAAGACGCCGTGCAGCCGCAGCGGCGTCAGCAGCTCGCTCAGCAGATCCTCATTCACGGACGATCCTTAAAGCTTTGAAGACTTGCCTTTATCGATCGTAGCCACAGTGATCAGCAGGCTGGACGGCATGAACATTCTCGTGATCGGTGCCAGCGGAGCCCAGGGCGGCGCGGTGGCTCGACGTCTCGTCGGTTCGGGACATTCGGTGATCGGACTTACCAGAACGGGCGCGGGCCTGCCCGACGGCGTGAAGCCGGTGATCGGCGACCTCGCCGACGCCTCCGCCGTACGGGCCGCGTTCGACGGGGTGACGCACGCCAGCGTGATGCTACCCATGGTGTACTCGGCCCCGGTCGTGGACTCGTACGTGCGCAACATCGCTACGGCGGCGGCCGAGGCGGGCGTGCGCCGGCTGGTCCTGAACACCGGCACCCGCATCCCTTCCGAGCCGACGACGGTGGCGGCCTTCGAGACGCGCCGGACGGCGGCGGCGACCCTGGCGGCGAGCGGGGTGCCCACCGTGGTGCTGCGCCCGCCGGTGTACCTGGACAACCTGTGCGCGCCGTGGGTGGCGGGGCCACTCGTCCACGAGGGCGAACTGCGCTACCCGCTGCCCGTCCATGCCCGAGTCGCCTGGCTCAGCCACGACGACCTCGCCACCGCCACCGTCGCCGCCCTCACCCAACCACTGACCACCCCATCCGCCCTCACCCTCGACGTCGGAGGCCCCGACGTGGTGACCGGGCCGATGCTCGCCGCCGCCTTCGCCACGGTCCTCGGCCGTCCCGTCCGGTTCGTCGCCCAGGACGTCGACGAGTTCGAGAAGGCCCTGACCCACGCGCTCGGAGCATCCACCGCGGAAGGCGTCGCCGGGACCTACCGCTGGGTCGCGGAGAACGACGGCGACGTCTACGGCCTCAACCCCGCCGAACTCGAAGCCGCCCTCGGCATCCGCCTCACCCGGCTCCACGACTGGATCGCCGCCCGCCCCTGGCACGACCTCGCCCCCTGACCGCCGCTCCCTCCGCTCTCTTCGACGGGTTGTCACCAGGTATGCGGAGGATGAGACCGCTGCGCTCCTTGTCACTGGGTCTGCGGAGGATGAGACCGCTGCACACTGCCACCCGCGGCTGCGGGAACGTCCGGCCGCCCCACTCCTGAGTACGACAGGCGCATGCAACCGCCCTGCGCGGAGACCAAGACGGGTGTGGAGGCGGCCGGGGACCCTGCGCTTCAGGACATCGCACTTCGAAACCCCACGTTTCGAGACGCCGCCCCAGGGACGCCCGCCGCCCTGCTGACCACGTCCCCGTCCTGTGGCCCCTGCCTGCTCCTTTTGCTGACCAACCTGCCCATCAGCGCCTCTACCGCGACGGGCGACCCGCTCATGAAGATCAACTGACCCACTACCGCGAAAGCCGAGACCAGCATGGAATCCGACACGACCCCGGACCTCACCTCCTCCGCACTCCGCCTGGAAGCGACCCTGGAGGCGGCCAGAGCCGAGGTCGAGCGCCATCACGAGGTCATCGAACGCTGGCTCACCGGACGTGGCCCGCGCACCGACCTCGACGCCTTCACCTCCGCCCACACACCCGACTTCACCTTCGTCACCCCGGACGGCGAGACGCTGACCATGCCTCACCTGCTGGCCATGATCGAACCCGCGCACGGCGCCGCGCCCGCCCTCACGATCGAGATCCGGAACGTCACGGTGGTGGCCGAGGCCGGGACCGTGGTGGTCGCCACCTACGACGAGCACCACCTCGGACCCGATCCGCGCGACCGCCGTGCCACGGTGGTCCTCGTCCGTGACGCCGCCGCTCCTCACGGCCTGCGCTGGCGGCACCTCCACGAGACCTGGATCCAGCAGAAGCCGCAGGTCATCCATCGGGCCGCCCCTTGGACACCACCGCGAGGCGGCCCGACTGGTCGATGACCGCCAGGGCGCCCGACTGGTCGGTCCGGTGCACGCGCATGCCGAGCCGATGCAGCAACCCCACCGTGCGCGGGGACGGATGCCCGTACCCGTTGTCCGACCCCACGCTGATCAACGCCGCCCTCGCCCCGATGGCCGCGAGGAAGCGAGGGTCCTGCCGTACCGAACCGTGGTGGGGGACCTTGATGAGGTCGGCGCGCGGCAGTCCCGCTCGCAGCAGCTGCACCTGCGCCTCCGTCTCGACGTCGCCGCTGAGCAGCATGGAGCCCGCCGCCCAGCGCACGAGGAGAACCACGCTCTCGTTGTTGATCACGCTCCCTTCGCCCGGCCCGCTGGGCAGGGAGCCCGGAGCGGGGCCGAGCACGTTCAGCTCGGAGGGGCCGAACCGCCAGCGGGCGCCCGGTGCCGCGACCCATTCGGGGATGCGGCGCCTGCTGAGGTCCCTCGAGATGCGGGCGGACTCGCCGACCGGAGCACGACCGGGGCTGACGATGACCGCGCCGACGCGCCGTCCCGACCTGAAGACGCCGTCGAGACCGCCGACGTGGTCGCGGTGCGGATGGGTGAGGATGAGGAGCGGTATCTCCCGGACCGCCAGGTCGCGCAGGCAGCGGTCGACCAGGGTGGGATCAGGTCCGGTGTCGACGACGACGGCTCGTCCCTGGCCCGCGGCGACCGCGAGAGCGTCGCCCTGCCCGACGTCGCATGCCACGAACAGCCAGCGCGGCGGCGGCCACGGGGCGATCACCGGCCCGGCCACGAGCACGGCGGCCAGGCCCGCCGTACCCATGACCAGGACGATGCTGCGAGTCCCCGCGCGCCGCAGCAGCGGTATGGCCACCGCGGCGGCCCCACCGAGCAGCAGCAGCCCGGCGAGGCCGCCCGGCCACGGCAGTTCGGCCAGTGGAAGCCGGGCGGCGTGCTCGGCCACGGCGATGATCCAGCCGACCGCGTAGCCCGCGGGGAGCACGAGGAGCCGCGCCAACTCCATCGAGACGGGCGCCACCAGCGTCGCCGCGAACCCGATCACGGTCGCCGGTGCCACCGCGGGCCCCGCCAGCAGGTTGGCCGGAACCGCGGCCAGCTGCACCTGCCCGGCCATGAGCACCAGCACGGGGGTCACCGCCGCCTGCGCCGCCGCCGGTACGGCCACGGCCTCGGCGGCCCAGCGCGGCATCCTTGCCGACAGCCGGTCTCGCCAGCGGGGGGCGAGCAGCAGGATGCCGCCCGTGGCGCAGACCGACAGCGCGAAGCCGTACTCGCGGGCCAGACCGGGATCGAACATGATCAACAGCAGCACGGTGCCCGCCAGTGCCGCGACGCCGTCCCGCGCGCGACCGGTGCCCAGGGCGACCGCGCCGACCAGCCCCATCAGCAGCGCCCGCAACACGCTCGGCGAAGGGCGGGCCACGACCGCGAACGCGAGCATGGCGACCGCCGCCAGCCCCGCCCGTACGGCGAGCGGCATCCCGGCGAGCCGGGACAGCGCCACCACCGCGCCCGACATGATCGCGAGATTGGCTCCGCTGACAGCGGTCAGGTGGCTGAGCCCGGCGTCCTTGAAGTCGGCGCTGACGTTCGGGTCCATGCGCGACTCGTCACCCACGACGAGTCCGGGAAGCAGGCCACGCTGGTCGGGCGGCAGCACGTCCGTCGCACGTCGCAGGCCCGCACGCAGGTCACCGGCCACTGTCTGCAGGGCCGATGGCGCGGACAGGACCACCGGCGGGCCCCGGACGAGCAGCACGGCGCCGACCAGCTCGCCCGGTTCGGCGGTGCCCAGCCTGCCCGTCACGCGCAGGCGCTGGCTGGGCAGAAGCGGCCGCCACGCGCCGCCCGATCCGAACACCACGACAGGGCTGTGGACGGCGAGCCGTCCTGCCGGGGTGTCGAGGGATTCGATCGTGGCCTCGACCACCACACTGTCGCCGTGGAAGGCGGCTTTGGCACGTCGCACGCGGGGATCACCGGTGAGCACGATGTCGGCGTGGACGGTCGCCTCCTTCGCGGCGAGCTCGGCCACCGGGCCGGTGGTGACGGCGTGCACCCGGAAGGCGACACCGGCACTGGTGGCGGCGACGCAGCCGAGGACGGCGATGGCGACATTCATCCAGATGCGCTGGGGGTCCTCCCTGTGGCGGTGGTTCGCCGGCTGGCGGGTCCGGCGCGTCCAGAGTTGCCGGGCGAGGGTGAAGAGGGTGTGTCGATCGCCGACATGGCGCTGAACTGGCGGACCAAGGCGTTGAGCGCCCTCTGACTGGCCAATGCGGGAGTGTTGTGCGTCCTCGATCCTGGCGACGTCGTTGAGGTGCGGACGCCGGTGGGTGCGCAGGAAGGCAACAGTGAGAGGAATCGCCGCGGCGCCCAGCGCGGCGGCCACCGCGCAGGCCCAGCCCACCGGTGCGGGGCAGCCCAAGAGGACCAGTGCGGTCGCCCAGGAGGCGAGCGCGGGCGGGACCAGGACCACCGAGAAGGTGGCTGACCATTCAGGACGGGGGTCCTCTGGCTGGAGGGCTGAATCTTCATGGGGCCTCCTTGCCGGCCGGCCGTTCTGAGCGCTCTGGACTGGCGACCACAGCGCGGTCCATTTCGATGGCGGCATGTCGTTTCGTCACCTCCGGGCCGCCCGAACGGCGTCAGACACGGACCTTGTCCTTCAAGTCGGCGTACTTTCTCTCGCCGATGCCGGTTACCTCCTGCAGCTGGTCGACGCTGCGGAATCCGCCGTGGGTCGCACGGAACTCGGCGATCCTGGCGGCGAGCACCTCGCCCACTCCTGGTAACTGCTCCAACTGGTCGGGGGTGGCGGTGTTCAGGTCGAGCAGGTCCGAGCCGGGTGGGGCGGCGACCGTGCCGCCCTGGCTGACGCCGCCCGGGGCGCCGACGACGATCTGTTCGCCGTCGACCAGGCGTCTGGCGAGGTTGACCGACGCGGTAGCGGTGTCGGTACGTGCGCCGCCCGCCGCCTCGACGGCGTCGGCGACACGCGAGCCGCCGGGGAGGGTGTAGACACCGGGCTTGCGTACCTTGCCCGTGACGTGGACCAGGACCGACGAGGTGGGCGTGGGGCTGACGACGGCGGCCGGGGGCGCGGCGGAGCCGCTGATCGGGGGTGGGGCGGCGAGGGGTTCCGGGGTGGGGCTGGACCGCCAGGCGTAGATCCCGCCGGCGACGGCGGCGATGAGACCGAGAACGAGGAGGACGCGCAGGCCCGGACGCCCGGGGTCGAGGGCGGGTGCCTGCGCGGTGACGGCGGCGCGGAAGGCGGCGAAAGAGGACGGGACGGGCGGGGAGATGCTGTCAGAGTTGGTCTGGCCCATTCGTGGGGCGGGATCCCAGTCGTTGTGGTGTCCGCGGTCGACGGTGGCGGGTGAGTGAAGGAACTCGTCGGTCTGCTCGGGGGCGGGGATGGTGAGGTCATCCGGTGTTCTGCCGCTCGGCCGGCGGACGACTCGGCGGTCGTAGGGGTGCGCCCGGGCATCGGCCGGCTTCTCCCGTGGATGCGGGTTGTCGTCCGGTGCCGAGAGACGGCCGTCCGGCGCTGAGAGACGGTCGTCCGGCGCTGAGAGGTGGCCGTCCGGTGCTGAGAGGTGGCCGTCCGGTGCTGAGAGGCGGTCGTCCGGTGCTGAGAGGTGGCCGTCCGGTGCTGAGAGGCGGTCGTCCGGTGCTGAGAGGTGGCCGTCCGGTGCTGAGAGGTGGCCGTCCGGTGCTGAGAGCGAGAAGACCGCGGGGTGCAAGTAGTGCCGGTCGTCGCCGCTCGCGTGGTGGAGACCAGGGGTGGCTGGGATGCCATGTGCGGCGAGTTGGGCATCAAACGGCTTCCGGTGGGAGGCGAAGGTGGCGGTTGACTCACCATCCCGGTCTGCCGCGCGCTGGTCGATGGAGACCCCGGCTAGATCAACATCGCCGGCTGTCCGCCGGCGGCCAAAGGGGACAGCGATTGACTCGACAACGCCGCCTGACTGGCGCGGGTTGACGGACACCGTGGTCAGATCGGCGACTCGCTGTGGCCGGTGGTGATCGACGTGGGCAGGAAGCGGCCCTGCATCACCACGCGCCCCGCGCGGATCGAAGGAGGCTGAGGCCAGACCGGCATCTCCCACCGGGCGATGGAGGCCAACGGCCGCCACGGGAGGCAACGCGTCACCCGCCCCCCGAGAGTGCCCACCGAGGGCAGGAAGCGGCCCTGCATCACCACGCGCCCCGCGCGCGTCGAAGGCGGCCGAGGCCAGACCGGCGTCTCTCACCGGGCGGTGGGGGCCGACGGCGGCCACGGGAGGCAACGCGTCACCCGCCCCCCGAGAGTGATCGACGTGGGCAGGAAGCGGCCCTGCATCACCACGCGCCCCGCGCGCGTCGAAGGCGGCCGAGGCCAGACCGGCATCTCCCACCGGGCGATGGAGGCCGACGGCGGCCACGGAGGGCAGCGCGTCACCCGCTGTCCTAGCGTGGCCACCGACGGCAGGAGCAGGCCCGGCGTCATTGCGTGCTCCGCCCGGCTCCGAGAACGCTGAGGCCAGATCGGCGCCTCTGGTTGCTCGGTGGCGGCCGAAGGGGGCAGCGATCGGCTCGGTGTCGTTCGTTGCTCGGTGAGGGGCAAGGGGGGCCGCTGAGGGCAGAGCGTCGCCAGGTGTCCGGCCTGGGACTGAGGCAGAGGCCAGGACATCGCCAGGCGCGGGTGGCGCGAAGGCACCCGGGTGTAGCAGGACATCGCCCCTGGGGCCGATGGGTTCGGTGGACGCCACAACGCCGGGGCTGGAGTCGGGAGTGGCAGAGGAAGGCAGGGCGAGGCCCGCCGCCCGACGAGAGCCCGAAGGGTCCGAAGGGGTGGGTGGGATGCTGGCTGAGGGTAGCGCGGTTCCCGCGCGGCTCTGAGGGACGCGCATGCCGGAGGAGGGCATCGAGGTGGCCCGCCGTAGCCGGCGTGCGGCCACTGCCCGCTCAACGTTCTCCTCCGAGTTCCGCACAACTCGAGAAGGTAGGCCCGGCACGCCCTCAAGCCGCTCACCGAACCTGGTTCTGTGGACAACAGGGTCAGTGAGTCGAGACGCCTGTGGACAACCAGGCCGAGAGGCCGAACGCCTGCGGGCGCTCCGGATCAGACGACAGGACGTCTGGAACCGCAGGCCGAGAGGCCGAACGCCCGCGGGTTCCGGATCAGACGGCGGGACGTCTGGAAACGCCGGTCGAGGAGACGAACGCCGCTGTGCGGCCGGGTCAGACGGCGGGACGTCTGGACACAACCCGGCCGAACCGCCCAACGCCGCCACACACCCGTGTCACAAAGCAGAAACCCCGGCGCAACCAGGCCGGGGACGGCCTCGGTCACGAGGTGGGCGACACCGTGATGCCCAGCGCGCCCGGCCCCACGTGGACCCCGATCACCGCTCCCACCTCGACCACGCTCATCCGTACCAGCCGCTGCAACCGCTTCGTCAGCCGCTCGGCCAGCGCCTCCGCGCGTCCCTGGGCCGACAGGTGCTGGACGGCCACGTCCACCGGCTCGGTCCCGGCCGTCTGCACCGCCAGGTCCTCCAGCCGGGCGATGGCGCGCCCCGCTGTCCGGACCTTCTCCAGCGGCACGATCCGGCCGCCCTGCAGGTGCAGCAGCGGTTTGATCGCCAGCGCCGAGCCGACCAGTGTGGCCGCGGCTCCGATGCGTCCGCCGCGGCGCAGGTACTCCAGCGTGTCGACGTAGAAGTACGTCTGGGTGCGCGCGGCCGACCTGGCGGCCACCTGCGCGACCTCGTCGAGGGGCCGCCCCGCCGCGGCGGCCCTGGCCGCGGCCAGGACGGGGAAGCCCAGCCCCATGGCGATGGACCTGCTGTCGACCACCTGGACCGGCCCTGCAGCCTCCTCGGCGGCGAGCCTGGCCGCCTCGGCCGTACCGGACAGGTCGCCGGACAGGTGCACGGAGACGACCCCGGGGGTGCCGGCGGCGAAGGCCGCCGCGTAGGCGGCGGCGAAGCGGTGGGGGGCGGGCCGGGAGGTGGTCACAGGGGTCCACTCGCCGATGCCGGTCTGCGTGCCCTCGTCGTACGGCCGGCCGCCCACGATCACCTGGAGCGGCACCACCGTCACCCCGGGCGGAACGGCGGGCAGGTAGGCCGTGGAGTCGGTCACGATCGCGACGGGGGGCGGCATACCCAGAGAGTAGCTACTGGACCGGCGTGCCGCCCCGCCAGACCCGGCGCGGCTTCAGCCCGAAGGACCAGGCGAAGGCGCCCTCGTGGTCGGCGTCCCACTGCACGATGTCGGCCAGCCGTCCGGGCGCCAGCACGCCCCTGTCGGGGGCGCCGAGCACGGTGGCGCCGCCGAGCGTGGCCGCCCGCAGCGCGTCGCCGACGCTCATGCCGAACGCCGCCACGGCCAGGCTGATGACCAGCGACATGGAGGTGATGCCGCAGTGGCCGGGGTTGTGGTCGCTGCCGAGCGCGATGGTGACGCCCTGGGAGATCATGCGGCGGACCGGCGGGAGGCTGCCGCGCTGCATCGCGGTGGCGGGGCAGAGCACGGCGGGCACGCCGTAGCGGGACAGGACCGCGATGTCCTCGTCGGAGGTGTGGTGGAGCAGGTCGGCGGAGGCGCAGCCGAGCTCGGCGGCCAGCTGGACGGCGCCGCGGCGGCTGAAGGCGCCGGCGTGGACGCGCGGCAGCAGCCCGACGTTGCGGCCCGAGGCCAGCACCCAGCGCGACTCCTCGGTGGTGAAGTGGCCCTCGTCGCAGTAGACGTCGACGCTGTCGGCGCCGGCCGCGGCCGCGTCGGCGCACCACGCGCCCACGGCCTCGACGTAGTCGCGCTGGCGGCCGAAGTATTCGGGCGGCACGACGTGCGCGGCCAGGAAGGTGACGTGCACGCGCGGCATCATCGGTTCCTTCTCCAGCTCGCGCAGGAGCCGCACGTCGGCCAGCTCGCCGTCGCGGGTGAGGTGGTAGCCGGTCTTGGCCTCGACGGTGGTGGTGCCGCTGAGCAGCCAGGAGCGCAGCCGCTCGCGCACGCCGTTGCACAGCGTCCACGGGTCGGTGCCGCGGGTCACGGTGACGGTGGAGCCGATGCCGCCGCCCGCCGCGTTGATCGCCGAGGCGGAGGAGCCGCTGGAGCGCATGGCCATCTCGGCGTAGCGGTTGCCGGCGTAGACGGGGTGGGTGTGCGCGTCGATCAGGCCGGGGGTGACGAGCGCGCCGCTGAGGTTCTCGACCTGGTCGACGTCGACGATGTCGTCGACGACGCCGGGGACGCTCTGCGGGAGGTCGGCCGCACGGCCCACCCAGGCGATGCGGTCGTTGTGAACGAGGAGGGCCGCATTGCTGATGACGTCGTTGCCCGTCCACATGCGGCCGATGTTGGTGAGCAGCCGAACGGTCATCGCACCACCCCGCACACAGGCAGCGGAGAGCGAGCGGCGGCTACCGCGCCCACTGAGTCCGCTCCGGGTCCGGCCGACATCGGGGGTCTCCTGCTCTCATCCGCAGCGATCGTGCGGTGACCGGTCGCCGGGCTCATGATCCGACGATTTCAGTTCAGTTACGTTATTTCACAGGTCGGCTTGCTGTACAGGGTTATTCGGAAGAAAGCCCGCGCATCACAACGGCGTCTGCGCCTCTTGGAGCAGCTCGGCCCCGTCCGTCCCTTTCGGCCCCCGCAGGTGACATCACTCGCAGCAGCCATCTCGATACCCGCGCCATCAGTGTCGGTAAGGCTTGACTTATGGTAGCAATCCAAACGTTCAAGGACCACCGTGGTTTTGCCCGAAAATGTGAGAATCGCGCGGGGAATCCCCGCGCGATTCTCGCAGCTCAGACCCGTTCGACGGGCTTGCCGACCTCCACCAGTTCGTGCAGGAGGCTCGACGGCACGCGAGCGTGGAGGACGGTGCCGTCGCCCACGTGCTCGACGGAGATCACCTCACCCTCCGTGTGCGCGCGGGAGATCAGGTCCCCCCTGCCGTACGGCACGAGCAGAAACACCTCGTGGTCGAGCACCGGCAGCTGACTCTCGATCATGGCCGTCAGCTCGCCGATCCCCTCGCCCGTGCGGGCGGAGACGACGACGCTGTTGCGCTCGGCCCTGACCAGCCTGTCGAGCACGTCCTGGTCGGCGGCGTCGGCCTTGTTGATCACCACGATCTCGGGCACGTCGAGCGCGCCGTCGATCTCGGAGAAGACCTGGCGGACCGCGCTGAGCTGGCCCTCCGGGTCGGGGTGCGAGCCGTCGACGACGTGGAGGATCAGGTCGGCGTCGGCGACCTCCTCCAGTGTGGAGCGGAACGCCTCGACCAGCTGGGTCGGCAGCAGCCGGACGAACCCGACGGTGTCGGCGATCGTGAACAGCCTGCCCTCCGGCGTGCGCGCCCTGCGCACGGTCGGGTCGAGGGTGGCGAACAGCGCGTCCTCGACCAGCACGCCCGCGCCGGTGACGCGGTTGAGCAGCGAGGACTTGCCCGCGTTGGTGTAGCCGGCGATGGCGACGGCCGGGACCTCGCGGCCCGAGCGGTGCGCGCGCATGGTCTCGCGCGCGGTGGACATGCCGGCGATCTGGCGGCGGAGCTTGGCCATGCGCTCGCGGATGCGGCGCCGGTCCAGCTCGATCTTGGTCTCACCGGGACCGCGACCGCCGATGCCCACGCCGCCGGCGGCGCGACCGCCGACCTGCCTGGACAGGTTGCCGCCCCAGCCGCGCAGGCGCGGCAGCAGGTACTGCAGCTGGGCCAGCTCGACCTGGGCCTTGCCCTCGCGGCTCTTGGCGTGCTGGGCGAAGATGTCGAGGATCAGCGCCGTGCGGTCGATGACCTTGACCTTCACCACTTCCTCGAGCTGGCGGAGCTGGCCGGGGCTCAGCTCGCCGTCGCAGATCACGGTGTCGGCGCCGGTCGCCTCGACCACGTCGCGCAGCTCGAGCGCCTTGCCCGAGCCGATGTAGGTGGCCGGGTCGGGGCTCTGCCGCCGCTGGATGAGGCCCTCGAGGACCTCCGAGCCGGCGGTCTCGGCCAGGAGCTTGAGCTCCAGGAGCGAGTTGTCCGCCTCGGCCGCCGTGCCTGAGGTCCACACGCCCACGAGGACGACCCGCTCCAGCCGTAGCTGGCGGTACTCGACCTCGGTGACGTCCTGGAGTTCGGTGGACAGGCCCGCCACACGGCGGAGCGCATGGCGCTCTTCCAGATCCAGCTCGCCGATCTCGACGTCGTCGGTGGCGAAGGTGGCGGCGGAGTCACGCGTGTAGCGAGTACGGGAGTCGTTGTGCATTCGTGTCATCTCTAGGAGGCAACGTTCGGATGTCTCAGAATCATCCCCGACGGCCGGCCGGTCAGTCACCTGGTTAATCAACGAGGCAGGCCGACGTCGACGAGACTGCGGAACCGGTCAACGAGGCAGGACGCGCGCGTCGCCCGAGCCCGTGCGGACGCTGACCTTGCGCGGCGAGTTCGAGTCGTCGGTCACCTTCACCTGGGCGTCGCCGGAACCGACCTCGGTGACGACGTCGTAGGGGACGTTGGGCAGGTAGAGCGTGACGTCGCCGGAGCCGGCCTGCGCCTCGACGCTGTCGGGCGGGTTGGTGAACCTCAGTTCGACGCCGCCCGAGCCGGTCTCCGCGAGGACGCGCTTGCCGCCGAGGTTGTTGGCGTCGATCGTGCCCGAGCCCGCCTTGGCCTCGACCTCGCCCGTCAGGGAACGCATCGTGACGTCGCCCGACCCGGCCTCGGCCGCGATCCGCAGGCCCTTCGGCACCTCGATCGTGTAGTCCACCCAGCAGCTGTCGCCGCGCGCGCAGTCGTAGCGCAGTTCAAGGGTGTCGCCCTTCACCTCGTGCGTGGTCTCGGGCTCGTGGTCTCGCCAGTGCTGCTTCTCGGTGACCTTGATCCCGGTCCTGCCGGTCTCGTTGATCACGATGTCGCCGGCGCCGCTCATCACGTCCAGAACCGCGACCTTGTCTTTCACCTCGTAGGTCTCGGTCTTCTCGTCGGCGGGCCCGCTCATCGCCATGAATCCACTGCCGCAGCCGGTCAACGCGGTCGTGGCCAACACCAGCGCACCCAGGGCCACCAGGCCTTTCGTCCTCATGTCTCCATGCTGCTCCGGCGATGGGAAAGGCAGCATCGGGGATCGCCCTTACCTTGTCCCGGACCAACCCTGTGAAGTAGCGTCACTTCCATAATCCAGAACTTATTTTCCACAATGCGGAAAGAGGCTCCTATGGAGATCACCGGCCCCATGCACGACCGGTTCGAGGAGATCCTCACGCCGGAGGCGCTGGCCTTCGTGGCGGAGCTCCACCGGAGGTTCGACGCGAGGCGCCTGGAGCTCCTCGAGGCGCGGCAGGCCAGGCAGGCCGAGCTGGCGGCCGGCGGCACGCTCGACTTCCTGCCCGAGACCAAGCAGGTCAGGGAGGGCGAGTGGCGGGTCGCGCCGCCCGCCCCCGGCCTGGAGGACCGCAGGGTCGAGATCACCGGGCCGGTCGACCGCAAGATGACCATCAACGCCCTCAACTCCGGCGCCAAGGTGTGGCTGGCCGACTTCGAGGACGCCAACTCCCCGCTCTGGGACAACTGCGTCAGCGGGCAGCTCAACCTGCGCGACGCGCTCGACCGCACGATCGACTTCGAGACCGGCGGCAAGAGCTACGCCCTCAAGCCCGACGCGGAGCTGGCCACGATCGTCGTGCGGCCGCGCGGCTGGCACCTCGACGAGAAGCACGCCCTGGTCGACGGTCAGCAGGTCTCGGCCTCGCTGTTCGACTTCGGCCTGTACTTCTTCCACTGCGCCTCCAGGCAACTGGCCAAGGGCAAGGGGCCGTACTTCTACCTGCCGAAGATGGAGTCACACCTGGAGGCCCGCCTCTGGAACGACGTCTTCGTGCACGCCCAGCGCGCCCTCGGCCTGGACAACGGCACCATCAGGGCGACCGTCCTGATCGAGACCTATCCGGCGGCCTTCGAGATGGAGGAGATCCTCTACGAGCTGCGCGACCACTCCGCCGGACTCAACGCCGGACGCTGGGACTACCTGTTCAGCGTCATCAAGAAGTTCCGCACCAGGGGCCGGGAGTTCCTGCTGCCCGAGCGCAACGCCGTGACGATGACCGCCCCGTTCATGCGCGCCTACACCGAACTGCTCGTGCGCACCTGCCACAAGCGCGGCGCCCACGCCATCGGCGGCATGGCGGCCTTCATCCCCAGCCGCAGGGATCCCGAGGTCAACGCCGTGGCGCTGGACAAGGTCAGGGCCGACAAGACACGGGAGTCCGGCGACGGCTTCGACGGCTCGTGGGTGGCCCACCCCGACCTGGTGCCGATCTGCCGCGAGGTCTTCACCGCGGTGCTCGGCGACCGCCCCAACCAGCTCGACAGGCTGCGCGAGGACGTCGAGGTCTCGGCCGCCGACCTGCTCAACGTCTCCGCCACTCCCGGCGACATCACCGAGAACGGCCTGCGCAACAACGTCGACGTCGCCCTGCGCTACCTGGCCGCCTGGATGGGCGGGCTCGGCGCGGTCGCGATCCACAACCTCATGGAGGACGCCGCCACCGCGGAGATCTCCCGCTCGCAGATCTGGCAGTGGATCCACAACGGCATCACGCTCGCCGACACCGGGCAGCCGGTGACCAAGGAGCTGGTCGAGCGGATCATCGCGGAGGAGCTCGCCAGGATCGCCGCCGAGCCCGGCTACGACGAGCACCTGTACGGCCAGGCGGAGGCGCTGTTCAAGGAGGTCGCGCTCGACGACGACTTCGCCGAGTTCCTCACTCTCCCCGCTTATGCCCGCATGCCGTAGCTTTCTGCACCGGGGCCGGCGTCGGCGACCGGTCCCGGGGAGGTGACCATGATCTCGACCGCGCTCACCGAGGACCTGCGCGCGCTGCTGCCCGCGGACTCGGTGATCACCGACCCGGTGCGGCTGCGCACCTACGAGTGCGACGGCCTCACCTATCACCGGGCCATGCCCGGCGTCGTCGTCCTGCCGGAGAGCGCCGAGCAGATCGCGGCGGTGGTCAGGCTGTGCAACGAGCACGGCGTGCCGTTCGTGGCGCGCGGCTCGGGCACCGGCCTGTCCGGCGGCGCGCTCCCCCGCACCGACGGCGTGCTGATCGTCACCTCGAGGATGCGCGCCGTCCTCGAGATCGACCTGCCCAACCGCCGGGCGGTCGTGGAGCCGGGCGTGACGAACCTGGCGATCACGGAGGCGGTCCGCGACCAGGGCTACTACTACGCGCCCGACCCCTCCAGCCAGCAGATCTGCTCGATCGGCGGCAACGTGGCGGAGAACTCCGGCGGCGCGCACTGCCTGAAGTACGGCTTCACCGTCAACCACGTCGAGGCCTGCGAGATCGTCACGCCCGACGGCGACATCGTGGTGCTGGACCGCCGCGACCCCGGCTACGACCTGCTCGGCGCGTTCATCGGCTCGGAGGGCACGCTGGGGATCACGACCAAGGTCACCGTACGGCTCAGCCGCGCCCCCGAGACCGTGACCACGGTGCTGGCCGCCTTCGACGGCATCGAGCGCGGCGGGGAGGCGGTCTCGGCGATCATCGCGGCGGGCATCGTGCCGGCCGCGATCGAGATGATGGACGCGCTGGCCATCGCCGCCGCCGAGGCCGCCGTGGCCTGCCGCTACCCGGAGGGCGCGGGCGCGGTGCTGATCGTGGAGCTGGACGGGCCGCAGGTGGAGGTCGACAGGCAGTTCGAGCAGCTGGAGAAGATCTGTTCGGGCGCCTTCGAGCTGCGGGTGGCCGCGGGGCCCGAGGAGCGGGCGGCCATCTGGAAGGGCCGCAGGTCGGCGTTCGCCGCCGTCGGGCGCATCAGCCCCGCCTACATCGTGCAGGACGGGGTGGTGCCGCGCACGGCGCTGCCCGAGGTGCTGGCCGGCATCGACAGGCTCTCCCGCGAGCACGGCATCAAGGTCGCCAACGTCTTCCACGCCGGAGATGGCAACCTGCACCCGCTGGTGCTGTTCGACGACGCCGAGCCCGGGGCGGGAGAGCGGGCCGAGATCGTCTCGGGCCGGATCCTCGACCTGTGCATCGAGCACGGCGGCTCGATCACCGGCGAGCACGGCGTCGGCGTCGACAAGGCCAGGTACATGCCGCGGATGTTCTCGCCGGAGGATCTCGACACCATGCAGCTGGTCAGGTGCGCCTTCGACCCGCGCGGGCTGTCGAACCCGGGCAAGGTGTTCCCCACGCCGCGCCTGTGCGGGGAGGTGCCGGGCGTGCGCAAGGGCGTGCACCCGCTGGTCGAGTCGGGAAAGGCGGAGCAGTGGTGATGCCGAGCGGGGTCACCGTCAGGCAGGCGGACCGCGGCGACGAGGTGGCGGGCGTACGCCCGCGCTGGGTCGCGCTGCCCGAGACGACCGAGGAGGTCGCCGCCGTCCTGAAGGCGGCCGCCGCGGACGACCTCGCGGTCGTGCCCGTCGGCGGGGGCTCCAAGCTGCACTGGGGGCCGCCGCCCGAGCGGTGCGACGTACTGCTCGACACCTGCTGCCTCAACCGGGTGGTCGAGCACGCCTCCGGCGACCTGGTGGCGAAGGCGCAGGCGGGCGTCACCATGGACGCGCTCGCCGACGTCCTCGCCGCGCGGGGTCAGGAGCTGGCGCTCGACGTCCCGGTGGCGGGCGCCACCGTGGGCGGCACCCTCGCCACCGCGACGGCCGGGCCCCGCGCCTTCCGGTACGGCACCGCCCGCGACCTGCTCATCGGCATCACCGTCGTGCTGGCCGACGGCACCGTCGCCCACTCGGGCGGCAAGGTGGTAAAGAACGTCGCCGGCTACGACCTCGGCAAGCTCTTCACCGGCTCCTACGGCACGCTCGGCGTGATCGCCGAGGCGACCTTCCGGCTCCACCCGGTCGCCGCCGAGCGGCGCTGGGTCCGCTTCCCCGCCCCGCGGGCCGGACAGGGCGCCGATCTCCTGCGGGCCCTGGCCGCCGCCCAGGCCGAGCCGGCGGCCATCGAGGTCGACCGGGCAGGCGACGAGGCGGCGGCCGAGCTGGCGGTCCTGGTGGAGGGCACCGCGGCCGAGCCCCGCGCGCGGGCCGTCGCGGCCCTGGTCGACGGCGCGACCTCCGGCGGCACGGCCGTGGTCGAGGACCGCGCCCCGTCGTGGTGGGGCGCGCTGCCCGACGACGAGGTGCTGCTGGAGGTGCGTTTCCCGGCCTCGCGCGCCGACGAGGTGCTGAGCGCGACGCTCGGTCTCGGCGCGACGGCCCGCGGCTCGCTGGCCTCGGGGGCCCTGTGGCTCGGTGGCGGCGAGCGGCTGGCCGCGGCCGTGGCGGCGCTGCGGGAGCGGCTGGGGACGTGCGGCGGCAGGGTCACGGTGCTGGCCGCGCCGCCGTACCAGGGCCAGGACCTGGACCGGTGGGGTGAGATCAGCGCGCTGCCGCTGATGCGCCGCGTGAAGGAACGTTTCGATCCCGGGCGCAGGATGTCTCCCGGCAGGTTCGTGGGAGGGATCTGAGCGGATGGACCCCGAGCTGATCAAGGACTGCGTGCACTGCGGGTTCTGCCTGCCGACGTGCCCGACCTACGTGCTGTGGGGCGAGGAGATGGACTCGCCCCGCGGCCGGATCCACCTGATGGGCCAGCACGTCGAGGGCACCGCCCTCACCCCGGCCATGGCGGGCCACTTCGACGCCTGCCTGGGCTGCATGGCGTGCGTGACCGCGTGCCCCTCCGGCGTCCAGTACGACAGGCTGATCGAGCGGACCCGCGCCGTGGTGGAGCGCGAGCACGTGCGCGACCCGCAGGAGCGGGCGGTGCGCGGGCTGGTGTTCGGCCTGTTCCCCTACCCCCGCAGGCTGCGCGCGCTGCGGCCGACGCTCGGCCTCGCCAGGCGGCTGCAGCCGCTGCTGGACAGGGCGCATCCGAGCCTGGGCGCGATGGTCGCCCTCACGCCGCCGCCGGTCAGGCGGCAGCGGCTGCCGCGCCGCGTCACGGCCACCGGGCCGCGCAGGGCGGTGGTCGGGATGCTGACCGGGTGCGTGCAGGGCGAGTTCTTCCCCCAGGTCAACGCGGCCACCGCGCGGGTGCTGGCGCTGGAGGGGTGCGACGTGGTGATCCCGCCGCGCCAGGGGTGCTGCGGGGCGCTGAGCGTGCACTCCGGGCGCCCGGACCAGGCCAGGCGCTTCGCCAGGCGGACGATCAGGATGTTCGAGCGGGCCGGGGTGGACACGGTGGTGGTGAACGCGGCGGGCTGCGGCTCGTCGATGAAGGAGTACGCGGAACTGCTCGGCGACCGGCCGGAGTGGGCCGCCAGGGCACGCGCGATCAGGACGGTCGACCTGGCCGAATGGCTGGCCGAGCTCGGGCCGGTGGCCGAGCGGCATCCGCTGCCGGTGACCGTGGCCTACCACGACGCCTGCCACCTGGCGCACGCCCAGGGGATCAGGAGGCAGCCGCGGGAACTGCTGCGCGGCATCCCCGAACTGTCGCTGCGGGAGATCCCCGAGTCGGACCTGTGCTGCGGGTCGGCGGGGACCTACAACATCTTCCAGCCCGCGGCGGCGCGCGACCTCGGCGACAGGAAGGCGGCCCGGGTGCGCTCGACGGGAGCCGAGCTGCTGGTGTCGGCCAACCCGGGCTGCACGATGCAGATCGCGGCGGCGATGCGGCGGCGCGGCGAGCAGATCAGGGTGGCGCACACGGCCGAGGTGCTGGACGCCTCCCTTCGCGGCGTGTCGCCCTCGGTCCTCGGCGCTCCCGCGGGGAGGCGCGCGTGAGCGTGCAGTCGGTCGACCGGGCGCTGGACGTCCTGGAGGCGCTGGCCGCGCACGGCGGCGAAGCGGGCCTGTCGGAGATCGCCGCCCGCACCGGCCTGCCGTACGGGACGATCCACCGGTTGCTGCAGACGCTGCTGGTCCGCGGGTACGTGCGGCAGGAGTCGGACCGCAGGTACGCGCTGGGCGGCGCGCTGGTACGGCTGGGCGGGGTGGCCGAGCGCATGGTGGGGGTGTGGGCGCAGCCGTACCTGACCAAGATGGTCGAGCTGTCGGGCGAGACCGCCAACCTCGCCGTCCTGGAGGGCGACTTCATCGTCTACGTCGCGCAGGTCCCCTCCCCGCGCCGGCTGCGCATGTTCGCCGAAGTGGGCAGGCGGGTGCTGCCGCACAGCACGGCCGTGGGCAAGGTGCTGCTGGCCGACCGCCCGGACGGCGAGGCCATGGCCGTCTTCGAGCGGACCGGCATGCCCAGGCGCACGGCGAACACCATCACCGACGCCGGGGCGATGCGCGCCGAGCTCGCCACGGTCAGGGACCGGGGCTACGCCATGGACCTCGGGGAGGAGGAGCTCGGCGTGCACTGCCTGGCGGTGCCGGTGAACGACGGGGCCCGCGTGGTGGCCGCCATGTCGGTCTCGGGCCCCGCCGAGCGCATCGATGCCCTCGACCGCGACGAGCTGGCCGAGGGCATGCGGAAGATCGCCCTCGACTTCGGCCGCGAGCTGGGCTCCTCCAACGGCTGGTGAGGTCCCTCCTCAGCGCTTCGGCGTGATGTTGATCGTGCCGTTCTGCGGCACGGGCACCACGTCGACCTTGCCGTCCTGGATGGCCTTCCACAGGATCGCGCCGTTCGGCCCGAGCACCCTGACCAGGTCCTGGATCGACTCCAGCTCGGTCTTCACCTTGGCGTTGATCTGCTGCTGGGCCAGGTTCTGCTGCTTGGCGGCCTGCTCGGCGGCCAGGGCGTTGATGAGGGTGTCCGGCGGCTGCGGCTTCTGGATGGTCAGCACCACGTCACCGCAGTCGCCGGCACCCGCGTAGTTGGGCTGGCAGAAGTACTCCGCGCCCGCGGTCTCCTTGATGAACTGCCGGGCCAGCTGGCCGACCCGCTGCTCCCACTGCTGCTTGACCGTGGGGTCGTTGAACAGCTTCTTCCACTCGAACTCCTGCGAGGCGGCGTCCATCGCCCGGTCGAGCGGCTGCTTGAAGTAGAAGTTGAGCATCTTGGTCCAGCCGCGCGACTCCCCGTCGTCGAAGTAGGCGCCGAACTTGCGGCCGATCTTCTCGTGGAACTGCTGGAGGACCTTGCAGTCGGTGTTGAGCGTGAAGGTCGCCGAGCCCGAGACCTTCATCTCGACGTTGTCCTTCGACACGATGCTGATCCCGCCGGACTCCGCCTCGTCCGATCCGGAGAAGTCGAAGGTCCGCTGGCCGAAGGGGTAGTGGTAGTCGGTGTCACCAGGGCCGAGCCAGGTGGCGCCGCTGGAGGGGTTGATGCAGCGCTCGAACTTGATCGCCTCGAAGGTGCCGCCCGCGTAGTGGAGCACGACCTCGTCGGGTTCGGTGCTGACACGGGAGAAGCCGGTGGCGACGACGATCAGGGCGACGAGCGCCGCGCCCACTGCCGCGATTAACAGTCCCTTTCTCACGCGGCGAGATACTAGCGGGCCGTGCTCACGATCCGGCCCCGAGAACGTCGGTCGGGGAAGGTAGCGTGCGAGTCATGTGTAGAAGCATCAAGACGCTGCGCCCGCCGTACACGGAGGACGTCACCGAGGAGGACGTGCGCGCCGCCGCGCTGCAGTACGTCAGGAAGATCTCCGGCTTCCGCGCGCCCGCCGCCCACAACGCCGCTGCCTTCGAGGCCGCCGTCGAGGCCGTCACCAAGGCCTCCGAGGAGCTGCTGGCGGGCCTGCGGGTGCGCGGCGCCCATTGACAGCCGCACCGGGCGGGGGAATGTTCCTCGTATGCCCCCCATCAGCGGCCTGTATCGCGGCCACGACCGCGAGTCCCAGCTCGACCTGAGGGTCGACGTCGACGGAGCGCGACCGACGGGACGGCTCAGCGGTGACCTGTTCACCACGACCGGCGCGACGACCGCCTACCAGGGCTCGTTCGTCGTGCACTCCACCACCCGGCAGGGTGACAGGATCGAGGGGCAGGGCGCCTTCACCTTCACCGCTCCCGACCGGCACGTGACGGTCACCGTCACCGCCGAGGCGGCCACCGCGACGGTCGCGGGCAGGACCTACCCGCTCGAGCGTGTCTCGCCGTACTTCAGGAGCGTGCTGCTGGAGCAGGACTCGGTGGCGGGGGCGGTACCGTTCGTGTCCTACGACACGGGCTCGCTGCCGACCCCCTCGGGCCGGCGGGTGCTGACCGTGGCGGAGGCGTACGCCGAGGCGGGCGTGGAGCTGCGCGTCGCCGAGCCGGGCGTCATCCCCGTGGACGGCGCCGGCGAGGATCTGGCGTGGGACGACGCCGAGCTGCACAACGCGATGACCCGGCAGTTCGCCTCGTTCGGCGACGAGGCCGCCTGGCGGGTGTGGTTACTGGTGGCGAGCAGGCACGTCGGCGGCTTCCGCGGCATCATGTTCGACTCCAACGACGCCTGCCAGCGCCAGGGCGCGGCCGTCTTCTACGACGCGATCAAGGGCGACTCTCCGCAGGCGCAGCGCGCCCAGCTGCGCACCTACGTGCACGAGCTCGGCCATGCCTTCAACCTGCTGCACTCCTGGCAGAAGAACCTGGCCCGCCCGCCCCAGCCGCTCGGCCCGCACGGCGGCTTCGGCGACCTGTCGTGGATGAACTACGTGCAGAACTACGTGCCCGGCGGCGAGCGCGCCTACTGGCAGGCCTTCCCGTTCCAGTTCACCGACGCCGAGCTGATCCACCTGCGCCACGGCTTCTTCCGCGACGTGGCCATGGGCGCCAACGCGTTCGGCACGGGCGCCGCCGAGATCGACCCGTTCGAGCAGCCGGTGGCCGACCGCTCGGGGTTGCGGCTGGAGGTGCGGGCGAAGGAGTCCTTCGGCTTCGGCGAGCCGGTCGTCGTCGAGCTCAAGCTGTCGGCCACGGACGCGCCGCGCACCACGCACGGCCACCTGCATCCCGACACCGAGTTCACCCAGATATCCATCACGCAGCCGTCGGGCAGGACGGTCCTGTACCACCCGATGATGCGCCACTGCGTGGACGACTCACCTCAGATCCGGCTGGACGCCGGCAACCCGGCGATGTACCGCAGCGCCTACATCGGCCATGGCCGCGACGGGCACTACTTCCAGCAGCCCGGCGACTACCAGGTGCGCGGGCAGTACATCGGCGCCGACGGCTCGCGCATCGTCTCGGCCGCCTGCCTGGTGCGGGTGCGGCATCCGGTCACGACCGACGACCACCAGGTGGGCGAGCTGATGCTGGGCGAGGAGCAGGGCAAGCTGTTCTCGCTGCTCGGCTCCGACTCCCCCGCGCTGCGCTCGGGCAACCAGGCGCTGGAGGAGGTCATCGACAGGTACGGCGACCACCCGCTGGCCGTCTACGCCCGGATGGTCAAGGGCCTGAACGCCGAACGCGAGTTCAAGGACGTCGGCGCGGACAAGAAGCTGCACGTGCGCCCGCCCGACACGGCCGAGAGCATCGCGTTGCTCGGCGCGGTGACCAGGGAGGCGACGATCGACAACATCACCCTCAACATGGTGACGCGCCGCCTGGCCCGCGCCGTGGCACGCAGGGGCGACCTCGATCGGGCGTTCGGGCTGATGGACGACATGGTGTCCAGGTTCGCGGCGAAGGGCGTCAACCCCGTCGTGCTGGGCCAGATCAGGCAGCAGGCGAGGCTGACCAAGCAGGCCCTCAGCGCCGAGACGGCATGACGGTCCGGCCCCTCCCGGCACGTCAGGTCCCAGCCGGCCCGGCGAGTCGGGTCCGGCCCCGCCCGGCGGTCAGCAGGCGGACAGGATGTCCTTCATCGCGGCCTTCTCCGCCGCGGTCGCCCACAGCGCGTACTTCGTCTTGACCTGGATCTGCCGGACGATGTACGCGCACCGGTAGGCCTTGCGCGGCGGCAGCCACGTCGCCGCGTCGGCGTCGCTCTTCTGGCCGTTGAGCGGACCGTCGACGGCCAGCAGGTTCAGCGGGTCGTTGGCGAACTCCTTGCGCTTGTCCTTCGACCACTGCTGCGCGCCCTTCTGCCAGGCGTCCGACAGCGGGATCAGGTGGTCGATCTGCACCTCGGAGCTGGTGTCCTGGCCGCGCCTGAACGTGATCTTCTTGCCCGAGTAGGGGTCGTCGAGGACGCCCGTCAGCACGATGCAGTCGTGCGTGCCCGGCTTGAACGTCTCCTCGCGCAGGTCCCGCTTGAGGATGTCGTTGCGGGTGTCGCACCCGTTGTGGTCGACGTCCGCCCACGCGGGACCGAACTTCTCCCGCTCGAATCCGGTCTTCGGCGCCCGTCCCTTGACCTCGAGCTTGTCGAGGTCCTTGCGCGCCTGGGCGACGTCGCCCGAGGCGGCCTTCTGGGGTTCGGTGTCGACGTCGGCCAACGTGCCGCACCCCGTCACCATCGCCGTCGAGGCCAGCACAACCGCCAACATCCGCTTCATTCGTAAAATTCTAGGATTAAAGCGGTCAAGACCTCGACTATCTGGTCAGCCAGGTATCAAACGCAGGGAGATCCCCGACGCGACTCCTCAGCGGACATGCTGCAGCACCTCCGGCACCGGGCAGCCGAGCAAGGCATCGCCACCACCGCGTTTCACCAGCGCATGGAGGCCCTGAACCTGCCCCGCCGCCGGCCTGACCGTGGCCGCGGTCACCGATCCGCACGGCGAGCCGACCCCCGCCGACGCCACCGACCTGCACGTCCGGCTCCAAGCCGCCCCCTGACCACTCCGCCCCGGCGCATGGTCAATTGAGCAGGCCCAGGGGCCGACCGGGCTGGGCGGGCAGCACCGGCGCGGTCAGGTGATGAGCAGACCCCCGTCGACCGGCAGCACCACGCCGGTGACGTAGGAGGCGGCGTCGCTGGCCAGGAAGACGGCCGCGGCGACCAGCTCGGCGGCCTCGCCCACCCGCTTCATCGGCACGCGTGCCTCCAGCATCGCCTCCACGTAGCCGGGCGGGTACGCCTCGGTCATCTCCGAGTGGAAGAAGCCGGGCTCCAGGCAGTTGACTCTGATGCCCTTGCGACCCGTCCACTGCTGGGCCAGGTCGCGGGTCAGCCCGACGACCGCCGCCTTCGAGGCGCTGTAGGCGGCCTGCGGCAGGCCCGCGGTCGTCTCGCCGAGGACGCTGCCGACATTGATGATCGACGAGCCGGGACGCATGACCCGGCCACAGGCCTGCGCCATCCAGTAGGTGCCGTGCAGGTTGATGTCGACGACCTGGCGGAACTGCTCGGGCGTCTCCCGCGTGGCGGGCACCGCCGTACCGATGCCGGCGTTGTTGACCAGGACGTCGACGGCGCCGAACGCGGACATGGCGGCCTCGACCAGCGCGTCGCAGTCGGCGACGACGGTCACGTCGGTCGGTACGGCCACGCACCGCCGCCCGGTCTGCTCGACCAGCCGTCGCGTCTCCTCCAGCCGGTCCTTGCGACGGGCACCGATCACGATGTCGGCGCCCGCCTCGGCCAGCCCCCGCGCGAAGGCCACGCCCAGCCCCGAGGAGGCACCGGTGACGATCGCGACCTTCCCGCGCAGGCTGAACCTGTCGAGCATCTAGAGTCCGTACTCCTTCACGATCCGCTCGTGGCGCTCCACCTCGACGTCGACCTCCCTGGCCAGGTCGAGCCAGGCCAGCGGGTGGACCCACCGCTCGGTGGCGTCGTCGAGCAGGGCGTCGACCTCGACCGCCGACACGTTGGGCGGCACCGCGACCCAGCCGAACACGCCGGGCAGCTGCTCGCCGGTCGTCGGGTGGGTGACCTGGTAGGTCTCGTCGCTGTAGACCCACATCGGCCAGCCGCGCTCGGCCATGACCTCGGTGAACTCGGCCCAGTCCTCCTCGCTCGGCGCGGCGCCGTCGAAGAAGTAGCTGGTGTAGCCGCCGGGACGGAGCATGCGGACCGCCGCGAACGGCGGCACGAAGTTCTGCTGCTCCTGCGGGTCGTCGGGAACCGGCTCGAGCAGCTGCGGGTCGAAGACGACCAGGTCGCCCGCATTGTACTCCATGCCGCGCGGCTGCGGCAGGGCGAGCCGCGCGGTGGCCGGACCGGTGCGGATGGACAGCACCTGGCGCTGGCCGCCGTCGGGCGCCGGCAGGATGATCCTGACCAGGCCCAGCTCCTCCTCGATCGGGCCCTCGGCCGACTTGACCGGCATGCCGATCTTCTTGGCGCCGACGCGGACGGTCTCCCAGTCTTCGGCCGAGGTCGCCATGACGATCATGCGCCAGACGTCCTCGTCGGTGATGTCGTCGGTGTCGAGAGCCTCGCGCAGCACCTGGGCGCCCTTGGCGTCCTGGTCGAGCTGCTGGCTGGCGCCCGCCAGCGCGCGCCGCGCCTCGATGCCGGCACCCGCGGCCAGCGCCTGCTCGGCCTCGGCGACGGCCGGCTCCCACCGCTCGCGGGCGATGTGGAGCCTGGCGAGCGCGAGGTGCTTGAGCTTGCCCGGCAGCAGCTCGGCCATCTGCTCCAGCCGCTCGTCCTGGCGGGCCTCGACGAGCAGGTTGGTCAGGAAGTCGACGTCCTGCGGGTCGGCGGTGGCCGTCCCGCCGGTGTCGACGAGCATCTTCCAGTAGATGTCGGCGCCGGTGGCGGGGTAGCCCAGGAAGCCGAGCGTGGTGGTGTGCCGGCGAGTGGCCTCGATGTCGGTGCCGGACAGCGGGGCCAGCCAGCCGACCCACTCCTCGGGGTTGGCGTTGATGCCGTCGGCGGCGTCGAAGTAGGCGACGCGCTCCTCCAGCGGGCTCGTGGCCTCGGGCGGCGTGGTGGCCGCGGCGGCGGCGCGCAGGGCGGCGACCCGCTCGGTCACGTCCTCGGCCGCGCGCAGCTCGGCCGAGGCCTGCTCGGCCAGGTCGGCCAGCAGCTCGGCCTGCCAGACGCCCTTCCTGTCGACGGCGAGGTCGCCGGCCACCAGGGCCAGCTCGACGCGGGCGCGGTAGCCGCCCATCATGCCGAAGTAGTCGATCCACTGGCGGAGCACGCGCCCGAGCTGCCAGGTGTTGGTGATCTGCGCCGAGCCGGCCAGCTTGGCGACGGCCTGCGCCCACTCGACGAAGTCGCGCGGGTGGTTGCCGACGACGTCGAGGTCGGGCAGCGCGTCGACGGCCTCGGTGGTGCGCCCCAGCGTGGCGAGGATCAGCGCACGGCGCACGCCCTCGCGGTGGGGCTTGGCGACCGGGTCGTCGGGCTTGAAGTCGGCGGCGGACTGGATGGCGGCCAGCGCGTCGTCGGCGCGGCCCGCGGCCAGCAGCGCGCGCGAGCTCTCGGCCCCGAGCTCCCAGCCGGCCTCGCGGCTGACCGCGCCGAGGCGCTGGATGGCGGCCTCGGCGTAGGCGACGGCCTCGTCGGCCCGGCCGGCGTCGGTCAGCGCCGCGACGTACTGCGTGATCAGGCCCGAGTAGGCGGGGTCGGTCGGCTCGACCGCCTCGATGGCCGGGCCGAGGGCGGCCAGGCGCTCGTCGGCGTAGCCGGGGCCGTCGGCGTTGGCGAGGGTGATCGCGTACGCCTCCACGGCCGCGGGAGCCGACGGGCAGTCACGCACGTCTTCGCGCTGGGCGAACGCCCGCAGCGCCTCGGCGTCGTCGATGGCGACCGCGCCCTGGGCCCTGTCGCCGATGCGGCCGACCAGATGCCAGTAACGGGCGTAGAACTCGAGCCACGGCAGGCCGAGGCTCTCCGCCTGCTGCGCGATGGCCGGGGCCATCACGTCGAGCTGCGGGTATCGACCCTCGTAGGCCTGAGCAGGCAGGTCGCCCAGCGCCATGGCGAACGGGGCGTTACCCGCCTCGGAAAGCTGCTGCTGGGTTTCGCCGACCCAGGCCCAGATGTCCACGTCCATGGGCAGCCAGTCTGCCAGGTCAACGGACGTGCCCCAAACGCATCAAGGTGACGAGCTCGTCGCGTTCCGCGTCGGTCAGGACGGCGAAGGCGGGCGCCATCAGCTCGTCCGTCAGCTCCTCCGCCTCCCGCCGCCGGGCGACGACCGGCTCGGCGACCGCGGGGTACGGCTCGGGCCAGGTGATGAAGCGGGCCATGTCCTGGCCGGACGACAGGCCCAGCGGCGTGCCCTCGTGGTCGGTGGCGAGCGCCGCGGTCAGCGGATCGAGCCCCATGGCCAGGACGGCGACGGCGTGCAGGCCGCCGCGCAGTTCCCTGACCACGTGCATGAGCTGGGTGGCCCTGGCGACCGGATCGTCGGGCAGCAGCACCGCCCGCCAGCCCGCGAACAGCGGGGATCCCAGGATGGAGGCGGCGCCGGCGACCTTCTCCAGGAGGTGGGCGATGCGGTCGCAGCCCTCGACCGCGCCGAGCTTGCGGCGGCCCCAGGCGTGGCAGGCGCCGGTGTAGAGCGCGACGGCCTCGTCGACGGGGAGCTTGCGGCCGCCCTCCCAGCTCTCACGCACGTGCTCCGGCGGGAAGAAGACCACGACGGAGGTGACGACGTCCGCGTCGACCTCGCCGAGGACCCCGCACCTACCCCTGAAGTAGAGCTCGCGTGGGCCGAGGCCGGTCCGCGCGCACAGCTCCTTGGCCTCGCGGGAGATCATGAAACCGCCGCCGAGCCTGCCGATGGTGCCCTTCACCGCCGCCGCGGCGCCCTTGGAGTCGACCATGCGGCAAGCATCACCCAACAGAACATCGTTCTGCAAGGGCCCTCCGGGGTGCGGGTCAGATCGTCAGTTCCCCCGACGCGATGATCACGGCGGGCCCGGCCAGGTAGCTGGTGTCCTCGTCGAGCGTGACCGTCAGGATCCCGCCGGGCACCTCGACCGTCCAGGTGCCGGTGCTCTCCCCGGCCAGATGCGCCGCGGCGACCGCCGTGGCGACCGCGCCGGTACCGCACGAGCGGGTCTCGCCCGAGCCGCGCTCGTACACCCGCATCAGCGCCCTGCGCGGGCCCACCGCGTTCAGCAGCTCGATGTTGACGCCGTTGGGGAAGACCGCGGGGTCGAAGGCGGGCTGGTAGGTGAGGTCGAGCTGCACGACCGGGTCGCCGATGGCGCATGCCAGGTGCGGGTTGCCCATGTCGACGTGCAGCCCCTGGTACTCCTGACCGTTCACGACGGTGACGCTCGAGCCCAGCACGACCGGCTTGCCCATGTCGACGGTCACATCGCCGTCGGCGGCCAGCCGGACGCGCTTGGTGCCGCCCCTCGTCGCCACGGCGAACTCGCCCGGCTCGGCCAGCCCCGCGTCGACCAGGTAGCGGGCGAAGACGCGCACGCCGTTGCCGCACATCTCGGCGAGGCTGCCGTCGGCGTTGCGGTAGTCCATGAACCATTCGGCGTGGTCGGCCTGGTCGGCGACCTCCGGGCTGAGCTTGGTCCTGACCGCGTGGAGCACGCCGTCCGCGCCGATGCCCGCCCTGCGGTCACACACCGCCGCCACCCTGGCCGGAGGCAGGTCGAGCGCTCCGTCGGGATCGGGGAGGATGACGAAGTCGTTGTCGGTGCCGTGCCCCTTGAGGAATCTCATGCCTCAACCCTATCCAGGGCCTGCTGGAGCAGGTCCGGCGCGTCGAAGGGCAGCCAGACCACCCTCGGGTCGCGGCGGAACCACGACTCCTGGCGCCTGGCGAACCTGCGCGTGGCCCTGACCGTCTCCTCGAAGGCCTGCTCCTCGCTCCACTCGCCGTCCAGGAAGCGCAGCACCTGCGCGTACCCCAGGGCCCTGCCGGCCGTACGGCCCAGCGCCAGGCCGAGCGGGAGCAGCCCGCGCACCTCGTCGACGAGCCCGGCCTCCCACATGCGCCGGACGCGCAGCTCGATGCGCTCGTCGAGCACCGGCCGCGGCACCTCGACGCCGAGCTGAACGCTCGGGTAGACGGCGTCGTAGGACGGCATGGTGGCCGAGAAGGGCCGCCCGGTCAGCTCGATGACCTCCAGGGCGCGCACGATCCGGCGGCCGTTGCTCGGCAGGATGGCCGCGGCCGCGGCGGGGTCCTTCTCCCGCAGCCGCGCGTGCAGCACCCCGGATCCGCGCTCGGCCAGCTCGGCCTCGAGGGCCGCCCTGATGCCGGCGTCCGTGCCGGGGAACTCCAGGTCGTCCAGCGCCGCCCTGACGTACAGGCCCGAGCCGCCCACCAGGATCGGCACGTCGATGCGGTCCATCAGCGGCCGCACCAGCCGCTGGTACTCCGCCACGCTCGCCGTCACCGTGACGTCCCAGATGTCCAGAAGATGATGCGGAACGCCGCGACGCTCGGATTCATCGAGCTTCGCGGTACCGATGTCCATCCCCCGGTACAGCTGCATGGAGTCGGTGTTGATGCACTCCCCGCCCAGCCGGAGCGCCAGATCCACGGCGAGATCGGACTTTCCGGCCGCGGTCGGTCCGACGACGGCGATCACAGGCTGCTTCCCCACACCGACAAGTGTGACAAGCCGCGGGGTGTGGACGGTCCACACGCGAGACCGCGCGGACCGCCCGGCTAGAGGTCGAGCAGCGTCGGCTGCAGGTAGCCCTCGTGGGTGAGCAGCCACCGCTTCGTCTCGACGCCCTCCCCGCCGCTGAACCCGCCGAGCCCGTTACCCGCCACCACACGGTGGCACGGCACCACGATCGGGATGGGGTTGGCCCCCATGATCGAACCGATCCCCCGGGCGGGCACCCTCGACTGCGCCCTGCGGGCCAGCTCCCCATAGGTGACGACGGTGCCGTAGGGCACCTGGTGCAGCGCCTGGAGCACCTGGCGCGGCGTCGGGGCGATGAACCGCCAGTCGACCGGCGTCTCGAACACGCGCCGCCGCCCCGCGAAATATTCGGTCAACTCCGACACGATGCCGGCCGTGCGATCCGGGTCATGAACCTCGACCAGGTCCTTCAGGCGCGGACGCGAACCCCAGCCGGCCGCGACCAGCCCCACCTCCGTGACGGCCAGCGTGAACCTGCCGACGGGCGTCGGGACATCGGCGTACGCGACCGTGACCGCCTCGGGACTCGGGTGGGAGGTCATCGTGTCCTCTCGCGAACTCGTGGTGCTCGGCTAATAAACACCGTAACCACAACGGATAGAAATTTCTTTCGAGTACCCCCAGACTACGAGCCGGTGATGAAGTGCAGGGCCGGGGAGAACCGGGCAGCCTGGAGGAGTGAATCCCCGGTTGCGATACGTCACCCACCGGCCGTACGTCGTGCCTGTCGGTCTCGAGGAACTGGCCGGGCCTACCACCGGCGTGGTCGAGCTGCCCACCCATCTCGACTGGTCGGAGCAGCGCGTCTACACGAACTCATTCGTCGGCCCGAACACCGACGCCCGCGCCGAACGCCTACTATCGCGCTTGTGTCAGAGCGCGAACTCGTGGTGCTGGGCACCGCCAGCGCGGTGCCTACCAGACACCGTAACCACAACGGCTACCTTCTGCGATGGGACGGCCAGGGCCTGCTGTTCGACCCCGGCGAGGGCACCCAGCGGCAGATGGTGCACGCGGGCCTCAGCGCGCACGACATCCACTGGATCTGCGTCACCCACTTCCACGGCGACCACTGCCTGGGCGTGCCCGGCGTGGTGCAGCGCATCGCCCGCGACAAGGTCAGGCACGAGGTGCGCGCGGTCTTCCCGGCCTCCGGCACCACCTACTGGCGCAGGCTCAGGCACGCCGCCGCCTTCGCCGACACCGACCGGATCACCGAGCATCCCGTCGCGGGCGAGACGGCCGTGGTGGGGCGGCTGACCGCGCGCCGCCTGTCCCATCCCATGGAGTCGTACGGCTACCGCCTGCAGGAGCCGGACGGCCGGCGCATGCTGCCCGAACGGCTCAAGGCGTTCGGCATCAAGGGGCCGGAGATCGGTGAGCTCCAGCGGACCGGCTCGCTACGCGGCGTCACGCTCGAGGAATGCAGCGTGCCCCGCCCAGGGCAGTCCGTGGCCTTCGTCATGGACACCCGGCTCTGCGACGCGGTCTTCGAGCTGGCCGAGGGCGTGGACCTGCTGGTGATCGAGTCGACGTTCCTGTCGGCGGAGGCGGCGCTGGCCAAGGAGTACGGTCACCTGACCGCCTTCGACGCCGGGATGGTCGCCGCCCGCGCGGGCGTCAGGCGGCTGGTGCTGACCCACTTTTCCGAGCGGTACAGCACGGCCGACGAGCCGGCCTTCCTGGAGGAGGTGCGGCGAAGCTACGCCGGCGAGGTGGTGCTCGCCCGCGACTTCACCACCGTCCCCGTGCCCCGGCGACGCTGAGCCCCTCACCACGTCGACGCCTCGGATGCCGCGGCGACCATGAGCGCCAACCGCGCAGGCGGCCCGGTGCTCCGGCGATGATGGACGGCCTACGCCCGGCACATCCGTCATACCGACGACGCCGAGCGCAGGCCCCAGCCGGCACATCCGTCACGCCGACGGCACCGAGCGCAGGCCCCGGCCGGCGCCTTCGTCAGGCCCAGGTCGCTACGAAGTAGCCCACCCCGTAGGGCGCGATGCTCTCCAGCAGCCGCGCCCCCCGGGGTGCGGTGCCCTCCGCCGCGCCCGCCAGCACCTGGAACGCGGCCCTGCCCGCCACCCACAGCCCGGCAGCCTCGTCGCGGTCGAGCGCGGCCAGCGTGCCGGCGTCACCCGCACCCAGCGCCGCCGCGATCGCGTCGTTGTACGGCTGCGCCGCGGGGTCGAGGTAGCCGGGCGCCTTCTCGGTGAGGCAGGCCGAGCCGTCGCCCATGACCAGCAGCGCCGTACGCCCCTCCGCGACGAGCCGCTCCCCCAGGCGCAGGCACTCGCCCGGCTCCGCGTCGAACGCGATCTCGTGGAAAGCCGCCCTCTCCGCCACTTCGTCGCCCAGCAGCCAGCGGCCGATGGTCAGCGACAGCGGCAGGACGGGGTCGCCCTCGCCCACCCTGACGTCGACACCCCAGGGGCGCAGCGTCCCCGCCGGCTGCCCGCCGTACGCCGTGGTGGTCTGGCCGCCGCCCACGACCATCAGCCTGTCGTGCTCGACGGCGAGCGTCGCCTCGACCGCGGCGGCGCAGGCCGCGCGCAGGCCGTCGAGCTCGGGGGCGGCGGCCCCGGCGAGCGCGGGCACGAGCAACGGCGGATGCGGGCACACCGCGGCGGCGACAAGCACCGGACCAGGCTAACCGAGCCGCCGCCACACCCGGATGTCGCGTGTGCCATCGACCACGGCAGGCGTCGCACCCGCGCGCAGTCCGCTGGTACAGGCCCCGAGCACGGGCCACCGGCCTGGACCCACGAGCACGGCCCCTCAAACTGGGGCCTGCTGGGATCACCTCACGCGGGCACAACCCCACAGGTGCAGCCGCCTCATAGGCGCGGCCGACAAGCGCGGCCCCACAAGCGCAGCCCTACAAGTACCGCCCCACACATGCGCGGCCCACAAGCGCAGCCCTACAAGTGCCGCCCCACACATGCGAACCGACAAGCGCGGCGCTACAGGTGCGCCCCCGCATGCGTGGCCCGGTAGGCGCCGAACCCACGGGTTCGGCCTGTAGGTACGGCCCGCGGGCACGGATCCGCGGGTGCCTCCCGCGAGTACGGGTCTACTGGTATGGGTCGCGGCCTTCGGCGACGGCCGCGAACAGGCTCGTGGCGTAGGCGTGGGCGGCCCGGTGCAGGCCGTGGCCGTAGCTCACCCTGGCGACGCCGAACGCGGCCAGTTCGGACAGCGAGGGGACGCCGGGACGGAAGTAGACGTTGATGGGCAGTTCGGCGGCCAGCGTCCTGATCTCCTCGGCGTCCGCGACGCCGATCGGGTAGACGCAGTCCACGCCCGCCTCCAGGTAGCGGCGGCCCCTGCGAAGGGCGTCCGCGGTGCTGCCGTCGCCCGCCACGTAGGTGTCGACGCGCGCGTTGACCACGAGATCGTCGCCGGCCGCCGCCTTCACCGCGGCGAGGAAGTCGGCCTGCTCCTCGGGGTCGATCAGCACGCCGTCGCGGGAGTCCTCCAGGTTGCAGCCGACCGCGCCCGACTCGGCCAGGCGCTCGGCCAGTTCGGCGGGCTTGAGCCCGTAGCCGCGCTCGACGTCGGCCGTCACCGGGACGCCGACCGCCCTGGCGATCCTGGCGATGGCAGCGAACATCTCCCCCGGCGGCGTCCGCTCGCCGTCCTCGTAACCGAGCACCGCCGCCACCGCCGCGCTGCCCGTGGCCACGACGGGGAAGCCGGCCTGCTCCACTGCTCCGGCCGACGCGGCGTCCCACGCGTTGGGCAGGATCAGCGGGCTCCCTTTCACGTGAAGGGAACGCAGGCGGGCGGCGGCAGTCACGATCGTCATGCCGCGGACCCTACGCACGCCTCCCGCGCGGCTGAAGGGCCACTCCGCGACGAAACACCTGAGCCACCCTGAGAGTCACGAGCCCGTCCACGCGCCGTGAAGCCCACGGCGCGTGACCGCGGGCTCCACGGTCCTGATGGCGAGCCGGGCCCGACTGTGGACACCTGGGCGCCACGGTCCCGATGGTGAAGCCGGATGCGACCGTGAACACCTGGGCGCCACGGTCCCGATGGCGAGCCGGGCCCGACCATGAACCGGTGGGCGCGACGGCCCTGGGGGTGAAGCCGGGCGCGACCGTGGAACACGCGGGCGTGACCGCAGGCGCGACGGCCCTTGAGGCCGGGCGCGACCGTGGAACCTGCGGCGACTGTGAATCCGCAGACATGACCTCGGAAGCTACGAAGACCGTAGGCGCGACCGTTGGGGCCGCGGGGCCGTACCCCCCGATCAGCAGCCGTTCTTCGCGCACTGCCCGGGGACGGCGCCCGGAGGGCCGTCGGCCGGGCCGGGCTCGGCGGGCTCGGACGGCCGGTCGGTGCCGCTCGAGGAGCCGGGATCGTCCTGCCGGTCGGTGCCGTTCTGGGAGCCGCCGGGCTCGTCCTTGGAGCCGTCGCCGCGGCTCGCGGGGCCCGCCGACCCGGAGTCGGAGTCGCCGGCGGGCCTGTCGGCGGGAGCGGGGTCGCCCCCGGCCGACTCGCCGCCCTCCTCGGGAAGCGTGGCGTCGCCCTCCGCGCTGTCGCCCGGATCGCCGAGGTCCTCTCCTGGCCCCTCGCTGTCCTCCTCGGCCGCGCCGGCGCCCGCCGGTCCCGATCCCTGCCGGGCCTCGTCGCCGGGCTGCGAGACCGACGTGCCCTTGCCGTCGCCGCCGGCGCCCAGCACCGCGAACCCGACCCCGCCCGCCGCGAGGAGGGCGACGAGGGCGGAGGCGGCGATGACGACGCCCTTCCTGCTCCTGCGCGGTCGTGGATCGTGTCCGGGCCCGGAGAGGATCTCCACTCCGTGGTCAGGCTGGCCCGTCGGGGAGGGGACGTGCCCGTGCATGAGAGAACTCCCTGCGGTCGTATCGGGGGAAACGCGATGGCTTCCGCGGGTGATGGACCACACTAACCGCAGGAGCCGAATGCCCGCACACCAATCACAAAGGAATCACGACTTGTCATCATTTGACGCCATATGCCCAGGTTGGCGGGCGAGAGCGGTTCCCATCGCGGGCGTGGCCGCCGTCCTCGGGACCGCCGGACTGGGGGTTTTCCTGGCGCTTCCTGCGGATATCGATGATCGTTCCGATGAGCGTCGGCCTGGGGCGATAAGGGCACTTACCGCAAATCCTGAAATATCAACTTCCACGGCGAAGACAGACTCCCCGTGGGTACGGCCGGTGCCCGCCCCGCCGTACCCAGCGGCCGGAGGGTGGTTCGGCGGCGGCCGCCCCGGGGAAGCGGTGCCGCCCATGGACGGTGCGGCGTTGCTCGACGGAATGCCACGCTCCGGCGGGCCAGCGGTGGTGGACGGGACGCCGTCCTCCGGTGGGCCGTCTCCGGCCGAGGGGGAACGCGTCGCTGGAGCGCCGCGTTCGGGTGGGACCGCGGGCGTCGACGGAGCGCGGGGTGCGGGTGGGACCGCGGGCGTCGACGGAGCGCGGGGTGCGGGTGGACCGGGGGAAGTCGGCGGAGCGCCTGGCTCCGGCCGGCCGACCGGTGACGAGGCCCCGGGCGGTCAAAACGGCGGCGCCCCGCCGCGGGCGAACGTGGCGGAGCGGACGCCGCGAAGCGAGCCCCGCACGCCCGCGGTCCAGCCGTCCGCGCCGGGCCCGGCGCCCGACCCCTGCGCCACGTTCCATGACCTGCGGCGCACTTACTGCTACGACGTGCTGGACCGCCTGTCCCCCTGAACGGCACGGCCGCCGCGAGGAGGCCTCCCCTGCCCGAACGGATACCGGTGCCCCGGACACCGCCCCGGGGCGCCGCCACCCAGGAGGTCCCAGTGCCGGCGCTCCGGCCGAGGATGCAGACGGCCACGCCTCCCTATGCTCCGGCCAGGGACGCGACGGCCAAGCCGACCGGGGACGCGACGGCCAAGCCGACCGGGGACGCGACGGCCAAGCCGACCGGGGACGCGACGGCCGAGCCGGCAGGGGACACGACAGCCAAGCTTCCGTCACCCGGGCTGACGCCGCCCAGGCGACCCTGGCTCGGGATGTCGACACATGAGGACGCCCCGGAATGACGCAGCCGCCGGCCGGGAGGCCGCGGCGCGGGATCACGAGGTTCCGGGGCGCGTCACCTCGAATGGCCCGCGGCCGGCACGGTTGCCTGGGGAAACCCGAAGGGCGGGGCCGCCCCACGTGCAGGAGCGCCCCGCCGTACGACGCGCGTCAGGAGGTGACGGCGCAGCCGGACGGTTCGACGGGCAGGGGCGCGGGCCTGCCGATGGTCGGCATGCCGAGCGCCACCCCCTTCGGCCTGGCAGCGGCGCCCTGGCGAGCCTCCCACGCGTCGCCCGCGCGGGTGCGGCGCAGCCCGAGCGGACGGTCGGCGACCAGGTGGTGCGGGGCGGCGTAGGTCACCTCGACCGTCACCATGTCGCCGGGCCGCGGCGCCTGCTCGCCCACCGCGAAGTGCACGAGCCGGTTGTCGGGCGCGCGGCCCGACAGGCGCCTGGTGGTCTCGTCCTTGCGGCCCTCACCCTCGGCGACCAGCACCTCGAGCGTGCGGCCGACCTGCTTCTTGTTCTCCTCCCAGGAGATCTCCTCCTGAAGGGCGATCAGGCGCTCGTAACGCTCCTGCACGACCTCCTTCGGCACCTGGTCGGGCATGGTGGCCGCGGGGGTGCCGGGGCGGATGGAGTACTGGAAGGTGAAGGCGTTGGCGAAGCGGCTCTGCCGTACGACGTCGAGGGTGCCCTGGAAGTCCTCCTCGGTCTCGCCGGGGAAGCCCACGATGATGTCGGTGGAGATGGCCGCGTCGGGCATGGCGGCGCGGACCCGGTCGATGATGCCGAGGAAACGCTCGGCCCGGTAGGAGCGGCGCATCGCCTTCAGGACCCGGTCGGAGCCCGACTGCAGCGGCATGTGGAGCTGGTGCATGACGTTCGGCGTCTCGGCCATGGCGGCGATGACGTCGTCGGTGAAGGCGGCCGGATGCGGCGAGGTGAAGCGGACCCGCTCCAGCCCCTCGATGTCGCCGCAGGCGCGCAGCAGCTTGCCGAAGGCGAGCCGGTCGCCGAACTCGACGCCGTAGGTGTTGACGTTCTGGCCGAGCAGCGTGACCTCGAGGACGCCCTGCTCCACCAGCGTCCTGACCTCGGCCAGGACGTCGCCGGGCCGCCTGTCCTTCTCCTTGCCGCGCAGCGAGGGCACGATGCAGAAGGTGCAGGTGTTGTTGCAGCCGACCGAGACCGACACCCATGCCGCGTACGGCGACTCGCGCTTGGTCGGCAGCGTCGAGGGGAAGACCTCGAGCGACTCCTTGAGCTCGACCTGCGCCTCCCCGGCGATGCGGGCGCGTTCGAGCAGCACGGGCAGCGACCCGATGTTGTGGGTGCCGAAGACCACGTCGACCCACGGGGCCTTGCGGACGATCTCGCCCTGGTCTTTCTGCGCCAGACAGCCGCCGACGGCGATCTGCATGTCGGGGTTCTTCAGCTTGGCCGGCCGTAGGTGGCCGAGATTGCCGTAAAGGCGGTTGTCAGCGTTCTCGCGAACGGCGCACGTGTTGAACACGACCACGTCGGCGTCCTGGCCCTCGGGGGCGGGAACGTAACCGGCGTCCTCCAGCAGGCCGGCAAGCCGCTCGGAGTCGTGCACGTTCATTTGGCACCCGTAGGTGCGCACCTGATAAGTCCGGGTCACAGTCATGGCACTTCCAAGCGTAGGCGTTCCGCCGCAACACTCGCGCCGGGGCCGAAAATGAGGATGCCGTGATCGGATCGGTACCACCCGGTTAGTGACCGTTGCGTCCGACCCCTCTACGTTGTCATCCATGACGGAGAACTCGACTCCGCTGGTCAAGCTGGAGAATGTCCAAAAGCACTTCGGGGCGCTGCACGTCCTGAAGGACATCAATCTGACCGTTTCCCGCGGTGAGGTCCTGGTCGTGATCGGCCCTTCGGGCGGTGGCAAGTCCACCCTCTGCAGGACGATCAACCGCCTGGAGACCATCGACGGCGGCCAGATCATCTTCGACGGCACTCCGCTTCCAGCCGAGGGCAAGGCGCTGGCGAGCCTCCGCTCCGAGGTCGGCATGGTCTTCCAGTCGTTCAACCTGTTCGCCCACAAGACGATTCGGGAGAACGTCACGCTCGGGCCGACCAAGGTGCGCGGCGTCGCCAAGGACAAGGCCGACAGGCGGGCGATGGAGCTGCTGGAGCGTGTCGGCATCGCCGCGCAGGCGGACAAGTATCCCGCCCAGCTGTCCGGCGGGCAGCAGCAGCGCGTGGCCATCGCCAGGGCGCTCGCGATGGACCCCAAGATGATCCTCTTCGACGAGCCCACCTCCGCACTGGACCCCGAGATGGTGCAGGAGGTTCTCGACGTCATGATCGGGCTCGCCCGCGACGGGATGACCATGGTGGTCGTCACGCACGAGATGGGCTTCGCCCGCCGGGCGGCCAACAGGGTGGTGTTCATGGCCGACGGCCAGATCGTCGAGGAGGCCACCCCCGAAGAGTTCTTCACCAACGCCCAGACCGATCGGGCCAAGGACTTCCTGTCCAAGATTCTTACGCACTAGAACTAGAAGAGGTGTCATACATGCGTGTTCAACGTGCGGGTGCCGCGATTGCGGCAGCGGGCGTCCTGGTCGGGAGCCTGGCGGCTTGTGGCGGCGACAAGACCTACTCCAGCGTGTCCGACAAGGTCCAGGACGGCGCCACCATCGTGGTCGGCACCAAGTGGGACCAGCCGAGCCTGGGCTTGAAGAAGGGCGCCGAGCCCGAGGGTTTCGACGTTGACGTCGCCAAGGCCGTGCTCAAGGAGATGAACGGCGGCAAGGATGTCAAGATCGAGTGGAAGGAGTCGGCCTCGTCCAACCGCGAGCCGTTCCTGGCCAACGGCACGGTCGACATCATCTTCGCCACCTACTCCATCACCGAGGCCCGCAAGCAGAAGGTCACCTTCGGCGGGCCGTACGTGGTCGCCCACCAGGACGTGATGGTCCGCGGCAACGACACCGCGATCACCAAGCCGCAGGACCTGACCGGCAAGCGCATCTGCAAGGCCTCGGGTTCCAACTCCTACAAGCGGATCACCGACCCGCCGCCGGACGGCCAGCTCGACCTCGACGCCACGACGGTCGACGCCGCCAACTACTCCGAGTGCGTCCAGAAGCTGCAGGGCAGCAACCTCGACGCCGTCACCACCGACGACCTGATCCTGGCCGGCTTCGCCAAGCAGGCGCAGGCCTCCGGTGGCAACTTCAAGGTGCTCGGCCAGCCGTTCACCGACGAGAAGTACGGCGTCGGCCTGAAGAAGGGCGACACCAAGACCTGCGAGGCCGTCAACACGGCCGTGGCCAAGCTGTGGCAGAACGGCACCATGAAGCAGCTGCTGGAGAAGTGGTTCGGCGGCATTCAGGGCCTGCAGCTGTCGTCGGAGGCCCCGAAGGCCGAGGGTTGCGCCTAGCCGGACGGCGAGCGACGGACCGGACGCGGCGGCCGGGTAGCCTCGGCCGCCGCTGTCATATCAACGGTGGAGCACTGTGGACGAACTGATTCAATACGCCCCTGAACTGGCGCGGGGGTTCATGGAGAACATCAAGCTCTCGCTCGTGGGCCTGGTGGTCTCCCTCACCCTCGGCACGGTGCTGGTGGCGATGCGGGTGTCTCCGATCCCCGTCATGCGCGTGGCCGGCACGGTCTACGTCAACATCGTGCGGAACACGCCGTTGACGCTGGTGCTGGCGTTCTCGGCGCTGGGCCTGAGCGACACGCTCGGCCTGGTCTTCTCCGACATACCGCGGACCAACTCCTTCTGGATCGTCGCGATGGGCCTGTCGTGCTACACGGCGGCGTTCGTCTGCGAGGCGCTGCGCGCGGGCATCAACACGGTGCCGCTCGGCCAGGCGGAGGCGGCGCGGGCGATCGGGCTGACGTTCTTCCAGTCGCTCAGGCTGATCATCCTGCCGCAGGCGTTCCGCGCGGTCGTGGCGCCGCTCGGCAGCGTGATCATCGCCATGGTGAAGAACACCACGGTGGCGACGGCGGGCGGCTTCCTCGGGGAGGTGGCGGCGACGATGAAGGAGATCTTCGACACCACCGGCGCCTCGATCCCGATCTTCGTGGGCATCGTGCTCGCGTTCATGGCCGTGACCCTGCCCATCGGCTACTTCACCGGATGGCTCTCCCGACGGTTGGCGGTGGCCCGATGAGCACCTCTGTCCTGTTCGACGCGCCGGGGCCGCGGGCCAAGATCCGCAACGGCATCCTGACGGTCGTCAGCGTGGTCGCGGTCGCGGCCGTGCTCTACGGCATCTACGCGGGCTTCGACGCCAAGAACCAGTGGGACGGCCGCATCTGGCGGCCGTTCCTGCAGGCCGAGACGTGGGAGATCTGGATCATCCCCGGCCTGATCGGCACGTTGCGGGCGGCGGCCGTGGCCGCTGTGCTCGCGCTGCTCTTCGGGGCGGTGTTCGGCCTGGCCAGGCTCTCCGACCACAAGTGGATCAGGGTCCCGGCGGGCGTGGTGGTCGAGGTCTTCCGCGCCATCCCGCTGCTGCTGCTGATCTTCTTCATCTTCTACCTGGCGCCCACGCTGTTCGGCGGCGGCGACTACGCCTTCATCTCGGTCGTCCTCGGCCTGATGCTCTACAACGGCTCGGTGCTGGCCGAAGTGGTCAGAGCCGGTGTGCTGGCCGTGCCCAAGGGCCAGTCGGAGGCGGCGTACGCGATCGGCATGCGCAAGAACCAGGTGATGCGGCTGGTCCTGCTGCCGCAGGCGGTCACCGCCATGATGCCGGCGATCGTCAGCCAGCTCGTGGTCCTGCTCAAGGACACCGCGCTCGGCTACATCATCGCCTACGTCGACCTGCTCAACACCGGCTTCAAGATCCTTCCCTCGGCGCTCTTCGGCTCGCTGATCCCGGCCGCGATCGTGATCGGCGTCATCTACGTCGGCCTGAACATGGCACTGAGCGCGCTTGCCACCTGGCTGGAGCGGCGCAGCAGGCGCAGCCGCAAGACCGCGGCGCCGCCGGTCGTCCCGCCCGCCGCGGGCATGCTCGGCGGCGGACCCGCTCCGGCGGCCCCCGGCGCGGCGGAAGCCGTGGCCACGATGGAGTAACGGCCACGAGAGGCATGGTTTTCCGGCAGGATGCGGCTATGCCTCTCTGGCTTTCTCCCATCTCCACCACCGACGTCGCGAGCTCGGGCCTGCGGCTGGCGTGGCCCACCGTCTCCGGCGAGGAGATCTGGTGGACCGAGGACCGGCCCGACGAGGGCGGCCGCACCACGATCGTCCACGGGGCGGCCGACGGCACGCGCACCGAGCTGCTGGCCGCCCCGTGGAACGCCCGCAGCAGGGTCCACGAGTACGGCGGGCAGCCGTACCTGGTGACGCCGCGCGGGGTCGTCTTCGTCAACTTCGCCGACCAGCGCCTCTACCTGGTGACCTCCGGCGAGCCGCGACCGCTCACCGCCGACGACGGCTCCCGCTACGCCGACCTGCACCTCGGCGACGGCCGATTGTGGTGCGTGCGCGAACGCCACGACGGCAAGGTCACCCGCGCCATCGTCTCGATCCCCCTCGACGGCGGCGACGCCGGCGAGCTGGTGACCGGCAACGACTTCTACGCCTCCCCCACCCTCTCCCCCGACGGCCGGCACCTGGCCTACATCTGCTGGAACCACCCGCGCATGCCGTGGAACGGCACCGAACTGCGCGTCGTCCGCCTGTCCGACGGCGACTCGTGGACCGTCAAGGGCGGATCCACCGAGTCGGTCCTGGCGCCGCAGTGGAAGGACGACAGCCACCTCTACCTCGTCTCCGACTCGTCGGGCTGGTGGAACCTCTACCTGATCGGCATCCACGGCACCTCCCTCCAGGCGCTCCACCCGGCCGAGGAGGAGTTCGCGGGGCCGCTGTGGTTTCTGGGCGGCCAGCCGTACCAGGTGATGGGCGACGGGCGGCTCGCCGTCCTGCACGGGCGGGGCGACCTGCGCCTCGGTCTCCTCGACCCGCGGACCGGCGTCCTAAACGACCTCGACGTGCCCTACTCGGGGTGGGATCCGGCCCTGTCCGCCGACGGCACGATGCTGGCCGGAGTCGCGTACGGCGGGGCGATCCCCCGCTCGGTGGCCAGGATCGACACGGTGACCGGCAGGGTCGAGGGCCTGCGCCGCGACATCACCGAACTGCCCGACGTGGCCTACCTGCCCACGCCCGAACCCGTCGAGTTCACCGGCCGGCTCGGACGGCAGGTGCACGCCTTCCTCTACCGGCCGATCCACGCCGACGGCGCGGCACCCTACGTGGTGTTCGTCCACGGCGGGCCGACCGCGCACAGCGGCTCGGCACTCGACCTGGAGAAGGCGTTCTTCACCTCGCGCGGCATCGGCGTGATCGACGTCAACTACGGCGGCTCCACCGGGTACGGCAGGGCCTACCGCGACCGGCTGCGCGGCCAGTGGGGCATCGTCGACGTCGAGGACACCGTCGCCGCCGCCGAATGGCTCGTCGCCGAGGGGATCGCCGACCCGGCGCGCATCGCCGTCCGCGGGGGAAGCGCGGGCGGCTGGACAGTGATGGCGGCCTGCTGCCGGTCGGACGTCTTCGCCGGCGGCGTGTCCTACTACGGGGTGAGCGCGCTCGCCCCGCTCAACGCCCACACGCACGACTTCGAGTCGCGCTACACCGAATGGCTGGTCGGACCGGAGGATCCCGCACTCTACGCCGGACGGGAGCCGCTGGCACTGGTCGGCGGGGTGTCGTGCCCGATGCTGCTGCTCCAGGGGCTGGACGATCCGGTGGTACCGCCCGCGCAGTCGTCGGCGTTCGCCGACGCGCTGTCGGAGCGAGGGGTGTCGTGCACGTATCTCGCGTTCGAGGGGGAGTCGCACGGCTTCCGCCGCACGGAGACGAGGACGGCGGCGCTGGCCGCCGAGCTGTCGTTCTACCAGCAGATCTTCACGTTGCCGTAGGGGCCGGGGCGGCGGCCCGCGCACCACGGGCGCGGGACCGGCCTCAGGCTTCGAGCCGGTGGTCGGCCTCAGGCTTCGAGCCGGGAGCGGTCGCGGCCTCGCGCCGGGGGACGGTCGCGGGACCTGCCTCAGGCCTCGCGCCCAGGGACGCGGCCTCGGGACCGACCTCGGCCGGTGGGCCGAAGGACCCGGCCGGCGTCCCCGACGTGACGGCGGGCACCGAAGTCCTGCTGGAGCACGCGTGGGAGGACGGACGGTCACCGGTGACCCCGGTGGCCTCGACCGTGGCGTGCCGTACGGGAAGGACCGGACGGCGTCAGCGGGCGAACTCGGTGGCCCGGGACTCGCGGACGACGGTGATGCGGATCTGGCCGGGGTAGGTGAGCTCCTCCTCCACCTGCTTGGCCACGTCGCGCGCGATCACCTGGGCCTGGATGTCGTCGACGGCGTCCGGCTTGACCATGACACGGATCTCGCGGCCCGCCTGCATGGCGAACACCTTGTCCACCCCGTCGAAGGAGGTGGCGATCTCCTCCAGGCGCTCCAGCCGCTTCACGTACGCCTCCAGCGACTCGCGCCGCGCCCCCGGCCGCGACCCGCTGATCGCGTCGGCCGCCTGGGTGAGCACCGCCTCCACCGTGCGCACCTCGACCTCGTTGTGGTGCGCCTCGATGGCGTGGACGACGTCCTCGTGCTCGCCGTAGCGGCGAGCGATCTCCGCGCCGATCAGCGCGTGGCTGCCCTCGACCTCGTGCGTGAGCGCCTTGCCGATGTCGTGCAGCAGCGCGCACCGCTTCAGCAGCTGATGGTCCATCTTGAGCTCGGCGGCCATGATCCCGGCGATGTGCGCGGACTCGATCAGGTGCTTGAGCACGTTCTGCCCGTAGCTGGTGCGATAGCGCAACTGGCCCAGCAGCAGCGTCAGCTCCGGGTGCATGTCGGTGATCCCGAGCTCGACCAGCGCGTCCTCGCCCGCCCGCGCGCACAGGTCCTGCACCTCCTGGCGGCTGCGGTCGTGGGCCTCCTCGATGCGCTGCGGGTGGATCCGCCCGTCGAGCACGAGCTTCTCCAACGTCAGCCGCGCCGTCTCCCGCCGCACCGGGTCGAAACAGGACAGCAGCACCGCCTCGGGCGTGTCGTCGATGATGAGGTTGACCCCCGTCGTCGACTCGAACGCCCTGATGTTGCGCCCCTCACGGCCGATGATCCGGCCCTTCATGTCGTCACCGGGCAGGTGCAGCACGCTGACCACGGACTCCGCCGTCTGCTCGGCCGCGATCCGCTGCACCGCCAGCGTCACGATCTTGGTGGCGCGCTTCTCGCCTTCCTTGCGGGCGTCGCTCTCGATCTCCCTGACGATCAGCGCGGCCTCGCGCTTGGCCTGGTTCTCGATCTCCTTGACCAGCTCGTTCTTGGCCTGATCGGACGTCAGCCCCGCCACACGCTCGAGAATGGCCCGGCGCTCGGTCTCGACCTGCAGCAGCTCCTCACGGCGGTCGGCCAGCTCCGTCTCGGTCTCGGCAAGCTTCCTGCCCCGCTCGGTCTGCCGTCGAGCCTCCTCGTCGAGCCGCTGCTCCCGCTCGCCCAGGCGGTTCTCCCTCCGCTCCAGGTCGGCCCGCAGCTCCTTCAGCTCGTTCTTGAGGATGCGGCTCTCCTCCTCGACCTGCTGCCGCATCTGCGCCGCCGTCTCTGCCGCCATCTCCGACCTGCGCAGGATCTCGACGGCGTCGGACTGCGCCTTGTCCCTGATCTGTACGGCTTCGCGGCGCGCCTCCTCCAGCTCCGACTGCACCGCGGCCAGCTCGTCCGGTGACGGTTTGACCGCCTGAGGCGGCGTCAGGGCGGCAGTACGGCGCAACAGCACGACAAACGCGACGATCATCACGCACGCCAGCAGGAGCACCGCCACCGCCAGCACCACGACAGGCGTCTCCATGTGCGCCCCGCCCTCCTCGCGTCACAGCTTCCAAACGCCCCAGGAGGGGTCACGTGCACGGCACGGATCGCCCCATCGGTGTCTCCACCAGGACAAATATCAAGCCAAGGCGGACCGGGCGTCGACGTGGACCGCCGACACCTTGTCGTTCATGGTCAATCGAGCTCGCTCGTCCGTAGTTCACCGGTATGGCAATCCGCACTGCGCGGAGTAACTCCTCACTGCCGTCGAGGTTATGCGTCGAAGAGGTAACGGGCAAGCAAAGACTCATTGTCAAGCGTGTCCTACCATCAAATCGAGCACATACCGCACGATCTTTCCCAAAATGGCCGACATGCCGTCATTTACCCAGCTAATCCTGACCTGACGCGCCCCGGAGACGCTGATCTCAGCACCTCTTACCGGTTCATGACCGGACCGCCGCACCACCCCTGATCATGATCGTCGGAGGGTCGGAGCGACCATGATCAGGCCTGCTCGAACCGGCGTTTCCACCGCGCCTGACGGGCTCCTCGCGGATCATCCCACCGGCCCCGGTGCGGGGCTCCTTAGTTTGGAGAACGGTCTAACGTCTCGGGGCGATCGCACGGTCCCCCGACTCCCCCGCACGACGGGTCGTGCAGCCCCATGACCAGCGCAACCACCCTCGACGGGCCCGCCCAGGCCCCAGCTCCCGGGCAAGGCCCGGTCGGCGAGGCCTCACGGCCGGGTCAAACACCCGCCGTCGCCAGGAAAACCCACCCTCCTCGGCTGAAGGAGACCGCCTACCGCTCGTCCGAGGGAGACCGCCTGCCGCTGTCTGGAGGGTGCCACCTACCGCCTCGGATGGTGGAGAAGCCCCTGCCGCGGCGGAGAATCCCCCGCCCGCCTCCGCGTCGCGGAGAAGCCGCGGACCACCCCTTCGCGACGCGGGGAGCCCACTCCCTCCGCGTCTAGGGGAAGTCGTCCTCCACCTCGACACCCTCGCTCTCCAGCGCCTCACGGACCACCCGGTAGGCCACCCCTGCCCCGTACCCCTTCCGCGCCAGCATCCCGGCCAGCCGCCGGGTGCGGGCCTGCGGATCAAGCCCACGGGTGGAGGCGAGCTTGCGTTCGACGAGCCTGCGGGCCGTCTCCACCTCCTGGTCGGAGTCGACACGCTCGACGGCCTCGTTGATCGTGTCGCTGTCGACGCCCCGGTGCCGCAACTCCGCCGCCAACGCCCGACGTGCGAGCCCCCGACCATGGTGCCGGGAGTCCACCCACGCGTCGGCGAACGCCTCGTCGTTGATCAGCCCCAGCTCGGTGAACCGATCCAGCACCGCCTCCGCGGCCTCCCTGGGCACATCGCGCTTCCGCAACGCCTCGGCGAGTTGCGCCCTCGTCTTCGGCGCCATCGTGAGCAGCCTCAGGCAGATGGCCCGCGCGACCGACTCCGGGTCCGCCTCGGGGCCCGAGGCCGCCTCGGACCCTTCCTGCGGCCCCTCCGCCCAGCCTGCGGAGCGAGCTCTGCCGCTTCCCTTCCGTGACCCGCCGCCGCGCCGCCTTCCCTGCCCCTGACGCCGCCCCTCACGGCGCCCATCTTCCGCCCCGGACCATCCTTCAACAGAACCGTCCTTCGACCCGAACAGGCCACCCTCGGGCCCGTCCCCGGCCCCCAACAGGCTGCCACCGGGCCCCTCTCCCGACCCGAACAGGCCATCACCGGGCCCTTCTCCGAACCCGAACAGGCCATCACGGGATCCCACCCGGGCGTCACCAGGCCGGTCTTCCGCCCCGGACCGCCCTTCACCAGGCGCCTCTCCGAACCCGAACAGGCCACCACGGGGCCGCTCTTCCGCTCCGGACCATCCTTCGGCAGGACCGACTTTCGCCCCGGACCGCGCTTCACCAGGCCCGTCTTCGGACCCGAACCGTCCTTCACCGGCACCCAGGTCCGGCGCCGACCTGTAAGGACCGACTCCGGCCGCGTCCGTCTGCCGCTCCTGGGGCTCGTCGTCCTGCTCCCGGTGTCCCTGCTCGTCGTGTGGCGGACGCTCGGCCGAGCCTCGCCTCCGGGGGATGGACTGTGGCCACCCCGTAGGGCCCTTGCCGCCGACCTCCCCGACGCCCCCGGAACCGGACGTTCCGGAAACGGCAGGACGGTAATCGCTGGATGGCCCAGCCGACCACGCGGCATCCGACGCTCTGTTCGGCGGGTCCTCTCCCCTGGCCCACTCGGGCGCCTCACCCTTGGAGTCGAAGTCGACGAAGCCGTCACCTGAGCCGAAGCCAGCACGCCCCCGTCCCGAGCCGGCACGATCCCGGCCTCGGCTGCTACCCCAGCCGCCCTCAGCGCGACCATCCGAACGGCGACCGCCCCGACTGCCATCGCTACGCCGGCCCGAGGAGCTTGCATCCCAGCCGCCCCCATCACGGCCGGCACCCCGGTCGCCATCAAGCTGTCGCCCCGAGTCGCTCGCCCCCCAACCACCATCACCGCGACCGCCTGAAACACCCCAACCACCGTCACCACGGCTGCCTGAAGCACCCCAACCACCGTCACCACGGCTGCCTGAAGCGCTTCCGCCCCGGCCGCTCTCACCACGGCCACGTGAAGCGCCAGCGCCCCGGCCGCCCTCGCCACGGCCACCCGAGGCACTCACACCCCGAGCGCCATCACCACGGCCGCCTGAAGCACCCCAACCACCGTCACCACGGCCACGTGAGGCGTTCCCGCCCCGGCCGCCATCGCCATGACCATCCGTGCTGCCGTCATCCCAGCCGCTGTCGGCGTGATCGGTCGAGAGGTCGTCACCCCAGCCGGTAGGGGTCGAGGAACGCCTTCCCGTAGACCCGGCGCCACCACGGGTCGACCGAGGGGCGCTGTCGTCACTGCCGGTCCAGCGGGACTCACCTCGGGCGCGGCGGGAGCCCTTACGCGAGCGTGATGCCCCGCGACTTCCCGACAGGCCGTCGTCGCCGGAAGCGAGCCCACGTTCCGAGTGGGTGCCGTCATCTCCTGACTCCAGCCACCCGTACGGCCGGCCGCCGTCATCGCCGGAGTCGAGCCACGCGTTCGACCCGCTGCCGTCGTCGCCCGAGCCGAGCCCTCCCTCGGGGACGGCCCACTGGTCCCTGGACGATCGGGCCCGAGACCGGCGCTTGGATCGTGGTTCCCGCTGCGGGATGTCAGGCCACGCGCCCCAGTCATGCGCCGCCCCCGGACGGTCATCCTCTTCCTCTCGGCGGGAGGGCGGTTTCAGTGCGGTGGTGTCTGCCACGGGGTCTTCTGTGCGCGCGCTGCTGGGCGATGGTTCCGGCGAGGCCGTGTTCTCGCCGGCCGTCGGAGCGACGGCCGGTTCTCTGACGACGGGGTCGCCACGATCGTCCGGAGAAGCGCCCCCTTCGCCCCCGCCGACCGCCTGAGCGGAGGACGAGCGTCCCTCCCCATGGGACGAGCGTCCCTCCGCGTGGGACAAACGCTCCGCCACGAGTGGAGTCGGTCCCTCGGTGTGGGAGCTGCCGCCCTCCACACGGGCAGTCCGTTCCCCGGCCCGGGAAGTGCCGCCCTCCACACGGGAGGCGCGTCCCTTGGCGCGGGGAGTGCCGCCCTCCACACGGGAGGCGCGTCCCTCGGTGCGGGGAGTGCCGCCCTCCACACGGGCAGTCCGTTCCTCGGCCCGGGAAGTGCGGTCTTCCACACGGGAGGCGCGTTCGTCTCGTGTCGAGGGACGCGCCTCTGCCTGGGGCGTCCGATCCCCACTATCGGAGGCGCGGTCGTCAGGGTGGTCGGTGGGTTCGGCGCTGCTGGTGGGTGACCAGGCCGGGCCTGTCGCGGCGAACGGCCAGGCGGGGGCGGGCTCGTCGGCCGAAGGCGGCCGTGCCCGGCCTCTTCCACGCGACGCGCGGGGTGAGGCGAGGTCGGCGACGCCGTCGGGGATGCTGCCCCAGGCGTCCGCGCCGGTGGTGTTCGTGTCCCACGAACCCGTGCTCCGGGATGCCGTGCCCCAACTGTCGGCGCCCGTGCTGTTCGTCTCCCACGAACCCGAGCCAGGGGATCCCGTGTCCCAGGTGTCCGCGCCCGTGCTGTCCCCGCCCCACGGACCTGAGCCAGTGGGCCCCGGGCTCCAGGCGTCCGAGCTGGCACTGTCCGTGCCCCACGACCCTGAATCCTGGGTCCCCGTGTCCCAGGATTCAGAGTCGGCGCTGTTCGTGTCCCGCGAGCCCGAGCCAGAGGGTCCCGGGCTCCAGGCGTCCGCGCCGGCACTTTCCGCGTCCCATGAACCCGAGCCCCGGGATTCCGAAAGTCGGGATGCTGTGCTCCAGATGCCCGAGTTCCACTGGTCAGCGTCATACCGCCGGCCGGGGCCCCAGCCGGTGAGGTTCCGTAGGTCCCAGGAACCAGAGCCGGGTGAGGTCAGCGAGTCGGGGTCTGCCGTGTGCCGGCCGTCCGGTCCGCGGTCATCGAGGCCCCAGCGGTCGCGGGGTCGGTCACCGGTGTCGCGGCCGTCATGGTCGCCACGGCCCAGGGGGTGGTGTGCGCCATCGTGAGGGTCACCGGCGAAGGTGCCGTCGTCGGCCGAGGGCTCACCGTGGGCGGGGGTGACGGCATCGCGGTCGCCGGAAGACGTGGGAGGGGTGGCTGAGCCGCCGTGCAGTTCGGAGGCGGTCGTGGGAGAACCCGCCACCTCCGAGGGAGTGCGCGCGTCAGGACCCTGGCCCGGCCGCTGGAAGGTCGCGGAGGCGGGCGGCTCCGGCGTGGAGCCGGAGGGCCGCTGGTCAGGGTCCGACGACGTGCTCATGGCTCAGCCCGGATCAGACGTCACCAGGCTTGGGCGCGGAAGCCTTGGAGCCGCGGCCCGAGGAGGCGGGAGCCGGAGGGGCGGCGGGAGCGGCGGCCTCGGCGGGCGCGTCGACGCGCGGGCCCACGCCCAGCTTCTCCTTGATCTTCTTCTCGATCTCGTTGGCCACGTCGGGGTGGTTGCGCAGGAAGTTACGCGCGTTCTCCTTGCCCTGGCCGAGCTGGTCGCCCTCGTAGGTGTACCAGGCGCCGGACTTGCGGACGAAGCCGTGCTCCACACCCATGTCGATGAGGCCGCCCTCACGGGAGATGCCCACGCCGTACAGGATGTCGAAGTCGGCGACGCGGAAGGGCGGCGCCATCTTGTTCTTGACGACCTTGACGCGGGTGCGGTTGCCGACCGCCTCCGTGCCGTCCTTGAGCGTCTCGATGCGCCGGATGTCGAGGCGGACCGAGGCGTAGAACTTCAGCGCCTTACCACCGGTCGTGGTCTCGGGCGAGCCGAACATGACACCGATCTTCTCGCGCAGCTGGTTGATGAAGATGGCGGTGGTGCCGGTGCTGTTGAGCGCGCCCGCGACCTTGCGCAGCGCCTGGGACATCAGACGGGCCTGGAGACCGACGTGGCTGTCGCCCATCTCGCCCTCGATCTCGGCCTTGGGCACCAGGGCGGCGACCGAGTCGATGACGATGATGTCGACGGCGCCCGAGCGGATCAGCATGTCGGCGATCTCGAGCGCCTGCTCACCCGTGTCGGGCTGGGAGACGAGCAGCGCGTCGGTGTCGACGCCGAGCTTCTTGGCGTATTCGGGGTCGAGGGCGTGCTCGGCGTCGATGAACGCGGCGATGCCGCCGGCCCGCTGGGCGTTGGCCACCGCGTGCAGCGCCACCGTGGTCTTACCGCTGGACTCGGGACCGTAGACCTCGATGATGCGGCCGCGGGGGAAACCACCGATGCCGAGCGCGACGTCGAGCGCGATCGAACCGGTCGGGACAACCTCGATGGGAGCCCTGGCGTCATCGCCGAGGCGCATGACGGAGCCCTTGCCGAACTGCCGCTCGATCTGTGCGAGGGCAGTCTCAAGGGCCTTCTCGCGGTCGTTGATAGCCATGGGAACTCCCCGGGAGGGTCGTGGTGTGGTCGGTCGAGTGAAAGCTACGCGGTGGGACCGACAATTTTCCGCCGGACGCGCGAGGCACCGTGGCCGGCGCTTCTCATGGTAGCCGAACGGCTGTTCGATCGCGCCTCGAACACGCCGACCACCCGCCGTGCCCGGCCGACATTCCCTGACAATCCGCCGGGCCGGTTGCCATGGCCGCTGACCTGGGGAGATCCTGTTGGAAAGGTCGAGAGGCGGCGACGTGACGAGCACGTACACCGGGCAGCGGCGCACCCACCTGGAGGCGCTCGCGGCGTTGCTCCCCGGCTGCGGGCTCGTGGGGCGCATGATCGGCGGCGACGACCCGGTGCTGTGGGTGTGGCATCCGCGCACGGGCCGCCAGACCATCATCTTCGCGACCCCGTCCGCCGCCGCGTGGGTCTTCCTGTGGTCGCCGGGCGGCCAGGGCCACGCCGACGATCCCGCCGGTACGGCGGAGGCGCTCCACACCTGCCTGACCGACGAGTGACCCGGACCGGTACGGCAAGCGCGAGCCGGAGAAGCGCCCCCGATCGGTACGACACACGCGGACCCCGCCGAGCGACCCGGACCTCTACGGCCCGCGCGACCCAGCCGAACGACCCCCGCCGCTACGGCACGCACGAGCAGCCCGGCGGACACCGCACGCGCCTGTCACCCGACGAACGAGGCCCGCAGGCCCGCCACGGTGTTCGCCAGGCCGTCGGCCGCGGCCCGGTCGAGCGCTCCCGTGAGCGTCTCCTCGTAGGCCGCTCTCGCCCCGTTCCTGCGTTCCCTGCCCGCCTCGGTGATCACCGTGTAGACGCCTCGCCGATCCTTGGCGCACAGGTCGCGGCGGGTCAGCCCGGACGCCTCGAGCCGTCCCACCAGGCGGGTGACCGAGCTCTGGTTGAGCCCGAGCAGGTCGGCCAGCTCCTGCATGCGCAGCTCGCCGTCGGCGGCCGCGGACAGGTGGCACAGCGCCCGATACTCCGACAGGCCGAGGCCGTGCCGCTGCAACGCGGTGGCGAGTGCGTGCTCCACCCTGGCGTGCAGCCGTACCACCCCGGCCCAGACGTCCTGGTCGAGCGTCGCCATCGGTTCCTCCTACGGTGTCGGCGCCCACTTTATGGACAGGCGACGAACTCAGGCGCGTCCGAGGTGCCCGAGCACGAAGGCGGCCCGTTCCGCAACGGGAGCGCGCGGCAGTTCCACCAGTTCGTAGCCGTAGTCGAGGTAGGCCGAGGACACGGAGGCGTAGGTCCGCTCGGCCTCGTCGGGCGTCTGCTTCCGCTCGGCGTCGTTCTCGTAGATCTCCGGCCACGGCGGCGCGACGAAGACCGTGCGGTGGTAGCGGAAGCGCCTGGCCGCGGCGTCGACGTGGGCGGGCACGGGACGCCCTTCGAGGCGCAGGTAGCCCACGACGTCGACCACTCCCCTGTCGAAGGCGACGGTGCCGTCCATGGCCTCGGCGAGACGGTAGGAGCGTAGTTCCCAGCTCAGCATCAGCTCGGCGAACAGGTCGACGTCCTTCCACGGCAGCGCCTGGCCGCCGATGGCCACCTGGTCCTGGATGATCGCCCGCCCCGCCTCCCGCGAGCCGGACAGGCCCAGGCGGTCGATCAGGGTGCTCTTGCCCGATCCGGGGCCTCCGGTGAAGACCACGAGCCGCGGCCCCGCCGTGCAGCACGAGCAGGTGTGCACCGTTCCTCCCCGGCGGTCAGCGCAGCTTGCCGTCGACGTTCTCCACCTGGCACACCGCGCGCCAGACGTCCTTGGCGCTCTCGCCCTGGGCCAGTGCCTGCTCGACCGTGCGCCCGCCCAGCGGGGCGAGCACGTAGTCCCTGGCCCACGACTCGGCGTAGACGTCGCCGAAGTGGGCCCGCATCCTTCTCCAGAACTCGGTCAGACGCATGCTCCCCAGTATGGAACCCGCCCCGCACTGGGTAGGACAGACCGTATGGCGAAATCCTCCAAAGCGGCTCCCAAGCCGTCAATCGATTCCAGGTCACATCGGGAGCGACGCCGCGCCCTGCTCCTGCAGCAGCGGCTCGCCGTACAGAAGGAGAAGGCCGAGCGCGCCGAGCGGCACGCCGGTCTGAGGGCCGAACCCCGTGAGGGTGCGCCGCGCACCCGCAGGGCGTCACGGAGGTAGCGGCTACAGCACGCGCGAGCCGTACATCTCCCCCAGATGGTCGGCGAGCAGCTCCAGTCGGGCGCCGTCGGGGTCCCTGAAATAGATGGAGGCGCCGCTCTCGATCTGGTGCGGCACGCCGGCCATCTCCAGCTTGCCGCGCAACCGTTCCCACGTCGCGGGGTCCACGGAGATCGCGATGTGGTGCAGCCCGCCCAGGACCTCCTGGTACGGCCCCAGGTCGAGCCCGGGGAAGTCGAAGAACGCCAGCAAATTGCCGTTGCCGATGTCGAAGAAGAAGTGGTTGGAACCCTTGTAGTCACGGTTCTCGAAGATCTCCGTGAGGGGGAACTCCAGGAGCTCCTGGTAGAACCGGACCGTCCGCTCCACGTCGGAGGACAGCAGTGCGAAGTGGTGCAGACCGCGCGCGCTGCTCGATGGACGGTGCGGGAGGAGGTACTGCCGCTTGATACGCTCGCGATCAGCCTCGATGGCTGCGTAATCGATGGTCACGTCGCTTCACCTCTCCCGCTCTATGTCCCCGGGATCGGCGCCTCAATCGCGCATCGTGGCCACAATCTCCTTCACGATCTCCATCGTGGTGCCGGGGTGCAGGAAAGCGAAACGCGCGACGGTCTCGCCCTCCCAGCCGGTGGGGGTGACGAATCCGATCTGCCCGGCCAGCAGCCGTTCTGACCACGTGTAGTAGTCCTGGGCGGTCCATCCCGGACGCCGGAAGAGCACGGCGGACAACTCGGGCTCGCGGATGAGCTCCAGGTGGTCGCTCTCCCTGATCAGCTCGGCGGTCTCCCTCGCCAGGGCGAGCCCGCGCTCGACGGCCTCGGTGTAGGCGTCGGTCCCGTTGACCGCGAGCGAGAACCACAGCGGCAGCCCGCGGGCGCGCCTGGTCAGGTGGTAGGCGTAGTCCGTGGGGTTCCACTCGCCGCCGTCGGTGTGCAGGACGTCCAGGTAGGAGGCGTCCTGCGTGTGTACGGCACGCGCCAGGTTGGGGTTGCGGTAGATGAGCGCGGCGCAGTCGAACGGGGCGAACAGCCACTTGTGCGGATCGACGACGAACGAGTCGGCGTGCTCGATGCCCTCGTAGCGGTGCCGGACGGAAGGGGCGAACAGCCCGGCGCCGCCGTACGCGCCGTCGACGTGGAACCACAGCCCGCGCTCGCGGGCCACCTCCGCGACGCCCTTGAGGTCGTCGACGATGCCCGCGTTCGTGGTGCCGGCGGTGGCGACCACGCCGATGACGTTCTCCTGGCCTTCGAGCGCCTTCCGCAGGGACGTGCCCGTGAGGCGGTGGTCCTCGGAGGGCACGACGAGCGCCTCGACGCCGATGATGCGCAGCGTGTTGGCGATCGAGGAGTGGGCCTGGTCGCTCACGGCGATCTTCGCGTTCGGCACGCCGGCCGTGTCCCTGGCCACGACGAGGGCCGACAGGTTGGCGGCGCTGCCGCCGGAGACGAAGCAGCCGCCCGCCGTGCCGGGCAGGCCCGCGTAGTCGGCGATCAACCGCAGGACCTGGTTCTCCGCCGCGATGGCGCCTGAGGCCTCCAGCCAGCTGATGCCCTGCAGCGAGGCGCAGGAGACCACCATGTCGAACAGCAGCGCCGCCTTGGTGGGGGCGGCGGGGATGAAGGACAGGAACCGGGTGCTGTCCGCGGAGATGACCGCGCGGGAGAGCTGCTGGTCGTAGACGTCCAGCACCTTGGCGGGGTCGGCGCCCTCCTTGGTGATCAGCCCGGCGAGCGCGGCGTCCAGCTTGTCCTTCTCACCCGGGTGGTCCAGGGGAACCGGGTCGAGGGCGAGGCGCTGCCTCATGTAGTCGAAGACCAGGGTGGTGAGGCGCTCGTCGTAGCTATGCACGCATGCAGTATGGGGATAAAACCGAAAAAAAGGGAAATAGCAGACGAAGATCTACCAAACCGGTTGGCCGGTACGGCCCGGCTCGTTTTGTCGGTGCCGGAAGGCACCATGGTGGAGTGAGCTTCCTCGACCACTTCAGCAGGGTGACCCGCGAATGGTTCACCGGGGCCTTCGCGGCTCCCACGCCTGCCCAGCTGGGGGCGTGGGAGTCCATCGCGCGCGGCGACAACACGCTGGTCGTCGCGCCCACCGGGTCCGGCAAGACGCTGGCGGCCTTCCTCTGGTCGCTCGACAGGCTCGCCGCCCGGCCGCCGGCCCAGGAGGGCAAGCGGACCTGCAGGGTGCTCTACGTGTCGCCGCTCAAGGCGCTGGCCGTCGACGTGGAGCGCAACCTGCGGGCGCCGCTCGCCGGGCTGCGGCAGACGGCGCGGCGCCTGGGCCTGGCCGTACCCGAGATCTCGGTGGCGATCCGCTCGGGCGACACCTCGGCGGAGGACCGCAGGCGGTTCGCCGCCAAGCCGTCCGACATCCTCATCACCACGCCCGAGTCGCTGTTCCTGCTGCTCACCAGCCAGGCCCGAGAGGCGCTGCGGGGTGTCGAGACGGTGATCGTCGACGAGGTGCACGCGGTCGCGGCCACCAAGCGCGGCGCGCACCTGGCGCTCAGCCTGGAGCGACTCGACTCCCTCCTCGAACGGCCCGCCCAGCGCGTCGGGCTGTCGGCCACCGTGCGGCCGGTCAGCGAGGTGGCCGCCTTCCTCGGCGGCGCCCGCCCCGCGGCCGTGGTGCAGCCGCCCTCGGACAAGCGCATCGAGGTGGAGGTCGTCGTCCCGATCGAGGACATGACCGAGCTCGACGCGCGGCCGGTGTCCGACCCCGACGCGTTCGTGCAGGAGCCCGCCCGCAGGTCGATCTGGCCGCACGTGGAGGATCGCCTGTTCGACCTGATCGAGGCCCACAGCTCGACGATCGTCTTCGCCAACTCCCGGCGGCTGGCCGAGCGCCTGTGCACGCGGCTCAACGAGCTGGCCTACGAGCGGGAGCGGGGCGGCGACGACGTGATCGACCTCTCGATCTGGGAGAGCGGGCCCGAGCCGCCCGGATCCACGCCGGCGGCCCTGCCGGCGCCCGCGGAGATGATGGCCCAGGCAGGCGCCAGCAAGGGCGCGGTGCCCGAGATCGTGCGGGCCCACCACGGGTCGGTGTCCAAGGAGGAACGCTCGCAGATCGAGGAGGCGCTCAAGTCGGGCCGGCTGCCCGCGGTGGTCGCCACCTCCAGCCTGGAACTCGGCATCGACATGGGCGCGGTCGACCTGGTGGCCTGCGTCGAGGCGCCGCCCAGCGTGGCCAGCGGCCTGCAGCGGATCGGCAGGGCGGGCCACCAGGTGGGCGCGGTCTCCAAGGGCGTGATCTTCCCCAAGTACCGCGGCGACCTGATCCAGACGGCCGTCGTGGCCGAACGGATGCGCAGCGGCCAGATCGAGGAGCTGCGCTACCCGCGCAACCCGCTCGACGTGCTGGCCCAGCAGATCGTGGCGATGACCGCGCTCGACGACTGGACCGTCGACGAGCTCGAGGAGGTGGTCAAGCGGGCCGCGCCGTACTCCACGCTGCCGCGGAGCGCGCTGGAGGCGACGCTCGACATGCTCGCGGGCCGCTACCCGAGCGAGGAGTTCGCCGAGCTGCGTCCACGGCTGGTGTGGGACAGGGTGACCGGCGTGCTGCAGGGCCGCCCCGGCGCGCAGCGGCTCGCGGTGACCAACGGCGGCACCATCCCCGACCGCGGGCTGTTCGGGGTGTTCCTGGTCGGCGAGAAGGGCTCCAGGGTCGGCGAGCTCGACGAGGAGATGGTCTACGAGTCACGGGCCGGTGACGTGTTCGTGCTGGGCGCGACCTCGTGGCGGATCGAGGACATCACGGCCGACAGGGTGCTGGTCTCGCCGGCGCCCGGCCAGCCGGGCAAGCTGCCGTTCTGGCACGGCGACACCCCCGGGCGTCCGGCCGAGCTGGGCAGGGCCATCGGGGCGTTCCTGCGGGAGCTGAACTCCAGCCTCGGTCCCTCCTCCGGTACGGCGGGCACGGGCGGCGCGGCCGACGCGCTGAACGACGGCCTGGCCGAGCGGATGCGGGCGGCGGGCCTCGACGAGTGGGCGGCGGGCAACCTGCTGGCCTACCTCCGGGAACAGCGCGAGGCGACGGGATACGTGCCCGACGACCGCACGCTGCTGGTCGAGCGCTTCCACGACGAGCTGGGCGACTGGCGCGTGGTGATCCACTCCCCGTACGGCGCGCGCGTCCACGCCCCCTGGGCATTGGCCGTCAACCGGCGGCTGCGCGAGCGCTACGGCGTCGACGTGCAGGCCGTCCACTCCGACGACGGCATCGTGCTGCGCATCCCCGACACGCTCGCCGAACCGCCGAGCGACGTGGCCGCCTTCGACGCCGACGAGATCGAGCAGATCGTCACCGAGGAGCTGGGCGGCTCGGCGCTGTTCGCCTCCCGGTTCAGGGAGTGCGCGGGGCGGTCGCTGCTGCTGCCCCGGCGCACGCCGGGAAAGCGCACCCCGCTGTGGCAGCAGCGCCAGCGGGCCGCCCACCTGCTGGGGGTGGCCGCGCAGTACGCGAGCTTCCCCGTGGTGCTGGAGACGATGCGGGAGTGCCTGCAGGACGTCTTCGACGTGCCGGGGCTGGTCCAGCTCATGCGCGACATCGCGGCACGGCGGGTGCGGGTGGTGGAGGTGGAGACCTCGCAGGCCTCGCCGTTCGCGGCCTCGTTGCTGTTCCACTACATCGGCGCGTTCATGTACGAGGGCGACGCGCCGCTGGCCGAGCGGAGGGCGCAGGCCCTCGCGCTCGACACCACGCTCCTGGCCGAACTGCTCGGCCAGGCCGACCTGCGCGAGCTGCTCGACCCCGACGTGATCGCCGACGCCGAGCGGGAGCTGGCCAGGCTCGACAGGCCGCTGCGCGACGCCGAGGACCTCGCCGACCTGCTGCGTTCACACGGTCCGCTGCTGGCGGCCGACGTGAGCGTGCGCGGCGGCGACCCAGCGTGGCTGGCCGAGCTCGAACGCGGACGGCGGGCGATCAGCGTCCGGATCGCCGGCGAGGAGCAGTGGGCGGCGATCGAGGACGCCGCCAGGCTGCGCGATGCGCTGGGCGCGCCCCTGCCGGTGGGCGTGCCGCACGCCTTCCTCGAGCCGGTCGCCGACCCGCTCGGCGACCTCGTGGCCAGGCACGCGCGCACCCGCACGCCGTTCCACGCCGGGGCGGCGGCGGCCAGGTTCGGGCTCGGCGTCGCGGTGATCAGCGACGCGCTGCGCAGGCTGGCGGCCCAGGGGCGGGTGGTGAGCGGCGAGTTCCGGCCGGGCGGACGCGGCGAGGAGTGGTGCGACGCCGGCGTGCTGCGGATGCTCAGGCGCAGGTCCCTGGCGCGGCTGCGCAAGGAGGTCGAACCGGTGCCGCCGGAGACGCTCGCGCTGTTCGCGCCGAGCTGGCACGGCGTCTCCGGCCGTCCCGCGGGGCGGGCCGCGGGCGGCGCCATCGGCGCGGCCAGATCGATGGACTCCCTGGTCAACGCGATCGAGCAGCTCCAGGGCGCGGCGGTGCCCGCCTCCTCGCTGGAGACACTGGTGCTGCCCTCGCGGGTGCCCGGCTACCATCCCGCGTTGCTCGACGAGCTCACCTCCTCGGGCGAGGTGATCTGGGCCGGGCAGGGGGCGCTGCCGGGCGGCGACGGCTGGGTGTCGCTCTACTTCGCCGACACCGCCCCGCTGCTGCTGCCCCCGCCTGCCGAGATCACCATGACGCCGTTGCACGAGAAGGTGCTCGAGGTGCTCGACGGCGGCGGGGCGCTGTTCTTCCGCGGGCTGTCCGATCGCGTGGGCTCGCTCGACGACCTCGCGCTCACCACCGCGCTGTGGGACCTGGTCTGGTCCGGCCGGGTGTCCGGTGACACGCTGGCTCCGCTCCGGGCGACGCTCGGCTCGGGACGGCCCGCCCACCGGCCCGCGACCACCCGGCGGCGGCGGGCGGTGCTGCCGTCGAGGAGCGGATCGCCGCTGGTGGGCGGCAGGTGGTGGCTGCTGCCCTCGCCGTCGCCGGACGCCACGCAGCGGGCGCACGCGCAGGCGGAGGCCCTGCTCGAACGCCACGGCGTGGTCACGCGCGGTGCGGTGATGGCCGAACGGCTGCCCGGCGGGTTCGCGGCGGTGTACCAGGTGTTGCGGGCGTTCGAGGAGAGCGGGCGCTGCCGTCGGGGTTACTTCGTCGAAGGGCTCGGCGGGGCGCAGTTCGCCCTGCCGGGGGCGGTCGACCGGATGCGCGCCCTGGCGCCTGACTCATCCGGCCGTGTCGCCGGTGACGCCTCTGGTGGCTTCTCGGGCGGGACCGGGCTCTCGGATGGCGCCTCCGGCCGGCGCGGCGCGGAGGCGGGACAGCGCGCGGTGGTGCTGGCGGCGGCCGACCCCGCCAACCCGTACGGCGCGGCGCTCCCCTGGCCCGCGCGTCCTGGTGACGTCGGGCACAAGCCGGGTCGCAAGGCGGGCGCGCTGGTGGTGCTCGTCGACGGGCACCTGGTGCTGTACGTCGAGCGGGGCGGCAAGACGCTGCTGTCGTTCGCCGACGACGGGCGGCTGCAGCCCGCGGTCGACGCGTTGGCGCTGGCCGTACGGGACGGGGCGCTGGGCAAGCTCACGGTGGAGCGGGCCGACGGCGAGTCGATCAACGATTCGCCGCTGGCGGCGGCCCTGGAGGCGGCGGGTTTCCACCCCACCCCCCGCGGCCTCCGCCTCCGCGCCTGACCCCCGGAGGAGCGACCCATCGACCACCGGAACTCGTCGATCGGCAGCCACTGTGCACGGGGGCTTGGCGGGCGCCGCACGCGCGCACGGCCCCCTTCCCCTTCCTGGGCGACGGCGGTCATGAGGCGAGGAAGTCGAAATGGAAGCCGATGATGAAGAGCACCGCGGCCACCACTCGCGCGGGATGAGCTGGTCGAGCCCGGTCCAGCAGGAAGGCGGTCCCGCGTAGGAGAGGCACGCACAAACCACAGATCAACGCCCACGGGAGCCAGAAGCACAGGGCCGTCAGCACGTACGCGAACGCTTCCGGGACGTGGACGAATCCGGCCGCGAGCGCCTCCGAGCCGGTGGCTCGTCCTGTCACCTGGAACGCCAGGGCGGCGGCTCCCCACAGCGCGAGGAACAGGCCCATGGCGATCAACGGCCAGTGACCGGGCACCCTGGGAAGATCCGGTACCGGCTGGCCCCGTTGTTCCATGAACGCCAACGAGACAGCCAGAAGGCCCGCCACGGGAAGGCTGAGGACGAGGATCGCCACGATGACGGCCAGCACCGACCTGCCTACCTGACGCGCCCGTGACCAGGAGATCCCCGTCAAGCGCCGGCCGAATCCGCGCAGCGCCTGCGGGCCCACAAGATCGAGGACGACCGTCAGCGCGGCGAGGAACTGTGACGCTTTTCCCACTCGTCCCCACAGGAACAGGGGCCAGCCCCACAGCGTCACCCCGGTGAGATGCCGACCGTCGAGCCAGCGCATCCATAACTCCCAGAGTTCCGCCATGAACGCATCATGCGGCGTCGGCTCGGTCGCGTCACGCGACCGCTTCTCCTCGACGAGTTGGGCGCGGCGCCGATCCCGCCCGACCAGGCGCTCAACCGGGGCAAGAGCCTCGACCGGAGGGCCAGGCCCCGAGGCTCGTCGACGGGTAGGCGGCGGCCTCTGGGGCTCGCCGTTCGCGGAGATCCGGTCCTGCTCTCTCCGGCGGAGCGGCTACGGTGATCTTCATGGTGTGGACAGCGGCGGAGATTCCCGATCTGTCGGGTAAGACGGCGATCGTGACGGGTGCCAGCAGCGGCCTCGGCATGATCACGGCGGGCGAGCTGGCGAGGCGTGGTGCCACCACCGTGCTGGCCTGCAGGGACACGGCGAAGGGCGAGAGCGCGCGCAAACGGATGCTCCGGGCCGCTCCCAGGGGTTCGATCGAGGTCCGGCGGCTGGACCTGGCCGACCTGTCGTCGGTGCGGGAGTTCGCGGCGGGCATCACCAGCGGCGTCGACATCCTGGTGAACAACGCGGGCGTGATGGCGCTGCCGTACCGGAAGACAGCCGACGGTTTCGAGATGCAGTTCGGCACCAACCATCTCGGGCACTTCGCGCTGACCGGGCTGCTGCTGCCCCGGCTGCGCGGCGCCAGGGTGGTGACGGTCAGCAGCCTGGCGCACGTGGCGGCGCGCATGAGGTTCGACGACCTCAACGGCGAGCTGGGCTACCACAAGTGGCTGGCGTACGGGCAGTCGAAGCTGGCCAACCTGCTGTTCGCCCACGAGCTGCAGCGCCGCGCGAACGGCCACCTGACCAGCGTGGCGGCGCATCCGGGTTACGCGTCCACGAACCTCCAGACGGCGGGTCCGCGCATGGCCGGCAACCGCGTCATGGAGCTGGGCCAGACGGTCACCAACGCGGTCTTCGCGCAGAGCGCGGGGCGGGGAGCGCTGCCGCTGCTCTTCGCGGCGACGGTGGCGGACCTGCCCGGTGGGAGCTTCGTGGGGCCTGGCGGTCCGTTCGAGGTGTGGGGCTATCCCACGATCGTGGACTCCTCGCCGGCGTCGAAGGACCGGAAGGCCGCGGCGAGGTTGTGGGAGATCTCGGAAGAGTTGACGGATGTTCACTTCGCGATGAACGGGTAGGGCACACCGCCCGCGTGGGCGAGCTTGCGGTGGTGTGCGGCAGGCTCGAGCTCGGGCATGCCGGCCACAACGAGGTCCGGCGGGTCGGCATGATCAGCGGCGCCTACGCGGTGAAGCGGCTGGCGTGCACGCCGTCCACCGGCACGATCGGGATCGAACGGGCGGCGCCGGCCGCGAGGGTTCTGATGCCGGTCCCTGTGCCCGAGCCTGGCGGGTGGGTTCAGGCGTCGTGGGGGGCAGCGCGCGCCGCACTTCCGGCGAGGTCAGGCGCGGGAGCGGGTTCAGGCGTCGCAGGGCGGCGCGCGCCGCACGCCCGGCGAGGTCAGGCGCGGGAGCGGGTTCAGGCGTCGCAGGGCAGCGCGCGCCGCACTTCCGGCGGGGTCAGGCGCGGGAGCGGGCTCAGGCGTCGTGGGGCAGCGCGCGCCGCACGCCCGCCGCGAGCCAGATCGTGGCCAGCGCCGCGTACACGGCCAGCAACGCCGTCGTCGCCGAGGCGAACACCACCGCCGCGACGACGGCCAGGACGAGCAGCGCCGTCCAGCCGTACAGCAGCCCCCTGCCGGCGGCGGAGCCGGTGTGCACGGCCTCCTGCACGGGAGTGGCCAGGGCCATGACCGCCACCCCCGCGGTGCCCACCGCGCCGAGGCCGGCCACCACCCCCAGTGCGAGCAGCGCCGCACCAGCCGCGACCAGGCCGCAGCAGGCCACCGCCACCCGTGCCTCGACCCCCTCGAACAGCAGGCTGGTGGCCTTGGCGCGGGCCAGGCGCAGCGTCGTCCACGACTCGGCCACCCACGCCGCCCAGTGCAGCACCGCGATGAGGATGAACACCACGATCAGCGGCGGCACGGCGGGCAGCAGGAACGCCAGCCGCCCGCCCCGGAAGTTACCTCGCAGCCCGGCGAGCAGCCGGTAGAGCGGATTGCGCTCCTTCAACGCCTGCACCAGCAGCTCTCGCGCCTGGCCGAAGCCCGGGTCGAGCCGCAGCACCTCGCGGAAGGCGGTGGCGGCCGTCCCCGGATCCTTGAAGGCCAGCGCCATCCTGCCGTAGGCGAGGTGCGCGGTGGCGCTCTCCGGATCCAGCTGTACGGCACGCGCCGCCGCCGCCCTGGCCGGCTCGGCCTGCCCGAGCATGGTGAGCGCGACGGCCAGCAGGCTGGCCAGGTCGGCGTCGTCGGGGTCGATCGCCATCCCCCGGCTCGCCGCCTCCGCCGTCCCCTGCCACTCGCCCCGCAGCAGATGCGTCCTGGCCAGCAGCTCCCAGGTCGGCGCGTGCTGCGGCTCCAGCGCCAGCGACGCGTTGACCGCCGCGAACGCCTCGTCGGGACGGCCGGCGCGCTGGTGCACCTGGCCGGCCACGTAATGGGGGAACCAGTGGTCCGGCGCCAGCCGTACCGCCTCGTGCGCCTCCGCCACCGCCTCGGCCACGCCGCCCTGCTGGATGAGCGCGAGCGCCAGGAAGGCGTGCGCGGTCGTGTCGTGCGGCTCCCGCGCGAGCACGCCGCGCAGCTCCCGTTCGGCGTCGGCGGGCCGGCGCAGCTCCAGCAGCGTCCGTGCCCGGTCGAGCGAACCGGTGACCGTCACCACTTCCCCTTGACCCACGGCATCAGCTCGTCCCATGCGCCCGAGTCGTTGGCGTGCATCACGTAGTTGCGCGCGGTCGCCATCCACTCGCGGACCGCCGTCGGCCGCACGCTCCCCGCGGCGGCCAGCAGGTCCGGCGTCGACAGCGGCAGCGGGCGGCCCGCGCTGATCGACTGCTGGAGCTTGGCCTCGACCGCCCGGTCGACGACACCCTTCAGGTCCGCGCCGACGCAATGCTCGGTCGCCCGCGCCACCGCGTCGAAGTCCATCTCGGCCAGCGGCTTGTCGCGGCACAGGATGCGCAGGATGGCCGCCCGTGCCGCCGCGTCGGGCGGCGGCACGAACACCGGCTGGTCGAGCCGGCCCGGACGGCGGAAGGCCACGTCCACGTACCAGGGGGCGTTCGTCGCCGCCAGCACCAGGACACCCTCGTTGGCGTGCTGGTCCACGCCGTCCAGCTCCGCCAGGAACTGGTTGACCAGCTGCCGCGCGTGCGCCTGCCGCATGTCGGAGCGGCGGGCCGCCAGCGCGTCCACCTCGTCGAAGAACAGCACGCACGGCCGGTTACGGCGGGCCAGGTCGAAGGTGGCGCGCAGGTTGCGCTCGCTCGACCCCACGTACATGTCGAGGATGTCGGCCAGGCCCACGTTGACGAACGAGGCGCCGAGCTCTCCGGCGGCGGCCCTGGCCAGGTGGGTCTTGCCGGCTCCCGGCGGGCCGTACAGCAGGACACCGCCGCCGGCGCGCTTGCCGTACGCGGCGAACAGCTCGGGCTGCTGGATCGGCAGCAGCAGCTTGATCCGCAGCGCCTCCTTGACCGACTCCATGCCGGCCACGTCCGCGAAGGACGTGGCGGAGCGCTCCACCTCGGCACTGGTCTCCGGCGCCTGCTGGTAGCCCTGGCCCTGCGGGTAGGCAGGGGGTTGTTCCTGGTAGGCCGGGCTCTGCTGGTAGGTGGGGGCCTGCTGGTAGGCCGGTTGCTGGTGCTGGTAGCCCTGGCCGGGCGCCGGGTACGACGGGTGCCCCTGGTACGGCGGGTACGGCTGCGGCTGCGGCGCCGGGTACGACGGGGCCGGCGCGGCGGGGACCGCGAGCTTGGCGGCGAGTTCGGGGTCGCCGACGGACGGGTCGCGGGAGACCGCCTCGTGGTAGCGCCTGGCCGCCGCGGGCACATCGCCCTCGCCGAGCAGCGCCCGCGCGGCCAGCACCCCCAGCCGGGGCGGATAGCCGGGTACGGCGAGCAGCTGGTCGAGCGCCGCCAGCGCGGGACCGTGGTTGCTCTGCCTGACGAACGCCTCCGCCAGTCCGGCGATGATGTCCGGGTTGCCGGGCGCGAGCACGAGCGCGGCACGGAATTCGGCTTCGGCCTCGGCGAGGTACCCCTTGTCGAGCAGCTGGGCGGCCAGGTGCTGGCGCAGCGGGAGGTTGTCGGGTGACAGACGCGCCGCCTCACGGAGCGCCTGGAGGCCGGCGTCGCGCACGAGCCATTCCCTTCTGTCGCAGGAGTATCAATCCACCACAAATACGCAACATACCGAAATGGAGCGACATGGCGGCCCGGAAAGCGGCCGGGCGCGGAGCAGAAGGAGGCCCTCGTGGCACCCGTCGGCAGCGCGGGCGGCAGTCGCCTTCTACGTGGCGACCGGCTCGGGGGCGCTGTGGCGGCTGCCGTTCGGCTCGGCCACCTGGGAGGACGACGGGTCGTCGGCGGGGGCGGTGTCGCTGGCCGGGATGAACGGCAGGCTGTTCGCCCTGGACGCCTCGGGGGTGCTGCGGACGCGGATTCCCGGGGCGGCGTGGGCGGAGCACGCCGTGGCCGTCCCCGGACGGGTGCTGACCGCCCACGCGGGGCTGCTGGTCACCGCGGGGCCCGGTGACCCGTTGCGCTGGCGTCCCGTCCGCTGACCTCGCTGACCCGGCCCCGCGTCCGTCCGGGCTCCCGCCGGGGAGCCCGGGGCTCAGGACAGGTTCGTCGGCCCGTACAGCGCGTGCGGGGCGCCCGTCGCCATCGCCCAGTACCGGTCCCCGTACGACCAGTGCCACCACTCGGTCGGATAGTTCACCAGGCCGATCTCCTCCAGCGCCGCCACCAGGATCTCCCTGTTCCCGCGCGCCTCGGCGGAGATGTTCGGCGCCCCCGTGTAGCACGCCCCGTCGCTCTGCTCGGGGTTGTCGTTGACGGCCGTGCCCATGTCGTACTCCTCCCCGTCGGGTGAGCACAACGTCAGATCCACCGCCGCCCCGGCCGTGTGAGGGGCGACGGACACCGGCGAGACGTACCGGCTCGCCGCCACATGCGCCTCGTCGGGCGACATGTCAGGGAAGTCGGTGAGCAGTTGGTCCCGGTACTCCTCGAAGTACCTCCGCTGTGTCTCGATCGGCCGGTATCCCTCGACGACCAGCAACTCGTACCCCGAAGGCAGCGGCGCCTTCTCCAGCCTGGCCAGCAGGCCCGCGCGCAGGTGCGCGTAGGCGCCCTCCGCGTCCGCCAGGCGTGAGTCGACCCGCAACCTCCCCCGCACGTCCTCGAGCGGCTCGCCGCACTCCTGCACGGGAATGGCCGCCACCCGGGGATCGGAGATCAACACGATGTCGCGCATAGTCGAGAATTCTCACACAGTGTCGGAGAAGACCTGCTCGCGGGCCTGCTCGAGGGCGGCGACCAGCGCGCCGCGCAGCACCGGGTTGCCGGCCACCGCGGTCGCGGCGACGCGCGGCTGGCTCGGGCAGACCTTGGCCACGGCCTGCTCCACCCGCTCGGCCAGCGCCGGTCCGCCCGCCCTGCCGAGGTCGCCGCTCAGCACGATGAGGCCCGGGTCGAGGACGACGGCGACGGCGGCGACGCCGACCGCCAGCCGTCCCGCGACCTCCTGCAGGTAGGCGTCGTGGCCCTGCGCGGTCGCCGCGCGGACCTGGTCGGCGACGCCGGCGCCCGCGATGCCGTACGTCTGGGCGAGGCCCTCCAGCGCCTCCTTGCCGACCAGGCGCTGGAAGGAGCCGGACTGCGGGTGGGAGACGTCGACCGGCAGCGGCTCGCCCGGCACCGGCAGCCAGCCGATCTCGCCCGCGCCCCCGGTGATGCCCCGGTGCAGCCGCCCGCCGAGCATGACGCCGAGCCCCTGCCCGACGCCCGCCCAGATCACGGCGAAGTCGTCGTGCCCGGCCGCGGCGCCGTGGCGGTGCTCGGCGAGGGCGACCAGGTTGACGTCGTTCTCGATGGTGACGGAGGCGCCGAGCCGTTCGCGCAGGCTGGCCAGCACGCCGACGTGCCAGGACGGCAGGTCGTAGGAGAAACGCACGTCGCCGGTGCGCGGGTCGACGACGCCTCTGGTGCCGATGACGAAGGAGCGCAGCTGGGACAGGCTGATCAGGGCGGAGTCGCAGGCCCGCTGGACGGCGCCGTGGACGGCCCTGACCGGGTCGCGGCCGTCGCACGGGTCGACGGTGACCTCGACCACGACTTTGCCTGTGATGTCGGCCACACCCACCGCGATGCTGTCGGGCAGCACTTCGAGCCCCGCGACGTAGGCGCTGGAGGGAACCACGGCATAGAGGGCGGCGTGCGGCCCCCTGCCGCCGGCGCGCTGGCCCGCGACCTCGACCAGGCCTCTCTCCTCGAGGCGGGACAACAGCTGGCCCGCGGTTACCTTGGAAAGCCCCGTGCGTTCTCCCAGCTCAGCCCGGGTGAGCGGGCCTTCCGACAGAAGGAGTTCCAGCGCCGTGCGGTCGTTCAACCTGCGCAACAACTGCGGGGTTCCCGGGTTCCGTGCCATGGACGGCCCCTCCTCTCGTCACGATCCGCTAACGCATGTTTTTTTTAAGAAAGTTTCTTGTTAGTTTAGCAGCAGTCAACCGAGGCCGGCGATCAAGGCTTCGGTGATCTCTACGGCATGACATGAGCGCAACCCCCGACGCGTTAGCCGGGAAGGGAGAACCCTAGTGAAGATCGCGAAGATCACGGCCGCCACGGCGACCACCGCCGCGCTTGCGCTGGGCCTGGCAGCCTGTGGCTCCGGCCAGCCCACCCAGTCCGCCGCGCCCGCCGCCTCCGGCTCCGCCTCCGCCGCCGCCTCCGAGGCCGGGCCCAAGTACGCGGGCAAGACGCTCAGCGTCTGGCGCCTGGGCGACAGCAACCCCGCCGCCGCCAAGTACATGGAAGAGCTGAACGCCGAGTTCAAGAAGCAGACCGGCGCCGACGTGAAGCTCGAGTGGATCCCGTGGCCGCAGGTGAACGACAAGTTCGCCGCCGCCGCCACCGGCTCGGGCGGCCCCGACGTCACCGAGATCGGCAACGACCAGGTCCCGCTGTGGCAGAGCCAGGACGCGCTGACCCCGGTCACCGACGTCGCGCAGGTCGGCGACCAGGCGGCCATCCCGAAGAACCTGTTCGGCCTGGAGACCATCGACAACGAGATCTACGGCGTGCCGTGGGGTGCCGGCGCCCGCGCCGTCCTCTACCGCGCCGACTGGTTCAAGGAGCTCAAGATCGAGGTCCCCAAGAGCTGGGACGAGCTCGTCGCCGCGGCCAAGAAGATCCAGAAGGAGAAGGGCGCGGACATCGACGGCTTCGCCTTCAACGGCGGCTCCGACGCCAACCACCTGCTGGGCGCGCTGGCCTGGTCCGAGGGCGCCGAGTACGCGGTCAAGGAGGGCGACAAGTGGGTCGGCAAGCTGACCGACCCGGCCTTCGCCAAGGGCTTCGCGACCTACACGGGCCTGGTGCAGGACGGCCTGTCCGGCAAGTCCCGCCTCACCCAGAACACGGTGGACATCCGCAAGCGCTTCGCCAACGACAAGGTCGGCATGTACCTGACCGCCGGTTGGGACCTGCCCGGCATCCAGGAGGACAGCAAGGGCAAGCTGAAGGGCGACAAGCTCGCCTTCTTCCCGCTGCCCGCCAAGTCCGGCGGTGAGGCCCCCTCCTTCTTCGGCGGCAACGACATCGCGCTGTGGGGCAGCACCCAGCAGGCCGACCTGGGCAAGGAGTACATCAAGCTGGCCACCAGCAAGACCTGGGCCGACCGGTACGCCATGGAGCAGGGCCTGCTGCCGATCTACCCCGACTCGCTGGCCAAGCTGAACGAGGACCCGGCCCAGGGCCCGTTCGCCCGCGCCTTCGCCAAGGCCAAGGCCTTCCCCGCCGACCCCAACTGGACCGAGGCCAACGAGACCAAGGCCGTGCTCCAGAACGCGGCCAGGTCGGTCATCGAGGGCAAGAAGGACGCGGCGGCGGCCCTGGCCGACGCCAACAAGGAACTCGAAGAGATCCTGAACCAGTAGTAATGGCGAACACGTCTACGATCGCCCGGGACGGGGGCCAGTCCCCCGCCCCGGGTCGGCGCCGCAAGAGCCCCGACCGCCCCAACCGGGCCGGCGGGCTCCCCACCTGGGCGGTCCCGTACGTCCTGCTCGTGCCCGGCCTGCTGGTGATCGCTGGACTCCTGCTCTACCCCATGGTCCAGCTGACCGTCATGGCCTTCCAGAAGGTGGGCCTGGCCCAGATCAGGGGTACCAGGCCGGCCGAATGGGTCGGCTGGGACAACTTCCAGAGAGTCCTGGACAACGAGATCTTCTGGTCCGCGCTGCGCAACACCATCATCTTCGCGGCCGTGACGGTGACCCTCACCCTCGTCGTGGGCACCGCCGTCGGGGTGCTCCTGCACAAGCTCGGCAAGAAGATGTCGCTGTTCGTCGTCATCGGCTGCATGTTCGCGTGGGCCGTGCCGCCCGTCGCGCAGGGCGTCATCTGGCGCTGGCTGTTCGACGCCGACGCGGGCGCCATCAACTGGGTGCTCAACCTGCTGCCCGACGGGCTGTCCTCCCTGCTGTTCGGCAGGGCCGACTGGACCGGCGAGCCCTGGCTGAACGACGCGTTCACCCTCTACGTGGTCCTGATCTTCTGTCTGGTGTGGGCGGGTTTCCCGTTCATCGCGGTCTCGGTGCTCGCCGGCCTCAAGGGCATCCCCGCCGAGCTCTACGAGGCGGCCAAGGTGGACGGCTCGGGCGCGTGGCGGACCTTCGGGAAGATCACCCTGCCGCTGCTCAGGCCGGTCTTCGCCGTCCTGACGATCCTGTCGATCATCTGGGACTTCAAGGTCTTCAGCCAGCTCTACGTGCTGATGAACGGCCCGACCAACCGTGAGGCGTTCAACCTGTCGATGTACGCAGTGGCCGAGGCGTTCAAGCCGCCGCAGAAGCTCGGCAGCGGCGCGGCCATCTCCGTGATCCTGACGATCATCCTGCTGATCATCACGGTGGTGTACGTCCGTCAGATCGTGAAGCAGGAGGAGATGTCATGACTCCGCTGGCCCGCAAGAGGCTCGGCAAGATCCTCCTCAACGGAGCAGGGGTCCTGGTCTTCCTCTACGCGACCTTCCCCGTGTACTGGATGGTCTCCACCGGCTTCAAGGCCAACGACCAGATCTTCACCACCGACTTCATCCTCTTCCCCACGCACTTCACCTTCGACCACTTCGCGCGGGTGCTCACCGAGGGCGTGGCGAACAACTCGATCTGGCTCTACATGCGCAACAGCGCGATCGTCGCGCTCGGCACCGTGCTGATCGGCTCGACGTTCGCGCTGCTGTCGGCCACGGCCATCGCCAGGTTCAGGTTCAAGGGGCGCGCGCCCTTCCTCATCGTGCTGCTGATCGTGCAGATGCTGCCCTCCGAGGGCCTGCTGATCCCGCTGTACATGATGGTCAAGCGCGTCGGCCTGGGCGACCAGCTGCTCGGCCTGATCGTCACGCAGGTGGCGCTCACCCTGCCCTTCGGCATCTGGATGCTGCGGACCTTCGTCGCCGCCGTGCCCAAGACCCTCGAGGAGGCGGCCTGGATCGACGGCGCCAGCCGGTTCACGACCTTCTGGAAGGTCCTGTTCCCGCTGGTGGCGCCCGGCCTGGTGGCGACGAGCATCTTCTCGTTCATCACCGCGTGGAACGACCTGGTCTTCGCGCTCTACCTGATGTCCGGCTCGGAGGGCTACACCATGCCCGTCGCCCTCCAGTTCTTCTTCGGGCAGAAGGGCGTCGACTGGGGCGCGATCATGGCCGGTTCGACGCTGATGACGATCCCTGTCGTCATCTTCTTCCTTCTGGTGCAGCGCCGCATGGTCTCCGGCCTGGTGGCCGGCGCCGTGAAGGGCTGACCGAAACCCAGGTGCTCGTACGGCGCCGCACACCCACGCGGCCGCCGTACCTCACCCTGCCCACCGGCAGGGGGTACGGCTCGCGCGCCCGACAGCGGACGTGCGGGCCGTACCGGCTCCCTGCCCGTCAGAACCACCACGCCCACGCCCCCGCACCGCCCGGCCACCGCACGGGCGCGGAGGGCTCGACCGCCGAAAAGGGGAGTTTGTCAGATGAGCCGGAGAGATCGGGGGCTGCGCCGCCTTGCGGCCGGCACGCTGCTCGTCGCCTTCCAGGGCACCACCGCCCCGGACTGGATCCTGCGCGAGCTCGAGGACGGCCTCGGCGGCGTCACGCTCTTCGGTTTCAACGTCGCCGACCCCGCGCGGCTGAGCGAGCTCACCGCGACGCTGAAGGCCGCCGGCGAGCCGGTCATCTCGCTGGACGAGGAGGGCGGCGACGTCACCCGCCTGGCCTACCACGTCGGCAGCCCCTACCCGGGCAACGCCGCTCTCGGCGCCGTGGACGACGTCGAGCTGACCCACCGCGTCTACCGGGCGATCGGCGCGGAGCTGGCCGCCTGCGGCGTGAACCTCGACATGGCGCCGGACGCCGACGTCAACACCGCCGACGACAACCCGGTGATCGGCACCCGCTCGTTCGGCAACGACACCGCGCTGGTCGCCAGGCACACCGTCGCCGCCGTCCAGGGCCTGCAGTCGGTGAACGTGGCCGCCTGCGTCAAGCACTTCCCCGGCCACGGCGCCACCCGCGTCGACTCCCACCTGGCCGTCCCCGTGGTCGACGTCTCGCTGGACGTGCTGCGCGAGCGGGAGCTCGTGCCGTTCCAGGCCGCGATCAAGGCGGGCGCCAGGTCGGTCATGACCGCGCACGTCGCCGTACCGGTGATCACCGGCGACGAGCCCGCGACGCTGTCGGCCGCCGCGCTGACCGAGCTGCTCAGGGGCGAGCTCGGCTACGAGGGCGTCGTGATCACCGACGCCCTGGACATGCACGCGATCACCGACACCGTGGGCCTGGCCGGAGGCGCGTTGCGCACGCTGGCCGCCGGCTCCGACCTGCTGTGCCTCGGCCCCGTGCCGACCTACGACGACGTCCGGCAGGTCATCGCCGCGATCGTCGACGCGGTGGACGAGGGACGGCTGCCGCTGTCGCGCCTGGAGGAGGCGGCCGGGCGCGTGGCCGAGCTGCGGGCCTGGTTCGGCTCCGCCACCGGCGCCGCCGTCGAGGAGGGCGGCATCGGCCTGGACGCGGCGCGGCGGGCGGTCACCGTCACCGGCGCCACCAACCCGCTGCGCGACCCGCTGGTGATCGAGATCGACACCCCGCCCACCATCGCGGTCGGCGACGTCCCGTGGGGCCTGAAGCTGCCCACCGCGGAGACCGTCAGGGTCAAGCCCGCCGACGCCGACCTCGACACGCTGCTGCGCAGGGCCGCCGGCCGCTCGCTCGTCGTGGTGGTCAAGGACGCGCACCGCTACACCGACAGCAGGGACCTGGTCACCGCCCTGGTGAGCGCCCGTCCCGACGCCACCGTGATCGAGATGGGCCTGCCGATCTGGCGCCCCGACAGCGCCGCCTACATCGCGACGTACGGCGCGGCGCGGGCGAACGCGCAGGCGGCCGTCGAGCTGCTGACCGCCTGATCAGGACGCGAAGAGCTCCTCGCGGGCCTGGTCGAGGGCAGCGAGGACCGCGCCGCGCAGGACGGGGTTGTCGGCCACCGCGGTGGTGACGACCTCCGGCCTGATCGGGCAGATCCTGGCCACGGCCTCCTCCACCCGCGCGGTGAGCGCCGAGCCGCCCGCCTTGCCGACCTCGCCGCCGAGCACGACCAGCCCGGGGTCGAGCACCACGCACACCGACGCGACGCCGAGCGCGATCCGGTGGGCGATCTCGTCGAGCAGCGGCTCGCCGCGCTCTCCCGCCGCGACCGCCTCGGCGATGCCGGCGAAGCCGTAACTCTGCGCCAGCTCCTGCACCGCGACCGCGCTGACCAGCGACTGCAGGCCGCCGGCCAGGGACGGCAGCCGCCCGGGCTCCGCCCTGATGTCCTCGGCGAGCGGCACGCCGGGCACCGGCAGGTAGCCGATCTCGCCCGCGCTGCCCGAGCGCCCCCGGTGGAGCCTGCCGCCGAGCATCACCGCGAGGCCGAGGCCGCGCCCCGCCCACAGCAGCACGAAGTCGTCGACCCCCTTGGCCGCTCCGGCGGCGCGCTCGGCCAGGGCGGCGAGGTTGACGTCGTTCTCGATCGTGACCTCGCGCTTGAGGTCGCCCGCCAGCGCCTCGTGGATGCCCTCGTGCCAGCCCGGCAGGTCGAAGGAGAAGCGCACGTCGCCGCTGCGCGGATCGACCACGCCCGGCGTGCCGATCACCACGCCGCGCAGCTTGGCCAGGCCGACCTTGGCGCTGCGGCAGGCCTTGACGACCGCGCTGTGGACGACGGAGACCGGGTCGTCGTGGCCGTTGGGGGCGACGGTGACCTCGGCGATCGTGCGCCCGTGGATGTCGGCGATCGCGGTGGAGACGAACTCGGGACCGACGTCGAGCCCGGCGACGTAGGCGCTTGAGGAGACGACGGAGTAGAGGGCGGCGTTGGGGCCGCGCCCGCCCGCCTGCTCGCCGACCACCTCGACCAGGCCGCGCTCCTCCAGGCGCGCGAGCGTCTGGGAGGCGGTCACCTTCGACAGGCCGGTGTGGTCGCCGATCTGGCCGCGGGTCATGGGCCCGGTGGCGAGCAGCAACTCCAATGCGGCCCGGTCGTTGATCTCCCTCAGCAACCTGGGCACACCAGGACGTCGCTCCACGCCCCAAAGCTTAGCCCCGTTGCCCGGTGGCGCGCATGACGTGAGGAAGGCTCACGCTCTCCCCCAGGGCCGCGTACGGCGCGCGCCTGCCGGGGCTGGTCGGGCGCATCCGCCGAGGTACCGCGCCTGCCGTACGCGGATCATCGGCCCATGCGGGTCCCCGCGCGTCTAACCAGTGTTGACCAGGAGGGATAATCGACAACATGCGCCTTTCCGCTCGTGTCGACTACGCCCTTCGTGCCGCCGCCGAACTCGCCGCAGCTGGAGCGGGTCCGACCACCGTGGGCGAACTCGCCAAAGAGCAGGACATGCCACCCAAGTACCTGGAGAACATCCTGCTCCAGATGCGCCGCGCGGGGCTCGTCCGCGGCCAGCGAGGCCCCGAGGGCGGCTACGTGCTGGCCAGGCCCGCGGCGGAGATCTCCCTGGCCGACGTGATCCGCGCGGTCGACGGCCCGCTGGCCAACGTGCGGGGCGAGCGCCCCGAGCACGTCGGCTACCGCGGCCCCGCCGAGTCGCTGCAGCAGGTGTGGATCGCCCTGCGCGCCACCGAACGGGCCATCCTCGAGGAGGTCACGCTCGATCACGTCGCCACCGGCGCGTTGCCGGAGAGCGTCCGGTCGCTCGCCGCCGACCCCGCCGCCTGGGACTGACCTCCCGCCACCACAGCAGGGCGAGCGCGGCGCGCGCCAGGGCCGTGGACCGTCATGAGGAGGTCGCCGGTGGCGAAGGTGAACGTGGTCAGGACCAGCGCGGGCAGCCTGACCGCCCTGCCGGACGAGTGGGTGGGCGCCCGTGCCCGAGGGTGACGCCGTCTACCGGACCGCCGCGCGCCTGCGCCAGGCGCTCGACGGCCGCGTGCTGACCAGGTCGGACTTCAGGGTGCCGCGCCACGCCACCGCCGACCTGACCGGGCGCGCCGTCACCGGGACCGTGTCGTACGGCAAGCACCTGCTCACCAGGGTCGAGGGCGGCCTGACCGTGCACACGCACCTGCGCATGGAGGGCAGCTGGGTCGTCATGCCGGCGGGACGCGGGCTGCCGCGCGGCGACACGGTACGGCTCGTCCTGGCCAACGCCACATGGCAGGCGGTCGGCCTCAGACTGGGGACGGTGGACCTGCTCAGGACCGAGCACGAGCACACTGTGATCGGCCACCTCGGCCCCGACCTGCTCGGCACGGACTGGGATCAACGGGAAGCGGTCGCCAGGCTGCGCGGGAACCCGGACACGACGATCGGGGAGGCGCTGCTCGACCAGCGCAATCTCGCGGGAATTGGCACGATCTACCGCGCCGAGACACTGTTTCTCAAGGGCGTGTCACCCTGGCGTCCCGTCGGCTCCATCGCCGATCTCGACGGCCTGGTCTCGCTCGCCCAGCGGTTGCTGGCGGCGAACAAGGATCACGCGGCCACCGTCACCACAGGTGATCGCCGTCGCGGCTTCGAGACGTGGGTCTATGGCAGGGCTGGAAGACCCTGCCGCCGATGCGGATCTCGCATCAGGCGCGGGGAGATGGGGGCACAGCCACAGGAACGCCTGATCCTGTGGTGCGACCGCTGCCAACCGGGCTGAGCCCTGCTGTCAGGCGGCCACCATGTCCTTGACTTCGGGGAACACCGAGTCGCCGATCGACCCGGGCACGGTCTCGGACAGCGGTAGACGCTCCCGCTCCGGCACATCGGCGAGCACAGGGGCAGCCTGGAGCTCCGCCAGCGCGAACTGGTCGGAAACCTCACGCAACACCTGCGAGAGCGGCACGCCGAGGGCACCGCAGATCGAGGCCAACAGCTCGGAGGATGCCTCTTTCTGACCACGCTCGACCTCGGACAGGTAGCCCAGAGACACGCGCGCCAGCGTCGACACCTCACGCAGGGTGCGTCCCTGCCGCACCCTCAGCCGCCTCAGAACATCTCCAAGTAGCTGACGCAGCAGAATCATCTGTCGCTCCCTCCCCGGCGCGGTGGTCTTCACCGTGCCATGCGCGATCGGATCGTGCCGCCCGTTCTTTCGCTTCGCTTCGTACATACTCCTCGCCGTCATCATCGGACGCCTGCGCGGATCGTTGGGCCCGCCAGCCTGGCTCGCGGGGCTTGCAGATGGCTCACGGACCTCACTCACAGCTCCACCGTACCCGTATCCACCGACACCGCGTCAGACCGTGGTTCGCATGTTCGCTGGGGACGTAACACGGTAATCACCCGGAATGTTCCCCCACGTTGGCCTTCAGCACACCTGCGAGGAGATCAACGGCCTCGTCGACTGTCCGGTCCCTGATCCGGTCGCGAGAGCGCCCGCCCATGAGATCGCGATGCCAGATCCTGCCCTCAGGGCCGCTCAGCGCCACGTGAACAGTGCCGACGGCCTTGCCGTCCTGCGGGTCGGGGCCCGCCACCCCGGTGACCGCCAGGCCGTACGTGGCGCCGCAGAGCCGGGCCACCCCGCGGGCCATGGCCGCGGCGACCTCCGGATGGACCGCGCCCTCCCGCGCGAGCAGCTCCCCCGGTACGGCCAGCAGCTCCCGCTTCAGATCGGTGGCGTAGGAGATGACGCCGCCCCTGAAGGCCGCGGAGGCGCCGCCGGTCGCGGTGAAGGTCGCCCCCAGCAGCCCCCCGGTGAGCGACTCGGCCACGGCCAGCGTCGCCCCCTGCCGGATCAGCAGCTCGATCACGCCCGCGGCGCCCGGCACGTCCGTCCGCATCAGCTCACTCCGCTCTGGCCCGCTTGGCCACCTGTCTCAGCCTGATGGCGCGGATCACGTAGTCGGCGCCCGTGACGAGAGTCACCACCAGCGCGGCGCCCATGGCCACCCAGCGGATCACGTCGGGCACGTTGGGCAGCAGGTAGAGCACGATCGCCGTGATCTGCAGCACGGTCTTGACCTTGCCGCCGTAGCTGGCCGGGATGACACCGTGCCTGATCACGACGAACCGCAGGATCGTGATGCCGAACTCGCGGCCGAGGATCGCGATCGTGACCCACCAGGGCAGCTCGTCGAGTATCGACAGGCTCACCAGGGCCGCCCCGGTGAGCGCCTTGTCGGCGATCGGGTCGGCGATCTTCCCGAAGTCGGTGACCAGGTGGTAGCGCCTGGCCAGCTCCCCGTCGAGGTGGTCGGTGATCGAGGCCAGCCCGAACACCCCCAGGGCCGCGTATCTCCAGCCGGTGCCCGGCACGAAGAGGAAGACGACGAACAAGGGGACGAGCGCCAACCTGAGCACCGTGAGGACGTTGGCGATGTTCCACGGGCTCACCACCCGGCGCTCGTCTCGGGTCATGGACCGGCCTTGATTCGCGCGATCAGATCGACCCCCTCGGCATCGACCACGACCGCCCTGACGATCTGCCCTGGGACCAGGCCGATGCCCTGCACCGTGACGGAACCGTCGACCTCCGGGCCCTGGTGTGCCGCCCTGCCTTCGTAGCCGCCGTCGCCCAGGTCCTCCTCGATGAGCACGTCGACCTCGGTGCCGATGCGCTCCTCGGCCCGCTGCGAGGTCAGCTCCTCGGCCAGCTCGGTGAGGATCCGCACCCGCTCGTCGACGATCTCCTGCTCGACCTTCGAGTCGAAGGTCGCCGCCTCGGTGCCGTCCTCGTCGGAGTAGCCGAACACGCCGATGACGTCGAGCCTGGCCTCCTCGAGGAAGCCGACCAGCTCGCCGAACTCCTCCTCGGTCTCGCCGGGGAAGCCCACGATGAAGTTGGAGCGGACGCCCGCCTCGGGCGCCTTGGCCCTGATCTGCTCCAGCAGGCCCAGGAAGCGCTCAGGGTCACCGAAACGGCGCATCCTGCGCAGGACGGTGCCGCTGGCGTGCTGGAAGGACAGGTCGAAGTAGGGGGCGATGCCCTCGGTCGCCGCGATCACGTCGAGCAACCCGGGGCGCAGCTCGGCCGGCTGCAGGTAGCTGACCCGCACCCGCTCGACGCCCTCGACCGCGGCCAGCTGCGGCAGCAGCTTCTCCAGCGCGCGCAGGTCGCCCAGGTCCTTGCCGTAGGAGGTGGAGTTCTCGCTCACCAGGACCAGCTCGCGGACCCCGCGGTGGGCCAGCCAGTCGGCCTCGGCCAGCAGCTCCTCGGGCGCGCGCGAGACGTAGGCGCCGCGGAAGGCGGGGATGGCGCAGAAGGAGCAGCGGCGGTCGCAGCCAGAGGCGAGCTTCAGCGAGGCGACGGGACTCTCGTCCAGACGCTTGCGCAGCACGCGGGGCCCGCTGGCGGGCGCCAGGCCCGCCGGCAGGTCGCCGTGCCCGGGGATGCTCGCCTTGGCGGCCGAGCGCTCCACCGGCGAGATCGGCAGCAGCGTGCGGCGGTCGCGCGGCGTGTGCGGCTTGAGCGGCCTGCCCTCCAGCACGTCGTCGAGGCGGGCACCGATCTCGGCGTAGTCGTCGAAGGAGATCACCGCGCTGGCCTCGGGCAGCGCCTCGGCCAGCTCGTTGCCGTAGCGCTCGGCCATGCAGCCCGCGGCCACGACCTTGGCCCCGGAGTCCGCGGCCGCCAGCAGCGTGTCGATGGAGTCTTTCTTCGCCGAGTCGATGAAGCCGCAGGTGTTGACGACGACGACGTCGGCATCGTCGTCGTCGCCCAGCTGCCAGCCGGCAGCATCAAGTCGCGCGGCGAGCTCCTCGGAGTCGACCTCGTTGCGCGCGCAGCCCAGAGTGATCAGCGATACGGTTCGGCGGGATGACATGGTGGACACTACGGTATCGGCACTTGGCCACTACCCGTCGCACCTCCCCCGCACTCGTCAGCGCGGACGCGGCGCCGAGACGCTGTAGGTGCGCCTGACCAGCTCGCCCCGCGCGCCCGGCGACCCCAGCTCCTTGCCGTTGACCTGCAGCGACACCGCACCCGCGTCGTGGATGGTCATCCGCACCGTCTTCTTGGCCGTCCACGTGGACGTCTTGCCCGCCGGCAAGGTGCCCGCGAAGAGCTTGCGCCCGTCAGCGTCGCGCACGTTGAGGTACGACGACCGCTTGGCCCGCACCTTGACGGTCACCATGTCGGACTTCTTCTGGGTGGACAGCGCCGCCGCACGGCGGGCCGGACCCGCGTTGGGCACGTTCGGCGGCACGCTCGGCCGCGAGGAGACCGGCTGGATGTCGGCCGTCGGCACGTCGCCCGACCCGCCCATCGCCCTGACGACGCCGAAGATCACGACGATGGTCAGCGCGACGCCCAGGGCCATCGTCCAGTTGGGGCCCCTGCGCTCGCGCAGCTTGAGCCCCTTGAAGTTCTGGAAGACGGCGGCGGCGCGCAGCGGCTGCGACACCCCGGCGTGCTGGGCGTCGTAGCGCTGGACCATCGCCTCGGGGTCGACACCGACCGCCTTGGCGATCGCCCTGACGTGGCCTCTGGCGTAGAAGTCGCCGCCGCACATGGAGAAGTCGTCCCGCTCGATGGCGTACAGGAGCGCCTCACGAATCCGGGTGGTCGCGCTCAGCTGGCCCACCGTCAGCCCCGCCGCCTGCCTCGCCTGGGCCAGTACAGCCCCCATGCTCTGATCGTTCACAACGACGCCTCCCCGCCCCCGACGTTGCGTAGTTACTCCTATTCAATCAGTTATCGTCGGCAACGGTGCGCAGGGGTCACTCTCCCCGCAAGTCGGCCAGCAGACCGGGCAGATCGTCGGGCTTCAGCAGCACCTCGCGCGCCTTGGAACCCTCGCTCGGGCCGACGACGCCGCGCGACTCCAGCAGGTCCATGAGACGGCCCGCCTTCGCGAACCCGACCCTGAGCTTGCGCTGGAGCATCGACGTCGAGCCGAACTGGGTGGTGACGATCAGCTCGGCGGCCTGGATCAGCACGTCGAGGTCGTCGCCGATGTCCTCGTCGATCTCCTTCTTGACCGCCACGGCGGCCACGTCGTCGCGGTACTCGGCCTGCATCTGCTGCTTGCAGTGGGAGACGATCCCGGCGATCTCCTTCTCGGAGACGAACGCGTTCTGGATGCGGATCGGCTTGCTCGCGCCCATCGGCAGGAAGAGCGCGTCACCCTGGCCGACCAGCTTGTCGGCGCCCGGCTGGTCGAGGATGACGCGGGAGTCGGTGAGCGAGGAGACCGCGAAGGCCAGCCGGGACGGCACGTTGGCCTTGATGAGGCCGGTGACGACGTCCACGCTCGGCCGCTGGGTGGCGATGACCAGGTGGATGCCCGCCGCGCGCGCCAGCTGCGTGATGCGGACGATGGAGTCCTCGACGTCGCGCGGGGCGACCATCATGAGGTCGGCCAGCTCGTCGACGATCACCAGCAGGTAGGGGTAGGGCTGGTAGACGCGCTCGCTGCCGGGCGGCGGCACCAGCTTGCCCGCCTTGACGGCCTTGTTGAACTCGTCGACGTGCCGGAAGCCGCTGGCGGCCAGGTCGTCGTAGCGGCGGTCCATCTCGCCCACCACCCATTCGAGGGCCTCGGCGGCCTTCTTCGGATTGGTGATGATCGGCGTGATCAGGTGGGGGATGCCCTCGTAGACCGACAGCTCCACGCGCTTGGGGTCGACGAGCACCATGCGCACCTCGTCAGGGGTGGCGCGCATGAGGATCGAGGTGATGAGGCCGTTGACGCAGACGGACTTGCCCGCGCCGGTGGCGCCCGCGATGAGCAGGTGCGGCATCTTGGCCAGGTTCGCCACGATGGTGCGGCCCTCGACGTCCTTGCCGAGCCCCACGATCATCGGGTGGTGGTCGGCCTGGGCGACTTGCGAGCGCAGCACGTCGCCGAGCGCGACCAGGTCCTTGTCGGCGTTGGGGATCTCCACCCCGATCGCCGACTTGCCGGGGATCGGGGACAGGATCCGCACGTCCGCCGACTTCACCGCGTAGGCGATGTTCTTGGTGAGCGCGGTGACCTTCTCCACCTTCACGGCCGGGCCGAGCTCGATCTCGTAGCGTGTGACCGTCGGTCCGCGGGTGAAGCCGATCACCTGCGCGTCGATGCCGAACTGCTCCAGCACGCTGGTCAGCGCGTTGACGACGGTGGTGTTCGCCTTGGTCTGCGGCTTGGGCAGGGTGCCGGGGCTGAGCGCCTGCAGGTCGGGCAGCACGTACGGGCCCGCCTGCGGCGACAGCACCAGCTGCTCCACCTTGCGCGGCGCCGGCGTCGGCTCGGGCGGCGCGGCGACCGGCCGCGGCGGCTCGGGCGCCTCCTGCGGCTCGTCCTCGACCAGCCCGGGGACGATCTCCGGAGAGTGCCGCTCCTTCTCCGACAGGACCGGGCTGTCGTACGGCTTGGCCCCGTCGGGCGGCTCCGGCTTCTTGGTCCTGACCCGCTTCTTCACCGGCTCGCTCGGCCTGGGCGCGGCGCCGCCCTTGTCGAAGAGCATGTGGCGCAGCTCGGCCAGCCGTTCGGGGATCCGGTGCACCGGCGTGGCGGTGATCACCAGCACGCCGAAGCCCGACAGGAGCAGCAGCAGCGGGATCGTCACCCACGCGGGCAGGATGCTCGCCGGCGGCGCCGAGACGATGAACCCCACCATGCCGCCGGCCGCCGAGATCTTGTCCATGCCGTCGGTGGCGTCGCCCGCCGGGTACGGCACGTCGTTGACCACGTGGACGACCCCGAGCACGCCGGTGAGCAGCGCGCTCCAGCCGATCACCATGCGCCCGGTGTCGGCGTTCTGGTCGGGATGGCGCAGGAAGCGCCAGGCCAGCAGACCGAGCAGCAGCGGGATCGCCCACGCCAGCGAGCCGAAGACGCCGTGCATGACGGCGCTGACCACCTCGGAGACCGTGCCGCGCGACTGGCGCCACGTCATGGCGGCCAGCACGATCGCGCCCGCCAGCACCGCCAGGCCGACCCCGTCACGCCGGTGGGCGGGATCGAGCTCGCGCGCCTGGTTGCCCAGGGCTCTGGCGGCGCTGCCGATGCCGTTGGCCACCAGCATCCACAGGCCGACGATCAACTTGCCGATCATGGTGAAGACCCAGCTGATCGGGTCCTGGTGGGTGGCGGGGGGTCTGCGGGCGGGCGCCGACGTCTTCTTCGAGCGCGTGGCTGACGGGGATGTCGTCCGCTTGGCCGGAGTCGAGCGTGACGAGGTCGGTCGCTTCGCCGGCCCCTTCGATGCGCCTTTCGGCGTACGGGTGGCCATGATGCCAAAGGTACGTCGGAGACAGTGTCGATGGGGTGGAGGCTCGCCGATATCCCCGACGTCGAGATTGCGAGCTCTTTCGGGTTTGGTGCGCGGTGGGCGGCGGGCCGGCCCCCTCAGGCGGCTTGTCGCGGTCAGGCGGCTCGCCGCGGTCAGGCGGCTTGCCGCGGTCAGGCGGGGAAGGGGAAGCGGTAGATCGTCGTCGAGGTGTAGGTCTCGCCCGGCCGCAGCACCGTCGAGGGGAAGTGCGGCTGGTTGGGCGAGTCGGGGAAGTGCTGCGTCTCCAGGCAGAACCCGGCGTGCCTGCCGTACGGCGTGGCCACCCCGTCGAGCATCCCGCCCGCGTAGAACTGCACGCCCGGCTCGGTGGTGGAGACCTCCATCACCCGCCCGCTGACCGGCTCGACCACCCTGATCCCGCCGTCGAGGACGAAGCAGTGGTCCTCCCAGCCGCCGATGCGCCGGGGCCCGGTGAAGTCGAAGTCCGTGCCCTTCACGGGGGCCGTCTCGCCCGTGGGGATCTTCTGCTCGTCCACCGGGAGGTAGTGCGGGGCCGCCATCCGCAGCACGTGACCCAGCACGTCGCCGCCACCCGCGAGGTTGAAGTAGCTGTGGTTGGTCAGGTTGACCACGGTGGGCGCGTCGGTGCGGGCCCGGTAGTCGAGCCGCAGGGCGCGCCCGTCCAGGGTGTAGGTGATCGAGGCGGTCAGCGTCCCCGGGTAGCCTTGGTCGCCGTCGGGGCTGACCAGTTCGAGGGTGACGGCCGAGGCGGAGGCGGCGGTCACGCGCCAGATCCGCTTGTCGAACCCGTCGACGCCGCCGTGCAGGCTGTTGGGCCCGTTGTTGACCGGTAGCTGGTGGGTGGTGCCGTCGAGCGTGAAGCGGCCACGGGCGATGCGGTTGCCGTACCGGCCGACGACGGCGCCGAAGTAGCGGCTGCGGGTGCGGTACTCCTCAGGGTCCTCCAGGCCGAGGACCACGTTCACGCCGTCCACCTCCAGCGACTGCAGGGCCGCGCCGTAGGTCAGGACGGCCGCGCGCATCCCCTCGCAGGACAGTTCGTGACGCTCGATGCTCATCCGCGTGCCTCCTCCGCCGACCCGACGCCCACCCGGGCATCTCCCCGACCCGACCCGACGCTCACCTGCGCTGACGACCCGCACCTCGCTGCGCGACCCGGCACGACCCGACGCTCACCAGGACACGACCCCGGCACGACTCAACGCTGACCGGGACACGACCCGGCACGACCCAACGCGCTCCAGGACACCCCGGCACGACCCGACGCTCACCTGCGCGCCTCGGCTGTCGACTCGCGGACGACCAGGCTGGTCTCCAGCGTCGTCACCGCCGGGGCGCCCGCGGCGTCGACGGGGTTCAGCAGCATGTCGACGGCCATGCGTCCCGCCGCCGCCGTCGGCATCGCGATCGTGGTCAGCCTGGGGCTGCCGAACCTGCCGGGCAGGATGTCGTCCACCCCGATGACGCTGATGTCGCGCGGCACCTGCGTGTCGCGTTCGGCCAGACCCTCCATCAGCCCGATGGCCACCAGGTCGTTGTAGGCGAGCACGCCCGTGGCGCCGGAGGCGATCACGTCGGTCACGGCCGACCTGCCGCCGAGCTCGGTGGGCGGGTTGGGGCCGAGGAAGACCACGTCCGCCTCACCTGCCGTGGCGGCCGCCTGCATCTCCTTGCTCGTCCACGACCCGCTGGGACCGGTCACCAGCGCGATCCTGCGGTGCCCCAGCGCGACCAGGTGCTCGATCGCCTGCCGGGCGCCCCTGCCGACGTCCATCAGCACCGTCGGCATGCCCTTCACCCTGCGGTTGACGACCACGAGCGGCACCTGCTCGCCCAGCCGCTCGATCGTGCTGTTCGCCAGGCGCGGGCCGCACAGCAGCACGCCGTCGACCTGCTTGGCGAAGGCCTGGATCAGTTCCTCCTCCACCTGCGGGTCCTCGTCGGTGTCGGCCACGAACACGTGGTAGTCGCGCAGCCTGGCCTGCGCCTGGGCCGCCTTGATCAGCGACGAGAAGAACGGGTTGGCGATGTCGGCCACGATCAACCCGAGGTTGTGGGTCCTGCCGGTGGTGAGCGCCCTCGCCGCCCGGTTCGGCCGGTAGCCGAGGTCGTCGGCCACGGCGAGCACCCTGGTGCGCGTCTCGGCGTTCACCAGATGGGGCGCGGAGAAGGTGCGCGACACCGTCGACACGTGCACGCCTGACGCCCGCGCGACGTCCCTGATCGTCACCGCCACAGCAGGCCTCCCTCGACCACTGGCCGCACTCTAGTGCAATCGGTTGTAGCGGCGTCAATCAGCCGGACCAGGACTTACTCGTTGTCACCGCGTCCCGTCAGCGCTGCTCCAACCATCGCTTGACGGCTCCCCGCCGTACCCGAATACTCCGGTGCAACCGGTTGCTACGTCGAGCCTCGGGAGTGGGGTAGCCGATGACACGAACACTGGTGACGGGCAGCGCGGGACGGCTCGGCCGCAGCGTCGTCGTCGCATTGGCGCAGGCGGGTCACGAGGTGATCGGCGTCGACACCGCACCGGGCACTCCCCCGCAGGCCGCCGCCACCCTGCCCGCCGACCTGACCGACCTCGGCCAGGCCTACGAGGTCATGACCCGGTTCCGGCCGGACAACGTGGTCCACCTGGCCGCGATCGCCACCCCCTTCAGCAGGACGGAAGGGGTGACCTTCCGCACCAACACCCAGCTGGCCTTCAACGTGTGCGAGGCGTCCGCCGCCACCGGCGTCGCCGGCGTCGTGGTGGCCGGCAGCCCCACCGTCATCGGGTACGGCACGCCCGCCTGGCGGCCCCGGTACCTGCCGATCGACGAGGAGCACCCCACCGAGCCGTGGAACGCCTACAGCCTGTCCAAGCAGGTCGCCGAGCAAGTGACGGCCACCTTCGCGCGCGCCTCCCGCACCAGGTTCGCGGCCGTCCGGCCGTGCTACGTCGTCGCGCCCGAGGAATGGGCGGGAGCCCCCACCCAGCAGGGCCACACCATGGCCGAGCGGCTGGACCGGCCGGAGCTCGCGGCGGTCTCGCTGTTCAACTACATCGACGCCAGGGACGCCGCCGATCTCGTCACCGCCCTGCTCGACCGGCTGCCCGGCGTCCCCAGCGGCGAGGTGTTCTTCGCGGGCGCCGCCGACGCGCTGGCCCGCGCGCCGCTGGCCGAGCTCCTGCCCGAGATCCTCCCCGGTACGGCGGCCGCCGCGCACACCCTCACCGACGCCGCCCCCGCCTTCACCTCGGCCAAGGCCGAGCGGCTGCTCGGCTGGACGGCCAAGCGGAGCTGGCGCACCGAGCTGGCCGGGGCATGATCACCGGGCTGCGCGTCAGCGCCCGCACCGCCGAGCTCCTCCGCCCGTGGGGGCCGGACGTGCCGCACAACCACGTCGTGGTCGTGCGGATCACGCTGGACGAGCCTCCTTCGCCGTGCTGGGGCTGCTGGCCGAGCCGTACCCGGTGAGCTTCGCGGGCGCGAAGGTGACGGTCGGCGATCACCGGGGGTTGGGTCTGCTGTTCCGCTGATCCACCCGGCCCGGCAGAAGGCCGACCTGACACCGACCCACATCACCCCTGCCGAGCCGCCCGGATCCGACCCGAGCCAGAGCCGACGTGACACCGACCCACATCACGCCGGCCCAGTCGCCTGGGTCCGACGCGGGACGCCCTGCCGGGGACCTCGTCGTGTGGGCGCTACAGGGGCTGCAACCGTTTGGTGCTGGCCTTGCTCGGCCGGGACCAGTGACTGATGCAACCGGTTGCATTAGTGATGGAGGTGATCATGTTACGTGGCCTGCTCGCCGTCACCCTGCTGGCCCTCGGGCTCACCGCCCTGCCCGCCGACGCCGCCCCGCGCCCCGAAACCGCCTCGTCCGCGCAAGCCCTGCCTCCGGAAGCCGTCCCGCCCGCGGAAAGCGCCGCGCCTGCCCTCCCGCGCGTGGAAGCCGCACCGCCCTCCCGCCCGGTTGCCGGCGCCCCCGCCACGGGACACGCCACGCTCACGTTCACCGTCCCCGAGCAGGGCGCCTACCGGCTTCACGCCAGAGTGATCGCCGCCACCGACGGCGACGACTCCTTCTGGGTCAGGTCGGACGGCGGCGCGTGGACGCAGTGGAACGGGATCCCGCTCGGCACCTCCTGGCACTGGGCCGAGGTCCCGGTCGCCTACACCCTGTCGCCCGGCACCCACACGATCGCCTTCGCCTACCGGGAGGACGGTGCCAGGCTCGACCGGGTGGCCCTGACCAGCGACCCCGCCTTCACCCCGGAGGCCGGATGACCGATCCGGGCGCGGGCGCGGTCACCAGCGTCCGCCCAGCTCGCGCAGCGTGAACAGCCCGCCGGCCCGGTCATGGAGGGGTTCGGTCAGGTCGGGTTCGCCCTGCGCGGCGACGAGCGGAGCCGCGTGCCCCTCGGAGTCGTCCCGCGGCTCGTAGCCGATCGCCCTGGCCTCCTCCAGCGACCACCACCGTCGCGCGTTGTCGGACACTCCCCACACCACGTGGTACCCGGTGGCGCGCATCGCCGCCTCCAGCAGCCGGGCGCAGTCGCCCGGCGAGATCCAGGTGGCCAGCCCTCTGGTGTCGCCGGAGCCCTCGTTGCAGGTGCCGAGCCTGACGACCGTCACGTTGATGCCGAACCTGTCGTGGTAGAGGCTGCCCAGCGCCTCCATCACGACCTTGCTCACGCCGTAGAGGGTGTCGGGCCGGGGGAAGGCGTAGTCGGGCAGGTCGGCCCCGCCGGCGGGGCGGGTGTGGAAGCCGGCCGCGTGGTGGCTGCCCATGAGGACGACGTGCCGTACCCGTTCCTGGCGGGCGGCCTCCAGCAGCACGTACGTGCCGTTCATGTTGGCGTCGACGATGTCGGCCCACGGGTGTTCGCGGCTCTGGCCGCCGAGATGGATGACGGCGTCGACGCCTTTCATGGCCGAGGCCATGGCGTCGGCGTCGGTCAGGTCGGCGGTCACGACCTCCTCCCCGGGTCCGGCCTGCAGGGGGAGCACGTCGGACAGGCGGAGGATCCGTCCCTCACGGGCGAGGAGAGGGCGGAGCAGGGTGCCGACTTTCCCGGCAGCGCCGGTGACAAGGATGCGCATGGTGACTGTTGTACACGCCTCTGGCGTGAATTCACATACATGGAATGTTGACGCGATGCAGGCCAGTCGTTACGTTCACATGAACGAATGACACATTCGCGAAGCCTGTCCACGTATGTGAACGAGGAGGCGGTCTGATGCCACGCCATCTGCTCGGGGCCGCGTTAGTCACGGCGCTCGCCGTCACCCTGTCCGGCTGCGGTTCCGGCGGGGGTTCGGGTGACCAGGCGCTGGAGATCTGGATCCGGCAGGCACCGGACTCCGACTCCGCCAAGACCGCCGTCAAGCTGGCCGACGCCTTCACCAAGGCCAGCGGCGTCAAGACCAAGGTCGTCGCCCTCTTCGACGACTTCGAGACCAAGCTGCAGCAGCAGGCGGCGCAGAAGAACCTGCCCGACATCGTCATCAACGACACCGCCCAGCTCGGCAACATGCAGACGCAGGGCTGGCTGCGGGAGGTCGACAAGGCCAGGATCAAGGGCGGCGACCAGCTGTCGGACCGGGCGTGGCAGGCCGCGCAGGCCGGCAACGGCAAGTACTACGCGGCGCCGTTCTCCGCGCAGGCGTTCGCGCTGATCATCCGCAAGGACTGGAGGGAGAAGGTCGGCCTCCAGCCTCCGCAGAGCTGGGACGACCTGGCGAAGCTGGCCAAGGCGTTCACCGAGCAGGACCCCGACGGCAACGGCCAGAAGGACACCTACGGCTTCGTCGCTCCCGCCGGCACCAAGCGCGGCTACGCCTCCTGGTACGCCTCCTCGATGATCTACGCCAACGGCGGCACGTTCCTCACCGACAACGGCGGCGGCCGGTTCGCCCCCGCGGTCGCCGACCCCAGGACGGTCGAGGCGGTCACGTGGCTGCAGAACCAGTTCTGCGTCGCCAGGACGGTCAACCCCGGCGCGGTCAGCAACGACACCACCATCACCCACGAGGTCTTCGAGAAGGGCCAGGGCGGCATCTACCTGGTCGGGCCGTACGTGCTGGCCCGGTTCGTCAAGAGCATCGGCACCGACAGGCTCGAGGTCGTCAAGGTGCCGAAGGGCCCCTCCGGCGGTCCCGGCACGCTGGGCGAGGGCGAGAACGTCTACCTGATGACCGGCTCGGCCGACGAGGAGGGCCAGCAGAAGTTCGCCGAGTTCGCCGTCTCGCCCGAGGGCCAGAGGATCGGCATGAACAAGGACGCCAACGGCGCGATCGTCAGGCTGCCGGTCAACAGGACTGTGGACATGTCCGCCGAGCGGACCGATCCGCGGTGGAAGGTGTTCCAGGACGCCTACGCCGACGCCGTCTACAGCTCCCCCGTCCCCAACTGGGCGCCCATCAGGCAGACCTCGGCCGACGCCATCAACGCGGTGTGGGCCGACTGCGGCGCCGACGTGAAGACGGCCATGGACGGCCTGGCCACCAGGCTGAGCGCGGAACTGCGGGCCCAGAAGGCATCGTGACCACGACGCTCGCGCGGCCCGAGCAGCGCACGGCTTCGCGTCACCGTCCCGGGCAGGGGCGGTGGCGCGGCACCGCCGTCGCGTGGCTGTTCCTCGCCCCCGCGCTGATCCTGTTCCTGTACTTCAAGTTCATCCCCATGTTCGAGGGCCTGCGGATGAGCTTCTTCAAGGTCCAGCCCTTCCTGGGCGACGAGTGGGTCGGGCTCGGCAACTACCGGACGATCATGTCGGACGACGCGTTCGTCAGCGCGGTCTCGCACAGCGTCGCCCTGGCCGTGGGCACGACGGTCGGCTCGTTGGTCCTCGGCCTGGTGCTCGCCCTGCTCGTCGAGGGGCCCGCCCGCTACCTGTGGTTCGTCAGGACGGCGGCGTTCCTGCCGGTGGTCACCACGATGGCGGCGGTGGCCGAGGTGTGGCGGATCATGTACCACCCTGACGCCAGCGGCCTGCTCAACAGCGTGCTGGGCTGGGTCGCCGTCGACCCCCAGCCGTTCCTGGCCAGCGAGGACTCCTCGCTCTGGTCGATCATGGGGATGAGCGTCTGGCGCGGCACGCCGTACGACATGATGATCTTCCTGGCGGGTCTGGTCGGCATCGACAGGACCCTGTACGAGGCGGCGGCCGTGGACGGCGCCGGCACGTGGTCGAGGCTGCGCCACATCACGCTGCCCGCGCTGCGGCCGGTCTTCTGGATCCTCTTCACGCTGGCCGCCATCCGCGGGCTGCGGGTGTTCGTCGAGGTGTACGTGCTCACCAACGGCGGGCCGAACGGCTCGTCCGAGGTACTCATGACCCTCATCTACAAGCTCGGCTTCCAGCGCAGCGAGCTGGGCGTCGCCGCGGCCGGAGGCGTCGTGCTGTTCGCCGCCACGCTCGCGCTCACCGTGCTGGTCCAGCTGATGCGCAGGAGGCGGCCAGCATGAGATTCGACAGCGCGCTGGGCCTGGAGGCGCGCGGGGGGCCGCTGGCGACGGGGGGCAAGGTCCTGGTCTACTCCGTGATGGTGCTGGTCTTCACCGGGCCGCTGGTCGGCCTGCTGGTCAGCGCCTTCAGCAGGACGCTCGACCCGACCGGCTTCACGCTGTGGCCCGACGAGTTCACGCTGGAGAACTTCGCCCAGGCCGCGGACAAGAACGTCTACCTCTACCTGGTCAACTCCTTCGTCGTCGTCGGGTTCGGTCTCGCGCTGCAGATGACGGTGAGCGTCTTCGCCGCCTACTCGCTGGCCCGCAAGCGGTTCAGGGGCATGTCGTTCGTGCTGCTGATCATGCTGGCCACGATGATGCTGCCCGAGGAGATCATCGCGATTCCCCTCTCGCTGGTGCTGGCCGACATGCCGCTCCTCCACGCGAACCTGATCGACTCCTACGCGGGGATGATCCTGCCGGTCGGCGCGTGGGGCTTCTCGATCCTCGTCATGACCGAGTTCATGAAGGAGGTGCCCGTCGAGCTGGAGGAGGCGGCGAAGATCGACGGCGCGGGCGAGCTGCGCACGTTCTTCACGATCATCCTGCCGCTGTGCAAGCCCGCGCTGGGCGTGATCGGCGTCTTCGGGTTCACCATGATCTGGGACCAGTACCTGCTGCCGCTGATCGTGGCCAACGAGTCGAGCCACTGGACGCTGCCGATCGCGCTGCGCTCGCTCCGCTCGGACGAGGAGGTCGGCATCGGGGTGCTGCTGGCCGCGTCGCTGCTGGCGCTGCTGCCTTCGGTGATCGCCTTCCTGGCCTTCCAGCGGCAGTTCATGCGTGGTCTGACCAGCGGCGCCGTCAAAGGGTAGATGTCCATGTACATGGATGGCATCCATTATTCTGTCAGGCATGGAGCCCTCGATGGTCAAGTCAGCCGAGCGAACGGTCCGCATCCTGGAAACCCTGGCGGCCTCGCCCGAACGGTTGACCCTGTCGGAGCTTCAGCAGCGCACCGGCTTCCCGCGCAGCAGCCTGCACGCCCTCATGCGCACCCTCGCCGGGCTCAGGTGGGTCGAGACGGAGCCCGGCGCCTCGGCCTTCGGGATCGGGCCGCACGCCCTGCTGACCGGCACCGCCTACCTCGACAAGGATCCGGCCCTGCCGCTGGCGCACGACACGCTGGAGGACCTGCGGGAGGAGATCGGGCACACGGTCCACTTCGCCCGGCGCGACGACGCGCACGTGCTCTACCTGGCCACCCGGGAGTCGCGCGACCGGCATGCGGTCTCCAGGGTGGGCCGCCGGCTGCCCGCGAGCGTGACCGCGCTCGGGCAGGCACTGCTGGCGCAGCTGACCGACGACGAGGTGGCCGCGCTGCTGCCCGACCCGCTGCCCGCGCTCACCGAGCACTCGATCACCGATCTGGCCAAGCTCACCGACGAGCTCGATCAGGTACGCGCCCGCGGCTACGCGCTCGAGCGAGAGCAGGGCACACCTGGCGTGGCCTGCGTGGCCGTTGCCGTGGACTACCGCATCCCCGCCACCGACGCCATCAGCTGCTCGATGCCCGCGGACCTGGCCCGCGAGGAGATCGAGCGGATCGCCGAGGCGGTCATCAGCCACACCCGCAGGTTGGCTGCCACTCTGCGCCGGGAGGGCATCCGATAACACATCATCCGGCGCGTTCTCTGGAGGAAAGAAATGCGTCTTGATGGTGTTCTGTTCTTCCCCGTGACCCCTTTCGGGGCCGACGGCTCCGTGAACGGCCAGGCGCTGGCCGCGCACGTGGCCAAGGGGGTCACGGCGGGGGCCGGAGGGGTGTTCGCCGCCTGCGGCACCGGCGAGTTCAACGCCCTGGCGCTGGACGAGTACTCCGCCGTGGTGGCCACCTCCGTGTCCGCCGCCTCCGGGCGGGTGCCCGTGCTGTCCGGAGCGGGCGGGTCGTTGCCGTTCGCCCAGGCCTGCGCGCGGGCCGCGGCGGAGGCGGGCGCCGACGGGCTGCTGCTGATGCCGCCCTATCTGGTGACCGCCCCCGCCGCGGGCCTGGTCTCCTACGTCCGGCAGGTCGCGGCCGCCACCGGCCTGCCGATCATCGTCTACCAGCGCGGCACGGCCCGCTTCACGCCCTCGGCGGTGGCCGAGCTGACCGGACTGCCCAACGTCATCGGCTTCAAGGACGGCCTGGGCGACTTCGACCTGCTGCAGCGGATCATCCTTCGCGTACGGCAGGCGACGGACCGCCCGTTCACGTTCTTCAACGGGCTGCCGACGGCCGAGCTGACGGTTCCGGCGTATCGGGGCCTCGGGGTGCCGCTGTACTCCAGCGCGGTCTTCGCCTTCGCCCCGGAGATCGCGCTGACCTTCCACAAGGCGGTCACGGGCGGGGACGAGGTGATGGTGCAGCGCCTGCTCACGCGCTTCTACCTGCCGCTGGTGGAGCTGCGGGACCAGGTGCCCGGCTACGCGGTGTCGCTGGTCAAGGCGGGCGTACGGCTGCGCGGGCTGGACGTCGGCGGCGTGCGGGCGCCGCTGGTGGACCCGTCGCCCGGCCACGTCGCCGAGCTGGAGCGGATCATCGCGGCGGGGCTGGAGCTGGCGGGGTAACCCCACGGCCCGTCCTGCCCCGTCCCGGCCACCGCGGCGGCCGGGACGGGGCAGGACCTTCGGACAGACCTCGCGGTCGCCGACGGCCCTCGCCCCGCCCGCCAGACGGTCAGCCGTCGACGCGCCGCGGGACGCCCAGCGGGTTGTCGTCGCGCAGCTCCGCCGGCAGCAGCTCCTGCGGCCAGCCCTGGTAGGCCGTCGGCCGCAGCCACCTGCGGATGGCCATCGCCCCCACCGAGGTGTGCTCGGGGGCGGTGCTGGCCGGCCACGGACCGCCGTGGTGCATCGCCCAGCACACCGCCACGCCGGTCGGCCAGCCGTTCCAGATGAGCCGGCCCGCCTTCCGCGCCAGCACCTCGGCGACCGGCGCGGCCTCGGCGGTGTCGGTGGCGTGGACGGTGGCGGTCAGGGAGCCGTCGAGCCGTTGCAGCACCTCGATCAGCTCGGCCGCGTCGGAGTAGGTGACCACGATCGACGAAGGGCCGAAGCACTCCTCGGCGACCTCGGGCAGCCGGGCGGCGAAGGCGGCCAGGTCGATGGTGAAGACCTTGGGCGCGACCGCCCACTCCCCCTCGCCCTGGCCGCCCTCCGCCAGCAGGGTGAGCTTGGACAGGCGCTCGAGCCCCTGAAGGTAGCCCTCCCTGATGCGATCGCTGAGCATCGGCGAGCCGTTCGTGTCGGCGACCGCCGTACCGAGGGAGGCGATCAGGTCCGCGTCGTCGGGCGCGAAGACCAGGCCGGGGTTGGTGCAGAACTGCCCGGTGCCGAGCGTGAGGGACGCGGCGAAGCCCTCGGCCAGCCCTTCGCGCGCGGCGGAGGGCAGGACCACGACCGGGTTCACGCTGCCCAGCTCGCCGTAGAACGGGATCGGGTCGGGGCGCTCGTCGATGAGCGCCTGGATGGCCTTGCCGCCGGGGATCGACCCGGTGAAGCCCACCGCGACCACGTCGGGGTGCTGGACCAGCCGCTTGCCCGCCGCCAGGCCGTGGACCAGGCCGAGCAGCGCGGGGTCGGGCAGCGCCGACCTGATGACGCGCGCCGTCAGCTCGGAGGTCAGCGGGTGCCCCGGGTGCGCCTTGACGACGACGGGACAGCCCGCCGCGAGCGCCGAGGCGGTGTCGCCGCCCGCCACGGAGAAGGCGAACGGGAAGTTCGAGGCGGAGAAGACGCCGACGACGCCGGGCAGCGGGTGGTTCATCCGGCGCACGTCGGGCTGCACCGAGATGACCGCCTCCAGGTGACCGCCGTCGCGCAGCACGCCGGCGAAGAGCCGGAACTGGCTGGCCGCGCGGGCCACCTCGCCGCGCAACCTGGTCTCGCCGAGCGCGGTCTCCCTGTCGGCGACGGCCCAGAGCTCGTCGACGTTGGCCTCCAGCGCCTCGGCGACGGCCTCCAGCACCTCGGGTCTGCGCGCCGCGCGCCAGGCAGGTCCCGCCGCGTGCGCGGCCGCGACGGCGGCGACGACGTCGGCGTCGGTGGCCTCGGGGACGCCTTCGCCGAAGGTGCCGCCGGTGCGCGGGTCGTATGCGTGGATCATCGCCTCACCCCTATGCAATATCACACTTCACTCTACCTTGCCTTGACACTGGCTCCGCCAGATTCTTACAGTACTGACATTCGTCCACAATTCTGGCGGTTGTTCACATATATGAACATTAGAGAGATCACGGTCACCCCGGTCGCCTTCCGCGACCCGCCTCTGCTCAACGCCGCCGGAGTCCACGAGCCGTGGGCGCTGCGCACGATCGTCGAGGTCGTCACCGACGAAGGACTGTCCGGGCTCGGCGAGACCTACGGCGACCTGGCCCACCTGGAAAAGGTGCGCACCGCGGCCAATGCCCTCGTCGGCCTGGACGTACACGCCCAGAACGAGATCTACGCCCGCGTCTCCACCCTGGTCGGCGACGTGGTGAGCGACCTGCACGGGCTGACGGGAGCGGCCACCAAGGAGAAGAGCATCGACCGGGTCTACTCGCCGTTCGAGGTCGCCTGCCTGGACATCCGGGGCAAGGCCGCCGGGCGCCCGGTGAGCGATCTGCTCGGCGGCGCCGTACGGCAGGCCGTGCCGTACAGCGCCTATCTCTTCTACAAGTGGGCCGGTCACCCAGGAGAGCCCGACGACAGGTTCGGCGCGGCGCTCGATCCCGAAGGGATCGTGGCGCAGGCGCGGCTGCTGATCGAGGAGTACGGCTTCCGCTCCATCAAGCTCAAGGGCGGGGTGTTCGAACCCGCCCAGGAGGTCGCGGCGATCCAGGCGCTGCGCGCCGCCTTCCCCGACCACCCGCTCCGCCTGGACCCGAACGCCGTCTGGTCGGTCGAGACCTCGATCGAAGTCGCCCGCGCGCTGGCCGGGACGCTGGAGTACCTGGAGGACCCCACCGCCGGCATCTCCGGCATGGCCGCCGTCGCGGCGCAGGCGCCGATGCCGCTGGCCACCAACATGTGCGTGGTGACCTTCGAGCACCTGCCGCCCGCGATCAGGGAGGGCGCCATCGGGGTGCTGCTGTCCGACCACCACTACTGGGGAGGGCTGGCGCGTTCGGTGCAGCTGGCCAGGCTGTGCGAGACGTTCGGGATCTCGCTGTCCATGCACTCCAACTCCCACCTCGGGATCAGCCTGGCCGCGATGACGCACCTGGCGGCCGCGGTCCCGAACGTCGCCACCGCCTGCGACACGCACACGCCCTGGCAGGACGGGCAGGACGTGGTGGCCCCCGGAGCGCTCCGGTTCGTGGACGGGGCGGTGCCCGTGCCCACCGGGCCGGGGCTCGGCGTCGAACTGGACAGGGACGCGCTGGCAGTGATGCACGAGCAGTACCTCAAGTGCGGGCTCACCTCCCGCGACGACACCGGCTACATGAGGAGGGTGAACCCCTCCTTCGTCACCAGCCGCCCCCGCTGGTAGCCCGATGCGCATCGCCTACGCCTACCCCTGGGACATCGTCGGCGACCCCGACGCGCCGGCCAGGCTCGCCGAGCTGGGCGTCGACGCGGTCGCGCTGGCCGCCTCCTACCACGCCACCCGCGCCGCCACCCCGTTCCACCCCGAGCACCGGGTGCTCGACGTGCCGTACTCCGCCTTCTACCTCCCGGTACGGCAGGCGGCGTGGGGCCGCCTCGTCCCGCCGAACCCGACCTGGACCGCGCCCGACGCCTTCCTCAGGGCCCGCGACGCGCTCAGGGCGGCCGGCCTGCCGGTGCACGCCTGGACCGTCCTCACCCACAGCAGCCGTCTCGGCGCCGCGCACCCCGACCTGGTGGTCCGCAACGCCTTCGGCGACCCCTACCCGTACGCGCTGTGCCCCGCGCACGAGGACGTCGTGGACTACTGCGAGCGCCTGGTGCGGGAGATCGTCACGGTGGGAGCGCCCGACGGGATCATCCTGGAGGCGTGCGGGCCGATGGGGTTCGGGCACCAGAGCGTCCACGAGAAGACCGCCGGCGCCGACTGGACCCCCGTGCAGGCCGCGCTGCTGTCGCTGTGCTTCTGCACGGCCTGCGAGAGCGGCTACCAGGACGCCGGCCGGCTGCGCGCGCTGGTGCGCGCGGCCATCGACGGCGCCGCACCCGGCTCGGCGGCCTCCGGCTCGGCAGCCCTCGGTTCGACGGATCCCGGCTCGACAGGGCCCGGCTCGACAGGGCCCGGCTCGGTGGCGGACGCGCTCGGTGAGCAGGCCGCGCACGTGCGGGAGCGGCGGACCGGGCTGGCGGGGGCGCTCAGGGCCAGGCTCGTCGCGGCCGCCCGGGAGGCGGCGCCGGGCCTGCCGATCAGGATCCACGCCGCCCCCGACCCGTGGGCGGCGGGGCCCTTCGCCCCCCTTCCCGACGGGGATCCCGCGCTCGACGGGCTGGTGGCGATGTGCTGGGGCACGCCCGAGGAGGCCACCGCCAACCTGGAGCGGCTGTCCGCCATCGCCGCCCCAGGCCAGCGGCTCGGCGCCTACGCGCTGTTCCTGCCGCCCAAGCCGGCCGACCCCGACCACCTGGCCGCTTCGTTCGCCGCGTTCGCCAAGGCGGGGGCGGACGAGCTGCATCTGTACCACGTGGGGCTCGCCTCGCCCGCCCGCCTGACCGCCCTCACCGTGGCGCTGCGGCTCTCCCGGTCCGTGTAGGCGAGCCGCCATTCCCTCCGGACGGAATGCGGCGTTGATTCGTGAGTCAGTGCCGAGTGGCACAACCGATGCAGCGTCCACCCGTCGCGTGCTTCGAGCTCGGCCGAGTCGGTGATCCCCGGATGGACGAGCGACCGGGTGAGGGTCTCGAAGAGCTCGGTGGCTCGCCGGTAGGGCAGAGGGGCTCGCCCGTCAACCGATTGTGAGGTCGAACAGCGCGGCGATCTGCTCGCGGGACAGCGCCCGGGTCCGGAACGGAAGCGTGGGCCGGCGCTCGATGCCGACGATCGGATTGCCGGCCGGCCAGCCGTGGGCCCGCCACCAGATGACGGCGGTTTTCATCACCGACATGTGACGGTCGACGGTGTCGGCCTCGATCAGCGGGCCCGCTGCGCGAACATCTCGGCGAGCACGTCGACCGGCCCTTCGTCGAGCGCGGCGAGTGGCTCGACGCCCCGCCGGTCGCGACCCGAGGCAGGCACTTATGATCCTTTTAACACGTAGGGGTCTAAAGTACTAGCAGGCTAGATAAATGGAGATTCGGTGATCGAGTTCCATCTGGACGGCAGGTCGGGTGTTTCGCCGTACCTGCAGCTGGTCCAGCAAGTACGGCACGCGCTACGGCTAGGCATGCTGCGCAAGGGCGACCAGCTGCCGACTGTCAAGGAGGTCGTGGCGCAATTGGCGATCAACGCCAACACCGTCCTCAAGGCTTACCGGGAACTCGAGCACGAGGGCCTGGTCGCCGCCCGGCCAGGGGTGGGGACGTTCGTGACGGCGACGCTCACCGACACCTCGCTGGCCGCGCACGGCCCGCTGCGGCTGGAGCTGCGGCGCTGGCTGGCCAAGGCACGGCGCGCCGGCCTCGACGACGAAAGCATCGAGGCTCTCTTCATGACGACCTTCCGGACCACCGCTCAGGAGGACATCGCGTGACCTCTGTCGTGCAGGCCCAGGGACTGGGCAAGAGATACGGCAAGCGCTGGGCGCTGCGCGAGTGCGCCATCGACATACCGGCGGGCCACGTCGTCGGGCTGGTCGGCCCCAACGGCGCCGGCAAGACCACGCTGCTGAAGCTGGCCGGCGGCCAGCTCGAACCGACGGCGGGCGGCATCACCGTGCTCGGCGGCCGTCCCGCCGGCGGACCCGCGCAGCTGGCCAGGGTCGGGTTCGTCGCCCAGGACACCCCCGTCTACGCCGGTCTGACCGTCGCCGATCACCTGCGGCTGGGAGCACGGCTCAACCCCCGCTGGGACGCCGCCATGGCGCGGGAACGGATCAAGCGGCTCAACCTCGATCCCGCCCACCGGACGGGCAGGCTGTCCGGCGGCCAGCGCGCCCAGCTCGCCCTCACCCTGGGTCTGGCCAAGCGGCCCGAACTCCTGATCCTGGACGAGCCGGTCGCCTCGCTCGACCCGCTCGCCCGCCGCGAGTTCATGCAGAGCCTGATGGAGGCCACGGTCGAGCACCAGTTCAGCGTGGTGCTCTCCTCCCACCTGGTCTCCGACCTGGAACGAGTCTGCGACTTCCTGGTCGTGCTCGTCGAATCCCGCGTGCAGGTGGCGGGAGAGGTCGACAAGCTGCTGGCCACCCATCACCGGCTCACCGGCCCGCGCCGCGATCCCGACCGGCTGCCCGCCGACCAGCACGTGGTCGCCGCACGCCATACCGACCGGCAGAGCACGTTCGTGATCCGTACCGAGGCCCCGATCCACGACCCCACCTGGGCGGTCACCCAGCTCAGCCTGGAGGACCTGGTCCTGGCCTACATGGACGACCGCCGCGCCGAGAACCGGCGAGTCGGGCTGGAGGTGCAGCGGTGATCTGGCTGACCTGGCGCCAGTTCCGCGGCTCTGCCGCGATGATGGCCGCCTTACTCGTCATTCTCGCCGTCGTCCTGGCCCTGACCGGCCCGGACCTGGCCACCCGCTACTCCGCCGGGATCGCCGGCTGCGCGCAGGACAACACCTGCGACCGCTTCTACGACCAATTCTTCGACGCGTACGAGATGCCCTTCATGGCCGTCAGCCTCGTCGTGCTGCTCCTGCCCGCTCTCGTCGGGCTCTTCTGGGGAGCACCGCTGATCACCCGCGAACTGGAGGCGAGCACGCACCTGCTGGTGTGGAACCAGAGCATCACCCGCGGCCGCTGGTTGGCGGTCAAGTTCGGTTTCGTCGGCCTGGTCGCCATGGCCGCCGCCGGCCTGTGCGGCTTCGTGGTGACCTGGTGGTCCGATCCCCTGGACAAGTCAGCCTCGGAGAGCCTCGCCCTGATGGCGCCCCTGGTGTTCGGCGCTCGCGGCATCGCCCCGGTAGGGTATGCGGCCTTCGCCTTCGTCCTCGGCGTAACCGTGGGCATGCTCGTGCGCCGCACCCTGCCCGCCATGGCCCTCACCCTGGCCGTGTTCGCCGCGATCCAGCTCGCGATGCCGCTGGCGGTCCGCGCCCACCTGATGCCCCCGGCCACCGGGACCTTCGAGCTCAGCCAGGCGAACGTGGAGAACGTCGGCCTGTCGCAGGAGGGAGGCGGACCCGTGCGGATTCTCCTGAGGTCGGCCGTTCCCGGCCACGCCGGCGCCTGGGTCCTCCACAGCGGCCTGGTCGATCCGTCCGGACGCACGATCTCCGATGGCGACGGCGGAGCCGCCATCCAGGTCTCCACGACGTCGGGGCCCTGCTCACCGTCGGGGGCGGCGGGCCGCGGGGACCGCTGCATGGTCGAGATCAACCGGCTCGGCTACCGGCAGCAGGCGACCTACCAGCCCCTCGACCGCTTCTGGACCTTCCAGTGGATCGAGACCGGGATCTATGCCCTCCTCACCCTCGGCCTCGCATGGTTGTCCTTCTGGTGGATCCGGAGGCGCCTGTCATGACCGTCAGGACCGTGACAGCCGGGCTCGCCCTCCTCTTGGCGGCGGCCTGCACGGCACCGACGCCGCCGCGGAGCCAGGCGAGCGCGGCAGCCAGTACGGTCTGCGCGCCACCCCACGGACCTCCCGGGGCGGAGACGGCCACCACGATCGACGTCATCGAGCAGGCGTACTTCTGCATCCTCGGCAACTACTACAGCGGCGCCACGCTGGACGCCCGCTCGCTGACCGCCGGATTCGTCGCCCTGACGCAGGAGCTCAACCGCAACGGGCGCGACGTGCCCGAGGCCACCATGCCGGCGCTGACCGGTGACCGGAAAGCCGACTGGGCCGCTTTCGAGGCCGTCTACCGGAAGGTCACCGATCAGGTGCCGGACCTGCGCGAGCGGCTGGCCGTCGTCACCCTCGAGGGCATCGTGGCCGGCCTCGGCGACAACCACGCCTCCTGGGCGCACGACGTCGAGCAACCGCCCGACTACTACGACGGTGACGGCTACGGCCTGGGCCTCCAGGCGAACGTCAATGGTGCACAGGTGAACGGCAACCCCGGCGTCGCCCTCCCTCCGTTGTTCGTCACCACCGTGCAGGGTGGCGCGGCGCGGGCCGCCGGACTACGCACGGGCGACATCATCGAATCGATCAACGGATCGGCCCCCTTCATCGACGGGAAGGCCACCCCGGCGATCGCCGCTCTCTACCCGCGATACCCGGAAGCGCGCCCGGTCCGGCTGCGGCTCCTGCGGCAGACCACCGGCCGCCGTTGGATCGTGACGCTCAAGCCCGGCCTCCACCAGCGGGATCTGTCCGCCCTGCAAGTGGTGCAGTCGAAGCTGCTTCAGGACGGCATCGCCTACGTACGGCTGCGCGGGTTCTCCCCCGACTCCGCGGACAGGGCTCTCAAAGCGATCGCCAGGCTGCGTACCGGCCGGACGCTCACCGGCGTCGTGCTGGACCTGCGCGGCAACGGCGGCGGCAGTCCCCTGGAGGCGATCCGGCTGGTGAGCGCGTTCGTCCACGGGAAGGCCACGGCCTACCTGTGCACTGTGGACGGCACGTGCGAGACCTTGCGGACCGACGACACCGTCGAGCTGCTCGACCTGCCGCTGATGGTGCTCACCGACCGCAGCTGCGCCTCGGCGTGCGAGCACTTCAGCTCCGCGGTCAAGGACCTGGGCGCGGGCCGGTTGGTCGGCACCAGAACCGCCGGCGTCATCTCCGGCCCGGCGCAGCCGTACCTGCTCGGCAACAACACCGTTCTGAGATTCCCCGTCAGGCACCACCTCGGGCCCGATCGCGAGGTGATCGACCGGATCGGCGTGCCCCCCGACCACTACGTGCCCCTGACCCCGGAGGACGCGGCCGCCGGGCGCGACCCCGCGCTGGCCAAGGCCCTGGACTTGCTGCACAAGTGAATGGACCTCTCGATGAGACAGATCCTGGCAGTCGCCGCAGGACTGGTCGTCCTCACCGCGTCCGCCTGCTCCCCGCCCACGCCGCCCCGGTCCGCTGTCCCGTCGGCCACGCCGACCGGGCCGGCCGCCCTGCCCACCCCCACCGGCGCCCATCCGGTCGGCACCACCGCCCTGTACCTGACGGACACCTCCCGCCCCGATCCCTGGGATCTCGACGTCGACGCCAGGCAGCTCAAGGTCACCCTGTGGTATCCGACCGAGCAGAGGGACGGCGAGCGCGCACCGTACATGACGCCTGAGGAATCCGAGCTCATGCTGGAAGGCTTGGGGATCACGGGCGTGCCGTCCGACAGGCTGAGCAAGACGCGGACGAACGCCGTCAAGGACGCGCGACCCGCGGGGCGGAAGCTTCCGCTTGTGGTGCTCTCCCCCGGCTTCACCAAGCCGGTGAGCACGCTCACGTCCCTGGCCGAGGAGCTGGCCAGCCGAGGGTACGTCGTGGCCGGGATCGACCACACCTACGAGAGCTACGCCACGACCCACCCCGACGGGCGGGTCGCGGAGTGCCTCGCGTGCGACAGCGACAGCGACCCGGGCTTCGGCACAGGGCTGGTCCAGGGCCGGGCGACCGACGTCTCCTTCGTGCTCGACCGGTTGCCGTCGGCGTGGGACGGCGCCGACCTGATCGACCGCTCCAGGATCGCGATGGTCGGCCAGTCGATCGGCGGGGCCAGCGCCATGGCGGCCATGGTGAAGGACTCCCGGGTACGCGCCGGGATCGACATGGACGGCACCACCTACGCCCGGATCCCCAAGAGCGGGTTCTCCCGGCCGTTCATGTTCCTGGGCTCGGCGCAGCACGTCCCCGGAGGCCCTGCCCCCACGTGGGACCGCGACTGGAAGCTGCTGACCGGGTGGAAGCGCTGGCTCGTGCTGTCGGGCACGGAACACCAGTCCTTCACCGACGGCCCACTGGTGGAGGGCGCCCTCGGCGTCAAGCCCGCCTACGGCGTTCTGCCCGCGGCGCGCGCCGCCGAGCTCACCCGCACGTACGTGGCGGCCTTCCTCGACCAGCACCTGAAGTCGCGGCGGCAGCCCCTCCTGGACAAGACGTTATCACGGTACCCCGAGGTCAAGTTCTGCCCCACGGCCTGCGGTCAGTCCTGATTCCCGGCGCGCTCTCCACACTATCGGGGGATGCTGACCGCAGCTCGCCCAGGCGTTCGGAAACAGCGTGATCCACCGGACGGTCGTGCCGGCGGCCGAAGGGGTCGTGGAACCGAAGTCTCGCGATCCCGACCGCCCGAGCGACGGCCCCGCCTGCCGTACGGGCTGCCGTAGGGGGCGCCGGGAGGGCCGGTCAGCGCACCTGGGCGAGGTAGGGGAGGTGGGTGGCGCCGTCGAACGGGGCGAGACGGTCGGTCACCGCCGTGGTGAGCGCCGCCGCCGCGCGCTCCGCCTGGGCGACCACCTCGGGCGGGTAGCCCAGCAGCACCTGGTGGTCGGCGAACTCGTCCTCGTCGTCGACGTACACCTTCCCCTCCCTGGTGCGCACCACGTCGAGGTCGAGGTCGACCATCGTCACCTCGCCGTCGCTCCACTCGGGAACGGTGGTGACGTCGATGTAGAGGTCGGTCTTGTGACCCTCGTCGTTGAACAGCGCGACCCACCACTCGTTCCTCGGGAAGAGCATCACGAACGCCTTGTCCCACACCACCGGCGGCCCGTCACCCTTCGCCCCCGTCGTGCCGGCCTCGCAACCCACCCACACCCCGTGGGCGTCCTCCCCGAGTAACCTGGCCGGGTGGTGCCAGTGGAGGGAACCGCCGTACTTGCGGAAAACGACCTTCATGCACCCGACCGTACAACGAGCCCGCTCTCGTAGGCCGCGATGACCAGCTGGGCCCGGTCGCGGGCGGCGAGCTTGGTCAGCAGGCGGCCGATGTGCGTCTTGACGGTCGCCATGCTGAGGTGCAGGTGCTCGGTGATCTCGGTGTTGGACAGTCCCCGCGCGATCAGCGTCAGCACCTCGCGCTCCCTGTCGGTGATCCCCTCCAGGCCGCGCACCGCGGGCCTGGCGAACTCCTCGATGAGCCTGCGCGTCACCGTCGGCGCCAGCAGCGCCTCCCCCGCCGCGACCACCCTGATCGCGGCCAGCAGGTCGGCGGGCGGGGTGTCCTTCAGCAGGAAGCCCGACGCTCCCGCCCGCAGCGCCGCGTAGACGTAGGCGTCGAGGTCGAACATGGTCACGATCAGCACCCTGGCCGCGCCGCCGATCCTGCGGGTGGCCTCGATGCCGTCCATCTGCGGCATCCTGACGTCCATCAGCACCACGTCCGGTCGCGTGGCCATGGCCAGCTCGACCGCCTGCGCGCCCGTGCCGGCCTCACCGGCCACGCTCATGCCGGGCTCGTTCTCCACCAGCACCCGGAAGCTGCCGCGCAGCAGGGCCTGGTCGTCGGCGACGAGGACGCGGATCATGCGTAGGGAATGGTCGCGGCCACCCGGAACCCGCCCTCCGGACGCGGCCCCGCCGAGAACGCTCCGCCGTACATCGCGACCCTCTCTCTCATCCCCACCAGCCCGTGACCCTCGCCGTCGCGCCGGCCGTTCCGCGTCGCGGCCCCGTGTCCTGGGCCGTCGTCCGTCACCTCGACCCGCGCCCGGCCGCCGTCGGCGGCCACCGTCACCGTGCAACGGGCCGGGCCCGCGTGCTTGACGACGTTCGTGAGCGCCTCCTGCACGATACGGTGTACGGCCAGCCGCACCCCGCCGGGAAGCCCGTCCAGCCCCGAGGCCGCCAGCTCCACCCGCACCCCCGCGAGCCTGGCGTGCTCGGCCAGCTCGTCCAGCTCGGGCACGGGACGCAGCTCCGGAGGTTCGGTGCGCAGCACGCCGAGCAGGTGGCGCATCTCCACCAGCGCGTCGCGGCTCGCCGTCTCGATCACCCGCAACGCGTCGTGGGCCTCCTCTGGCCTGCTGCGCAACACGTGGTTGGCGACACCCGCCTTCACCGCGATGAGTCCCATGCTGTGGGCGACGACGTCGTGCAGTTCGCGGGCGATGCGCAACCGCTCCGCGGTGACCAGCCGTTCGGCCGCGCGTGCCGCGTACTCGCGCCGCTCGCGCACGGCGCGGCCGACGGTCCACGAGCCGCCCAGCGCGGCGATCCCCAGCACGACGTCACCCGCCGCGCGCGACCAGTCCGCCGGCGCCCCCGCCACGGTCAGCATGAGGACCGCCACCCCGGTCACCACCGCGATCGCCGTGGTCGGCGCCCGGTTCGCGCGGGACAGCGCCACCGTGTACAGGGCGTAGGCGGGCGCGACACAGGCGGCGCCCACCCCTAAGACCAGGCCCGCCGCCGGCGCCACCGCGAACACCACGACGAAGACGCCCACCGGCCACCGCCTGCGCGCCCCCAGCGGCAGACCCAGGCCCAGCGCCAGCACGATCGCGACCCAGGCGGGCACCGGCGCGGTGGCCGCCGACGTCATGGCGGCCAGCGCGACGACCCATCCGGCCGCGCAGTCGAGCGCGATGAGCTGGCCCCGGGTGAGCCGCCTGGTGAAGTCCACGCCCCGCACGCTATCCGGCCGTCCCGGGCTCCGGCGTCATACCCGGGTCCGATGCGCGGTACGCGGGCCGTACCCGACCGTGAAGGGGTGATCGACGTGAGAGAGCTGACCAAGACGTACGGCGCGACCCGCGCCGTCGACCGCCTGTCCTTCACCGTCGAGCCGGGCCACGTCACCGGCTTCCTCGGTCCGAACGGCGCCGGCAAGTCCACCACGATGCGGGTGATCCTCGGTCTCGACGCGCCCACCTCCGGCCAGGCCCTGGTCAACGGCCGCCGCTACGCGAGCCTGCGCAGGCCGCTGCGCGAGGTGGGCGCGCTGCTCGACGCCAACGCCCTCCACCCGGGCCGCAGCGCCCACGACCACCTGCTCAGTCTGGCACTCACCAACGGCATCGGCGCCGCCCGCGTCGCCGAGGTCCTCGACCGTGTCGGCCTGACCGGGGTGGCCCGCAGGAAGGCGGGCGCGTTCTCGCTCGGCATGAAGCAGCGGCTCGGCATCGCCGCCGCGCTCCTCGGCGACCCTGGCGTGCTGATGTTCGACGAGCCGGTCAACGGGCTCGACCCCGACGGGGTGCGCTGGATCCGCGAGCTGATGCGCGCGCTGGCCGCCGAGGGCAGGACGGTGCTGCTGTCCAGCCACCTCATGAGCGAGATGGCCGTGACGGCCGACAGGATCGTCGTCATCGGCGGGGGCCGCCTGATCGTGGCGGCCGCCACGCGGGAGCTGACCGACCGCTACGACTCCCTGGAGTCGGCCTACCTGGCGCTCACCGCCGGCAGCGTCGAGTACGGAGCCGCCCGGTGATCGCCGGCGAACGGCTGAGCCTGCGCCCGGTCCCCTCCACCGCCTGCGCGCCTCGCTCGTCGCCGTCCCGCCGCGCAGGGCCCTGCTGCCGGCCAAGACGGCCGTGGTGACGGCCCGCGGTGATGCCGCCGAACCTGGTGCCGCGGATCGCGGGGAACGGATCTCCGCCCGGATCAGACGCCCGTGAACAGGCCCGCCGTCGAAGGGAAGAACGCATGAACGTGCTCGCCGCCGAATGGGTGAAGGCCCGCTCGGTCAGGTCCAGCTGGTTGCTCGTCGGCCTGAGTCTCGGCGCGGTGCCGCTGGCGGCGGCGATCGCCTGGGCGGCGATCGGCATGTACGACGCCGCGTCCCCGCCGATGCGGCGCACCGCCCGCATCGCCGAACTCGAGGAGGTGGTGCTGATCGTCCCCCAGCTGTGCATGGGGGTCATGGGAGTCCTGGCGATCACCTCCGAATACGCCACCGGACTCATCAGGACCAGCCTGGCCCTCGTCCCCCGCCGGTGGCCGGTGCTGGTGGCCAAGTCGGCGGTCGTGGGCGGGCTCGGGCTGGTCGTGGGACCCGTCGTGGTGTTCGTGACGTACGCGGTCACCGCGGCGATGCTGGCGGGACGCTTTCCCGTGGCGTCGTTCGGCGAGCGGCTTCCGACGCTGGTGGCATCGGCCGTGACGGTGGCGGTGTTCGCGCTGCTCGGCCTGGGGCTAGGCGCGCTGCTGCGATCCGCGGCGGCGGCGATCGCGGTGCTGGTGGGCTTGGTGTACGTGATCCCGATCGTGGTCGGGAACCTGCCCGAGCCGTGGAGCGAACCGCTCGGGTCCGTGATGATCGGCGCGCTGCCGCGGGAGATCGCGGGGGCGGACCTGACGTCCTCGGTGTACGGGGCGCTGCTGCCGCCACCGGTCGCGGGGGTGGTGCTGGTGCTCTACGCGGTGGTGCCGCTGGCGGCGGGCCTGGCGGCCGTCCACCGCCGCGACGCCTGACCCGGCGGGCCTGGCGGCCGTCCACCACCGTGACGCCTGACCGGCGGGCCTGGCGGCCGTCCACCGCCGCGACACCTGACCGGCGTCCCCGGCACGGCCGTGCTTCATGACGCGGCGAACACCCCGCCCCGTGGCCGCCCTCCGTGTGCACGACAGACGGGGGCCGGAACCCCAGCAGCCCGGACACCGCCGCCCGCGGGAGACGCGGCCGGGCCGCTCAGCAACCCGGAGAGGAACCCCACCCCCTGATCGCAGGGATCGGGAGCGGGGTTCCTCGGGCGGCGGGGTCAGACCTCGACGATCACCGGAATGATCATCGGGCGGCGGCGGAAGGTGTCGCTCACCCAGCGTCCGACCGTCCTTCGCACCACGCGGCGGATCTGCGCCATGTCGACCACACCGTCGGCCGCGTTCTGCTCGATCGCCTTCTCGATCATCGGGATGATCTCGCCGAAGCGCTCGATCTCGATGCCCGACCCACGCGCGTGGATCTCAGGACCGGCGACGAGCTTGCCGCTGGTGGAGTCGACGACCACCACGACCGACACGAAGCCCTCGTCCCCGAGGATCCTGCGGTCCTTGAGCGACAGGTCGGTGATCTCGCCGACCGAGAGGCCGTCCACGTAGACGTACCCGGCCTGCACGGCACCGGTGATCTTCGCCCGGCCGTCGACCAGGTCGACGACGACACCGTCCTCGGCGATCACGATGTGGTCGTCCGGCACGCCGGTCAGCTCCGCCAGCTTGGCGTGCGCCCGCAGGTGGCGCCACTCGCCGTGCACGGGCATGAAGTTCGACGGGCGCGTCAGGTTCAGCACGTACAGCAGCTCGCCGGCCGCCGCGTGCCCCGACACGTGGACCTTCGCGTTGCCCTTGTGGACGACGCGCGCTCCCCACCTGGTCAGCCCGTTGATGACCTTGTTGACCGCCGTCTCGTTGCCCGGCACCAGCGAGGAGGCCAGCAGCACGGTGTCACCGCTCGCGATGCGGATCGCGTGGTCGCGGTCGGCCATGCGCGACAGCGCCGCCATCGGCTCGCCCTGCGAACCCGTGCAGATCAGCACGATGTCCTCCGGCCGCCACTCCTCGAGGTCACGGGAGTCGACGATCAGGCCGGGCGGCACGCTCAGGTAGCCGAGGTCGCGAGCCACGCCCATGTTGCGCACCATCGACCGGCCGACCAGCGCGATCTTGCGGCCGTGCTTGGCGGCGGCGTCGATCACCTGCTGGACCCGGTGGACGTGGGAGGCGAAGCTCGCCACGATCACCCGCTTGGCCGAGGTGCGGATCACCTCGTCGATGACCGGACCGATCTCCCGCTCGGAGGTGACGAACCCCGGCACCTCGGCGTTGGTCGAGTCGGACATCAGCAGGTCGACGCCCTCGGCACCGAGCCTGGCGAATCCGCCCAGGTCGGTCAGCCGCCCGTCGCTGGGCAGCTGGTCCATCTTGAAGTCGCCGGTGTGCAGGACGATGCCGGCCGGCGTGCGGACGGCCACCGCGAGCGCGTCGGGAATAGAGTGGTTGACCGCGAGGAACTCGCACTCGAACGGCCCGAACCGGCGCCGCTCCCCCTCCATGACCTGCACCTTCTCCGGCTGGATCCGGTGCTCGGTCAGCTTGGCCTCGATGAAGGCCAGCGTCAGCTTCGACCCGACGAGCGGGATGTCGCGCCGCTCCCGCAGCAGGTACGGCACGGCGCCGATGTGGTCCTCGTGGCCGTGCGTCAGGATCAGCGCCTCGACGTCGTCGAGACGGTCCCTGATGTACTCGAAGTCGGGCAGGATCAGGTCGACTCCCGGCTGCTCGGGATCGGGGAACAGGACCCCGCAGTCGACGATCAGCAGCCGGCCTTCGTACTCGAAGACCGCCATGTTCCGGCCGATCTCCCCGAGACCGCCGAGCGCCACGATGCGCAGGCCGCCCTCAGGCAGCGGCGGCGGGGGGCCGAGTTCCGGATGCGGGTGGCTCATACGCTGCCCCCAGGCCGGTCAAATCGTGAACTCAATATCTCCGTTCCTCCCCGTTTTCATCAGTCAGCCAACTTCACTCCGCCGGCCACGAGGCACGCCCGCAGCTCGGCGATCTGCGCAGAGGTGGCCTCCACCAGCGGAGGCCGCATCGGGCCGACAGGCCGGCCCGTCAAGCTGAGTGCCGCCTTGACCATGATCGCGCCCCCCGCGCGGTTCATGATCCCGTCGATCACGGGCAGCAGCTGCCGGTGGACGGCGGTCGCCTCCGCGACCTCGCCCGCCCGGTGGAGCTCGATCATCCTGGCCAGCTCGGCGCCCACCACGTGGCCCACCACGCTCACGAACCCCGCCGCGCCCACCGAGAGCCACGGCAGGTTCAGCGCGTCGTCGCCCGAGTAGAAGACCAGGTCGGTGGCGGTCATCACGGTGGAGCCCGCGAACAGGTCGCCCTTGGCGTCCTTCACGGCCACGATCCGCTCGTGCTGCGACAGCCTGATCAGCGTATCGGTGTGGATGGGCACGCCCGCACGGCCCGGAATGTCGTAGAGCATCACCGGCAGCGCGGTCGCGTCCGCGACGGCGGCGAAATGCCGGTACAGGCCTTCTTGCGGCGGCTTGTTGTAGTACGGCGTCACCACGAGCAGGCCGTGGGCGCCGGCCCGTTCGGCCTGCCTGGCCAGCTCGATGGTGTGGTGCGTGTCGTTCGTGCCTACACCGGCGACGACGGTCGCCCTGTCACCCACGGCCTCCAGCACGACCCGCAGCAGGCGCTCTTTCTCGGCGTCGCTGGTGGTCGGCGACTCCCCGGTGGTCCCGCTGACGATCAGACCGTCGTTGCGCTGCTCGTCGACCAGGTAGGCGGCCAGGCTGCGCGCGGCGTCGTAGTCGACGGCGCCGTCCCCGGTGAACGGCGTGACCATGGCGGTCAGCATGCGGCCGAACGGAGCTTCGGCGGTGCGAGAGGGCGATGCCATAGTGCGAACGGTACCCGGATTCCCGCACGTCCCTAACCCCGCCACCCCCATAAGGCCATTTCCGAGCCCTTGTCCGGCTCCTCCCCCACCCGCCTCCGGCCCCATACCCGGCTGCTCCCGCGACCGCCTCCGGCCCCGTACCCGGCTCCTCCCGCCACCGCCGGGCCGCTCGCGGAGTTCCCCGCCGCCGACCCGTCTCACACCCTCCCGCCACCGCCTCCCGCACCAGCCGATCGCCGCTCCCCCGCCGATGTCGCGCCAGTCCTCCGCTGCTGTCGCCCGCACCTCGCGTCGTCCCCGCGCTCCGCGCCCCGCCGCTCGCTCCGGCCCCTACGGCAAGCGGGCTCGAGGCCACCGTGGTCACCGCTGACCGCCCGTCCATCACGCGTACTCCAGCGGGACTCCGGCGGGCCGCCGTCACGTCGTCCCGTCGCTGAGCGTCACCGGTTCCCAGGAGTGCCGTCCGTAACGGCGGCCGGCCACGCGCGCTCGGTGAGGCGTATCCCTCGACAGACGCCGGCCCCGGGACCAGGGTGGCGGCGGGGCGGCTTGCCGTACGGGATGGGGGTTGGCCGGAAAGGCCCGCACGCTGGGGGGTTGGCCGGAAACGCCGGCACGTGGAAGAGGTCGCCGATATGTGCTCGGGGGTACACACATCGACGACCTCTACCGGAGAATCGCCGCACCTTACGCGGGCGTTACAGAGTTCTCAGAATATTTTTCCGAACCGCCCAAAGTTGGAACTCCAAGTGCATTCGATGACGGTGGGTTACCTGCCGAATACGGCAACATGGGGCAACGCCTCACAGCAACCTCAGGGATGGACTAGTGGCAAGTTCCGATCCGGTCTACCTGCGCGTCGTCGAAGACATTCGGCGGCAGATCAACGACGGCACCCTTCCCCCCGGCGCGCCCATCCCCTCACGGGCGCAGCTGACCCGCAAATATCAGGTCGGCGAGACCGCCGCCCGCCACGCGCTTCGCGTCCTGGCCGGCGAGGGCCTCATCTTCGGTCGGGTGGGTTCGGGACACTACGTCAGGGAGCGCCCGGACCTCGCTCCCCTGCATCGCTGGCGCTTCCACGACCACCAGGCGCCGTTCGCGGCCGACCTGCAGAGCCAGGGCAGGCGCGTCACCTGGGACTGGCACAGCGAGCCCGTGGCCGCCACCCCCGAGATCGCCCAGCGCCTCCGCGTCGAGGAGTCGACCACCCTCACCAGGACCCATTACGTGTTCCGCGGCGACGGCAAACCCCTCCAGCTCGCCACGTCGTACGAACCGCTCGAGTTCGCGCCCCACTCCGACGAGGAACGCCGCGGCCTGATCGGCAGGCTCTCCTCCTACGGGATCAAGGTGACCGAGATCGTCGAGAGCGTGCACACCCGGGTGCCGCGCCCCACCGAGATCGACGCCCTCGACCTGTCGGCGGGCGTCCACGTCCTGCACCTCAAACGGACGCACTGGGCGAGCGAACGTCCCGTGGAGACGAGCGACATCGTCGTTCCCGGCGACCGCTTCGAAGTCGTCTACAGCATGGCCGTGCACCTGTGACCCCTCCCCACGCACCACCGGGCGGCGCCTTCCCCCGCGCCGCCCGGTCCCCCCTCCTTCAACGCCGGCCCCGCACTCCCTCCTGCGGCGGCCACGCGAGACGGCCGACCCACCCTCCCGGCCCCTGATTTGTCGGTGCCCGTTGATACAACCGGCAGGGTGCCGATCCGGAGGTGTCGATTGCGCGTCAAGGACCTGCCCGCCGCCGACCGCCCGCGCGAGCGCCTGCTCGCCAGCGGTGCCGCAGCCCTGGCCGACCGGGAGCTGCTCGCTCTCCTCATCGGTCACGGCACCAGGGAGAGCGACGCCGTCGACCTCGCCGCCCAGCTCATCGCCCACTGCGGCGACCTCGGCGAGCTGGCCCGCTCCGACGCCCACCGCCTGCTCGCCGTCCGCGGCGTCGGCCCCGCCAAGGCGGCCCGCATCGCCGCGGCCTTCCATCTCGTACGGCGTGCGCAGGAGGGCCCGGCCCGCGCCCGCATCACCTCGTCGAGCGACCTGGCCGCGCAGGCGGCGCCGTACCTTCGCGGACACCCCCGCGAACGCCTCGTTGTCGTGATCTGCGATCCACGCGGCTCGGTCCTGCGCCGCGCCCTGATGACGGAGGGCGGCGCCGACCACACGCCCGCCCCGATCCGGGAGATCATCACCACCGTGCTGACCTCGGGCGGCGCTGCCTTCGGGGTGGCGCACAACCACCCGAGCGGTTCTCTCGACCCGAGCGAGTCCGACCTGGCCACCACCCAGCGCCTGGCCGACGCCGCCGACACCGTGGGGCTGCGCTTCCTCGACCACGTGATCGTCACCGACACCGCCTGGCGCCGCATCCCCGTCCCGCAGACCCCGGAAACCGGCTAGCCGCCACCGTTCCGAGCACCTGACAGGCATCCTGAACCTCGTCCAATCCCCGCAAGCCCATTGGCCTCTTCCTGCCTCGCGCTGCCCGGCCGGCGATGGGAACGCTCGGTGGGCCCCTGGCCGGCAGCCGCGACCGCTGCCGCCGAAGCCCACCGAGCGTTCTCCGCGCGGCCCCGCTCCCACCCGACTGGACGAGGGGCCGCGCCACCCGAGAAGGCTCCACACTGCGCCTGTACCGCTCGGGCGGCCCCGCGACGCAGTACGGGGCCACCACACTCGATGTCACTCACCTCCGTCGGGCCGCGCCGGCGCGGGCGCGGTCCGACGGAGCGGGCCTCCACGGGCAAGCGCTCCATCGGGGAACGACGCCCGGCCGGAGACCGCGCACCTCGGGCAGGAGCGTGCGGGAGAGACCCGCCCGGGGTACGGCCACGAGCTCGAATGTCCCGGTGAGGTCGCTGCACGACACGTCGGACATCCGCACGCTCACACGGTGAGAGGCCTCTGTGGGGTCGGTGAGTGAGGGTTACCGGTGACGATGCCCCACAGAGGCCACGTGCCCCGGACGAGCGAGCGAAGATCGCCCAGGGCACGCTTCCCGGCGCTCCCACGCCGCACAGCGTGGGGCACCTGCATCGACTCCGGCGGGTCCGCGCCAGACCCGCCGGAGACGACCACTCGCAGGGACGGCTGATCCAAGGGGATGCCCCCACGAGCGGCCACGCACCCCGGACGGCCGAGAGGACCACCCGCCCGGGGCACACCTACAAGCTCACAACAACGCCCTGCTCCGGCGGGCCGGGCCCGGCCCGCCGGAGTGGCCTCGCACAAGGACACGGAACCTGGGATGACCCCTGTGCGAGGCCGTGCACCCCGGGCCGGCCGGGCAAGAGCCGAGCCCGCGGTACGACCAGTGAGGGACGAAGGACGCCGGTCAGTCCCACCGGCCGCGGTGGACGCCGCCTTCGGACAGGCCGAGCATCGGCATCCACCAACCCCACGACTGCTTCCCCGACCGATGCCGCCCGAGCCGAGGAGGTCGTCTCGCCCCGGCCAGACACGTCCGCCAGGCGATGACCTTCCACAACATGATCAACGCGCCTCCCCGCGAAGGAGCCGCTGCCAGAGATCTTCCACCTCGGCGCAACGCAGCCACGGCGACTCATGAACCAGGGTCACCTCTCCTCCTTGGCTCAGGCGCCGGATGAACATCAGCCCAGCCGCCTGGCAGAGCTCGTAGAACACCGGCACGCAGTTACACGTGTACGACTTCACCCGCACCCGATCGGCACGCGGCACCTCCAACGACCAGTCGATGGCGATAGCGCCTTCGCGCAACGGTTCGGGATGCTGGGAGTGCCATTCGCCCAGCTCCGCCTCGACCACGCTTTGACTATAAGGCAGCCGTATCTCTAGGTCTACTTGCTCCTCTCTATAGGTTCATGTGAGCGTCTGCTTTGTACGCTCATGTACCTTTTCGTCTATAGTTCGACTGTGCTTGACCGCGAGGGACCCGTACCCATCTACAAACAGGTCGCCGATCTGATCCGCGCCCGGATCGAAAGCGGCGAGCTCAGGCCCGGCGAGCCAGTACCCAGCGAAGCTCAGCTGGAGGCCGACTACGACATCGCGCGCACGACGGCCAGGCGGGTCGCTCGCGAGCTGCGCGAGCAGGGCGTCGTCTACACGATCCAGGGCGAGGGGACATTCGTCGGAGAGCCGGGGATTCCGCGCGCTCCGCGAAAGACGCCGATGTACCAGAAGATCGCCGAGGAGCTCGCGGAACGGATCCGCCTCGGCCAGATCCTCCCGAACCGCGCCATCCCGAGCGAGAAGGCACTGATGAAGGAGTACGGCGTCGCGAAGGTGACGGCACGGCAGGCGGTGGCGCATCTCCGCGAGAAGGGCTGGGCCTTCACCGTGCCGTATCGCGGCACCTATGTGGCCGCCAAGGAGAACTGGCCCGAGGACGGCTCCCGCTAGTTCCATCGCCCGTATATGCTGATTCCATGCTCGATCCTGATGGTGACACCCATCTCTATCTGCAGATCAGTGAGATCATCCGGTCGCGCATCGTCAACCGTCTCTCCCCCGGCGACGCCGTCGCCAGTGAGGCGGAGTTGCAGCGGGAGTTCGGCGTCGCCCGCACCACGGCGCGTCGCGCGATCCGGGTGCTCCGCGACGAGGGCCTCATCTACACCGCCCAGGGGCAGGGCAGTTACGTCGGCGGGCCCGAGCTCGCCCCTCGCTCCCCGGACAAGACGCCGCTGTTCCGCCGGATCGCGGGCGACATCGAGCAGCAGATCAGGTCGGGCGCGCTGCTGCCGCGCCGCTCGATCCCGGGTGAGTCGACGCTGGTGCGGCAGTACGGCGTGGCGCGCGAGACGGTGCGCAAGGCCATGGCGCTGCTGCGCGAGCAGGGCTGGATCTACACGGTGCCGGCCCGGGGCAGTTACGTCACCTCGCGCGATTCGTGGCCTGAGGCGGCAGGTGAGGGCTCCGGCTGCTGAGTCCGCCGGAGGCCGTCACGCACCGCGTTCGGTGCCGTCCACCAGCCGGAAGGACATGCAGACGACCTCGGTGGTGTCGTCGACCTCGTATCCGGCATCGTTCCAGAAGCGGCGGTGCACCTCGCCCCAGTGCTCGACCGACCGGTAGCCCTCGCCCTCCGACTGGGCGAAGTCCCAGGTCACCTGGCGGAACGGCACGACCTTCACCCCGGTGACCTCCACCTCGGCGAGCCGGTGGTCGTCGTCGTCGACCAGGGCCAGGCGCTCGCCGACGTGCTCGAGCTCTTCGTTCTCCGCGCGGTAGTCGTGGGCGAGCAGGCCGGCCGTGCCGGTCTTGGCGCCGGACAGGACCAGGTCGTTCAGCCGGGCGCGCAGGTCACCCGGTGTGCCGAGGCCCAGGATCCTGAGCCCGTCGATTCTGCCCCACACGGCCGGCAGCCTACCGGGGCTCGCCTGAAGGCCGTTGCGCCGCCGCCACGACCGGTCGTCCGGCCATCCCCGGAACGCCGCCGCAGGTCGCACGTCACAGCCGCTCCAAGGCGCATCGGCGCTCCGCGGTCCTCGGCCAGGCAACGCGCCCGGGGTCGGGCGCCCGGCCGCCCGGCCGTGACTCAGAAGACCGGGATGATCTCCTCCGGGTCGATGAAGTCGACCTGCACGCCGTCGATGTCCAGTTCCGGGATGGCAGGGAACTCGATCCCCCACCGTTCCACGATCGCCCGCACCCTGGCCATCGCCACGCGCCAGTTCTCGGCCTGCTCCTCGTACGACAGCACGCCCAGCCCCGCCGTCCGGGCATGGTCCATCAGCACCCGGTGATTGGGCAGGAAGTACGGCGGCAGGTCCCAGAACCCCTCGGGCGGCTCCCACAGGATCATCGACAGGAAGACGAACCCGGCCCGCAGCTGCCGGGTGATCAGCGAGCGGACGTCGTCGGTGAGGCCTGGCCACTCGTTCTCCAGGATCGTCATGCAGATCTGGAGGTGCCGCGACTCGTCGCGGCCGATGCGTTGGAACATCTCGCTGAAGACCGGGTGCCTGGTGCCCGACGCCATTCCTCTGAACAGCGTCGACGCGGCCATCTCGCCCATCATGAACGAGGTGAACAGCACCGGCAGGGAGTACTTGCCGACCGCCGCGGTGTAGCCGTTCCAGTAGCGCCCGCCGTTGTGGTACAGCCAGCCGATGTTGTTGTGCGCCGCCTTCTCCAGGTCGGTGACGGGGGTCCAGTCGAGGGGTCCGCCGGGCCAGAGCCTGGCGATGGTGCGCTGGCAGCACTCCTCGTGGTTCATCTCGTCCCTGGTGATCGAGAAGAAGCACTTGCGGACGGGGTCCTCCTCGTGCTTCTCGAACGCCTGGATGGTCGCGCGGGCGAACACCGCGGGCCCTGAGGCGTCGAAGTTGGCGAGGACGGCGAACCAGTACATGATCCCCAGCCGCTGCTCGACGGTGAAGTCGTCGGGGGAGAGCCCGTCCCAGGGCAGGTCGGCGGGGTTCCAGACCATGCGCTTGGACTTCTCGTAGATCGCCGCCAGCTTCTCGGTCTCGACCCGCCACTCCATCGGATAGATGTTCGGCTGGGGGATCTCGGGCGCTGGCCAGAATCCGCCTTCGGGGATCGTGAGGTCGGCCATGATTTGTGACACCTCCTGCGCTCATCCTGCGCTGAGTTGTCACATCTTTCAAGGACTACGTACGGCTGCGCTGCGTCACCGCCACGCAGACCAGGACGGCCAGCGCGCCGAGCACCGTGGCCATGCCGTACCGCTCGCCCAGGAACAGCCACGCCCACACCAGGGTGAGCAGCGGCTGGGTGAGCTGGGTCTGCCCGGCGCGGGCGATGCCGCCCTGGGCCAGGCCCGCGTACCAGGGGACGAAGCCGAGGAACATCGAGATGAGCCCGACGTAGAGGAACCCGCTCACGGACGCCACCGAGAACGACACCGGCGTGGTCAGCGCCAGCGCGGCGGTCACGGGCAGCGTCACGGGGATGGACACCACCAGGGCGTAGGAGATGACCTGCCAGCCGGGCGTGGTGCGGGCGAGGCGGCCACCCTCGGTGTAGCCGAGCGCGGCCGACAGGAGGGCGGCGACCAGCAGGAGGTCGGCGAGGGAGACGCTGCCGCCGCCCTGGGAGACGGTGAAGACGGTGATCGCGACGGCTCCGGCCGCGCAGGCGACCCAGAACAGCGGCCGGGGGCGTTCGCCCGCGCGCCAGACGGCGAAGGCGGCCGTGGCGGCCGGCAGCAGGCCGATCACGACGGCGGAGTGGGCGGTGCCGGCGCCCAGGTGCAGGGCGAGGCCGCTGAAGACGGGGAAGCCGAAGACCACGCCCAGGGAGATGAACGCGTAGGGGCGCCACTGGGCGCGCGGCGGCACCAGCGGCAGCCGGGCGGCCTTGAGGCAGGCCAGCGCGACGAGGCCGGCCAGCAGCGCCCGCCCGATCGCCACCAGCCACGGGTCGAAGCCGCGCATCGCGAACACGGTGGCCGGAAAGGAGCCGGAGAAGGCCAGCACGCCCAGGAAGGCGAGGAGGGTGCCACGCCTGGCGTGATCGGCCCGTACGGGAACCGTTACTCCACCGGACACGATAGCGCTATTGTTACTTCTCATGAAAGACGATAGCAGTATCGCCCAGATCGCCGCGATGCTGCGCGAGGAGATCGGGACGAAGCGGCCGGGCGACCGGTTGCCGTCCAGTCGCGAGCTGATGCGGCGCCACGGGGTCAGCCCGGTGACCGTCTCGAGGGCGATCGGGCAGCTCGCCGCCGAGGGCAGGGTGGTCACCAGGCCCGGCGTCGGCGCCTTCGTGGCCCCTCGCCCCGCGCGGCTCACGGAGATCTCCGACATGTCGTGGCAGACGGTCGCGCTCGGCGACCGGGTGATCGACGACTCGGGCGTCACGGCGCTGCTCACGACGCCGCCCGAAGACGTGATCCCGCTGACCGGCGGCTACCTGAACGCGGCCATGCGGCCCGACCGCCAACTGTCGGCGGCCGCCTCACGGGCGGTCAAGCGCCTGAACGCCTGGGCCACTCCCCCGCTGACCGGCGTCCCCGAGCTGCGGGGGTGGTTCGCCCGGCAGGCGGGCGGCGAGCTGACCGCCGGTGACGCGCTGGTCGTCAGCGGCGGTCAGGCCGCGCTCAGCCACGCCTTCCGCGCCCTGGCCGCCCCTGGCACGACCGTGCTGATGGAGACGCCCACCTACCCCGGCGCCATGGCCGCGGCCAGGGCGGCGGGCCTGCGGACGGCCGCGGTGCCGATGGACGCCGACGGCGTGCTGCCCGACCTGCTGGCCGAGGCGTTCGCGGTGACGGGCGCGCGGGTCTTCTACTCGCAGCCGACGCTGCACAACCCCACCGGCGCGACGCTCACCGACGTACGAAGGGAGCAGGTGCTCCAGGTGGCCAGGGCGCACAACGCGTTCGTGGTGGAGGACGACTACGCCCGCTACCTGACCGAGCACGCGCCCACCCCGATGATCGCCCTCGACCGCTACGGCACCGTCGTCCACATCAGCTCGCTCACCAAGATCCTCGCCCCCAGCCTGCGCCTGGCCGCGGTGATCGCCCGGGGCCCGGCCGCCCACCGGTTGCGGGCCGGCCAGCTCGTGGAGTCGTTCTTCGTGGCCAGGCCGCTGCAGGAGACGGCGCTGGAGTTCGTGAGCTCGCCCGCCTGGCCCCGTCACCTGACCGCCGTCCACGCCGAGCTGGCGACACGCCGTGCGACGCTCGCCGCCGCCCTCGCCGCCGCGCTGCCGGAGGCCGAGCCGCACCTGGTCCCCCACGGCGGACTGCACCTGTGGGTACGGCTGCCGCCGCACGTCGACGAGGCCGCGCTGGTCGAGGAGGCCCGCAGGAACGGGGTTCAGGTGAGCCCGGGCCGCATCTACTACCCCACCGAACCGCCGGGGCCGCGCCTGCGCCTGACGCACAGCGCCGCCGTCCATGTGGCCGAGCTGACCGACGGGGTGCGGCGGCTCGCCTCCGCGTACGCGCGCCTGAGCTGATCAAGCCCTTACGATGGGATGTCGTAACCGGACGAACACCCGCGTTTATCGAGTCAGGCGTCATCGCGAGCCCCGAATCACCGATACGGTGTAACACGTGCCCTCGAGATCCTCCGGTCGCGGGCACAACGGCAGGCGAAGGAGCGGGCCGAGATGGCAGACGTAGGCGTCCGGGCGGCCCGGCGCGGAGATGTGCTCCAGGTGGCGAACACTCAGATCCGCGCCTGGCGCTACGGTTATCGGGAGTTCCTCCCCGAAGGGCCGCTCGAGCAGATGACGGGCCCCGCAGCGGAGAAGATGTGGCTGCGCCAGTGGGACGAGGCGATCGCCTCGCCGCCCACGCGCATGCATCGCGTGCTCGTGGCCGTGGAGACCATCCTCGACACCGAGGGCTTTCCCGCGCTCGGCCTGGGCGGCGCCAACGCGCCCGCCACGCCGCGCGGCGGCGAGCGCGTGGTCGGCCTGGTCTCCCACGCGCCCGCCGAAGACCCCGACCTCGACCCGACGGTGACGGCCGAGATGCTGACGCTGCTGGTCGACCCCGACTTCGTCCGGCGCGGCCACGGCAGCAGGCTGCTCAACGCGACCGTCGACTACATGCGCGAGGACGGCTTCCGGCAGATCGTCACCTGGGTGTTCGCGGAGAACTACGCGATGCTCGGCTTCCTCGAGTCCGCCGGATGGGGCGAGGACATGGCCGAACGCGTGCTCGACATGGGCCGTCCGATCCGGATGGTCAGGCTCACGACGGACATCAGCTGATGGCCACGCTCAGCCAGTGGGTGCAGGGCGCCCGCCCGCGCACCCTTCCCAACGCGGTCGTACCCGTCGTCGTCGGCACCGGCCTGGCGGTCGGCGAGGGCGGCCCGATCTGGTGGCGTGCCGTGGTGGCCCTGCTGGTGGCGTTGTTACTGCAGATCGGCGTCAACTACGCCAACGACTACAGCGACGGCATCAGAGGCACCGACGACCGGCGCGTGGGCCCGATGCGCCTGGTGGGCTCAGGTGTGGCCGCCCCTCGCGAGGTGCTGACCGCCGCGCTCGGCTGCTTCGCCGCCGCCGCCGTCGCCGGCCTGACGCTGGTGGTGGCCACGCAGGCCTGGTGGATCCTGCTGGTCGGCGCCGCCGCGATCGCGGCCGCGTGGTTCTACACCGGCGGCAAGCGCCCCTACGGCTACCGCGCGCTCGGCGAGGCGGCGGTCTTCGTCTTCTTCGGCCCCGTCCCCGTGATGGGCACCACCTTCGTCCAGACGGGCCACCTGTCGTGGGTCGCGCTGGCCGCCTCCGTCCCGATCGGCCTGCTGTCGTGCTCGATGCTCGTCATCAACAATCTGCGCGACGTCGTCACCGACGGCCCGGCGGGCAAGCGCACGCTGGCCGTGGTGCTGGGCGCCGAGCGCACGCGGGTGATGTACACGGTGTGCCTGGTCGCCCCGCTGGTGATCCCGCTGCTGCTGATCCCGTTCACGCCGTTCGCCGCGCTGCCGGTGCTCGCGGCGCCGCTGGCGATCGGCCCGGTGAAGACCGTCCTGTCGGGCGCCACCGGCCCCGCGCTCATCGGCGTGCTGCAGGCCACGGGCAAGCTGCAGATGGCCTACGGCCTGCTCTTCGCCGTCGGCCTGGCGATCACCTTGTAGGCGGCTACAAACCGGCGGGCCGATCTCGTAGCCGCCGATAACCGTCCTGGTCAGACCCTCCTGGTTCACTGAATCCGGTATTCAGCGACTCCGGAAGGAACCGTCCATGGAGCAACGCGGGATCGAGCTGGTTCCTGCGGCCGAGCGGTACGGCCGCCCTCGCGACCTGCTCTTCCTCTGGGCAGGCACGACGACGACCGTCTTCACCGTGGTCTACGGCACCATCGTCGTCGCGATGGGGCTGAGCTTCTGGCAGGCCGTGGCGGCCATCGTCATCGGCAACCTGCTCGCCTTCCCCCTGGTGGGGTTCAGCAGCATCCAGGGGATGCAGCAGGGCACCTCGACGATGGCGATCTCCCGCGCCGCCTACGGCAACAAGGGCGCCCGCGTGCTCGGCTTCTTCGGCTGGCTCAACATGGTCGGCTTCGAGGCCGGCGGGATGGTGATGATCACCCTGGCCGGGCTCACGCTGCTGGAGCAGGCCGGCGTCTCGAGCGACGGTCTCGGGCTGAAGGTGGCGATCGTGCTGGTCGCCGCGGTCATCCAGCTCATCCTGCCGCTGATCGGGCACTCCGCGGTCATGAAGGCGCAGAAGTACCTCACCTGGGTGTTCCTGGTGATGTTCGTGATCATGGCGATCCTGGTCGCGCCCAAGGCGAACCTGTCGGCGGCGGGATCGGCGGACTTCTCCACCTTCACGCTGGCGGTCATGCTGGTGATGTCGGGCGGCGGCCTGTCGTGGGCGCCGCTGGGCGGTGACTACTCGCGCTACCTGCCGGTCGACTCCTCCAGGAAGGCCGTGTTCGGTTACGCCTTCCTGGGCGGCTTCGTGCCGTACCTGCTGCTGATGGTCCTCGGCGCGGCCGTCGCCACCGTGGTGACCAACGCCAGCGACCCGATCTCCGGGCTGCCCGGTGCGCTGCCGTCCTGGTTCGTCGTGCCGTACCTGCTGCTGACCGTGGTCACGCTCTTCGCCGCCAACACCACCGACCTGTACTCCTCGGGCCTGAACCTGCAGGCGGCGGGCATCAACGTCAAGCGGTGGCTGGCGGTCGTCCTCGACCTGATCCTCTGCGTGATCATCACCTTCGTCGCGATCACCTCCGACTCGTTCAACACGATGCTGAACGCCTTCCTCGGCCTGCTGGTGATCTGGCTGGCGCCGTGGGCGGGCGTGTACGTCACTGACTGGCTGCGCCGCAGGGGCCGCTACGACGCCGCCGCGCTGTTCGACGACCACGCCCCCGACCAGGTCCGCTGGCCGGGCCTCATCGCCCAGGCCGCCGGCATGGTGGCCGCCGCGCTCTGGCTGAACTCCAGCGTGTTCGTCGGCTGGATCTCCGGCGCGACCGGCGGCTCCGACTTCAGCATCTTCGCCGGCTTCGTCGTCGCCGGAATCGTCTACGCCGCCCTGGACCGCCGACCGGTCCCCATCAAGGAGCTCGCCCATGCATGACCTGCTCGATGTCGCCTACGGCCGCCGGCCCGCGGACACGATCATCACCAACGGCACGCTCGTCAACGTGCTGACCGGCGAGCTGTACCCGGCCGAGATCGGCATCAGCGGCGACCGGATCGCGGCCGTCGGCCCCGCCCTCGACCGCGGCCCGGACACCGAGATCATCGACGCTCGCGGCGGCTTCCTGGTGCCCGGACTCATCGACGGCCACCTGCACATCGAGTGCAGCAAGCTGTCGGTGACCAGCTTCGCCAACCTGGTCGTCCCCTTCGGCACCACCAGCGTGGTCTCCGGCCTCGACCAGATCCTCGTGGCGCAGGGCCTCGACGGCGTACGGCAGGCGCTCAACGAGGCGGCCGCCACCAGCATGCGGATCTGGTGGGGCGCCCCCGCCAAGGCCCCCTACACCGTGCCGCAGTCGACCGTCGGGCACACCTTCGGCCCCGCCGAGCACCGCGTCGCGCACGAGTGGCCCGAGTGCGTCGGCGTCTGGGAGACCGTCCAGGAGATGGTCGAGCACGGCGACCCCGCCGTGATGGCGGCGCTCGAGCTCGCCCACCAGCGGCGGCTGCCGATCTTCGGGTGCGCGCCCCTGTCGGACGCCCGCCGCATCGCCGGCCTGGCCGCCGCGGGCATCAGGCTCGACCACGAGTCCTACTCCCACGAGGAGATGCTCGAGAAGCTGCGCCAGGGCATCTACGCGATCGTCCGCGAGTCGTCCGTCGCGCACTTCCTCGAGGAGAACATCCAGGTCGTCGCCAAGGTGGGCGCGCGGCGCGTCGCGTTCTGCACCGACGACGTGCACGCCGCCGACGTGCTGGCCGGCGGGCACATGGACAAGCTCGTCAGGATGGCGATCAAGGCCGGCGTCGACCCGGTCACCGCGATCCAGATGGCGACCGTCAACTGCGCGGAGATGTACCGCATCGACGACCTGGTCGGCAGCATCGCGCCCGGGCGCTTCGCCGACGTGCTGATCGTCGACTCGCTGGAGGAGTTCAAGGTCAGGGAGGTCGTCGCCGGAGGCCGTCTGGTGGCCAGGGACGGGGCCATGGTCGTGCCCGCCGTACCGCCGGCCAGGGGCGAGGTGCGGCCCTTCCCCGTGCGCCAGGTGACCGCCGACGACCTGGCCCTGCGCTCGGCGGCCGACGAGGTCACGGTGCTCACCCTGAACTTCACCGAGCAGGTCTTCGTGCGCAGGCGGCGCGACGTCACCCTGCCCGTCGTCGACGGCGTCGTCGAGCCGTCGGTCGAGCACGACGCGCTCCTGGTCACCGTCGTCGAGCGGTACGGCAAGACGGGCAACATGCCCGTCGCCATGGTCAGCGGCATGGGCCTGCGCAAGGGCGCCATCGCCACCAGCGCCGCCCCCGACGACAACAACATCATCTGCGTGGGCGCCTCCCGCGCCGACATGGCGCTCGCCGTCAACACCGTCTCGGCGATGGGCGGCGGCCAGGTCATCGTGGTCGACGGCACGGTCGTCGAGTCGCTGCCGCTGCCCGTCGCGGGCATCGTGTCCGACATCCCCGCCGCCGAGATGGCGGTGCTCGAACAGCGGCTCGACGACGTGGCACGCTCGTTGGGGTGCGGCCTGCCCGCGCCGCTGATGTACCTGTTCTTCCTGTCCATCACCGCCATCCCTGATTACGCGGTCACCGACCTCGGCCTGGTCGACTGCGTCAACCTCGAGATCGTGGAGGTCATCCAATGAACGACTTCATCGCCGGGCTGCCCAAGTGCGAGCTCCACCTGCACATCGAGGGCACGCTCGAGCCGGAGCTCAAGTTCGAGCTGGCCCAGCGCAACGGCATCGCCCTGCCGTACGCGTCGGTGGAGGAGATGCGGGCCGCCTACTCCTTCGACGACCTGCCGTCGTTCCTGGCCGTCTACTACGAGGGCATGGGCGTGCTGCGCACCGAGCCCGACTTCTACGACCTGGCCATGGCCTACCTGCGCAAGGCCGCCTCGCAGAACGTCCGCTACGCCGAGATCTTCTTCGACCCGCAGGCGCACACCTCCCGCGGCGTCCCCTTCGACGTGATCATCCGCGGGCTGCGCCGCGCGCTCATGGACGCCGACGCCCGGCTCGGCATCCGCGCCCAGCTCATCATGTGCTTCCTGCGCGACTTCCAGGCCGAGTACGCCATGGCGACGCTGCTGGAGTCGCTGCCGTACAAGGAGTGGATCGTCGGCGTCGGCCTCGACTCCGACGAGAAGGGCAACCCGCCGGCCAAGTTCGCCGCCGTCTACGAGCGGGCCAGGCAGGAGGGCTACCTGCTGACCATGCACTGCGACGTCGACCAGGAGAACTCCGTCGAGCACATCCGCCAGTGCCTGGACGACATCCAGGTCGACCGGATCGACCACGGCGTCAACATCCTCGAGGACCCCGCGCTGGTGCAGCGGGTCCTCGACAGGGGGATCGGGCTGACCTGCTGCCCGATCTCCAACTCCATCGTCACCGACTCGATGAAGGCCGAGGGGATCAGGAAGCTGCTCGACCTGGGCGTGCGGGTGACGATCAACTCCGACGACCCGGCGTACTTCCCCGGGTACGTGCAGGAGAACCTGGCGGCGCTGGAGCTGTCCAGGGAGGAACTGCTACAGGTGCAGCGCAACGCCTTCGAGATCGCGTGGCTGCCGCGGCAGGTGAAGGACGGGTACCTGGCCGAACTGGAGGCGTACGCGGCCGGGGCCTGAAAGCACGGTCCCAGCCGAGCATCGCCGACGCGGGTCCGGCCGGGCGTCATCCTGCGGTGGGCTCCCGCCGTACACGTGAGGATTCCGTCGTGTGTTCCGCGTACTCCCCGGGGCGCATCACCTCAGGGGGACGCGGGGGAACGTCGCGGCCACCACCCAGGTGCCGTCCTCCCTCGGGCCGTACGCCAGGGTGCCGCCGTAGGTCTCGACGTCGGCGGTGAGGCTGCGTAGCCCGTAGCCCGTCCCCTCCGCCCCGCGTGTGGCGTGGCGGGGCGGGTGGCTGGTGGCGGTGATCGTGACGCCGTCCCCGTCCCGGTCCGCGGCGAGGTCCAGGCGCGTGCCGGGCCCGCCGTACCTGAGCGCGTTGGTGGCCGCCTCGCCGACGAGCCGGTGCGCCACCGCGCGCACGGCGGCGGGCAGCTCGGCCACGAGCTGGGGCGGCGCCGCCGGAACGTCGAGACCTGCGGCGCGCAGCTGGTCCAGCCGCTCGGTGAGGTCGTCGGCCGCGGTCGCCACCTCCAGGGCGTCGAGGTCCCTGATGGCGTCGCGGACCTCGGCCAGCGCCTCCCGTCCCGCGCCGAGCACCCGGTCGACGCGCTCGCCGTCCGCGGGCGTCAACCGTGCGGCGGAGCGCAGCGCCTCCGTCTGGACCAGCATGACGGTGATCGTGCGGGCCAGGGTGTCGTGCAGACGCCGGGCCAGCAGCTCCCGGCCCTCGGCGGCGGCCAGCTGCTCCTCCACGACGCGGCGCTCCAGCCGCAGCCGGGCGCTCTCCGCCGCGAACGCGCTGCGCTCCCGCACGTTCCGGCGGCGTTCGACGCCCAGCATCCAGGCGGCGGCGAAGATGGCCACGACCTCCCCCAGGCCGCGCTGCGTGCTCGCGGCGACGGCCGCGGCGGTCACGCCGCACACGCCCCACCGGACCAGACGCGCCTCGCTGGTCGCCGCCGTGTACATCGCCACCAACGCCGGCAGGTAGCCCAGCGCGCGCGTCATCCCCGCCGCCATGTGCGCGGCCGTGAACACACCGACCACGCACAGCACGGCCCCGGGCGCGCGGCGGCGCCACGCCAGCGGCAGGATCTGGCCCACCGACAGCGGCACCGAGGCCGGTCCCCCAGCCGCGAACAGCGCGGCGGCCACGGCCGTGAGCGCGACGTCCACCACGACCTGCCACCTGACGCGCAACCGGCCGGCGAGCACCTGCCTCACACCGCCTCGCTTCCCCCGAGCCCCTACCATCGGGCACATGATCCGGCTTGTCATAGTCGACGACCAGGCACTGGTACGGGAAGGCCTCGCCCTCATCCTGGGCGCCCAGCCGGACGTGGACGTGGTCGGCGAGCTGGCGGACGGCCAGGCGCTGCTCGACCTCTTCGCCGCCGATCAGGACCCCGCGGACGTCGTGCTGCTCGACCTGTACCTGCCCGGCATGGACGGCGTGCGGGCGCTGTCCCTGCTGCGCGGCGCGCACCCGGAGACACGCGCACGCGTCCTGATGCTCACCGCCGTCGGGCGCGCCGCCGACATCCAGCGCGCCCTCGCCGCCGGTGCCGACGGCTTCGTGCTCAAGGACGCCAGCGGCGGCGAGCTGGCCGCCGCCGTACGCGCCGCGCATGGCGGGGTGACGGCGCTCAGCTCGTCAGCGGTCGACATGCTGTGGCCCAAGCAGCGCCCGGCGACCGTTCCACCCGCGGGAGCCGGGGTCGGCACGCTGACCAGGCGGGAACGCGAGATCCTCGGCCTGATCGCGCAGGGGATGGCCAACCAGGACATCGCCGGCGCGCTGACGCTGGCGGAGCGCACGGTGAAGACGCACGTCAGCAACATCCTGGCGAAGCTGCAGGTGAGCAGCCGCACCCAGGCCGCGCTGCTCGCGCGCGACCTGCTGCGCCAGTCCTGAAAGCCGCACGGCCGCGACCAGCCGAGCCCTGAAAGCCGCACGGCCACGACCGGCCGAGCCCTGAAAGCCGCACGGCCACGACCGGCCGAGCCCTGAAAGCCGCACGGCCACGAACCGCCGAGGGAGTCCTACGAGGCAGTCCTAAAGGCATAGTGCGGCTACGTCCTTCGCCGGTTCTCCTCGGCTGCCGCGGCGGCGATCCTGGTGCCGCCGTCTACCTCCAGGAGCCTGCCACCATGCGTTTCCGACGCCGCACCGTCGTGCTCGTCGCCCTGCTCGCACTCGCCGCCTTCGTGTACGTGAACAACGCCTCGTGGCGGGCCGCCGACGGAGGCCCGCCCCTGCTGCTGGCCCACCGCGGGCTCGCCCAGACCTTCCGCTTCGACGGCATCACCAACGACACCTGTACGGCGGAGCGCATCCACCAGCCGGAGCACCCGTATCTGGAGAACACCCTCGACTCGATGCGCGCCGGCTTCGCGGCGGGCGCCGACATGGTGGAGTTCGACGTCCAGGTGACCAGGGACGACCGCATCGCCGTCTTCCACGACGCCACGCTCGACTGCCGCACCGACGGCACGGGCGCCGTGCGGGACCACACGCTCGCCGAGCTGAAGAGGCTCGACATCGGCCACGGCTACACCGCCGACGACGGCGCCACCCACCCGTTCCGCGGCAAGGGCGTGGGCGGGATGCCGGTCATCGAGGAGGTCATGGCCGCCTTCCCCGGCCGGGAACTGCTCATCCACGTCAAGAGCGACGAACCCGCCGACGGCGAGCGGCTCGCCGGCTACCTCGCCACGCTGCCCGCCGACCGGCTGCGCACGGTCGCCGCCTATGGGGGCGACCAGCCGGTGGCGGCGCTGAGGAGGAGGCTGCCCGGCCTGCACGTCATGTCGCGGCAGACGATGCAGGACTGCCTGCTGCGCTACGCCGCCGTCGGCTGGACGGGATACGTGCCGGACTCGTGCGAGAACACGCAGCTGCACCTTCCCGAGCAGTACGCCCGGTGGATGTGGGGCTGGCCGCACACCTTCGTCGCCCGGATGCGCGAGCACGGCACCCGGGTGATCGTCGTGGCGGGATCGGGGGACTTCTCCGAAGGCTTCGACACCCCCGCCGATGTCGCCAGGATCCCCGAGGGGTACTCCGGCGGCGTCTGGACCAACCGCGTCGACCGCGTGGCCTCCCTGCTGCGCCACCGGCCGAGCCTGCGCCACCGGCCGAGCTGACGGTCTCCGCCGGGCACCGGTGGCTCAGCGCTCCCGCCCGCACCGGTACCGGCCCCGGTGCGGGCGGCCGTCACGGGCGCCAGTACAGTGCGGGGTCGGGGTGCTCGACGAAGCCGAGCGACCGGTAGAGCGGTTCACCGTCGCGGGAGGCGTGCAGGTCGACGCGGGCGACGTCCTGTTCGCGGAACCAGTCGAGCAGCCCGTGCATGATCGCGCGGCTGTGGCCGCGGCGCCGGTAGGCGGGGTCGGTGACCACGCCGATCACGTGCCCGACCCGGCCGTTGTGCGAGTGCGGGCCGGGGAACCACTGCTCGATGGTGCCGATGCCGCAGGCGGCGAGACCGTTGTCGCCGTCCACGACCAGGATGCACGCGTCGTCGGCGGTCAGCTTGTGCTTCAGAACCGTGGTGAGCGCGTGCCGCCACTCGTCGCCCGCCGAGGAGGGGTTGAAGAAGTCGCCGCCGAGGGTCGCGAACAGCAACGCCCGCAGGCGCACGAGTTCCGCGACGTCATCCTCGACCGCCTGCCGTACATCGCTGTGGTACCTCATACCCAACAGCCTGATGTAATGAGCTTATGCATCTCAACCCTTACGGCGAGGGCGCCGTGAAGCTGGCCGCGAGCCTGGCCAACCGGCGCCCGGCGACCGCGGACGAGCTCGCGGACCGCTGCCGCGCCGCCGGGCTGGTGCTGGAGCGCCCGGTCACGCCGCAGGACCTCGGCCACACCCTGGACACGCTGGACGCGTGGGAGAAGATCGTCGACGCCCCCGACGAGCACGAGCGCGCCGCACTGCTCAACCGCATGCTGGCGGCGGCCGCGGCCTACCCGCGGCTGACCGACCACTCCGGATCCGGCTGGCACCTGCACTACCGCGACGACCGGCAGCCGCTCGGCCCCGTGCTGTTCGCGCTGATCTCCGTCGGCACCGCGCTGCACCTGGCGGGGCGGGGGATGCACCGGCTGCAGCGGTGCGCCGTGGACGGGTGCACCCTGGTCTTCGCCGACACCTCCCGCACCGGACGGCAGCGCTACTGCTCCCACCGGTGCGCCAACCGCGACGCGGTTCGCCGCCACCGCGCCCGAGTCACACCCATGACCTCGCCGTGAGCCCTTTCCAGCAGGCCCCTCAGCCCGGCGGAGCGGCGCGCCGCAGCCGGACGGCCGGGAGCAGGCCGCCCGCCGTGGCCGGGGCGCCGGGAACCGCCGTGACCAGCAGCCCCTCGATCGGGACGGCGATGCCGGTGCCCGTGCGAAACCGGCCCAGTTCCTCCCGGGCGTCCGCGATGATCCTGCCGTACACCTCGTCGCTGATCCGTTCGCGGAGCGGCGTGCTCTCGACCTCGATCCGCACCAGCTCGTCGACGGAGCCGAGCCGTACCGTCCCGGTGCGGGCGGTGATGGCGGTGACCCGCAGCCCGGCGGCGGCGAACAGCCCCGCCAGCGCGTCGGTGTCGCCCAGCTTCCAGTAGGCGCTCAGCAGGCTGACCGCTTCGGGCCCCGCGTGGCGGGCGGCCACCTGGACGAGCGGGCCGTAACCCGGCTGCCGCTCCAGCCGCGCCCACACCTGGACGGCCACGCGGCCGTCCGTGGCCACGACGCGCGCCATCTCGCGCAGGGCGCGGACGGGGTCGGGGAAGAACATCAGCGCCGACTGGCACAGCACGGCGTCGAACGACCCGTCGGCGAACGGCAGATCCGCCGCGTCGCCCTGCCGCCATTCGAGGTCGGGGCGCAGCCGCCGGGCGACGGCCAGCATGGCCGCGTTGAGGTCGAGGCCGGTCACCCGTCCCCGCTCCCCGGCGCGCCGGGCGGCGGCGCGGGCGACGACACCCGTGCCGCAGGCGACGTCGAGGACCCGCTGGCCGGCCGCGACGCCGGCCGCCTCGACCAGCCGCGGCGCCCATTCGCCGAAGATCGCGGGAACCAAACTCGACTCGTAGCTCTCCGCCTGGTCGACCGAGAGCTGGAACGTCTCCATCGGGCTGCTCATCGCGCACGCTCCGTGTCAGGTGGCCGGGTTCCCGGCCAGCATGCGCCGCGACCAGGCACGGGAGCATGGGGCGACTGCCCTATTCGCGGGCGCGTTCGCGGCGGGATAATCGTGACGTGGGGGTCGATGAGGCCGTTGCCGCCGGGAGGGCCGCCCTCGCGGCAGGTCACTGGAAGGACGCCCGCGCCGCCTTCGAGACCGCCCTCGCGCGGGAGGAGACTCCTGAGGCGCTCGACGGGCTGGGGCAGGCGCTGTGCTGGCTGGGCGAGTACGGCACGGCGGTCGCACTACGCGAGCGGGCCTTCGCAGGCTTCCGCGCCAGAGGTGAGACGCGGTATCCGGCGGTGATCGCGGCCTACTGGCTGGCGTTCGAGTACGTCGCGCTGTACGGGAACTACGCGGTCGCCGGCGGATGGCTGGAACGCGGGAAGCACCTCGCCGAGGCGGCGGGCGACTGCCCCGAGCGGGGCTGGGTCGAGCTGGCCTGCGCGATGGCGAGTGACGACCAGGCCGTCAGGCTGCGGCACATCGAGGCCGCGCGGCGCCTCGCCGTACGTTTCGGCGACACGGACCTGGAGTTCGACGCCCTGGCCTACAGCGGCGTGTGCCTGGTGGAGCGGGGCCGTACCGATGAGGGCATGCGCCGGCTCGACGAGGCCGCGGCGGCCGCTGTGGGCGGCGAGGTGCGGAACGTGGCGGTGGTCGGCGAGATCTACTGCAAGATGCTGCTGGCCTGCGAGATGGTTCTCGACGTACGGCGGGCCGAGCAGTGGACGGCCGTGGTCGAGGCGTTCGTGCGGCGCACCGACGTCGTGTGGGCCGCGGCCATCTGCCGGATGTACTACGGCGGGATCCTCACCGCCGCGGGCCGGTGGGCCGAGGCCGAGCACGAGCTGACCACGTCCGTCCGCCTGTACGACGCCAGCTACCGGGCCCTCCGTTCCGGCTCGGTGGCACGCCTGGCCGACCTGCGCGTACGGCAGGGCCGGCTGGAGGAGGCGGAGCGGCTCCTCGACGGCCACGAGCACGACGGGTACGCCGTACGGCCGCTGGCCGGTCTGCACCTGGCTCGTGGCGAGGCGGAACGCGCCGCGACGGTACTCCGCCGCGGGCTGGCGGTGGACGGCCGGAGCGCCGAGAACCAGGGAGACCACGAGGACGGGGACCAAGGGGACCAGGGGGACCAGGAGGGCACAGACCAGGACGCGGACCAGGGGGACCACGAGGACGGCGGCCCCGAGGGCGAGACGTTGCGGGCGCCGCTGCTGGCGCTGCTGGTGGAGGCCGAGGCGGCGGCCGGGCACCTGGCGGCCGCCCGGCTGGTGTGCGCCCGGCTGCGCGCCCTGCCGGAAGCCGCCCGCACCCCGCTGACCAGGGCATTCACCGAGTATGCCGCCGCGCTCGCCGGCGAGGGCGAGGTCCGCGGCCATCTCGAGGCGGCTCTGGCGGGCTTCGTCGCGGCCGGCCTCCCGCTGGAGGAGGCCCGAGCCAGGCGGGCGCTGGCCGAGGCCCTGCGCCCGTCCGCGCCCGAGGCGGCGATCGCCGAGGCCCGGACGGCGCTGGCCGTCTCCGAACGGCTCGGCGCCCGCGCCGACGCCGACGCGGCGGCCGCGCTGCTGCGCTCGCTGGGGGTGCGCGGCAGGACCGGGCCCAAGCAGGTCGGCGTCCTGTCGAAGCGGGAGCGGGAAGTGCTCCACCTGATGGGGCTCGGGCTGTCCAATCCCGAGATCGCCGAGCGGCTGTTCATCAGCCGCAAGACCGCCTCCCACCATGTCAGCAACGTGCTGGCCAAGCTGGGCCTGCGCAACCGCGCCGAGGCCGCCGCCTACGCGACGGCCCGGGCGCGGGGCGAGGATCTCGACAGACCCACTTCAGGTAAGTAGCTTCTTCTCAGTAAGGGCGCCGCCCTCGCGTCCGGAGGGCACACTCCACCGGGAGACGACCATGAACCACAGCCCCGCGGCGTGCCGGGCCCGCGAGATCCTCGACCGCGTGGGCGGGAAGTGGTCGCTGTCGGTGATCCATCAGCTCGGCTCGGGCACCAAGCGCTTCACCGAGCTCAACCGCGGCATCGACGGCATCAGCCACCGCATGCTGGCCGTCACGCTGCGGGAGCTGGAGCGTGACGGCATCGTCTCCCGCACCGTCCGCGCGGTCATGCCGCCGCATGTCGAGTACGCGCTCACCACCATGGGCCGCGCCCTGCTCGACACCATGGGCGGCCTGGTCGTGTGGGCGGAGGACCACCTCGGCGAGATCGACGCCGCCCGCGCCGCCTTCGACGCCCGGACGGCGACCGGGGGTGACCGTCCCTGAGCCAGGGGCCGGCGGACGCCGTCCACGAAGGTGATCCCGTTCGGTGCGTTCGTCGAGGTGGCGGATGGGGTCGAGGGGCTGGTCCATGCCTCGGAGTTCCCTCTCGACGTAATGACATCAGAACAAGAAGGATCTTGCGGAGAGAACTGCGCTACTGCGCGACGCTCAGGACGCCGGCCTGTCCGCCTCCTGGAAGGGGCAGCCGACACATTGTCGATCAACAGGAGCCCTCAATACACTGCTGGTCATTTGGGGCTGCGGCCGAGAGAAGGCGGAGCCTGGGCGGACCCACCCTGGTCGTAGGAGGGGCGTTGAAGCTGGGCTATTGGATGCTGGGCATCGGGGCAGTGGTGCTACTGGTCTGGCTTGTGGTGTCGAAGGACGCGCAGGAGCCCAGGTGCGGCGGCGAGAGGATGAGCAGCGGCGATTATTGCTCGAGCCGCCGGACGGGGCCCGACAGCTATGAGGAGAAGAAGGAGGATGCCGCGGCGGTCGCCTTCGGGATGGGGCTGATCGGCGGGACCCTCGTGGTGGGCGGCGCGCTCCTGGTGGTCGGCGAACGCGCGACGCGTAGCTTCCGAGACGGCAGCAGACAATGGGCCAGGATCCAAAGGCGGCGGGCTCAACTGGTGTTGGACATTCGCGCCACTGAACTCCCGCTCGTATCGGGGCGGGGCTACAACCAGCGAGAAGTCGATGCCTACATCGAACGGATCATTGCGGGCCTCGAAGGAAGGGATCCCGCCGTTCGCAGGGAGAAGAACCATCCGAGCGGGATCTCGATCCTCCATGGCTTCTCGATGGCCTCACCCGGATACGACATACGTCACGTCGACGCCTTTCTAGACCATCTCTACGGCCTGCTGGACCGGGTTGACGGCAATTGACCTGGGCCAGCCAACCCCTCGCGTTCGAGGAACGTCGTCACGGCCGCGACCTAGTTGTCGTTGACGACAGCAACAGCCAACCCCCTCCCCTGGGCACGCTCCATGACGTCAGCCGCGCCGTACCGGGCCCCTTCGTCTCCATCTCGACGAGCGTGCTCAGGGCAAGCCGCCGTACGTCCGCCCTCCTGTGCCACGAGGTGCAGGAAGTCTGCCGCCCGCACGTCGACCAGCTGGACCGCAGCCCCGCCCACCGCGCCGGCCGCCGGCGTGGCACGCCGCCTCCGGCCGCGCACCGAACCGGGTCCCCATCCCGCCCATATCACTCCGCTAGCCAGGAAGAGCAGTGAGCGATCGCGACCACGGGTACCGGGGGAGCACAGCCGACCGGGAACCGGCGGAAGACAGGCCCCAGGCCCTCAGACTGCCCGACGACGTGGATGACGACGCCGGGCCAAGGGCGATGGCTGAGGGCGGCGGCCGAGATCAGGGCGTACGGCGGGAAAGGGCTACGGCCAGGGCGCCGATGAGGCAGCAGAGGGCGGCTGTCAGGTAGGCCAGGTGGTAGCCGTGCAGGCGATCGTGTTGCCCGCCGGTGGCGGTCGCGACCATGACGAGGACGGCGACGCCGACGCTTACATACGGCTCGAACAAGGGCAGAGCAGGAACGCCTCCGACGGCGTGCTCGACGCGCTCGCCCGCGCGCTGCGGCTGGACGAGACCGCGCGCCTCTACAGCCTGGCGAGGCCGACCAAGGCGCGGCGCAAGAAGATCCGCCCCGAGCGGCTCCGCCCCGGTCTCGCGGTCATGATCGAGTCGTTCGGGATGGTGCCGGCGTACGTCATCGGGCGCAGGAGCGATGTGCTCGGCTGGAACCGGATGGCGCACGCCCTCCTCGCGGGGCATCTCGACTTCGACGCGCCGCGGCTCGCGGAGGACAGGCCGAACATCCCCGCCGACGCGGGCCGGCGGCTGGTCGTGATCAATGCGAGGCCGGGCTCCTCTTCGGCCGCCGCCCTTCGTCTGCTGGCCGACCTGCACCCCCCTACCTCCGGAACGCTCTTCCTGGTCTCCGAAGCCCGGCATGCCCCGGTCTGCTCCGGACGAAGCCTCGGGGAGAACCCCGCCCGGGGTAGACGGCCGCCGCCTGCCCCGGGGTCGAGGAACGCAGGAACAGCCATGAGCGGTGAGAAAGATCTTGCAAGTCAACGACGAAGGGCGTCGCTTCCGCGGAGGACGCCCTTGAGGCGGGTCAGGGGCCGTCCACGTAGGCGCGGAAGTCGAGGATGGACAGCGGTGGCACCGGCTCGTCCTCCGTGCCCGGCGCGGGGCTGCGTTCCAGCAGTTGGGTGCCGACCACAGAGCCGCCGAACACCGCGTGCAGCCGTACCGTGCCGCCCGACAGGTTACGGAAACCGTGGGACACGCCGGGCGGCACGAGGATGACCGACCCGGGCCCCACCGGCTGCCATTCCCCGTCGTAGAACGCCTCCGCCTCGCCGTCGTCGATGATGAGGACCTCCTCGCTGGTGTGGAAGTGCACGGGGATGATCTCGTCCGGCGCGAGCTTCTCGAAGTTCAACACCAGGTTCTTCACGTAACGACCGTCAGGACGGGCCGGGTCGAGCACCAGGGAGTGGCGCGAGTTCGGCTTGTGGTTGTGCGGGTCCGGAGGGAAGGGCTGGTAGTCCATGCGAGTCACGATGCTCATGGCAGCAGTCTGGTTCCGCGTGCCCGGCGCAGGAAGATCGCACTTTTCGGGAACCCGGTGACCCCGAGGTAACCGCCGAGCCCGCGCGGCTATCGCATCCGCAACGCGAGCAGGAAGTCCACCCGCTGGTCCCAGGAGTTCAGCGACCGCCCGGTCAGCTCCTCGATCCGCTTCAACCGGTAGCGCAGCGTGTTGACGTGCACGTGCAGCCGGTCCGCCGTCGCCGACCACGACCCCGACTCCTCCAGGAACGTCTCCAGCGTCTCCAGCAGGTCCGTCTGGTTCGTGGCGTCGTAGGACTCCAGCCGTCCCAGGAGGCGCGCCCTGAACGAGCGCCGCAGCGGGTCGGGGATCGCCGCCAGCAGCGTCCGGTGCGAGCTGACGTCGTCGCCGGTCACCACGCTGACCCGCTCGGCGCCGAGGGAGGCGAGCGAGCGGGCGTGCCTGGCCTCCTCGATCAGCCCGCTCAACCCGGCGGGCCCGGTGGTCACGCTGCTGACGCCGAGCGCGATCCGCTCGTCGCCCAGCCCCGCCTCGAGGATGCGGGCGCCCTTCACCAGATGGCCGGTCAGTTCCGCCGCGCTGTTGCCCGCCAGCGGGACCAGCGCGATGGCCTCCTCCCCCGCCGCGGTCACGATGCCGGGCGCGAGCGGGCGCAGCAGCTCGTCGAGGACGGCGACGCCGACCTCGGGCCCCGCGGCCGTCAGGGCGACGACCAGCAGACCGTGCTCGGTCTCCACGTGGAGGGTGTGCAGGCGGGAGACGAGCCCCGGCAGGGACGCGTCGCCCGACTCCAGCAGGCGCAGCAACTGGTCGAGGACGCGGCGTTCGATGCGCTGGGCGGCCTCCAGGCGCGAGCGTTCGAGCGCGACGAGAGCGGCCAGCTCGACCAGGACGTCCTCGCTGTCGCCCTGAGCGCCCTCCCCCTGGTAGGCGAGGAACCAGTTGGCGATCCGGTGCGGGGCGCCCTTGCTGATCGGGAAGACCGACAGGCGGTCGACCATGCCGGGCAGGAAGCGCGCGGTGAGGAAGGTGTGGGCGAGGCGCGCCCTGGAGTCCTCGTCGAGCGGTTGCGAGCCGACGATCACCCGTCCGGTCGCCGACATCACCCAGCACGGCACGTCGAGCTCGCCCGCGACCGTGTCGACCAGCTTGGTGAGGCTGCCGCCGTCCACCAGGGTGCTGGCCAGGCGCCGGCGTCCGCCGGGCGGCCGGCGGGGCGCGGCGCCCAGCTCGGCGATCAGCGCCCGCAGCACCTGCTCGGTGACCTGGCTGAACGGCACGTCCACCGGCAGCGTGAGCAGCGGCAGCCCCGCGGCGGCGCAGGCGTCGATGAGGTCGGACGGCGGGACCTTGAGCGCGGTGCCGCACACGAGCGCCGCCACGTCGCCCAGGCCGCGCACGAAGGCGGTCGCGGACTCGGCGCCGGTGTGCCAGGTCAGCTCGGTCAGCACCAGCTCGCCCGGCTTGACGAAACGGGACGGGTCCGGCAGGTCGGTGGTGGCGACGCCGCGCACCCTGCGGTCGAGCAGGTCGTGGCCGGTCAGCACCTTCAGCGCGAGGTGGTCGTCGTGGACGAGGTCCCTCAGCCGCATGGCCAGCTCTCCTGGCGCCAGGCCGCGTCCCAGTACATCCACTCGAACCGGGCGGTGGTGATCGCCCGCTCCACCAGCCGCTCCCGCTCGTCGGCGGTCAGCGTCAGGCCGTCGAGCAGGTCGAGCACGCCCGCGACGGTGTCCTGGTAGTCCTCGCCGCCGTAGGTCTCGATCCACCACGCGTAGAGCGGGTCGGGCGACGACTCGGCCAGCAGCTTCTCCCCGACGCGGGCGTAGATCCAGTAGCAGGGCACGATCGCGCCCAGCGCCTCCGGGAAGGTGCCCAGCGAGCAGGTCCGCACCAGGTACGACGCGTAACCCACTGTGGTCGGTCCGGCGGGCGACTTCAGCGCCTCCGCCTCGTCGAGCCCGAACGCCGCCAGCAGCTCCAGGACGAGACTGTGCTCGACCTCGACGGTCCTGGCGGCGTCGGCGGCGAACCTGTGCACGGCCGACGGCTGCGGCGACCTGGCGGCGCAGGCGGCCAACGCCCTGGCGTAGTCGGGCAGGAAGTGCGCCTCCTGCATGACGTAGTGGCGGAAGGCCTCGCGCGGGAGCGAGCCGTCGGTGAGCCCTTCGAGGAAGGGATGCCGCAGGATCTGGCGATAGACGCCGTCCATCGCCCGCCACAGTTCGTCGCGAAACCTCACACTACGGGACGGTACATCACTATCCGTGGCGCGAGTTCGATGCCGAGCTCCCGCTCGTGCCGGACGATGGCGCGCAGCTCCGGCCCCGGGTCGTCCATGACGGCGAAACCGTGCCGCTCGTACCACGGCCCGTTCCACGGCACGTCGCGGAACGTGGTCAAGGTCACCCCCGGCGCGCCCACGGCCAGCGCGTGGTCGGCCACGGCCGCCACGAGCCTGCCGCCGATGCCCTGCCGCATGCTGTCAGGATGGACGGCCAGCTGGTCGAGATGGACGTTGCCGTCGACCATGCTGATCATGGCGAAGCCCCTGCCCTCCACCAGCACCCTGCCCGGGTCGTCACACTCCTCGACCATCGTGGTGCCCGGCGGGAAAACGATTCCGACCTGCGCGAACAGGCCATCGGCCGCACGCTCGACATCGGCCAGCCCCGCCAGCTCGTCCTTGTCCGCCCAACGCACCATCGACACGCACGCACCTTTCCCTGGATGGTGTGCACTGGCATTAGTGTGATGATCGTGTGCCGGCTGTGCGGAGCCGGAACCCCTCCACAGAATGTGCCCATGCTTCGGCATGGGCACATTCATTTTCACGGGTCGAGCCGGATGGAGCCGGATGGAGCCGGTTGGCGCCGGCGGTTCGCGCCGGTTGGCGCCGGCGGGTCGAGGCGGTTGGCGCCGGTGGCTCGGGCCGGCTACAGGTCGAGCAGGGCCTCCAGGCCCACCGTGAGCCCCGGCAGCTCGCCCACCCTGCGCACGCCGAGCAGCACGCCCGGCGTGAACGAGGCGCGGTTCATCGTGTCGTGCCTGATCGTCAGGATCTCGCCGGCGCCGCCGAGCAGCACCTCCTGGTGGGCGATCAGCCCGGCCAGCCGTACGGAGTGGACATGGACGCCGCCGACGTCGGCGCCGCGCGCCCCGTCGAGCGCTGAGCTGGTCGCGTCGGGCATCGCCGCCATGCCCGCCTTGGCCCGCGCCTCCGCCACCAGCTCCGCCGTCCGGCGGGCGGTGCCCGAAGGGGCGTCGGCCTTGTTCGGGTGGTGCAGCTCCACGATCTCGACCGAGTCGAAGTATCGGGCGGCCTGCTGGGCGAAGTGCATCATCAGCACCGCGCCGATGCCGAAGTTCGGGGCGATCAGGCAGTTGGTGCCGGGAAAGCGCTCCAGCCAGCCACGCACCGTGGCCAGCCGCTCCTCGTCGAACCCCGTGGTGCCCACCACCGGGTGGACCCCGTGGGAGATGGCCCACTCGAGGTTGCCCATGACCACGTCGGGATGGGTGAAGTCGACGACCACCTGCGCGCCCTCGAGCGACTCGATCGGATCGTCCTTGTCGACGGCCGCCACGAGCTCCATGTCGGTCGCCGCCTCGACGGCCCTGCACACTTCGACGCCGACCTTGCCGCGCGCCCCGAGCACACCCACTCTCATCACGCCCCCACCCTATCGGGCCGCCTCCGCCCGTACGGCGCCGGCGCGTCCTTCTCCCCGTACGGCAAGCGGGCCCACGCCCACCCCAGGCACGGGGCCGGTCCCTGTCCAGGGTGACGCCACTCCAGCGCACGGGGCCGGCCGCCGTTACGCGACACCCCCGACCGACCCACGGGGCCGGAGTCATGGGCCTCACGGGCCCCGAGGGTCCGCCGTCACAGCATCCACGGGCCCCGCAGCCATGGCGGCACGCCCCACGGGTCCCTCAGGCACGGCCACCGCATCACGGCATCGCCCCACGGGCCCCATGGTCACGGCGTCATGTGCAGGCCCCACGCGCCCCACAGGCACCGCGGCGCGGCGGGCAGTGCCGGCCCGCTGGAGTGGCCAGGCAAGCGAAAAGGCCACCGAGTGACCCCGGTGGCCTTGATCCCGCTGTGCCGTCAGGAGATCGCCGAGGAGAAGTCCTTGTCCGCGTACGGGCCGATGACCGCCAGGGTCAGCGGGCGGTTCAGCACGTCCTTGGCGACCGCCGCGATCTCCTCGGGGGTGACCGCGTCGATACGTCCCAGCACTTCGTCCACCGACATCAACTCGTCGTAGACCAGCTCGTTCTTGCCGATCCGCGACATCCGCGAGCCGGTGTCCTCCAGACCCAGCACCAGCCCACCGCGCATCTGGCCCTTGCCGCGCAGGATCTCCTCCTCGGTGATCCCGTCGGAGACCACCCTGGCCACCTCGTCGCGGCAGATCCGCAGCACGTCGTCGATCTTCGAGGGCAGGCAGCCCACGTAGATCCCGAACTGCCCCGTGTCGGCGTAGGCGGAGGTGTAGCTGTAGGCGGAGTAGGCCAGGCCGCGCTTCTCCCTGATCTCCTGGAACAACCGGGACGACATGCCGCCGCCCAGCGCCGCGTTGAGCACGCCGAGGGCGAAGCGCCGGTCGTCGGTGCGCGACATGCCGGTGGTGCCCAGGACGAGGTTGGCCTGCTCGGTGGGCCGGTCGAGCACCCTGACCTCCGACCGGCTCGGCGCACCGGGTCCGCTGGTGCGCGGCGGCGCGCACTCGCGGGGTCCCTCCAGCGCGCCCGCCCGCTCGTAGGCCCGCGCCACCAGCTCCACCACGTGCTCGTGCTGGATGTTGCCGGCGACGGAGACGACGGTGCGCGGCGGCCGGTAGTAGGTGCGGTAGTACTCGACGATCCGGTCACGCCCGAGGGCGTTGATGGACTCGACCGTGCCGAGGATCGGCCGCCCGATCGGCGAGTCGCCGTACAGGGCGGCCGAGAACTGCTCGTGCACCACGTCGGAGGGGTCGTCGTCGTGCATGGCGATCTCTTCGAGGATCACGCCACGCTCGGACTCGACGTCCTCCTCGGTGACGAGCGAGGAGGTGACGACGTCGGCCAGCACGTCGACGGCCAGCGGCAGGTCCTCGTCGAGCACCCGCGCGTAGTAGCAGGTGTACTCCTTGGCGGTGAAGGCGTTGATCTCGCCGCCGATGCCCTCGATGGACGCGGAGATCTGCATGGCGTCACGCGTCGGCGTGCCCTTGAACAGCAGGTGCTCGAGGAAGTGCGTGGCCCCCATGTGCTCGGGGGCCTCGTCACGCGAGCCGATGCCGACCCACATGCCGACCGCGACGGAGCGCACGGTCGGCATGGTCTCGGTCACCACACGCAGCCCACCGGGGAGGACGGTGCGCCTGACCACCCCGGCACCGTCCCTACCAGGATGCAACGTGACAGTGGTCACGAGGCCTCCTTCGTCGGCCCCGTGACCACGGTGCCGTGTCTACTGGTGCCCTCGCTTCGCTCGGTCACGAGTTCCGGTCTTCTCCGTCGGTCGCGGCGGGCTTGCGGACCCTGGTGCGGGTACGGCGGGGCTTGTCCTCGCGCGGCTTGTCCTCGGCGGGGGCGGCGGCGGCCGGAGCGGCCTCCTCCTCCGGCGCGGCGGCAGCGGTGGCCTCCTTGGCGGCGGCCTCCTTCTCGATGACCTCGACCGGCACCAGCGACAGCTTGCCCCGCGAGTCGATCTCGGCGATCTCCACCTGGATCTTCTCGCCGACGCCCATGACGTCCTCGACGTTCTCGATGCGCTTGCCGCCGTGCAGCTTGCGGATCTGCGAGACGTGGAGCAGGCCGTCCTTGCCCGGCATCAGCGAGATGAAGGCGCCGAAGGCGGCGATCTTCACGACCGTGCCCAGGTAGCGCTCGCCCACCTCGGGCATGTGCGGGTTGGCGATGGCGTTGATCGCACTGCGGGCGGCCTCGGCCGAGGGGCCGTCGGTCGCGCCGATGTAGATCGTGCCGTCGTCCTCGATGGTGATCTCGGCGCCCGAGTCGTCCTGGATCTGGTTGATCATCTTGCCCTTGGGGCCGATGACCTCGCCGATCTTGTCGACCGGGACCTTGATGGTGATGATGCGCGGCGCGGTCGGGTTCATCTCCGCCGGGGAGTCGATCGCCTCCTGCATCACGTCGAGGATCGCCAGGCGGGCGCCCTTGGCCTGCTTCAGCGCGGCGGCCAGCACGGAGGCCGGGATGCCGTCGAGCTTGGTGTCGAGCTGGAGGGCCGTGATGAGGTCCTTGGTGCCGGCGACCTTGAAGTCCATGTCGCCCATGGCGTCCTCGGCGCCCAGGATGTCGGTCAGGGTGACGTAGGTGTCGCCCTCGCCGATCAGGCCCATGGCGATGCCCGCGACCATCTCCTTGAGCGGGACACCGGCGTCCAGCAGCGCCATCGTGCTGGCGCAGACCGAACCCATCGAGGTGGAGCCGTTGGAGCCGAGCGCCTCGGAGACCTGGCGGATGGCGTAGGGGAACTCCTCGCGCGACGGCAGGACCGGGATCAGCGCCCGCTCGGCCAGCGCACCGTGGCCGATCTCGCGGCGCTTGGGCGAGCCGACGCGGCCCGTCTCACCCGTGCTGTAGGGCGGGAAGTTGTAGTTGTGCATGTAGCGCTTGGTCCGCTCGGGGTTGAGCGTGTCGACGACCTGCTCCATGCGCAGCATGTTCAGCGTGGTGATGCCCAGGATCTGGGTCTCGCCGCGCTCGAACAGCGCCGAGCCGTGCACCCGCGGGACCACGTGGACCTCGGCGTTGAGCGCGCGGATGTCCTTCGGACCACGCCCGTCGATGCGGACGCCCTCCTTGATGACCCGCTCGCGCATGAGCTTCTTGGTCAGGCTGCGGAAGGCGGCGCTCAGCTCCTTCTCGCGACCCTCGAAGTCGGGCAGCAGCTTCTCGGCCACCAGGCCCTTGACCCTGTCGAGCTCGGCCTCGCGCTCCTGCTTGCCGGCGATCGTCAGCGCCGCGGCGAGCTCGGACTTGACCGCGCCCTCGACGGCCTCGAGCGCGTCGTCCTGGTAGTCGAGGAAGACGGGGAACTCGGCCGTCTCCTTGGCCGCGACCTTGGCGACCTTGGACTGCGCCTCGCACAGCACCTTGATGAACGGCTTGGCCGCCTCGAGGCCCTGCGCGACGCTCTCCTCGGTCGGGGCGGCGGCGCCCTCGCCGACCAGCTTGAGCGTGTGGTTGGTCGACTCGGCCTCGACCATCATGATCGCGACGTCGCCGTCGTCGAGGACGCGACCGGCCACGACCATGTCGAAGGTCGCGCGCTCCAGCTCGGGGTGGGTCGGGAAGGCGACCCACTGGCCGTCGATCAGCGCGACGCGGACGCCGCCGATCGGGCCGGAGAAGGGCAGCCCCGCCAGCTGGGTCGACAGCGAGGCGGCGTTGATCGCGATCACGTCGTAGAGGTGGTCGGGGTGCAGCGCCATGACGGTCGCCACGACCTGGACCTCGTTGCGCAGGCCCTTGACGAAGGACGGGCGCAGCGGCCGGTCGATCAGGCGGCAGGTGAGGATGGCGTCCTCGGAGGGACGGCCCTCACGGCGGAAGAACGAGCCGGGGATGCGGCCCGCGGCGTACATGCGCTCCTCGACGTCGACCGTCAGCGGGAAGAAGTCGAGGTTGTCCTTGGGACTCTTGGACGCGGTGGTGGCCGACAGGACCATCGTCTCGCCGTCGAGGTAGGCGACGGCGGAGCCGGCCGCCTGCCGGGCGAGCCGGCCGGTCTCGAACCTGATCGTGCGCGTGCCGAACGAGCCGTTGTCTATGACGGCTTCGGCGGTGTGGACACCCTCCACGGGGGACCTCCTTGATGGTTGGTCACCCGCGCCCTCTTTCACCGGCACCCTTCGTAAGGTGCAGCGCCGGTCTTCGATCGAAGCGCCCGGTCACGATGACCGGAAGCCACTACCGAGGACCGGCCCGCAGGCGTCGCGGGTCGCATGGTGCTGTAGCGGACGCGGGGGCTTTCAGTGTGTCTCGGATATTCAGTTGTCCGACACTAGGCGCGCCGGATGCCATATGCGAAGGGAGCGGCGCCGAGCGCCGCTCCCTTCCTACTCTATCGGCGCAGGCCCAGCCGCTCGATGAGCGAACGGTAACGCGCGATGTCGTTGTTCTGCAGGTACTTCAGCAGGCGACGCCGGCGACCGACGAGCAGCAGCAGGCCACGACGGCTGTGGTGGTCGTGCTTGTGCGTCTTGAGGTGCTCGGTGAGCTCGCTGATGCGCTTGCTGAGCAGCGCGATCTGCACCTCGGGCGACCCGGTGTCGCCCTCGGCCGTCGCGTACTCGGCGATGATTGCCTTCTTGGCAGCGGTGTCGAGGGACACGGCTCTCCTTCGATCTACGGACACGCGTCGATGAGATGAGATTGCGAGCGACCGTGCGTGCCTACAGTCGCCGCGAGAAGGCACTTCAGGGCAGCGCACAGCGCCACCGTTACAGAGCCGACATGCAAGGTTACCATTGCGGTCCGCTCCCTGACACATCGTTCTTGCCGGGCCGCGGCCGAACCGTCCGTACGCCGCCCGTGGCGGTCACCCCCGTCGCCAGTGTCCCGGGCGGCTGAGCGACGGCGGGATGCGCGTGGCCGCGTCTCCCCTGGCGGCGTCGAGCTGCGACTGGGTGAGGAACAGGCAGCCGCGCAGGTCGGCGCCGCTCAGGTCGGCGTTCCTGAAGTCGGCGCCGATCACGTCGGCTCCGCGCAGGTCCGCGCCCCGCAGGTCGGCGCCGATCAGGTAGCCGCCCCGCAGGCTCGCGCGGCGCAGGTCGGCCCCCTTGAGCCTGGCGCCCATGAGATCCGGCTTCATCGTGCGCCCGAGCCGCTGCCCGCCGTGGCCGCGCACCAGCTCGCCGGCCTGCCGCAGCAGGGGCGCGACCGCCGCGCGCAGCGCCCCCGTGTCGGCCTTCACCAGGACGTCGGCGTCACCGCCGATGAGCTCCTCGATCTCGTCGGCGGCCCGGCCCAGCTCCCCGTGGACGGCCTCGGCCGCCGGCCAGCCCAGCGCCTCGGTGACGTAGTAGAGCAGCTCGTGCAGGTCGCGCATGACGGGGAAGACCTCGCCTGCCCGGCCCGCCAGACCCGTCTGGGTGACCTGCTGGCCGGCGCCGAAGCAGTCGTAGACGGTGCAGCCGGGGAAGCCCTTGTCCCGCAGCTGGGCGTGGATGCCGCAGCGGTGGTCGGCGCGCAGGTTCGGGCACGCCGTTCCGGCCGGCTTGTCGATCGCGAAGTCGGCCGAGGCCGCGAACGCCGGCACGACGCAGCACAGGCCGGCGCAGCTCGCGCAGTCGGCACGCAACGACGCCAGGGCCCGGCGGCCGCCGGCTCCCTCGTCCACATGGTGTCCCACAGATGTTCCTCAGGTGCTCAGGCGGGGTGCGGCCGTCCGCCGGTCAGGCGGCGGACCTCGGCCACGTCGGCATGGATCTGGTCGATGAGCGCCTCGATGGAGTCGAACCTGGTGTTGCCGCGCAGGCGCGCGCCGAAGTCGACGGCCACGTGCATGCCGTACAGGTCGAGGTCGTCCCGGTCGAGCGCGTAGGCCTCCACCGTCCGCGGCACGCCCTCGAAGGTGGGGTTGGTGCCGACCGAGATGGCGGCGGGCCAGACGCAGCCGTCGTAGCCGGCCGGCAGGTTGCCGACCGCGACGCACCGCAGCCAGCCCGCGTAGACGCCGTCGGCGGGGATGGCGGTGTTGGGCGCGGTCTCGACGTTGGCCGTGGGGAAGCCGAGCTGGCGACCGCGCTGGTAGCCGCGCACGACGACGCCCTCCACCCGGTGCGGGCGGCCCAGCGCCTCGGCCGCGGACTCGACGTCGCCCGCGGCAACGAGCTCGCGGACCAGAGTGGATGAAACACCGGACACCAGGGGGATCTCCTCGACCGTGAAGTCGTACTTGTCGCCCAGCTCGCGCAGGGTCGCGGGGTCGCCGGCGGCCTTGTGGCCGAAGGCGAAGTTCGCGCCGACCACGACCGCCGCAGCGCGCAACCGTTCGGCGAGCACGCTCTGGGCGAAGTCGGCGGGGCTGAGGCGCGACAGCTCCATCGTGAACGGCACCACAAGCACCTCGTCGACGCCCAGCGCGGCCAGCAGCTCGGCCCGCTGCCGCGCGGTGGTCAGCCGGGGCGGCTGGGTGCCGGGCCTGACGACCTCGGCGGGATGCGGCTCGAACGTCAGCGCCACGCACGGCAGGCCGAGCGAGCGGGCGACGGCCACGGCGCGCTCGACCACCCGCCGGTGACCGAGGTGCACGCCGTCGAACACGCCGACCGTGACGACGGATCTTCCCGACTCCTGCACGCCCGCGCCCCATTCGCTCTCGTGGCGGATCAACCACCCTCAAGCGTGCCATGCCTCGCGGGGTGTTTCGCAACGGGGTGACGGCGGGTGCCGGTGTTCCGACCGGGAGCAGGCGAAACAGCCCAGGCGGTACCATCCGCTGCATGTCCCGATACGCCTTGCTGATCCTGCCCGCCTTCAACCGGGTCTACGGCGAGAGTGCCGTCCGCCTGACACGCAGCGAGCTGGAGGTCTTCGCGGCCGTCTCCGACGTGGAGGAGACGCGGATCGGCGGCGTGCCGTACGTGACGTTCGAGGCCGACGAGCCCGACCTCGGGCTGCTGTCGAACCTGTCGTCCGTCTACGCGATCTTCGGTATCGAGGGCGACCTGCTGCGGCCCCTGCAGATGCGCCCGCTCGACCGGCTCTCCAGCGACCTCATCACCATCCAGAAGTACGCGGGCAAGACCAACGAGCACTTCACCAAGCTGCTGCTCAACGTCACCGTGCTGGCCTCCGACTTCCCGTTGGACGGCCATCTGTCGGTGTTCGACCCGATGTGCGGCCGCGGCACCACGCTCAACCAGGCCCTCATGTACGGCTACGACGCCTACGGCATCGACGTCGACGGCAAGGACTTCGACGCCTACAGCGGCTTCCTCAAGACGTGGCTGAAGAACAAGCGGCTCAAGCACACCGCCGAGACCGTGCCGGTCAGGCGGGAGCGGGCGCTGATCGGCCGGCGGCTCAACGTGTCGTTCGGGCTGTCGAAGGAGGCGTTCAAGGCGGGCGAGACGCAGCAGGTGGCCGTGGTCAACGCCGACACCCTGCGCGGCCGCGAGTTCTTCAGGCCACGCTCGTTCGACGTCGTCGTGACCGACGCGCCGTACGGCGTGCAGCACGGCAGCAAGGGCGCGACGGGCCTGTCCCGCAGCCCGCTCCAGCTCATCGCCAAGGCGGTGCCGGTGTGGGCAGAGCTGCTACGGCCGGGCGGCGCGATCGGCATCGCCTGGAACACCTACGGCGGGTCGCGCGACGACCTCGCCGCCATCCTGGCCGCGCACGGGCTCGAGGTGTGCGACTACCCCGACTTCGCCCACTGGGTGGACCAGGCGATCGTCCGCGACATCATGGTCGCCCGCAAGCCGTAGCCCCGCCGGGGTCGCCCGCCCGCCGGAGAGCGGGCCAGCCGAGGTACAGGCCCAAGCCGGGCAGTTGGTCAGCCGGCTGCCGGGGAGCCGGTCAGCCGGCGAAGACCGCCAGGGGGCGAGCGGTGCGCCCCTGCTCCTCCACCAGCGCCAGCAGCTCCCCGTCCGGCCCGAACACCCCGATCGGCCCCTTGCCGAGCCCGGCCGACGGCAGCCGCCCGCCGTGCGAGATCACCCGCGCCTCCTCGGCGGTCACGTCCCGCCGGGGGAAGGCCGCCGACACGGCCGCGCCGATCGGCAGCACCACGCATTCACCGGCCAGCTCCTCGATCGTCCTGGCGAGGGACAGGTCGTACGGCCCCACCCTGGTGCGCCGCAGCGACGTCAGGTGACCGCCGACCCCGAGCGCCGCCCCCAGGTCCCTGGCCAGGGCCCTGATGTAGGTCCCGCTGGAACACCTGATCGTCGCCCTGATGTCGGGCCCGTCGATGGACTCGACGGCGAAGTCGTACACGGTGACCGGCCGGGCGGCCAGCTCGACCTCCTCGCCGGCCCGCGCCCGCTTGTAGGCGCGCTCGCCGTTCACCTTGATCGCCGACACCTGCGGAGGCACCTGCATGATCCGCCCGGTCAGCGCCTCGATGCCCTTGCGCACGGCCTCGGCCGTCACACCGTCCGTCGCCGCGGTGGCGATGACCTCGCCCTCGGCGTCGTCGGTGTTGGTGGTGACGCCCAGCCTGATCGTCGCCTCGTAGACCTTCTCGGTCAGCGCGAGGTGTCCCAGCAGCCGGGTCGCCTTCTCCACGCCGATCACCAGCACGCCGGTGGCCATCGGGTCGAGCGTGCCGGCGTGCCCGACCCGCCGGGTGCCCGCGATGCGCCGCATCTTGCCGACCACGTCGTGGGAGGTCCAGTCGGCGGGCTTGTCCACGATGATCAGACCGCTCTCGGCCATCTACTCTTCCTCAGCAGTTCTCGAAACCGGTCCATCGTCACGTCAACGCCGTCGTGGGAGGTGAATCCCGCCGCGTACCGGTGGCCGCCGCCGCCGAGCGCCGTGCAGATCGCGCCGACGTCGACCCCGCCCTTGGAACGGGTGGACACCTGCCACACGCCGTCGTCGTCCTGTTTCAGCACCACCGCGACGTCGGCCTCGTCGGTGCGGCGGATCACGTCGATGATCGCCTCCACCTCGGAGTACGGCAGGCCGTAGGCGGCCCTGTCGGTGTGGGTGACGTACGTCCACACCAGGTCGTCGTCCAGCACCACGCGGTCGAGGGCCGCGCCGAGCACCTTCAGGTACCCGAACGGGGAACGGTCCCACAGCTCGCGGGCGATCTCGTCGGTGCGCAGCCCGGCCGCCACGAGCCTGGCCGCCATCAGGTGCGCGGCAGGCGTCGTCGAGGAGTGGCGGAACGAGCCGGTGTCGGTCACCAGCCCGACGTACAGCAGCGTCGCCATGTCGCGGTCGAGCGGCTGCCCGAGGCGCCGGATCAGCTCCTCGGTGAGGACGGCCGTCGCCGCCACACCGGGATCGATGAGGCTCACGGTGCCGAAGCCGTGGTTGGAGGCGTGGTGGTCGACGACGATCACCTCCCGCGCCTTGCCCGCGTTGGCCGCCAGCAGCCCGAGCCGGTCGAGCGTCGAGGAGTCGAAGGTGATCATCACCTCGGGCTCGGCGGGGAAGGCGGAGGGGACCGTGAGCAGATCCTGCGCGGGCAGGAACCGCAGCAGCCTGGGAACCGCGAACCTGCGCTCGCCGAAGGAGGCGACCACCCGCTTGCCCATCGCGACCAGCGCCTTGGCCGCGGCCAGCATCGAGCCGAGCGCGTCGCCGTCGGGCGAGATGTGGCAGGCCAGCGCCACCTCGTCGGCGTCGCGGATCAGCTCGAGCGCCCGGTCCCACACCGCTTCGGGGATCGCCTGCGGTGCTCCCGCGACCGGACCGCCCGCCTGCGTGCTCAGGCCCGCACGTTCGGGGGCGCCGGCTGACGCGGGGCGCGCCGAACCGCCGCCCGCCGTACCCGGAGGAGGTCCGGCGGACCGGCGGCGGGTCTCGTCACGCACGTCCGGCGTCACGTCGCGGAGTATCCCGCGCGATCGGAGACTTCGTCCTCGTCCTCGTCCTCGTCGAGCTCCGGCTTCTTGTACGGGTCGGCCTCACCCGCGTAGGCGGCGCCCTCGGCCCGCCTGGCCACCTCCGCGTCACGCTCCTTCGCCGCCGCGAACAGTTCGTCCATCTGGCGGGCGCTGTCGGGCAGCGGGTCGTGCTTGAACGTCAGCGTCGGAGTGAAGCGGACGCCGGTCTGCCTGCCCACCTCCGAGCGGATGATCCCCTTCGCGCTCTCCAGCGCCGCGGCGCTGTCGGCGCGCTCGGCCTCGGAGCCGAACACCGTGTAGAAGACCGTCGCCTCCCGCAGGTCAGCGGTGATACGTGTGTCGGTCACGGTCACGAAGCCCAGGCGCGGGTCCTTGATCCGGCGCTCCAGCATCTCGGCGACGACCTGCTGGATGCGGTCGGCGAGCTTGCGTGCCCGTGCGGCGTCCACCATCTTGATCCCCCTAGTGTTCGGTCAGTCTTCGTCGTTGTAGAGCCGCTGCCTGGCCGACAGCAACTCGATATCGGGGCGGTAGGCCACCAGCCGCTCGCAGGCGTCCATCACCTCGCCGCAGTTGCCCGCGGTGGCGGAGACGACGGCGATGCCGATCTCCGCCCTGCGGTGCAGGTCGAGATGGCCGGTCTCGGCGACGGCGACGCTGGGGAAGCGCCGCTGCACCTCGGCGACGATGGGACGCACCACGGATCGCTTCTGCTTCAGCGAGTGCACGTCGCCGAGCAGGATGTCCAGGGTCAGGGCACCGACATACATCGTTGGCAACCACCGCAGGTCCGATGTCCGGTCGCGGGCGAGGCCGTCCGGGCGGGCCGCGGTGGAGAGCCCTGTCCGGTTCCTCGCACGCTCCGCGCGCCCGGGCCGTCCCCTGGCGTGCGGCGGTGCCGTCCGTGCGGACACGATCGGCACCAGTATCGACAACGTACCCGTACGAGCGGTTAGTCCGGTTCGTAGGGGTGAGACTGCACACCTCGCCGGCTCGTCCGGCTTCCGCCCTCGGGCGACGCCCGCCGCGGAGCGCGGCGGCCGCGTCGGGTCCGCCTGCGGCCCGGCGGCACCGGGCACGGCGGCCCGAACCCGGGCCGCACCCTGCCGGCGGGCAAGCCCCGCGGCCGGCCCCGGAGGGGACCGCCGCGCGGCCCCGGGACACGCTCGTCCACGACGGCCGCTCAGGGCCGTGGCGCCCGGGAACAGGTCCCGGGGCCAGGGTGGGAGAGCCGCAAGAACGCCGGCGTGCGAGGGGCGCCCGGCGAAGGCCTCGCCGGGCGCCCTACCGTGCGTCACACGCGCGGCTTCTCCCGCATCTCGTACGTCTCGATGACGTCGTCGAGCTTGATGTCGTTGTACCCGACACCGATACCGCACTCGAAGCCCTCGCGGACCTCGGTCGCGTCGTCCTTGAAGCGACGCAGCGACGACACGGTGAGGTTGTCGGCGATGACGACACCGTCCCGGATGAGCCGGGCCTTGCTGTTGCGCACGATCGTGCCCGTGCGGACCAGCGAACCGGCGACGTTGCCGATCTTCGGCACCTTGAAGACCTCGCGGACTTCGGCGGTGCCCATCTGGACCTCTTCGAACTCGGGCTTGAGCATGCCCTTGAGCGCCGCTTCGATCTCCTCGATCGCCTGGTAGATGACCGAGTAGTAGCGGATGTCGACGCCCTCGCGCTCGGCCAGGTCGCGGGCCCGGGGCTCGGGCCTGACGTTGAAGCCGATGATGACCGCGTTGTCGTCGGCGACGGCCAGGTTGACGTCGTACTCGGTGATCGCACCGACGGCGCGGTGCAGGACACGGAGCCTGACCTCGTCGCCGACGTCGATCTTGAGCAGGGCGTCTTCCAGGGCCTCGACCGAACCGGACACGTCACCCTTGATGATGAGCTTGAGCTCGTCGACGCGGCCCTTCTCGAGGTCGCTGAACAGCTCCTCGAGGGTGCGGCGACGGCTCGACTTCGCCATGTCGGCGCTGCGCTTGCGCGCCGCGCGCTGCTGGGCGATCTGCCTGGCCATCCGGTCGTCGGAGACGACGATGAAGTTGTCTCCGGCGCTCGGCACGGCCGTCAGACCCATCACCAGGACGGGGAAGGACGGCGTGGCCTCGTCCACCGGGTCGCCGTTGTCGTCGAGCATCGCCCGGACGCGGCCGAAGGCCTCGCCACAGACGATCGAGTCGCCGACGCGCAGCGTGCCGCGCTGGACCAGGACGGTCGCGACGGGGCCGCGGCCCTTGTCCAGGCGCGCCTCGATGGTGATGCCCTGGGCGTCCATCGACGGGTTGGCCCGCAGGTCGAGCTCGGCGTCCGCGGTGAGCAGGATGGCCTCGAGCAGGTTCTCGATGCCGGTCCCGTTCTTGGCGGAGATGTCGACGAACAGGGTCGAGCCGCCGTACTCCTCGGCCACCAGGCCGTACTCGGTGAGCTGGGCCCTGACCTTGTTGGGGTCGGCGCCCTCCTTGTCGACCTTGTTGACCGCGACCACGACGGGCACGTCGGCCGCCTGGGCGTGGTTGAGCGCCTCGATGGTCTGCGGCTTCACACCGTCGTCGGCCGCGACCACCAGGACAGCGATGTCGGTGGCCTTGGCACCACGGGCACGCATGGCGGTGAACGCCTCGTGACCGGGGGTGTCGATGAAGGTGATGCGCCGGTCTTCGCCCTCGTGCTCGGTGGCGACCTGGTAGGCACCGATGTGCTGGGTGATGCCACCGGCCTCGCGCGCCACCACGTTGGTGTTGCGGATGGCGTCGAGCAGCTTGGTCTTACCGTGGTCGACGTGACCCATGACGGTCACCACCGGCGGACGCGCCGCGAGGTCGCCCTCGTCGCCCTCGTCCTCGCCGAACTCGATGTCGAAGGCCTCGAGAAGCTCGCGGTCCTCCTCCTCCGGGCTGACGACCTGGATGTTGTAGTCGAGCTCGGCGCCCAGCAGCTGCAGGGTCTCCTCGTTGACCGACTGCGTGGCGGTCACCATCTCGCCGAGGTGCAGCATGATCTGCACCAGCGACGCGGGGTTGGCGCCGATGCGGTCGGCGAAGTCGGACAGCGACGCACCACGCGGAAGCCTGATCGTCGCGCCGTTGCCGCGCGGAACCTGCACGCCGCCGATCGACGGCGCCGACATGTTGTCGAACTCCTGGCGCCTCTGGCGCTTGGACTTGCGACCACGCGCCGGACGGCCGCCGGGACGGCCGAACGCGCCTGCGGTACCGCCGCCGCGACCGCGACCGCCACCACCGGGACGGCCGGCGAAACCACCGCCGCCACCGCCACCACCGGTGCCGGTGCGCGGGCCTGCGCCGCCGCCACCACCGGGACGACCGGCGAAACCGCCGCCGCCACCGCCGCCGGGACGACCACCGCCGCCACCGGGACGGCCGGCGAAGCCGCCGCCACCACCGGGACGCCCGCCACCGCCGCCGGGACGGCCCGCGCCGCCACCGGGAGCGGCAGGACGGCCCTGCGGCATCATCATCGGGTTGGGACGCGGACCACCGGGACGGGGACCACCCGCACCGGGACCGGGACGCGGACCACCGGCACCAGGACCGGGACGCGGTCCGCCGGCGCCGGGAGCGCCCTGGCCACGACCGGCGGGCGGACGCGGCATCGCGCCGTCGCGCGGACCGCCGTCACGCGGGCCACCGGGACGCGGGCCGCCCTCGCGGGGACCGCCGTCACGCGGGCCACCCGGACGCGGCGGGCGCTGGCCCATGCCGGTCGCGTTGGACGAGAACGGGTTGTTGCCGGGACGGGGGCCGGGACGCGGACCGGGCTTGGGACCGGGACGCGGGCCACCGTCACGCTGGCCGCCGGGACCGGACTGACCGCCCGGACGCGGCGCGCCCTGCTGCTGGCCACCAGGACCGGCGGGACGGCCGCCCTGCTGGCCGGGACGCGGACCGGGACGCGCGGCGGGGCCGGGACGAGGACCGGGCGTGGGGCGCGGACCCTCGAAGCGAGGCGCCTGCGGGGCCTCGCGCGGCTGCTCGGTGCGCGCGGCCTCCGGCTGCGTCTGGTGAGGCATCGGAACCGGCGGACGCGGGGTGCCGCCGGCGGGACCGGGGCGCGGCCCCGGCTTCGGAATCGGGCCCGGACGCGGGCTCGACGAGACAGGCGCCTCAGGGGCGCCACTGCCGGCCTGGGCGTCGCCCGGCCGGGGGGCAGCCCTCGGCGGCTGCGGCTTGGACGGCGAACCGCCGCCCTTCGTGGGCTTGGATACGCCCAAAGCTTCGGTGAGCCTGCGGACTACCGGCGCTTCTATGGTCGAGGACGCCGAACGGACGAACTCTCCCATCTCCTGGAGCTTGGCCATCACGACCTTGCTCTCGACGCCGAACTCCTTAGCGAGCTCGTATACCCGGACCTTCGCCACTGCACTCCCTTACTCGGCCCGGGAGGCTGGCAGTGCCGTCCGGACCGTCGTTACCTTGACGTCTTCATCGCCGCGTGCTCATCAGGCGCTCATAGCAATCTGACTCCGCCCATCAACTCGGCGTCCTACATGACATGTGGTTCTCCCTCCAGGTGCGCTCGCAGTCGCGAGACGTCAAGCGGCCCCGGCACGCGAAAAGCGCGCGGAAACGCTCGGCGACGCTCGGCGAGCTCCAGACAGCTCAGGTCAGGATGCAGCGATGCACCCCGGCCAGGGAGCTGTCCGCGCAGGTCAGGGACCACATGGCCCTTGACCAGCACCAGACGGAGCAGCTCGGACTTAGCCGTGCGAACCCTGCAGCCCACGCACGTTCTCAGCGGGGCCGCCTGGCCACCATATTCCAGCTTACCGCTTGGACGCATCTACGGAACCGGCGGGATCATCCGCCTGGGTGTCCGGACGGATGTCGATCCGCCATCCCGTCAGCCGTGCGGCGAGCCGGGCGTTCTGCCCTTCCTTGCCGATGGCCAGGGAGAGCTGGTAGTCGGGCACGGTGACCCGCGCCACCCTGCCGTCCAGGTCGAGAACCTCGACATGAGAAACGCGCGCCGGCGACAGGGCATTCCCGACGAAGTCCGCGGGGTCCTCCGACCAGTCGATGATGTCGATCTTCTCGCCGTGCAGCTCGGTCATCACGTTGCGCACGCGTGAGCCCATCGGACCGATGCACGCGCCCTTGGCGTTGACGCCCGACTTGCGGGAACGCACCGCGATCTTGGTGCGGTGTCCCGCCTCGCGGGCGACCGCCGCGATCTCGACGGTGCCGTCGGCGATCTCGGGCACCTCCAGCGCGAAGAGCTTCTTCACCAGGCCGGGGTGGGTGCGCGACAGCGTCACCGAGGGGCCCTTGTGACCCTTCTTCACCTGCACCACGTAGGCCCGGATGCGCTCGCCGTGGACGTAGTCCTCCCCTGGCACCTGCTCGTTGTGGGGCAGCACGGCCTCGATCTTGCCGAGGTCGACGAGCACCACGCGCGGGTCCTGGCCCTGCTGGATCACGCCGGAGACCAGCTCGCCCTCGCGGCTGGCGAACTCGCCGAAGTTGATCTCGTCTTCGGCGTCGCGCAGCTGCTGCAGGATGACCTGCTTGGCGGTGGTGGCCGCGATGCGGCTGAAGTTGCCGGGGGTGTCGTCGTACTCCCTGACGATGTCGCCGTCGTCGTCGAGCTCGGCGGCGTAGATCGTGACGTGCCCGGTGGCACGGTCGAGCTCGGCCCTGGCCTTCGCCGCGGCGCCCTCCGTGCGGAAGTAGGCGATCAGCAGCGCGTCCTCGATCGCCTTCACGACCAGGTCGAAGGAGATGTCCTTCTCCCGCTCAAGGCTGCGCAGGACGCTCATGTCGATGTCCACGAGGCTCCCCCTTAGCCCTCGTCGCCGTCGTCGTCGAGGTCGTCTTCCTCGTCCTCGAACCGGCGGAATTCCACCTGCACCCGTCCTCGGGCCAGGTCCTGATAGTCGATCCTGCGCAGCGCGCCCGCGACGTCGATCTCCACACCGTCGTCGTCGGCGCCGAGGACGCGGCCCTCGACCAGGCCGCCGTCACGCAGCTCCGCCTTGACCAGGCGTTTGGCCGCGCGGCGCCAGTGGCGCGGCTCGGTGAGCGGGCGGTCGACGCCCGGCGAGGAGACCTCGAGCGTGTAGGGCGCCTGGCCCATCGTGTCGTCGCCGTCGAGCGTGTCGGACACGGCCTGGCTGACCTCGGCGATGTCGTCGAGCGTCACCCCGCCGTCCTTGTCGACGACCACGCGCAGCACGCTTCGCCTGCCCGCGCGGGTGACCGTCACGTCCTCCAGGTCGAGACCTGCGGTGGCGACGACGGGCTCCAGGAGCTTCATCAGGTGGTCGCGGGATGATGCGCTGCCCATATCGACCTCCCTATTGTGTTGCGATCCATGACCGCCCGTGGTGGCGGCCGCTCAGTCGACGACTGCTCATACCCTATCCGCACCAGGGCACGGAAAGAGCGCCACTCGACACGCTCGAGCGGCGCGGGCTCACGAGAGCGAGACCCTACCGCACCTCGGCATCACACCTCGGCATCGCATCACGGCACGACAGGCGGAACGCGCCAACGGCCCGCCCCACCCCTTACGATGCACTGTGCCTTCCTCATCCGACCGGAGGTCGTCCTCACCTCCCCTGTCCCGGCGCGCCGTGCTCGCCGGGAGCGCGGCGATGGCGGCGCTCTCCGGCTGTACGGCCGGCACCCCCGAGCCGGCCGCCCCGAAGGCGCCCGACCCTGAGCATCTCCTGCTGCGCGAGCTGATCGCCGGCAAGGAGCGCACGATCGATCTCTACACCGTCCTGGTGAAGGCCGGCGAGACGAAGCTGGCGCCGTTCCTGGCCCGGCACGAGGAGCACCTGGCCGAGCTGCGCAGGCGACTGCCCGCCGAGCCGGCGCCCACCGCCTCGGCCACCCCTTCGGCGCCGCCGTCGCCGTCGAAGAAACCGGCCAGGGCGTCGCTGAGCAGGCTGCGCGAGGCCGAGCGGAAGGCGGCCGCCACGCGCGCCCGCCAGCTCGGCACCGCCTCCCCCGCCCTGGCCCAGCTGATCGCCAGCATCGGCGCCTGCGAGGCGCTGCACGCGCAGGCGCTGCCGAGGTCGCTGTGAGCGCCGCCGGATCCCCCGGAGGCCCCGTCCCCGGCGCGGCGGGGCGCATGCGGGCTCCGCAGGCGGGGCGCACGGGGCCTTTTCCGGCTAGGCACACGAGGGCTCCGCAGGCGAGGCGCACGGAGGCTCTTCAGGTGGGGCTCATGGAGACGGCAGGCGAGGCCGGAGGGAGTCCGCGGTGACAGACGTGCAGGCCGTGAACAAGGCGCTGGCCGCCGAGCACGCGGCCGTCTACGCCTATGGCCTGATGGGCGCGCGCACGACGGGCGACCTGCGTGACAAGGTGACGGCCGCCTTCGACGCCCACCGGGCCAGGCGCGACCAGTTGCGCGCGCTCGTCTCGGCCGCGGGTGGCAAGCCCGCCGAGCCGGAGGCGGCCTACACGCTGCCCTCCGTGCCCGGCTCCGCGGCGGCGGCCGTCCGGCTGGCCGTCCAGGTGGAGGCGGGGATCACGGCGGCCTACCTGGAGCTGGCCGCCGCGAGCGAGCCGGCGACGCGCCGCCTGGCGGCGCTGGCCATGCAGGAGTCGGCCGTCAGGTCGTACGGCTTCCGCCCCGCGGTCAGCACGGCCTTCCCCGGCATGCCCCCGCGCGCCGGTGCGCCGCAGGCGACCCCGGCGCCGGCGCCGAGCCGCTGACACCCCGCTCGCCCCGGGCGGGCGGGTGGCCCTCTCACCCTCGGGACAGGTTGGAAACGATCGTCATGGGTAGCCGAGGCGGGTCATATTCCCCCCGATGGAGGCATTCATGGGCTGGAGCTTCAAGAAGTCCATCAACATAGGCCCGTTCCGACTCAACCTGTCCCGTGGCGGGGTCGGCCACAGCTGGGGCACCAGGGCCTTCCGCGTGACGAGGACCGCCGACGGGCGGCGGACCCTGTCGGTGAACCTGCCGGGCGGCTTCCACTGGCGCAAGACCCTGGGGCGCAGTGGTCACCGCTGACCTGGGAACTCTGCCGTGGTGCCGGTCGTTTTCCCGGCACCACGGACTTTTCCCCTAGGAGGATCGATGGGCTGGCACTACCGCAAGTCGATCAAGGTGGGACCGTTCAGGATCCACCTGTCTCGGCACGGGGTCGGGCACAGCTTCGGCAACCACAGGTTCCACGTGAGCACCACTCCTGACGGCCGCCGCCACCTCACGCTCCGGCTGCCGGGCGGCTTCCACCTCAGCAAGTCCCTCGGCGGTCGCCGGCACCGCCACTACCGCTACTAGCGCGGCAGGCGGGCCAGGAAGTCGCGGGAGAGGGCGACGATCTCCGTCAGGTTCGTCTCCAGCGCCCAGTGCCCGCCTTCCAGCAGGTGCAGCTCGGCGTCGGGCAGGTCGCGCAGGTAGGCGCGGGCCGCGCCCTCGGGCATGTAGCCGTCCTGCGGCCCCCAGACGATCAGCGTCGGGGGCCGGTGCTCCCCGAGATAGGCCTGGTAGCGGGGGAACCATTCGAGGTTCTCCTTCAGCCCCTCCATGAGCCCCACGGCGATCTCGCGCCGTGTGGGCGTGTCCATCAGCGGCCACGACAGCCGCCACAGGTCGGGGCTGATCCGCTCGACCAGGTGGTCGGCCACCTCGCCGACGAACTCGTCCATGAACCCCTCCTGGCTGACCGCCTGGCTGAGGCGGGCGCGGCCGGCTGGGGTGGGGTTGGCCCAGTGGTCCTGGAGCGGCTTGTACTTGGGGCCGAACTCGTCCTCGTAGATGTCGCCGTTCTGGATGATCAGACCGGTGACGCGCCCGGGCGCCGTCATGGCCAGCCGCAGGCCGATCTGCGAGCCGTAGTCGTGCAGGTAGAGGGCGTAGCGCCGGAGGTCCAGGAGGGTGGCGAACCGGTCGAGGAACGTCGTGTAGCCGTCGAAGGTGTACGGGAAGTCCGCGGGCGTGGCGCTGTAGCCGAAGCCGGGATAGTCGGGCGCGACCAGCCGCCACCGGTCGGCCAGCGCGGGCATGAAGTGCCGGTACTGGAACGAGGACGACGGGTAGCCGTGCGGGAGGAGCACGACAGGGGCGTCCTCGGGGCCGTCCTCGCGGTAGAAGGTCCGCACCCCGTCCACGTCGATGTGTCGATGCTTCACGGGGACACAGCTGCCCGTGAGGCGGTGATGTAACGGCGGACGCCGAACTCGCGCCAGGGCGGGCGAGCCGGACAGGCGGCCACCGGTGGTACGGCGGGCGGCCGCCCGCCGTACCGTCAGGGGCGGCTCAGCCGCGGCAGGCGGCGAGCACGCGCTCGGCGGCCTCGGCCAGCGGGATCTCCTCCTTGGTCCCCGACGCGCGGTCGCGCAGCTCGACGACGCCCTGGGACAGGCCGCGGCCGATGACCAGGATGGTGGGCAGGCCGAGCAGTTCGGCGTCCTTGAACTTGACGCCGGGCGAGACCGAGGGCCGGTCGTCGACCAGGACGCGCAGCCCCCGCGACTCGAGCTCCTCGGCGAGCTGGACGGCCACCTCGACCTGGTTCTCCTTGCCCGTGCCGACGATGTGGACGTCGGCGGGGGCCACCTCGCGCGGCCAGACCAGGCCGAGCTCGTCGTACTTCTGCTCGGCGATCACGGCCACGGCGCGCGAGACGCCGATGCCGTAGGAGCCCATCGTGATCCTGATCGGCTTGCCGTCGGGGCCGAGGGCGTCGAGCCCGGCGGCGTCGGCGTACTTGCGGCCCAGCTGGAAGATGTGGCCGATCTCGATGCCGCGGTCGATGGACAGCTCGTTGCCGCAGCGGGGGCAGGCGTCGCCCGCGCGGACCTCGGCGGCCTCGATGGTGCCGTCGGGGAAGAAGTCACGGCCGGCCACGACGTTGGCGGCGTGCCTGCCCTGCTCGTTGGCGCCGGTCACCCAGGAGGTGCCGGTGACCACGCGCGGGTCGACGAGGTAGCGGATGCCGAGGTCCTTGAGCACCTGCGGGCCGATGTAGCCGCGCACCAGGCCGGGGTGCCTGGCGAAGTCGTCGGCCTCGAAGATGGCGGGCTCGCCGGGGGCCAGGGCGGCCTCCAGGCGCTTGAAGTCGACCTCGCGGTCGCCGGGCACGCCGATGATCAGCGTCTCGGCCTTGTCGGAGCCGGGGGTGGTGACCTTGACGACGACGTTCTTGAGGGTGTCGGCCGCGGTGATGCCGAGGCCGTGCTCGGCGTTGACGAACGACACCAGCGTCTCGATGGTCGGGGTGTCGGGGGTGTCGAGCACCTGCAGCGCGGGCTGTCCCTCGAGCGGCCTGACGGCGGGCGCGGGCGTGACGACGGCCTCGGCGTTGGCCGCGTAGCCGCAGTGGTGGCAGTTGACGAAGGTGTCCTCGCCGGTGGGCGTGGGCGCCAGGAACTCCTCCGACGCCGAGCCGCCCATCGCACCCGAGGTGGCGAAGCAGATCTTGTAGTCGATGCCGAGGCGGTCGAAGGTGCGGATGTAGGTCTCGCGGTGCTGCTCGTAGGAGCGCTTGAGGCCGTCGTCGTCGAGGTCGAAGGAGTAGGAGTCCTTCATGAGGAACTCGCGGCCGCGCAGGATGCCCGCCCTGGGCCTGGCCTCGTCGCGGTACTTCGTCTGGATCTGGTAGAGCGTGACGGGGTAGTCCTTGTAGGAGGAGTACTCGCCCTTCACCATGTCGGTGAACAGCTCCTCGTGGGTGGGCCCGAGCAGGTAGTCGCCGCCCTTGCGGTCCTTGAGGCGGAAGAGCGTGTCGCCGTACTCGGTCCAGCGGCCCGTCGACTCGTAGAACTCGCGGGGCAGCAGGGCGGGGAAGAGCACCTCCTGGCCGCCCATGCGGTTCATCTCCTCGCGGACGACGCGGGTGACGTTCTCCAGGACGATCTTGCCCAGCGGGAGCCAGGAGTAGATCCCGGGCGCCACGCGGCGGACGTAGCCGGCACGGACGAGGAGCTTGTGGCTCGGGACCTCCGCGTCTGCCGGGTCGTCCCGCAGGGTGCGAAGCAACAACGACGACATGCGCAGCAACACGGCTACTCCTCGTTAGGGACTGGAGGTGAAGACCTACAGGCTACCGACTTTCCCCCGCTACAGGGCCAGGAGCGCGCCCGCCAAGGCTCCCGTGACCACGCAGGCGACCACGGCGGCGCGCAGCCTGCCGGCAGTGGTGCGCCGGAGCGCGATGAGGCTGAGGAGGGCGAGGCCGGCGAGGCCGAGGGCGGGAGCGGGCCAGAAGCCGGCGTGCCAGTCGAGCCCGCCGGGGGTGGCGCGGTCGATGATGTCGCCGAGCATCAGTCCCGAGATGATGCCGGTGGCCAGGTCGCCCCACAGGTCGCGCCTGCGGGTGACGTAGGCGAGCAGGCCGAGCACCACCAGGTGGGCGACCAGGATGTTGAGCCCCACGGCGGTGTCGCCGATGGCGTCGAAGCCCAGGTCGCCGCGCAGCGCGCTGCCTCCCATGGCCGCCACCAGGGTGGTGACGACGGCGAGGAAGGTGGCCAGCAGAGCCCACCCGAACCCGCTCGCGGTCGCGCCCACCAGGATGGGCAGCGCGAAGTAGACGTAGGGGTCGTAGATCCCTGGGTCGATGGGCGCGACGAGCGCGCCGATGAAGCCGACCACCACTCCCCCGAGGAAGGCGGCCAGCACGTGGCGCTGAATGGCGCGCTGTCGCCGGTCATATTCGGCGAAATCAGCGTAATCAAGAACAAACTTCTCCATAGTGCACTAATCAGACTATGCGGACTTACAGCCAAAGTAAATTTCGGTCAACCAGAGGTCACTGGCATAGCAAGCAATTGCTTGGTTAGCATCGGCTTTCGTGAGCCTTTCCGAGCTGCGGGCGACCGTCCGGTCCTTTCTCGCCGCCCATCCGCACGCGCCGTGGGCGCGTTTCGCGGGCGAACTCGGGACAGCGGGGCTCGCCGTCCCCGAGGCGTACGGCGGAGCGGGATGCGGCATCCGCGAGTTGGCCGTCGTGGCCGAGGAGATCGGCAGAGCGCTGTCGCCGCACCCCTTCCTCCAGACGGCCGTCATGGCCGCCGCCGCAACCGACGATCCGGCGCTGCTCGGGGCGATCGCGGAGGGGACGCGCACGGCCACCGTCGTGCTGCCCGGCGAGCACTCCTGCGTCCTTGAGGGCGAGCGGCTCACCGGCCGGGCGCCCTACGTGCTCGACGCCGAGACCGTGCTCGTCTACGCGGGAGGGCGGCTGGTCGAGGCCGAGCCGTCGGAGCGCGTGCCGTACGCGACGATGGACGAGAGCCGCCCGCTCACCGCACTGTCCTTCGACCACGTCCCCGTACGGCGGGCAGGCGACGGCGCGAGCTGGGAGCGGGTCCGCGACCTGGGGGTGGTCGCGCTGGCCGCCGAGCAGGTGGGCGGAGCGAGCAGGTGCCTGGAGGAGGCCACCGCCTACGCCAAGCTGCGCCACCAGTTCGGCCGCCCCATCGGCTCCTTCCAGGCGATCAAGCACCGGCTGGCCGACCTGCTGCTGGTGGTGGAGTCGGCGCGGTCGGCGGCGTGGGCGGCGGCGCGGGAGCCGACGAGGGAGAACGCGGCGATCGCGGGCTCCTACTGTTCAGAGGCCTACCTGAAGGCGGCCGGCGACAGCATCCAGATCCACGGCGGGATCGGCATCACGTGGGAGCACGCGGCCCACCGCTACTTCAAGCGCGCCACCTCCGACGCCCAGCTGTTCGGCCCGCCCCGCGCGCACCGGGCGCGCCTGGAGATCGGCTAGATGATTGATTCCAAGGGCTGAGGATTCCGAGTCTGGCTGCGAACATGCAGCGAGGGTGTCCAAGATCCGTGTGTGACGACAGAACTGAACACCCTCGCCACCGCACTGTACGTTAAGATCGACGATCAACTGATCGCTTTCCCGGACCTCGCCCCCGAACGCCCCCAGATCGGTATCCAGCCCATCCTGAGCGACGCCGAACTGGTGACACTGGCGGTGATGTCGGCGCTGCTCGGCTTCACCTCCGAGCGGCGCTGGCTGCGCTACGCCCGCGCTCACCTGACCGGGATGTTCCCCTACCTACCCGGCCAAAGCGGCTACAACAAACGGCTGCGCGCCGCCACCGGCCTGGTCCTGCACATGATCCGCATCCTCGGCCGGGACACCTCGCTGTGGAGCGATGACGTCTGGGTGGCCGACTCCACCCCCGTCGAGTGCGGCCGCTCACGCCAGACCGCCCAGCGCAGCGACCTGGCCGGCTGGGCCGAGTACGGCTACTGCCCCTCCCACTCCCGCTGGTTTTGGGGCCTGCGCCTGCACCTGCTGTGCACGCTGGGCGGGTTGCCGGTCGCTTTCGCCCTGACCGGCGCCAAGGCCGACGAACGCACCACCCTGCTCGGCATGCTCCACGCCGACCCCGACCTGCCGGCCCGCCACCACGGCCAACACCTGATCGCGGACATGCAGTACTACGGCCGCGACTTCGAACACACCCTGGCCGGTGCGGGCATAAGCCTGCTCCGCAAGGCCCGCAAGGGCGAGGCCCCGCGAGCCGGAGCGCACCTGTTCAAGCCATTACGCCAGACCATCGAATCGATCAACCAGACCTTCAAGGGCCAACTCAACCTGGAACGCCACGGCGCACGCACCCCAGCCGGCGTCACCATCCGAGTGATCATCCGGATCCTGGCTCTGACGACCGCGATCTGGCACACCGACAAGACCGGCCGGCCCACCGCCCGATCCCTCACCGCCTACGACCATTGACGCTCAGCCGTACGGCTTGGAATCAGTCATCTAGCCGCCGAGCAGCTCCTCCCACGGCCGCCTGGCGTTGCCGCTGCGGGTGGTGTCGAGCGCCTCGGTCAGCCGCCAGAACTGCGGCCGCGCACCGGCCCTCGACCTGCCGAGCGGATCGACGGCGCGCAGCTCGAAGCGCACCCCCATCACCTCGAGCACGGCCGAGGAGCGGGCGCCGGTACCGGCCGGGCCGACCAGGTCTCCGGCGCGGCCGTAGGCACCCAGATGCTCGGCCACGTCCTCGCCCACGTCCTCACCCACATGCTCGGCCAGGAGCGCGGCGACCTCGCCGGCGTAGGGGCCGTCGCGCCAGGAGATGTGCCAGCTGTGGTCGGCGCCGCGCCACCAGGTGAGGTCGCGGCACGACTCGATGAACTCCGCCTCGCTCGCCAGCGCCGCCATCACCCTGCCGAACGCCTCGAACCTGCGGGCCTCGACGAAGGCCGGCTCGTCGGAAGCCTCTCGGGCGCGACGCGTTCTCATCTCCGGGTGCGTGCCGTCCTTCGACCGCCTCAGCCCCTGCTTTCGCCGCTTCTCCGCGCTCACGGACACTCACTCTGATCTCCCCGCGCCCTTCCCGCAAGTCCGGGTCGGCTGCTACGCTCAACCAAGCGAGCGCTTGGTTATCAATCGGGAGGCGTGGATGCGGATCAGCCTGGGATACGAGCTGGAGGTCCGCGGGCGGACCCGCGAGGTCGAACAGCAGGCGTTCGAGAACGTGATCGAGCAGGTCGTCCTGGGTGACCGCCTGGGCTTCGACACCGCGTGGTTCGTCGAGCACCACTTCACCCGCGGCTTCTCCCACTCCTCGGCGCCCGACCTGGTCCTGGCGGCGATCTCCCAGCGCACCACCCGCATCCATCTGGGACTCGGCGTGGTGCTGCTGCCGTTCCAGTCGCCGATCAGGACGGCCGAGCGCGTGGCCACCCTCGACGTGCTGAGCGGCGGCAGGGTGGAGTTCGGCACCGGACGCGGGGCCTCGCCGCTGGAGTACCAGGCCTTCCAGCGACCGTTCGAGAAGTCGCGCCAGATCTGGGAGGACAGCCTGGCCGCGACGCTGGACATCTGGCGGGCCGACGGCGAGCCGATCAGCAGGTCGAACGAGTACTTCGAGATCCCCGACGTAGCGGTCTACCCGCGCCCCGCCCAGGTGCCGCACCCGCCGGTGTGGGTGGCGTCCACCTCGCTCGACGGCTATCTGGCCGCGGCCAGGCACGGCTACAACCTGCTCGGCATGACCATGCTCAAGGGCGTCGACGACGTGGCCGCCGACATCGCCCGCTACAAGGAGTGCCTGGCCGACAACGGCTTCGACCCCGCCACGCGGCGCGTGGCGCTGATGATCCCGTGGTACGTCGGCACCGCGCGCGAGGAGGCCGCCGACGCGGTCCTGTGGTACATCCGCCGGCAGGTCAACCTGGTCACCCCGCCCGACTACTACGACGCCCGGCACGCCACCCACCGCGTGCTCGGCCAGCTGGCGGCCGGGATGCCACCCGAGGAGGCCATGGCGACGCTGCGCGAGCACCTGATGGTCGTGGTCGACGACGTGGAGGGCTCACGCAAGGCCGTGGCCCGCATCGCCGAGGCGGGCGCGACCGACCTGATCCTGCAGTGCCAGGTGGGCGGGCTGGCCCACGAGCTGGTCTGCGACTCGATGAACGTCTTCATGACCGAGGTGATGCAGTGACCCGGTGGCTGACCCGCGACGACCTGGCGCCGCGGAGCGCCACAGGGCTGCTCCACCTCGCGCCCGACGCCTCCTTCGCCTTCCCGCTGCGGCCCGAGCTGACCGCGCAGGCGCTCAGGGCGGCGGGCGTGGGAGAGCGCGACAGGGTGGTGGTGGCGCTGGCCGAGCCCGCGGGCGGGCTGTGGGCCGCGGCCGCCGCCGGCGTGGCCGAGGCCGCCGCCTCGGTGGGGCCGCGCGGCAGGATGCGGCTGCACCACGCGCTGCAGGCGCTCGGGGCCACGGCGCTGGTGGCCACCCCCACGGGCGCGATGGACTTCCTGGCCAGGCTGCACCTGGAGTTCCTGCTGGACCCGCTCGACCTGGGCCTGCGGACCATCGTCCTGACCGGCGAGATCGCCGGCCGCCGGACGCTCGGCCACCTGGCCGCCGAGTTCGCCGCCGAGGTGAGCGAGGTCTACTCCAGCCCCTTCTCCGGCGGCGCGCTGGCCTGGCGGGCCGGCGAGGCCGAGCCGCTGGTCCCGCTCGCCGACGGCGTGCTGGCGTTCGGCGCGCTGGACAAGGACGCCACGGTGACCGACGGCCGTGCCGAACTGGTCGTCCCGTACGGCGAGACCGCGGTCCGCACCGGGCACGTCACCGTCGAGGGACGGCTCGCCCACACCGTCGGCGACCACGTGCTGGTGCGCGGCGTCTGGGTCTCGCTGCCGCGCGTCGAGAAGGCGCTGTCGAAGGTCGACGGGGTGTCGGGCTGGGAGCTGGCCGTCAGCAGGCAGGGCACGCTCGACTCCGCCACGCTCACCGTGACCTTCGCGCGGCAGAGCCTCGTCGCCAACCCGATGTGGCGCGCCCGCATCCAGCAGGCCCTGGCGGCGCTCACCCCCGTCTCCATCGCCGTCGAGGTCTCGCCCGAGGCGGTGGAGACCGCGACGCCCGGGATCCTCACCGACCACCGCGGCCACCACCTCGGCAGGGACCGCGCCCTCGTGTAGCAGCACTCATGTAGCAGGACTCGTGTAGCAGCACTCGTGTAGGAGCACGTCATGCAGTGGGAAACCATCCCCCGGATGCTGCGCGAGCGGGCGAGGGAGCGTCCCGACGCGCCCGTCACCCTCGAGTTCGGCATGGCCGCGCTGCGCGAGCGCGCCCGGACGGTGGCCCGCGCGCTCATCGCCCAGGGCGTGCGGGCAGGCGACAGGGTGGCCGTCTGGGGGCCGAACGACCTGTCGTGGGCGGTCCACGCCTTCGGCGTGTGGGACGCCGGGGCAGTCCTGGTGCCGATCTCGGCCCGCGCGAAACGGCTGGAGGCGGCCGAGCTGGCCCGCAGGACCGGGGTGTCGATGCTGATCGGCGAGGACCGTCTGCCCGACGTACGGCCCTTCGAGGGTGTCCGGGGCGCGCTGGCGAGCGTGGCGGAGGCGGAGGCCAGGGCGCTGGCCGTCCGGGGGGACGACCTGTGCGAGATCATGTCCACGTCGGGCACGACGGGAACCCCCAAGGGCGTCATGCTCGACCACGCCCAGGTCCTGCGCGGCTACTGGGACTGGTCGGAGATCGTCACGCTGCGCGAAGGCGACCGCTACCCGGTGATCGCCCCCTTCGCCCACGGCTTCGGTCTCAACGCGGGGCTGCTGGCGTGCGTGATGCGCGGGGCGACGATGATGCCCGTCGCGGCCTTCAGCCCCGACGCCCTGATGACGCTCGTCGAGAGTGGCGGTATCACCATCCTGGCGGGGCCGCCGACGCTCTTCGCCCGCCTCCTGGAGGAGCTCGACCGGCGGCCGTGCGACGTGAAGTCGCTGCGGGTGGCCATCTGCGGGGCGGCGGCCGTGCCCGCCTCGCTCGTCACCCGGCTGGTCGAGCGCGTCGGTCTCGAACGCATGATCAACGCCTACGGCCTCATGGAGGGCACCGTCGTCTCGATGACCAGGCACGACGACCCCGTCGAGGTGATCGCGGGCTCGGCGGGACGGCCGGTGCCCGGCATCGAGGTGAAGATCGTGGACGCCATGGGCAAGGAGGTGCCGCAGGGCGAGCGCGGCGAGATCCTGCAGCGGGGCTACGGCGTGATGCGCGGCTACTGGGGCGAGCCCGACAAGACCGCCGAGGTGATCGACGCCGGAGGATGGCTGCACACCGGCGACATCGGGGTGCTCGACGCGGCGGGCAACCTGACGATCGTGGACAGGAAGAAGGAGCTCTACATCGTCAACGGGTTCAACGTCTCGCCCGCGGAGGTCGAGTCGCTGCTGCTGCACGAGGGGTCGCTGGCCCAGGCCGCGGTGATCGGCGTGCCGGACGACAGGTCGGGCGAGGCGGGGTGGGCCTACGTGGTGCCGAGGGCGGGCGCCGAGGTGAGCGAGGAGCAGTTACGCGCGTGGGCCAAGGCCAACATGGCCGACTACAAGGTGCCCCGCCGCGTGTTCGTCCTCGACGAGCTGCCGGTGAACGCCACCGGCAAGCTGGACAAGATCGCCCTGCGTGAGGCGGCACGGGGCGGGTAGGAATCTCGTGCGCCTTTTCGTCAGGAGTCGCCATGTTGCGCCTGCTGGCCGGGGAGGCCGCGCGCAGGTTCGGGGGGCGTGTGGCGGTCGACTCCGGCATCTCCCGACTGTCCTTCTCCGATCTCGACCGCCTCTCCGACCAGGTGGCCGCGGGCCTGGCCCACCGCGGGACACGCATCGGCGACGTGGTCGCCCTCGTGCTGCCCGACGGTCCCGAGTACGTCGTCTGTTACGTGGCCGCCGTCAAGATCGGCGCGGTCGCCGCGGGCGTCGACCCGCACCATCCCCTGAGGGTGCGCCTGCTCGCCCGGCTCGATCCGCTGATCGTCGTCACCGTTCCCGGCCTGCTGCCGGCCCTGCCGGGGCTCGACGTCGTGACGCTGGCCGGCACCGGGTTCGGCGGGCTGGCCAGGGACGAGGCGCCGCCGCCCCCGCTGCCGCCCGACCCCGGGCGGCCCGTCGTGATCACCCACACCTCGGGCAGGACCGGCCCGCCCAAGGCGGCGGTCTTCGGGGAGCGGCAACTGGAGGCGATCAGAGCCCACGGGGCGGGTGCCCGCTGGGGCCAGGGCGACTCCCGCCTGCTGTGGCACCCGATGGGCCACATGGCCTTCGCCACCCGGCTGCCGGCGTTCCTGCAGACCGGCAGGACGACGCACGTGCTGCCGCGCTGGGACCCCGAGGCGGCGCTGCGCCTGATGTGCGAGCGGCGGCTGCGGGTGCTGCACGGCACGCCCGAGCAGCTGGCCGCCATCCTGGAGGTGCCGGGCGAGCCGCCCTCGCTCGACCTGGTCCTGTCCAGCGGGGGACCCGCCGAGCCCGAGCTGATCAGGCGGTTGCGGACGCGCTTCGGCGTGCCCGTCTGCAACCGCTACCTGTGCACGGAGGCGGGGCTCGGGCTCGGCACCCGCCCCGACGACCCGCCGCAGGACGCCGAGCTGACCGTCGGCAGGCCGCGCCCCGGCGTGGACGTGTCCGTCCGCGACCCCGCGGGCCACCCGCTTCCCGCCGGGGAGAAGGGCGAGGTGCTGCTGCGGTCGCAGGCGGTCATGAGCGGGTACGTCGGAGACGGGGACGCGAGGGTGTTCGCCAAGGACGGGTTCGTCAGGACGGGCGATACGGGATTCCTGGACGAGCTTGGCCGCCTGCGTCTGGTCGGTACACAATCACGAACATAGCGTCGCCACCGAGGAGGCAGCGTGTCGTTGCGCGTGGCAGTCGTCGGATCGGGCCCCGCCGGCATCTACACGGCTGAGGCGCTGGTGAAGCAGTCGAGGGAACCGGTCGAGGTCGACGTGCTCGAGCGGCTGCCCACGCCGTTCGGGTTGGTGAGATACGGCGTCGCGCCCGACCACACCTCGATCAAGTCGATCGCCAACTACCTCAGGCGGGTCCTCGAGGACCCGCGTATCCGGTTTCTCGGCGGGCTGACGCTCGGCGCCGAGGTCTCCGTCGAGGACCTGCTGGCCTGCTACGACGCCGTCGTCTACTGCACGGGCGCGATGGTCGACAGGAAGATGGGCATCCCGGGCGAGCACCTGCGCGGCAGCGTCGCCGCCACCGACTTCGTGAACTGGTACTGCGGCCACCCCGACGTCTCGCCCGACATGTTCGAGCTCGACAGCCCCGAGGTCGCCGTGATCGGCGTGGGCAACGTGGCCGTGGACGTGGTGCGTGTCCTGGCCAAGACGGCCGACGAGCTCAGCAGTACCGACGTGCCCGACGAGGTGCTGGCCCGGCTGGCCGACAGCCAGGTCAAGGCGATCCACATGATCGGACGGCGCGGGCCCGAGCACGCCAAGTTCACCCTGAAGGAGCTGCGGGAGCTGGGCGAGGTCGGCAACGCCGACGTGTGCGTGCGGCCGGACGAGGCGGTGGTGCTGGGCGCCGACTTCCCTCGCCAGATCAGGGGCAACATCGAGGTGCTGCGGTCGTGGTCGGAGCGCCCGCCGGTGGGCCGCCCCCGCAGGCTGGACGTGCGCTTCTGGCTGCGTCCCGTCGAGATCCTGGGCACCAGCCGGGTGGAGGGCCTGCGCCTGGAGCGCACGCGCCTGTCCGAGGAGGGCAGAGTGGTGGGCACGGGCGAGTTCGAGACGCTGCCGGTCGGGATGGTGCTGCGCTCGGTCGGCTACCAGAGCGTGCCGCTGCCGGGCGTGCCGTTCTCCACCGAGACGATGACCGTGCCGAACGTCGCCGGCCGGGTGCACGAGCGCGAGTACGTGGCGGGCTGGCTCAAGCGCGGGCCGACCGGCGTCATCGGCACCAACAAGTCCGACGCCGCCGAGACCGTCCGTACGCTGCTGGCCGACGCCCCGTCGGGCGCGGTCGCCCGCATCGACGACCTGCTGGCCGAGCGCGGCGTCAGGCCCGTCACCTACGAGGACTGGCTGGCCATCGAGGCGGCCGAGGTCGCCCTCGCCAGGACGCTCGGCAGGGGGGAACGGGTCAAGCTGGTCGGCCTGGAGGCGATGCTGGCCGCCTGCGGCCGGTCGGCCCCCGTACCGCCGTGACCATGACGCTCGGCGCTCGGTAGCGTGTGACGATGCGCATCACCGTCGCCGGTTTCGCGGACGTCCACCGGGTCCAGCAGGCCCGCTATCCCGCGCCGAAGCCGGGCTGGCAGCCCGTGCACACGGTCTACGTCCCCGCCGACCTGTTCTCCTCCTCGACGCCCTCCTCGTGGGGCGGCCAGGCGCTCGACCTGATGAAGGACCACCTGCCCGACGCCGCCGCCATGGCCGAGGTGTTCGGGCTGCCCCCGGCGCTGGCGGCCGACGTGCACGCGCGGGTGGCCGCCAAGCTGGCCGCCGAGCCCGTCGAGGACCTGCGCGTCGACTTCGAGGACGGCTACGGCGTGCGGCCGGGGGCCGAGGACGGCGACGCGGTCGCGGCCGCGGCGGCGCTGGCCCGCCTGCACGCCGAGGGCGGCCTGCCGCGCCGGTGGGGGCTGCGGGTCAAGTCGTTCGCCGACGGCGACCCCGACCGCTCGATCCGCACGCTGGAGCTGTTCCTCGTCGAGCTGCTCGACCGGGCCGGCGAGCTGCCGCCCGGCTTCACGGTCACCTTCCCCAAGGTGCTGATGGAGGAGTACTTGCGCCAGTTCGCGCAGGTGCTGGCCGCCCTGGAGAGCGAGCTCGGGCTCGCCGCCCCCCTGCGCTTCGAGATCCAGGTGGAGGCCCCGCAGACCGTGCTGTTCCTGCGCTCCGACCTGGCCGAGTCGCTCGGCGGACGGCTCGCGGCGGCCCACTTCGGCGTCTTCGACTACACCGCCGCGCTCGGTCTGCCGCCGCACGAGCAGCGCCTGGACCATCCCGCCTGCGACCACGCCCGCCACGTCATGCAGACCGCGTTCGCGGGGACGGGGGTCGAGCTGTCGGACGGCTCGCTGGCCGCCTCGCCCGCCTCGGCCGCGACGGCGGACGTGCACGCGCTGTGGCGCAGGCACGCGGCCCTGGTCAGGCACTCGCTGGCGCACGGCTACTACCAGGGGTGGGACATGCACCCCTCGCACCTGGTGTCCCGGTTCGCCACCGTCCATGCCTTCCACCTGGCGCACTACGACGCGTACGCCGCCCGGGTGCGGGCCTGGGAGGAGCGCAGCGCGGCCGGCGGCGGCGTGATGGACGAGCCGGCCACGATCAAGACCCTGGTGGCCGCCCTGCACCGGGCGGACTCGGCGCTCGGCTGACCGGCGCCGCCGTCAGCGGTCCCTGTCGAGTCAGCGGGTCCTGTGGGTTCAGAGGTCCCTGTCGATGTGGGAGCGCCACTGGGCGACGCGGCGGGCCTCGACGGGGGCGGTCCACGAGGGGCGCACCGCGCTGCCTACGTGGAAGGCGCGCACGCCGTAGTCGAGCAGCGTGGGGATGTGGGGCAGCTTGAGCCCGCCGCCGGCGAGGATCAGGCCGGCGTCGCCGGCCTCCGCGCGCGCCTTGAGCACGGGCAGCCCCTCGGCGACGCCGGCGGGCACGCCCGAGGTCAGCACGGTCGCCAGGTTCGGCAGCAGCCGTACGGCCCGCCAGGCGGCCTGCACGTCGGCGGCGTGGTCGACGGCCCGGTGGAAGGTCCACGGCAGCGGTGAGACCGCGTGGATGAGCGCCTCGGTCGCCTCCAGGTCCACGGCGCCCTTGGCGGTCAGGAAGCCGAAGACGAACCCGGCCGCGCCCGCTTCGGCCAGTTCCTTCACCTTGGGGACGAGCTTGTCGAGCGACTCGGAGGTGAAGTTCGGGTCGGTGCGCAGCATGACCATCTGGGGCAGCGAGCACGCTCTGGCGATCGCCGCGACCGTCTCCGTCGCGGGGGTGAGACCGTCGGCCGCCATGTCGGCGACGACCTCGACACGGTCGGCGCCACCTTCTTCCGCGGCCACGGCGTCGCGCGCGTCGAGCGCGATCACCTCGAGCAAGGATCCGGTCATGAAAGAGAGGTTATCGCCTAATCTGCCCTCCTCTTGGCACAGAGGAGGGCAGCGGTCATATCTGACAAATCATGTCAGGCATCGACAAGATCCAAGGTCCGGAACAGGTCGTCGGCGACGCTGGTGCGCATGCCGGCGGGACGCTGGAACAGCGCGCCCGATGCACGGTGCGGCAGGTCCACCGTGCGGAGGTGGCGGAAGCCGCGCCGCCGGTAGTACTGCTGGAGCCGCGGGTTGCCCTTCGCGCAGTCGAGCCTCAGCCAGTGGCGCCCCGACGCCGCGACGGCGCTTCCCGCCCAGTCGAGGAGCGCGTCGCCGAGACCCGTTCCCGCGGCGGCGCGGGAGACGGCGAGCTTGTGGACGTAGAGGGCCGAGCCGGGATCGTCGGCCGGGGTCCAGAACTCCTCGTCCGCGTGACCGTCGAGGGCGATGGTCGCGACGGTCTCCCCGAAGTGGCCTTCTAGCAGGTAGAGGACCTCTTCCTCGATCAGCGGCACGATCCGCTCGGGGCCGAAGCCGCCGCGCGGCCACTGCCGTACGCCCTGCGCGTGGAGCCACTCGGCGGTGTCGGCGAGGAGGGAGAGGACGCCGGGAAGGTCGTCGGGTACGGCACGCCGGAGGGTCAGCGGGGGAAGCAGGGTGTTGGAGTGCATGTTTCTGCCCTTCGTTCCGATGGGTGACGGAGTGAACACGGAGCGTGTTCGCCCGGTGGCGCACGGCTTTCATGGCGATATTTCAGGGAAAAATGCAATTTGGGGGAGTATGCACAACTCCACCGTGCCCAGCGCGGAACGACGACCCGCGCCGCACGGACGGGATCACCCCCAAGCGAGCGTGGTCCTAGCGGAGGCCCAGCTCGTAGCGAATCAGGTGCTTGTCGGCCGGGAGCACCGAGACGGCCACGCGCACCGGCGTGTCGGCGCCGTCGTAGCCGACCCTGATGTAGACGACGACCGGGGTCCCCAGCTCCAGCTGGAGGCGCTCGGCCTCCTCCTGGTTCGGCATCCGCGCCATGATGTCGTCGACCACCCGCACCTGCTTGTGGCCGAGCTCCTCGAGCACCCTGTTGGCCCCGCGGGCGATGTCTCCCGGCCTGGCGATCTCGGAGTCCTGCACCAGCGTCCGCGGGAAGTAGGAGTCGTTGGTGTTGTACGGCTGGCCGTCGACGAAGCGCAGCCGGCGCCTGACGACCGCCAGGTCGCGATCGCCCAGCTGCAGCCGGCTGGCGATCTCCTCGACCGGGCTCACGATCTGCACCTCGATCGTCTGGCTCGGCTCGCGGCCCTCCTGGGAGACGGCGTAGGCGAAGGCCTCGCGCACCTCGCCGCGCGGCTGCGCGGCGAGCTCCCGCTGCGGATACATCAGCAGCGGACGGCGGTCGCGGACGATCGTGCCGCGCCGGGGCGCGCGCGTGACGAGGCCCTCGTTCACCAGCTCGCCGAGGGCCAGCCTGACGGTGTTGCGGCTTACGCCGTACTGGTCCTGAAGGTGGGCTTCTGTGGGCAATTGCGCCCCGGGGCCGAGGTCGCCGGAGTAGATGGCCCTTCGCAGATCCGAAGCCACCTGCTGATACAGCGACGACCGAGCCACTTTCACCCCTTTTGTTCCAACAATTTAGACGATCTGGTTCTATCTAGCTACAACCCCTTGACCGGACGGCATTGACAGCCGCATCATCCATTCGTTGGTACAAATCCATCGAAAGGTCGGGCGAGGGGGTGACGGCCGGTGCTGCCGGTCCGCGCGGGTACGCCGTACCTGCCCTGGCACGACCCCCGCGAGGCAACACGTTTACTGCGTTACGCGTTGCACCGCCAGGGGTTCACCCACACCTACCAGAGCAATGGGAATGGCATGTCCGTGCTGTCCGTACTGACCGAGTTGACCGTGTGGTGCAGGGACGGCTCGTTCGAATGGCACGAGGAGGGATCGACCGTCACGCACCCCATCGACGACCCGGTAGGCGCGGCACTCCGCATCGCCGAGCGCTACCGGCACCCCACGACAGACGGTCACTCCCCCACCGGCTCCGTGCGCGAGCACTCGGCGTAGGACCCCATCCCTCGCCGGGGTCCTGGGTCGACGCGCACGGTACGGAGGCGCGTCCTGGCGGGTCCCCCACGCCCGCCAGGGCGCGCTCTCTTGGTAAGAGCGCGCTCTCGTCGTCAGGCGGGGTCCGCCTCCCCCCACGCCGCCCACGCGGTCGGCGTCCCCTCAGGCGGTCCACTCGATCAGCGGCCCGTCCGCGAACAGCGCCCGCACCCGCTGTCCCCGCCGCGGCTCTCCCTCGCCCCGCCAGGTCCCGTACAGCACGCACCGCGGCGCCTCGGCCAGCCGTACGCGCACGACCGTGAAGGGCGCCGCGGCCCGCCAGTGGCTCACGATCCAGCTCTCCACCAGCCCCTCGGGCGCCACGGCCGTCCACGACCACCCCTCGGTACGGCACGCCGCGCAGAACGCCCTGGCCGGGAACCTGGCCAGGCCGCACGAGGAGCAGCGCTGCACCGCCAGAACGCCCTTGGCCACCAGGTCCCACCACTCGGCCGAGTCCCTGTCCACGCTCATCCCTTCCGCAGGATCAGTGCCGACGTGGCGGCCAGGATGTGCCCCGGCTGGGCGGTCGACAGCGCCACCTCGGCGCCCGGAACCTGCCGCTCCCCCGCCTCGCCGCGCAGCTGGGAGACGGCCTCGGCGACGTGGTTGAGCCCGTGGACGTACCCCTCGGACAGGAAACCGCCGTGGGTGTTGACCGGCGGCCCCTCGCCCGAGGCCGCGAAGGGCCCGCCCTCTCCCTTGGCGCAGAAGCCGTAGTCCTCCAGCTGGACGATCACCGAGTAGGTGAAGCAGTCGTAGAGCTCGGCCACGTCGATGTCGGCGGGGCCGACGCCGGCCATGCCGTACAGGCGGGGGGCGAGGGCGGCGGCGGCGGTCACGGTCGGCTCGCCGGGCGCCAGGAAGGAGTCGCCGCCGCCCCAGGCGGCGCCCGAGATCAGCACGGGCGGCCTGCGCAGGTCGCGGGCGCGTTCGGCGGTGGTGACGACCACCGCGCAGGCGCCGTCGGTCTCCAGGCAGCAGTCGAGCAGCCGCAGCGGCTCGGCGATCGGGCGGCTGCCCAAGTAGTCGTCGAGGGTGATGGGGGTGCGCATCAGCGCGCGCGGGTTGGCCGCCGCGTAGGAGCGCTGCCGGACCGCCACCTGCCCGAAGTGCTCGGGCAGGGTGCCGTATTTCAGCATGTGGGTCCTGGCGTACATGGCGAACTGCTGGACCGGGGCGCCGTAGCCGTACGGGGCCAGGTACTGGGTCTCGGGGCTCGGGTTCGGCGCGGTCCCCATGCGGAACTCGGACCTGGCGTTGATCGCGCGGTAGCACACCACCGTCTCGGCCAGGCCCGCCGCGACCGCGAGGGCCGCCTGCCCGACGACCGCGTGCGAGACGCTGCCGCCGCCGAAGTGGTCGAGGTACCAGGTGGGCGCGGCGATCCCGAGCGCGGGGCCGACCACGGAGGGCGCGGCCGAGTCGCCCACCCGGTGGGTGGCCAGGCCGTCCACGTCGTCGGCGGTGAGGCCCGCGTCCTCGAGCGCGGCCAGTACGGCCCTGCACGCCAGGGTCAGCGTGCTGACGCCCGAGTCCTTGGAGAACGGCGTGTAGCCGACGCCCGCGACGGCCGCGGCGTCCCTGAAATCAAGCAAGCGCTTGGCCACACAACCGACGCTATGCCGGGCCGGAAACGGCTGTCAACGCGTTGACAGCCTTCCGGGGAGACGCCTACCGTCCAAGCAAGCGCTTGGTAAGATAGAGTGGTGGACGAGGAGGCGCCCATGAGCACACACGCTGCCCGGCTGATCGCGCCGGACGGCTGTGACGGCAGGCCGCATGTCGCGCCGTACCAGCCCGGCACCGCCAACGGCACCCGCGAGCACCCCGCCGACCACGGGGCCGACCGCCCCGCCGGCAACGCCGCCAAGCACTTCAGGTCGGTCCTGAGCAGGTTCGCCACGGGCGTCGTGGCCATCACCGCCCTGGACCCCGACAGCGGCGCGCCGAGCGGCCTGGCGGCCAACTCCTTCACCTCCGTCTCGCTCGACCCGCCGCTCGTGGCCTTCTGCGTCGCGCACACCAGCACCAGCTGGCCCCGGCTCCGGGCGGCCGAAACGCTGACCGTCAACGTACTGGCCGAGCACCAGCAGCAGGTCTGCGCGCAACTCGCGGCCAGGGGCGGCGACAAGTTCGCGGGCCTGACCTGGAGCCGTTCCCCCGGCGGCAACCCGTTACTCGAGGGCGCGCTGGCCTGGCTCGAGTGCTCGATCGAGGCCGAGCACCCCGCGGGCGACCACGTGATCGTCGTGGCGCGGGTGCACCAGCTCGACGCCCACGCCGACGGCGGGCCGCTGCTCTTCTTCCGCGGCGGCTACGGGCGATTCGCCTCATGACGCTCAGGCACGAGATCAGGGACTGGCTGGAGTCGGCGCTGTCGGGCGAGTTCGCGCACGCCCGCGGGCTGGGCGGCCCCGGCCGCGAGCACGAGGGCCACGACGTACGGCACGCGTGGGAGCGCCACCTCGGCAGGGCGGGCTGGACGTGCCTGGCCTGGCCGAAGGAGTACGGAGGCCGCGACGCCTCCCTCGAAGACCAGATCGCCTTCCACGAGGAGTACGCGAAGGCGGACGCCCCCGCCCGGGTCGGCCACATCGGCGAGGGGCTGATCGGTCCCACGATCCTCGACTTCGGGACGCGGGAGCAGAAGGACCGCTTCCTTCCGCCCATCCGGCGCGGCGACGAGCTGTGGTGCCAGGGCTACTCCGAGCCCGAGGCCGGCTCCGATCTGGCCAACGTCCAGACCAGGGCCGTGCTCGACGGCGACGCGTGGGTCGTCACGGGGCAGAAGGTGTGGACGTCGCTGGCCCACGTGGCCGACTGGTGTTTCGTGCTGTGCCGTACCGAGGAGGGCTCCCAGCGGCACCGGGGCCTGTCCTACCTGCTGGTGCCGATGCGGCAGGCCGGCGTGGAGGTGCGCCCGATCCGGCAGCTCACCGGCACCGCCGAGTTCAACGAGGTGTTCTTCGACGGCGCGAGGACCGCGAAGGACAACATCCTCGGCGCGCCGGGCGAGGGCTGGAAGGTGGCGATGGCGACGCTCGGCCACGAGCGCGGCGCCTCCACACTCGGCCAGCAGATCGGTTTCCAGCGCGAGCTGGCCAAGGTCGTCGCGGCCGCGCGGCGGACGGGCGCGCTCGACGACCCGCTGATCAGGGACGAGCTGGCACGGTCGTGGCTGGAGCTGCGGATCATGCGGTTCAACGCGCTGCGGCCCGGCGCCGAGCCCTCCGTCGCCAAGCTCTACTGGTCGCAGTGGCACCAGCGGCTGGGCGAGCTGGCCCAGGCGGTGCTGGGCAAGGAGGGGCTGGTGGGCGAGCTCGGCGACCTGCAACGGCTCTACCTGTTCAGCCGCGCCGACACCATCTACGCGGGATCGAGCGAGATCCAGCGCACCATCATCGCCGAACGCACCCTGGGGCTGCCCAAGTGAAGTCACACGGCCTGCTCGAAGGAAAGGTCACGCTGGTCACCGCCGCCGCGGGCACCGGCATCGGCTACGCGACCGCCCGGCGGTGCGCCGAGGAGGGCGCGACCGTGGTCGTCTCCGACCGGCACGAGCGGCGGCTGCGGGAGGCGGCCGAGGCGCTGGCCGCGCTGACCGGGGTCGAGCCGCTGGCCGTACCGTGCGACGTCACCTCGGAGGACCAGGTGCGCGCGCTGGTCGAGGCGACGGTGGCCGCGCACGGGCGGCTCGACGTGCTGGTCAACAACGCGGGCCTGGGCGGCACCGCGGAGCTGGCCGAGATGACCGACGAGCAGTGGCACGCGGTGCTCGACGTGACGCTGACCGGCACGATGCGCTGCACGCGCGCGGCGCTGCGGCACATGATCCCGCGTGGCGCGGGCGTGGTGGTCAACAACGCCTCGGTGGTGGGCTGGCGGGCTCAGCGCGGGCAGTCGCACTACGCCGCGGCCAAGGCCGGAGTGATGGCGCTGACCAGGTGCGCCGCCGTCGAGGCCGCCGAGCACGGGATCAGGGTCAACGCCGTCGCGCCCTCGCTGGCCATGCACCCGTTCCTGTCCAAGGTCACCACCGAGCAGGTGCTGGCCGAGCTGGTGGAGCGGGAGGCGTTCGGCAGGGCGGCGGAGCCGTGGGAGGTGGCCAACGTGATCGTCTTCCTGGCCAGCGAGTACTCCGGCTACATGACGGGAGAGGTCGTCTCGGTCTCGAGCCAGCGCGCCTGATATCTTGTCAGGCATGTTATGTTGAGTTCATGAATATGACGGAGCCCATGTTCCTGGCTCTGACGGCACTTCTCGACGAGCCGCGCCACGGCTACGGCATCGTCCAGGAAGTGGAGCGCCTGTCCGAGGGCAAGGTGCAGCTGAAGATCGGCACGCTGTACGGCGTGCTCGACCGGCTCGCCGCCGAGGACCTGGTCGAGCTCGACCACGAGGAGGTGCAGTCGGGGCGGCTGCGCCGCTACTACCGCCTCACCGACGCCGGCGAGGGCGCGCTCCAGACAGAGGTCGCCAGGCTGTCCGGCACCCTCCAGGCCGCCACCGCACGGCTCGACGCCCGCAGGCGCGCCTTCACCCCCCGACCGTCGGCCGCCGGAGGTCTCGCATGACCCTGCTGGAGCAGCGCTACCGCTTCGTGCTCAGGATGCTGCCCGCCTCCTACCGGGCCGAGCGCGAGGAGGAGATGGTCGACGCCTATCTCGACAGCGCCGGCCAGGTCCCGGACGAGGACAACCCGCGGCCGAGCTGGCGCGAGGTCGCCTCCGTGGCCGCGCTGGCGGTCAGGGCCAGGGCCGGCGGGCTGGGCGCCGCTCCCCGCTACCGGGCCATGGGCGACGCGGTCCGGCTGGTCGCCCTGCTCGGCCTGGGCTTCCACGCCGTGCTGGGCTGGTACGGCCTCGTCGGCACGCTGTTCTCCCTCGGTGTCGTCGGCTCCCTCCCCGCCGAGTTCCTGATCACCGATCCGGCCGGTCAGGCGTGGCAGCTCGTGTCCGCGGCGGCGGATCTCGTCGGGATCGCGGGCTTCGCCACGCTCGCGCTCGGCCGGGTGCGGGCGGCGAGGATCCTCACCTACGCCGGCCTGCTGTTCCTCGGGGTCACGCTCGCGCAGGAGCTGTTCGTCTGGGAGCGGCCGGCCGTCGACGAGCTGTCCTACCTGCTGGTGACGGCGGTCCCCGCCGTGGCGCTCCTGCTCGGCCAGCACCGGGACGCGCCGGTGCGCCGCTCGTCGCTGCTCGCGGTCCTGCCGCTGGGGCTGGTCGTCCTGTACGTCGCCGCCGGATTCGGTATCACCCGGGACCTGGCCTTCTACACCGGCGCCGGTCTGGACTGGATGGCCGGGTGGATCGACCCGCACGGCCTGAGCGCGGTCGCGACCGTGGTGGCGGGCGTGGTCTGCCTCGCCCGGAAGGCCCCGCCGGCCTGGAGCCTGGCCCTGGCCGTCGTCGCGGCGCTGCTGGGCGTGCTGCGGGCGCCTGTCCGCTACGACGTCGAGGGCGTCTTCACGCAGCCCCTGGTAGCCACCTGGGCCGGTCAGGCCGCGGGGCTGCTGCTGCTGGCCGCCGCGCTCGCCGTCGTCAGCGTGCGGGCGCTGCCGCGCGCGACCTAGCCTGGAGGGGCGCGCGGGACTACGGTGAACTATGGCGACACAGAGCCGCGCGTCACACCTCCTCGAGGTGCTGACCACCGAGTTCGGCCCCTCCATCGAGCGTGACCCCGCCGCGTTCCTGCGCAAGTTCAGGAAGATGGCGGGGTCGGCGTTCGCCTTCTACCGCGGCAGCGCGGCCGTCTTCTACGCCGACATGACCGGCGACTTCGCCGACGACTCCTACCTCGACGGGCCCACCCGCCGGGTCTGGATCCACGGCGACCTGCACGCCGAGAACTTCGGCACCTACATGAACGCCTCCGGCGCCCTCGTCTTCAACGTCAACGACTTCGACGAGGCCTACGTCGGGCCCTACACCTGGGACCTGAAGCGCTTCGCGGCCAGCGTCGCCCTCATCGGGTACGGCAAGGCCCTGTCCGACGAGGCGATCTCCCGCCTGGTGAGCGACTTCGGCACCGCCTACCTGACCGAGCTGACCGCCATCGCCAAGGGCGGCGACGACGCGATCGGCTCGCTGACGCTGGGCACCACCACGGGCGTGCTCCACCGGGTGTTGCAGTCGGCGCGGTTGCACACGCGCGTGGCCCTGCTCGACGTCGAGACCGTGATCGACGACTACGACCGGCGCTTCGCGCTCATCGACGGACGCGAGCCGGTCTCGGAAGGGACCAGGGCGGCGGTGGTGGCCGCCTTCGACGACTACCTCACCACGCTGCCCGGCCTCACCGGCCCCGTGGAGCACGTCATCAAGGACGTGGCGCTGCGCAAGGGCGTCGGCATCGGCTCGGCGGGGCTGCCGTCCTACAACCTCCTGCTGGAGGGCCGCACCCAGGCGCTGGAGAACGACGTCATCCTCTACATGAAGCAGGCCCAGGTGCCCGCCGTGGCCAGGCACATCCACGACGAGAAGATCGCCGCCTACTTCAGGCACCAGGGGCACAGGACCGCCGAGTCGCAGCGCGCCCTGCAGGCCTACGCCGATCCGTGGCTCGGCTACACCACGCTCGACGGGATAGGGCAGCTGGTGGCGGAGGTCTCGCCGTACTCGGCCGACCTCGACTGGGACGACGTCAACGAGCCCGGCGAACTGCGCTCGATCGTGCGCGATCTCGGGCGGGCGGTGGCCAGGATGCACTCGGTCGCCGACGACGAGTCCGCGCACGACCTGGTCGACTTCTCCACCGAGGAGGCGATCGTGTCGGCCATCGACGGTGACACGACCGGGTTCGTCAGGATGCTGGTGGACTTCGCCCACGCCTACGGCGCGCAGGCCCGCCAGGACCACCAGACGTTCGTCGACCTGTTCAGGAACGGCCGCATCCCCGGCCTGTGACCACCCTGGAAACCGACCGGTCGGTATGGCATGCTTCCTCACCATGACGCTGTTCTCGGTGGAAGGCAAGAAGGTCGTCGTCACGGGCGGCTCCAGGGGCATCGGGCGGATGATCGCGGCGGGGTTCGTCGCGGCCGGAGCCACGGTCCACATCTCCGCGCGCAAGACGGCCGAGGTCGCCAAGGCCGCCGACGAGCTGGGCTGCGTGGCCGTGCCGGCCGACCTGTCGACGCCCGAGGGCGTCGACAGGCTGGTCGAGGCGGTCGAGGGGCCGCTGCACGTGCTGGTCAACAACGCGGGGGCGACCTGGGGCGCCCCGCTGGAGGAGTATCCCGAGCACGCCTTCGACAAGCTCTGGGGCATCAACGTGAAGGGCGCCTTCTTCCTCACTCAGCGCTTCCTCCCCCAGTTGCGCGCGGCGGCGGACGCCGACGACCCGGCCCGGGTGATCAACATCGGCTCCGTCGACGGCATCAGGGTTCCGGCGATGGAGAACTACGCCTACTCCGCGGCGAAGGCGGGAGTCCACATGCTGACCAGGCACCTGGCCAGGCAGCTCGCCCCCCAGCACATCACGGTCAACGCGATCGCCCCAGGCCCGTTCGACTCCAGGATGATGGCCTTCGCCCTCGACGATCCCGCCACCCGCGAGCTGGTCGCCGCCGGCGTGCCGCTGGGCCGGATCGGCCGCCCCGACGACATGGCCGGGGCGGCGATCTTCCTGTCCTCGCGGGCGGGCGCCTACCTGACGGGCGCGGTGATCCCGGTGGACGGGGGCATCACCGCCTGAGGCTCAGAGGCGGGCGAACCAGTCGAGCGGGAAGGGCGGCTGCGCGAGCGGGGCGACGGCCAGGCGCATCAGCGTGAGCGGGTTGTCGTCACCCGCGATGCGGTTGGCGTCGAGCTCGCCGCAGAAGGTGCAGCGGTGGATGATCTGCCACTCGCCGCCCTGGCGGACGTGGATGGCGATGGGCGCCATCCCCGCCGCGCAGTCGGCGGCGCGGTCGCCGGGGGTCCTGTCGACGTGGCGGGACCACAGGCAGGTCGGGCAGTGGTTGCGGTGACGGGTGCCGGGCGCGTCCATGGGGACGTCGAGCCGGCAGTTGACGCAGCGGAACGAACTCTTACGAGGCAACGGAGTAGCACTTTCGAGGCGTTGCGGACGGGACACCTGTGCCGCCGTCACGCCAGGCGGGATCAGCCCCGCGGGCCGCTCCGGCCAGGGGATGAGTCCGCTCGAGGGCGCGCGACGGCGACCTCGGTGGCCGCGGGCATCAACATTCCCCCTCGCGTCGCTCGTGTTCCTGCTCGTCGTGCGCAGTCAACCAACCCGCCGCCGCACCGCGCAACGGGTTTTCCGCCCCTCAGAGCAGCTCGGTGAGCGCTTGGGCGAGCCGGTCGGCCGCGCCGTCCATGTGGCTCAGATAGAGGTAGGGCTCGGTGAGCTCCAGCTCCATCAGGGCGGGGCTGCCGTCCGGGAGCCTGATCAGGTCGACCCTGGCGTAGAGCAGGTCGCCCGGCACCGCCGCGAGCACCTTCTCGGCCAGCTCGACCAGGTCGGGGGCCGGCGTGCGCGGGTCCGCGCGGCCGTTGTCGGCGAGGGTCTGCCCGCCGGCGAGCATCGCGTTGCGCCGGATGGCGTGGCTGAAGGTCCTGTTGAAATAGAGCAGCGACGTCTCGCCCTCGGCCTCGACCATGTCGAGGTACGGCTGGACCATCGGCGTACGGCCCGCGTCCACCAGCGCCTGCGCGTGCGCCCTCGCCACCGCCCTGTCGGTGGTCCTGATCGTGTCGCGCGCTCCCGCCGAGACCGCCGGCTTGACGACGTACTCGGCCCAGTCCGGCAGGTCGTCGGCCGACCAGTGCGTCGGCACGGCCGGCAGGCCCAGCTCGCGCAGGTAGGTCTTGTCGGTGTTGGCGTCGAGGATCGGCGCCGGGTTGAGCAGCCGGGTCACGCCGGCGGTCGCCTTCGCCCACGCCAGGAACTCCGGGCGCCTGTCGACGTAGTCCCATACGGAACGGACCACGGCGGCGTCGAACACGCTCCAGTCGACACCGGGATCGTCCCACCGGACCGCCCTGCCCTCGATGCCTGCCGCGCGCCAGGCGGCCAGCACCGGATCACGCTCGTCGTCGCGGGACTCAGCGCTATCACATGTCACATATGCACAGATCGTCACCCGACGAATGTTACGCAACAGGCGCGAGCCGGGTCGTCGCCGACCCGGCTCGCACGCTGATGAGGCCGACTAGTCGACCCAGAACCTGACGCCGACGCCGCTGCGGTTGGTGGCGGTGATGGCGTTGCCGTTGATGTTGTTGACGTTGGTCGCGCCACGGGTGCCGAAGTTGCCCGCGAACACGTTGCCGAAGTTGTTGCCCGACTGGACGGCCCCGTGGTTGTGGCTGCTGTTGCGGATGTAGGTGTCGGCGCTGGCGGGGGCGCTCATGAGGGTGGCGCCCGCGGCGGCGACGACGATTCCGGTGACGCAGAGCTTCTTGAGCATGTCGGCTACCTTCCAGGTCAGGTTGTTGTGGAACGTTCCATCCGTGGGGGAGGACGTGGTGGCTAGTAGAAGATGTACGTCACCACGATGCTGCCGTTGGAGGCCGTGTTCGCGATGCCGTTGATGTTGTTGACGTTCGTGGACCGACCGGCGCCGACGTTGGCGGCCCGCACGTTCCCGAAGGTGTTGCCCGACAGCCAGGCGTCGCTGTTGTGGCTCCAGTTGCTCGTCCACGTGTCGGCGTGTGCGGGGGGCGCCAGCAGCGTGGCGCCCGCGGCCGCTGCCACGAGGGCACCGGTTGCGCACAGCTTCTTGATCACTTCAGCTCCTTCGCCAGTTGGGGTCGCGGACGGCGGCACGCATGGGCCCGTAGCGCGCGGCCATCCCGTTGACTCCGCTTGACCGGGTGGGTCAAAGCCAAAGCGATCATATAGCTGAGTGCAGTTGATGGGTAGCTCTTAGTAATCAGAAGATTGTTCTGCTCACGAGCCGTAGACCGGCTCGGGTTCGGGCGCCTGGGCCAGCAGAGCGTCGACCGCCGGGCCCACCTCGGCGGGATCCCACCGGCCGCCCTTCTCGACCGCGGGCCCGTGCCGCCAGCCGGTGGCCAGTCCGATCCGCCCGCCCTCCACCTCGAAGACCCGGCCGGTCACGTGGCCGGAGGCGACCGAGCCGAGCCAGGCCACCAGCGGGGCCACGTTGGCCGGGTCCATGGGGTCGAATCCGTGCTCCGGCCTGGCCATCGTGGCCGTGAACACCTCCTCGGTCATCCTGGTCCTGGCGGCGGGCGCGATGGCGTTGACCGTCACCCCGTAGCGGGCCAGTTCCGCTGCCGCAACCTGGGTGAGGGTGGCGATGCCGCCCTTGGCCGCCGCGTAGTTGCCCTGCCCGACGCTGCCGAGCAGGCCCGCCCCCGACGAGGTGTGCACGACGCGGGCCGCGACCCGATCGCCGGCCTTCGACCGCTCCCGCCAGTGGGCGGCGGCGTGCCGTAAGGGGAGGAAGTGGCCCTTGAGGTGGACCCTGATCACCTCGTCCCACTCGTGCTCGGTCATCGAGACGAGCATCCGGTCGCGCAGGAAACCCGCGTTGCTGACCAGCACGTCCAGCCTGCCGAAGGCGCTGACCGCCATCTTGACCAGCCTGGCCGCGCCGTCCCAGTCGGCCACGTCGTCACAGTTGGCCACGGCCTGGCCGCCCAGGTCGCGGATCTCCTCGACCACCTCGAGGGCGGGGGCGCCCGACCTGCCGCCGCCGTCGCGCCCCGTGCCGAGGTCGTTGACGACGACCTTGGCACCCTGCCGGGCGAACTCCAGCGCGTGCGCCCTGCCGATGCCGCGCCCGGCACCCGTCACGATCACGACCCGGCCTTCACAGATCCTCGCCACGCGACCTCCTTGGGTTATCGGGAGATTTCATCAGATGCCAGCCACTTCCAGGCAGGGGTCTCGCCGCCCCCGTGCACGAGAACCTGCGCCCCCGTGACGTAACGGGCACCCGCCAGCCAGAGGCACACCTCGCCGACGTCGTCCGGCTCGGCCATCCGCCCGGCCGGGATGGTCGCGCTGAGGAGCTCGATCCTGTCCCTGTAGTGCTCGCCGGCGTTCTCGGTCCTGGCCAGGCCGACCACGATCGTGTTCACCCTGACCTCGGGGGCCCACTCGGCGGCCAGGCAGGCGGCCAGATGGTGCAGGCCCGCCTTGGCCGCGCCGTACGCGGAGGTTCCAGGGGACGGGCGGGTGCCGCTCGTGCTGCCGATCATGATCACCGCGCCGCTCGTGGCGGCGAGCAGCGCGTGCGCCCGCTGGGACACCAGGAGCGGCGCGGTCAGGTTGAGCTCGATGACGCGGGCGTGCAGGCGGGGCGAGGTGCCGGCGACCATCGCGTACGGCGCGCCGCCGGCGTTGTTGACCACCACGTCCAGCCGGTCGAGCCCGCCGAACAGCCGTTCCAGGTCCTCGGGGTCGCGCACGTCCGCCCGGACGAACCGGACACCGGCCCCGTCGACGGGTTCGTCCGGCGGAGTCCTGGCACAGACGACCACCTCGGCGCCCGCCGACCGGAAGGCGCGGGCGATCCCCCGCCCGAGCCCCTTGGTGCCGCCCGTCACCAGGACCACCTTGCCGGTGTAGTCGTAGGAGATCACGGATGCTACGGTACCAAGCAAGCGTTAGGTAACAACAGGAGCGTCATGGGAATCACGCTGCGGGCGGGACCGATCGCCGAGGTGGTCGTCGACGTCCCCCCGGTCAACGCGCTGCGAGTGCGGGACTGGCACGACCTGGCGCGGGCCGTCCACGCCGCGGGGCAGGACCCCGGGACCAGGGTCGTGGTGCTGAGAGCCGAGGGCCGCGGGTTCAACGCGGGCGTGGACATCAAGGAGATGCAGCGGAGCGCGGGCCACTCCGCGCTCGTCGGCGCCAACAGGGGCTGCTACGAGGCGTTCGCCGCCGTGTACGACTGCGCGGTGCCGGTGGTCGCCGCGGTGCACGGCTTCTGCCTCGGCGGCGGCGTCGGCCTGGCCGGCAACGCCGACATCGTGGTCGCCAGCGACGATGCCTACTTCGGCCTGCCCGAGGTCGACAGGGGCGCGCTCGGCGCGGCCACCCACCTGGCCCGGCTGGTGCCGCAGCACCTCGTGCGCGCCATGGTCTACACGTGCAGGAACGTCACCGCGCAGGAGCTGCACGCCTTCGGCTCCGTGCTGCGCGTGACGGCCCGCGACAAGCTGCTCGAGGCCGCCATGGAGGTGGCCGACGTGATCGCCGGCAAGGATCCCTACGTCATCAGGCGCGCCAAGGAGTCGCTCAACGGCATCGACCCGGTGGACGTCAAGCACAGCTACCGCTTCGAGCAGGGCTTCACCTTCGAGCTGAATCTGATGGGCACGGGCGACGAACACAGGGAGAGGTTCCTGCGGTGAGCAAGGTGATGACGGCCGACGAGGTCGCGGCCAGGATCGAGAGCGGCATGACGGTCGGCGTCGGCGGATGGGGGTCGCGCCGCAAGCCGATGGCGCTGGTCGGCGCCCTGCTCAGAGCGCCCGCCACCGACCTGACGATCATCTCGTACGGCGGCGCCGACGTCGGCATGCTGTGCGCCGCCGGCAAGGTGCGCAAGGTCGTGGCCCCCTTCGTGACGCTCGACACCATCCCCCTCGAACCGCACTTCAGGACCGCCCGCCAGCAGGGCGCGATCGAGTTCACCGAGTACGACGAGGGCATGTTCATGTTCGGCCTGCTCGCCGCCGCGCACCGGCTGCCCTTCCTGCCGACCAGGGCGGGGCTCGGCTCCGACGTCATGCGCGTCAACCCCGAGCTGCGGACCGTGCGCTCGCCGTACACGGAGGAGGACCTGGTCGCGGCGCCCGCGCTGACCATGGACGTCGCGCTGCTGCACCTCAACAGGGCCGACAGGCGCGGCAACGCGCAGTATCTCGGCCCCGACCCCTACTTCGACGACCTCTACGCCAAGGCCGCCACGAGCTGCTACGTCTCCTGCGAGCGGCTCGTCGACAGCGCCGACCTGCTGAAGGAGGGGCCGGTGCAGTCGCTGCTGATCAGCAGGTCGTTCGTGACCGGCGTGGTCGAGGCGCCAGGAGGCGCGGGATTCACCTCGTGCGAGCCCGACTACGGCAGGGACGAGACCGAGCAGCGCCGATACGCGACGACCCCGTGGCAGGAGTATCACCATGAGCAGGGCTGATGTGTGCGTGGTCGCCTGCGCCGAGGCGTTCAGGGGCGACGGCGAGATCGTGGCTGCCGGGATCGGCGGGCCGATCACGATGTTGGCCGCGCGCCTGGCCAGGATGACGTTCGAGCCCGACCTGATCACGACCGACGGCGTGTGCCTGCTGACCGGCGACGCGCCCGGCGTGGTGGAGGGCTGGCTGCCCGTCCGCGACCACCTGTGGCTGGTGCTGAACGGCAGGCGGCACGTGTTCCTCGGCGCCTCGCAGATCGACAGGCACGGCAACACCAACATCTCCTGCATCGGCCCGTGGGAGCGGCCGAAGGCCCAGCTCCTGGGCGTGCGGGGGGCGCCCGGCAACACCATCTGCTGCCCCACCAGCTACTGGATCCCCCGGCACGGCCCGCGGGTGTTCGTCGAGAAGGTCGACATGGTCTCCGGCGTGGGCGGCCCGATGGTCCGCAGAGTGGTGACGAACCTGGCGGTGCTCGACCTGGGCGCCCCCGACGGGTCGATGCGGCTGGTCTCGGTCCATCCGGGAGTCAGCGTGGCCGAGGTGGTGGCGGCGACGGGCTTCGAGCTGGCCGTTCCGCCTGACGTGCCGACGACCCGCCTGCCGACCGACGAGGAGCGCCGCATCCTGGAGACGCTCGACCCCGGCGGCCTGCGCGGCGAGTCGCTGTGAGAACCGCGCTCACCGACCTGGTCGGCTGCCGGTACCCGATCGTGCAGACCGGCATGGGCTACGTGGCGGGTGCCCGGCTGGCCGCGGCCACCTCGGCGGCGGGCGGCCTCGGCGTCATCGCCGCCTCCACCATGTCCCTGGGCCAGATGACGACCGCGATCCGCGAGGTGAAGGAGCGCACCGACGCGCCCTTCGGCGTCAACATCCGCTCCGACGCCGCCGACGCGGACGAACGCGTCGAGGTCATGATCCGCGAGGGTGTCAGGGTCGCCTCCTTCGCCCTCGCCCCGCGCCGGGAGCTGATCGCCAGACTGAAGGAGGCGGGCGTCGTCACCGTCCCGTCCGTCGGCGCGCGCCGCCACGCCGAGAAGGTCGCCGCGTGGGGGGTGGACGCGGTGATCGTCCAGGGTGGCGAGGGCGGCGGGCACACCGGGCCGATCCCCACCACCCTGCTCCTGCCCCAGGTCGTCGACTCCGTCGACATCCCCGTCGTCGCCGCGGGCGGCTTCTTCGACGGCCGCGGCCTGGTGGCGGCCATGGCGTACGGCGCGGCGGGCATCGCCATGGGCACCCGCTTCCTGCTCACCTCCGACTCCCCGGTACCCGACCAGGTGAAGCGGCTCTACCTGGAGGCCACCGACACGCTCGTGACCCGCAAGGTCGACGGGGTGCCGCACCGGGTGCTCGCCACGCCGTTCGTCGCCTCGCTCGAACGCGCCCGCCTGCTGCGCGCGGTCGTCAACGCCGCCCGCTTCAAGCGGCTGTCGGGGCTGTCCTGGCCGCACCTGCTGGCCGAGGGCCGCGGGATGCGGAAGGGCAGGGACCTGACCTGGTCCCAGGTGCTGCAGGCGGCCAACACCCCGATGCTGTTGCGGGCGGCCATGGTCGACGGCCGTACCGATCTCGGCGTCATGGCGGCGGGGCAGGTGGTCGGCGTGCTCGACGACCTGCCCTCGTGCGAGGAGCTGATCGGGCGGATCATGGCCGAGGCGGACGAGACGCTGCGCCGGCTCACACCGCGCTGAGCCGGCACGGGCTCACGCCGTCCGGTGCCGGGGGCGGGATCACACCACGGTGAGCTCGCACGGGCGCACGCCATCCGGTGCCGGGGGCGGGCTCACACCACGGTGAGGCCGCGTGCGGCGAGGATCGCGTTGGCCTGCGCCTGGTTGATGATCGCCCCGGACAGGGCGCGCAGCTTGGCGTCGTCGGGCTGGCCGAGGTCGGCGCCGCGCAGGTCGGCCTTGGCGAAGACGGTCTGGAGCACCCTCGTGCCGACCAGGCGGCAGTCGCTGAGGACGGCCTCGGTGAAGTCGCACCCCGACAGGTCGGCGTCGTCGAACCTGATGCCGTCGAGCCGCTGACCGCGCAGTGAGCAGCCACCCAGGTTGGCCATGGTCAGGTTCGAGCGGGCGAGGGTGAACCCGGTGCCCCTCGAGCCGGTGAGCGACGCGCCGATCATCCGGCAGCCGGTGAAGGCGGCGTCGGTGAGCAGCGCGCCGCCGAAGTGCGCCGAGGACAGGTCGACGTCGGTGAAGACGGCGTCGAGCAGGTCGGCGTCGGCGAACCTGGTCCGCAGCCCTCCCCCACCGGTGAACACCGCGCCGTCGAGGTCGGCCTTGCGGAAGTCGGTCTGCTCCAGCACGCACGACTCGAACCTGGCCCCGGCCAGCGACGCGCCCCAGAAGTCGGTCGCGGTGAGGTCGCAGTCACGGAAGACGTGCGGCTCGTCCGCGGGGAGGCGGTCGGTCATCGAGAGGTGGGAGAGGTCCTCGCCGTCGAAGTCCACGACGTCAGAGGGTACCGGTGATCACCTCCGCGGCGGCCTGGCCGCAGACCCTGGCCGAGCCGTACGTCGCGATGTGGACCGCGCCGAGGTCGGCGCGTTCGGGCAGGCCCATCTCCACCACCACCGCGTCGGCGCGGGCGGTGAGCAGGTGGCTGATCGCCTCGGCCTGCCACGGGTGGCGGTGGGCGTCGCGGGCGACGATCACCAGCGGGCGGTCCGTGGCGGCCCTGATCAGGTTCTCGAGGACGGCGGCGCGCGACTCCTCGGCGGTGAGCCTGGTGACGGTGGTGCCGGGCAGGAGCTTGCTCAGCGGCTCGCCCACACCCCACGGCGTGCCCTTGTCGATGGCCAGGTTCATCTCCGGGGAGAACTCGACGACCTGCGGCGCGACGGTCAGCGGCAGGACCCGCGCGGCCGTCCTGCGGGTGACCCTGACGGCGCGGCGGGCGGCGATGAGGCCGATCTCGCCCTCGACCGCGTGCCCTTCCTCGGCCCCGCCGCGGGCGCGCTGCGCCGCCCTGGTCGCGGCCGACCACGCGCCGAGGCCCGTGACCCTGCGCGCGGCCTCGGCGAGGCGCTCCTCGGGCAGCCTGCCCTCCAGGACGGCGTGGGCGATCGCGTCGCGCACCTCGACGGCCGTCGCCTCGTCCGACCGTTCCCCGCCGACGCAGATGGCGTCGGCGCCCGCGGCGATCGCCATGGCCGACGCGCCGCCGACGCCGTACGCGCCGGAGACGGCCGCCATCTCGATCCCGTCGGTGATGACCACGCCGTCGAAGCCGAGTTCCTCGCGCAGGAGAGCGGTCAGCACGTGGGGGCTGAGCGTGGCGGGCCGCTGGTCGTCGTAGCGGGGGACGAGCAGGTGGCCCGTCATGATCGCCCGCACGCCCTCGTCGATGGCGGCGCGGAAGGGCGACAGGTGCTCCTCGATCTCTCCGGCCACGACCGGCACGCCGTAATGGGAGTCGACGGCGGTGTCGCCGTGGCCGGGGAAGTGCTTGGCGCAGGCGGCCACGCCGGTGGCCTGCAGCCCTCTGACGAAGGCCCGGGTGTGCCTGGCCACCAGCTCGGGGTCGGCGCCGAAGGCGCGCAGGCCGATGACGGGGTTGCCGGGGTTGGAGTTCACGTCGGCCGAGGGGGCGAAATCGATCGTGATCCCCGCCGCGGCGAGGTCACGCCCGAGGTCGCGGGCCAGTTCCTCGGTGAGCGCGACGTCGTCGACCACGCCGAGCGCGTAGCTGCCAGGCCGGCTGCTCCCCTGGGCGACCTCGAGCCTGGTCACCTCGCCGGACTCCTCGTCCACGCCCACCAGCGCCGCGGGGTTCTCGGCGTGCAGCGCCGACGTCAGCGCCGCCACCTGGGCGGGGTCGGCGATGTTGCGGGAGAAGAGCACGACCCCGGCCAGGCCGCCGGACAGCCGGCGGCGGAGCCAGTCGGGGGGCGTCGTCCCCACGAATCCGGGGAGGATGACGGAGTCGGCAAGGCGAAGCAAGTCGCGGCCAGGGTTGGGCATGACTCGAAATCTAATAGGAAAGTTTCCTATTTTCTAGAGTCATTTTCGGACGTCAGCACGCCCGGCCCCACGACCCTCGGTAACGAACCCGGCAAGTGTACGGACCACTTCCGGCCGGCGGGATCCGCCCCTGTCGAACGCGGCAACCCTGCGCGCAGGCCTCACGCCGCGACGGTCTCCTTCCGGCGCTGCCACAGGCCGTCGGCCGCGAGCACTCCCCCGCCGGTGAACGCCAGCGCGAGGCAGGCCGCGCCGAGGACGAGCGGGAGCTCGATGCCGCCCTTGTCGGCGAAGAAGCCGTTGGGCAGGTGGACGAAGACGATCGCGCCGACCATGTCGAGGGCCAGCAGGACCCCCACCACCGGCAGCGCGGCGCCGGCGATGAGCGCGACGCCGCCCGCCACCTCCAGCAGGGCCACGGCCGGGGCGGCCAGGGCCGGCAGCGGGACACCGGCCTGTTCGAACATGGCGCTGACACCCGAGATGCCGATGGAGGTGAACTTCGCCCAGCCGTGCAGCAGGAAGGTGACCCCGATGGCCAGCCTGGCGAGGAGCAGCGTGATCGATCGGGCCATGGTGGATGCCTCCGTCATTGTTGTTCGGATTTGAACAATCCCATCCTAAGCAGTCGTTCAAATCCGAACAACTCATAGACTGGCGAACGTGAGCGAAACACGATGGCTGAAGGCGAAGGAGATGGCCGCCTGGAAGGCCTTCCTGGTCGCCTCGCACCTGCTGGAGAGGCGCATCGAGGAGCAGCTGAAGAGCGCGGCGGGCCTCACGCATCCGCAGTACGAGATCCTCACCCTGCTGGCGGCCACCCCCGAGCGGCGGATGCGGATGACGGAGCTGGCGCGCGGGGTGGTGGTGTCGAAGAGCGGGCTGACCTACCAGATCGCCCAGCTGGAGAAGCGCGGCCTGGTGGAGCGCACCACCTGCCCCGCCGACGAGAGGGGCGTGCTCGCGGTGCTCACCGAGGCGGGCGCGGGGCTGCTCGAGGAGATCGCGCCAGGACACGTCGAGGTGGTGCGCAGGTTCCTCATCGACCTGCTCACCCCCGAGGAGCTGGAGGCGATGACGGCGGCCATGGGCAAGGCCCGCCACGCGATGCGCGGCCCCTCCCTGCCCTCCTAGAGGCGCTCGACGATGGCGACGTTGGCCTGGCCGCCGCCCTCGCACATGGTCTGCAGGCCGTAGCGTCCGCCGGTGCGCTCCAGCTCGTGCAGCAGCTTCACCGCCAGCACCGCGCCCGTGGCGCCCAGCGGGTGACCGAGGGCGATGGCGCCGCCGTTGGGGTTGACGATCGCGGGGTCGGCCCCGGTCGCCTTCAGCCAGGCCAGCACCACGGAGGCGAACGCCTCGTTGATCTCGACCGCGTCGAAGTCGCCGATGGACATGCCCGCCCTGGCCAGCGCGTGCTCGGTGGCGGGGATGGGCGCGTCGAGCATGACGACGGGGTTGGCGCCGCGTACCGACAGGTGGTGGACGCGGGCGCGCGGCCGCAACCCGTGCTCGCGTACGGCCCGCTCGGAGGCGACCAGCAGCGCGGCGGCCCCGTCGGAGATCTGCGAGGACAGCGCGGCCGTCAGTGACCCGTCGGGCAGCAGCGGGCGCAGCGCCGCCATCTTCTCGGGCGAGGTGTCCCTGCGCGGGCCCTCGTCCACAGCGACGCCCTCGTACGGGACGATCTGCCCGGCGAACCGTCCGGTGTCGATGGCGCGCAGGGCCCGCTCGTGCGAGGTGAGGGCGAAGGCCTCCATCTCCTGGCGGGTGATGCCCCACGAGGCGGCGATCCGCTCGGCGCCGGCGAACTGGGAGATCTCCTGCGAGCCGTACCGCGCCGCCCAGCCCTTCGAGCCGGAGAACGGCGTGTCGAATCCGGGGAAGGTCATGGCCGACGAGATCGGGACCATGCTCATGTTCTGCACGCCGCCCGCCACCACCAGGTCGGCCGTGCCCGAGAGCACCGCCTGGGCCGCGAAGTGCAGCGCCTGCTGCGAGGAACCGCACTGCCGGTCGACGGTCACCCCCGGCACCTCCTCCGGCAGACCGGCCGCGAGCCAGCAGGTGCGGGCGATGTCGCCGGCCTGGGGGCCGACCGTGTCGACGCAGCCGAAGATCACGTCGTCGACCGCCGCGGGGTCGACGCCGGACAGGACCGCGGTGATGACGTGGGCGCCGAGGTCGGCGGGATGCGCCCCGGCCAGGCCGCCGTTCTTGCGCCCCACGGGGGTCCTGACCGCGCCGACGATGTAGGCCTCGCTCATGGCAGAATCCTAGCAAGCGCTTGGTTCGCATAGGAACCGCCGGTGAGCTGCGGGTGTTCGGTGAACAAGCGATTGCGCAAAGGCCCATAATGGAGGCGTGACAACGCGAAAGAACCCGACCGCCGCGCCGCCGAAGACCAAGCGCGCCGCCGCGTCGGGATCGGCCTCCGAGCGCCGTGACCACCTCGTGAAGCTCGCCGCGGAGATCTTCGCACGCAAGGGCTTCCAGGCGACGACCGTTCGCGAGATCGCCAACGAGGCCGGCATCCTCTCAGGAAGTCTCTACCACCACTTCGACTCCAAGGAGACGATCGTCGACGAGGTGCTGTCCACCTTCCTCGACGACCTGATCGCCCGCTACCGGGCGGCCCAGGAGAGCGGCGGCGACCCACGCACGGTGCTGTCGGAGATGGTCCGCATCGGGTTCGGCACGCTGGAGCCGCACCGGGCCGCGATCACCGTGATGCAGAACGACTGGAACTACCTGCGCCAGTTCCCCCGCTTCAACTACCTCGTCAAGGCCGAGGACGACGTGGAGCAGATGTGGGTGCGGCAGATCAAGGCGGGGCAGGCGGCCGGGCAGTTCCGCGCCGACGTCGACCCGAAGCTGACCTACCGCATGATCCGCGACACGATCTGGGTGGCGGTGCGCTGGTTCCGGCCTGGGGGCAGGCTCAACACCACGGGCCTGGCCGAGCACTACATCACCGTGCTCTTCGACGGCCTGGCCACCGGCGAGCGGACCACCCAGTCCCAGGCATGAGCCTCGCCAAGGCGGTACGGCTGGCGCTGCGGGAGATCGCCGAGCCGGACAAGGCTCCGGCCATGCAGGCGTACATGAAGTCGGAGATGCCCTTCCTCGGCGTGCAGTCCGTGCCGAGGAAGGCGGCGCTGAAGCGGGTCTTCGCCGAGCACCGCGTCGAGAGCGCGCCCGAGTGGCGGCGCGCGGTGCTGGAGCTGTGGCGGGAGGCGGAGTTCCGCGAGGAGCGCTACGCGGCGATCGAGCTGTCGGGCTCCCGCCACTACCGGGATTACCAGACCCTCTACACCGTCCCGATGTACGAGGAGATGGTCGTCTCGGGGGCGTGGTGGGACCTGGTCGACGAGATCGCCACCCACCGGGTGGGCGGGCTGCTGGCCGCCTACCCCGGCGCGATGCGGCCGCTGCTGCTGGAGTGGGCGCACACGGAGAACCTGTGGAAGCGCCGAACCGCGATCCTGGCCCAGAACAGGTTCAAGGAACGCACCGACACGGCGCTGCTCTACGCCTGCATCGAGCCGAGCCTGTCCGACATCGACTTCTTCGCCCGCAAGGCGATCGGCTGGGCGCTGCGCGAGTACGCCAAGACCAACCCCCGTGAGGTCGTCCGTTACGTCGAGGCCAAGGGCATCAGCGGCCTGAGCCGGCGCGAGGCGTTGAAGAACGTCACCGCGTCCACAACGCCTGCTGCACCGCCTGGACGAGGGCCATCAGCTCCGGCGTGACCGCCTCCCCCGCCCACGCCAGCGTGTAGGTCAGGCGCAGCTCCCCCGCCTCCAGCGGGACGAACCTGATGTCGTCGCGGCGCACGGTCCTGGCGACCAGTTGCGGGATGGGCAGCAGCCCCGCTCCCGCGGCGACCAGGTCGAGCGCCGCGGCGAAGTCGTCGTCGGCCACCTGCCGGTGCCTGCCCGGCAGTCCCGTCCAGCGCCCGCCGGGGATCAGCACGTCACGGCCGCCCAGCTCGGCGGCCGTGACCCTGGACCGCCACGCGTGGTCCACCGGTACGGCCAGCCGGTCGACGCTGACGTGGAACCGGGCGCCCGTGACGAACCTCGGCGGCGCGGGAACGGCCACGATGGCCGCCGACGCCTCGCCCGCGTCCAGCGCCTTCGCCGCCGCGCCGCGCCCGGCCGCCAGGAGCTCGACCGCGATCCCGCGTCCCGCGAGCCTCCGGGCGATGCGCGCCACGAGCGGCCCCGCCAGCGGTGGATAAGCCAGATGGATGACCGGCCTGGCCAGCCGGGCCGCCTCATGGCCGAACGACCGCACGCTGTCGAGCACCTGGTGCGCGGGGCCGAGCAGCGCCGTGCCCTCGGGAGTCAGCCGCACCGCGCGGGCCGACCGGTCGAACAGCCGCATGTTCAGCGCCTTCTCCAGGCGGGTGACGGCCTGGCTGACCGCGGGCTGCGACATCCCCAGTTCGGCGCCCGCACGGGAGAAGCTCCGCAGCGCGGCGACGCGCTCGAAACACTGGATCTCCCGAAGCATAAGCAGCATCAATTCATGATGCACCCGGGCCGGCCGCCCGTGTTCGGTGAGCCCATGACTTCTTTTCCTTCGTCCACCGTCCTGGGCTATCCGCGGATCGGGCCGAACCGCGAGCTGAAGCGGGCCCTCGAGGCGTACTGGGACGGGCGCACCGGCCGCGCGGAGCTGGAGCGGGTGGGCGCCGACCTGCGCGAGCGGACATGGCGGCGGCTGGCCGAGCTCGGGCTGGAAGGGCTGCCCTCCAACACCTTCTCGCTGTACGACCAGGTGCTCGACACGGCGGTGCTGCTCGGCGCGGTGCCCGAGCGCTACAGGGACGCCGAGGACCCCTATTTCGCGATGGCCCGCGGCACCCAGGACCTGGCGCCGCTGCGGATGACCAAGTGGTTCGACACCAACTACCACTACATCGTGCCGGAGATCGGGCCCGACACCGTCTTCAAGCTGGACGCCGCCAAGCCGCTCGGCGAGGTACGGCAGGCCAGGGCGCTCGGGTTCGAGACGCGGCCCGTGGTGGTCGGCCCGGTGACCTTCCTGCTGCTGGCCGGCGCGCTAGACCGGCTCGGCGAGGTGCTGGACTGCTACGAGGAGCTGCTGTCGGCGCTGGCCGCCGAAGGGGTGGCGTGGGCGCAGCTCGACGAGCCGGCGCTGGTCGGCGACCGGACTCCGGCCGAGCTGGCGGCGGTGCGGGCCGCCTACGACCGCCTCGGGTCGACGGCGGCCAGGCCTGGCCTGCTGGTGGCGAGCTACTTCGGCGACCTCGGCGAGGCGCTGCCCGTGCTGGCGGCCACGCCCGTCGAGGCGATCGGGGTGGACCTGGTACGCGGCGGCCGGGTGCCCGCGCTGCCGGGCAAGACGGTCGTGGCCGGCGTGGTGTCGGGGCGTGACGTGTGGCGGACCGCTCCGGCCGGGGCGCTGGAGGCGCTGCGTGCCGTACGGGCGGAGCGGGTGGTGGTGAGCACCTCGTGCTCGCTGCAGCACGTGCCGTACACGGTGGCGGTGGAGGACGAGCTGGCGCCCGAGCTGCGCGAGCGGCTGGCGTTCGCCGAGGAGAAGGTGGCCGAGGTGGCCACGCTGGCGCGGCTGTTCGCCGAGGGCGCCACCCCGGCGGCCGAGGAGAAGGCGGCCCCGCCGCGCCGGGAGAGCGCCGCGCCACCCGCCCGCAGCCCCTACCCGGTGCGGGCCAGGGCACAGGCCGAGCATCTCGGCCTGCCGCCGCTGCCGGTCACCACGATCGGCTCCTTCCCCCAGACCGGCGAGCTGCGGGCGGCCCGCGCCGACCGGACGCTGCCGGTGGCCGACTACGAGGCACTGGTGGAGAAGGAGATCGAGCGCGCGATCAGGCTCCAGGAACGGCTCGGCCTCGACGTGCTCGTCCACGGCGAGCCCGAGCGCAACGACATGGTGCAGTTCTTCGCCGAGCACCTCGACGGGTTCGCCGTCACCAGGCACGGGTGGGTCCAGTCGTACGGCTCGCGCTGCACCAGGCCGCCGTTGCTGCACGGCGACGTGCGCCGGCCCGCCCCCATCACCGTGCGGTGGGCGGGCTACGCGCAGTCGCTGACCGGCAAGCCGGTCAAGGGCATGCTGACCGGGCCGGTCACGATCGTGGCGTGGTCGTTCGTCCGCGACGACCTGCCGCTGCGCGAGGTGACCTGGCAGGTCGCCGACGCCATCGCCGAGGAGGTGCGCGACCTGGAGGCGGCGGGCATCTCCGTCATCCAGGTGGACGAGCCGGCGCTGCGCGAGCTGCTGCCGCTGCGCGCGAGCGGCCAGGCGGACTACCTGGAGTGGGCGGTGGCCGCCTACCGCAGGGCCACCTGTGTGGCCGCCGACCGCACCCAGATCCACACCCACCTGTGCTACTCGGACGCCGACCAGATCCTGGCCGCGATCGACGGCCTGGACGCCGACGTGACCACGATCGAGTCGGCCAGGTCGGGAGCGCGCATCCTGGGCGGCGTGGGCGGCTACTCCCGCGGCCTGGGGCCGGGCGTGTACGACATCCACTCCCCTCGCGTGCCGGCCGAGGACGAGGTGGCCGCGCTGCTCAGGGCCGCGCTCGAGGTGCTGCCCGCCGAGCGGCTGTGGGTGAACCCGGACTGCGGCCTGAAGACCCGCACCTACGAGCAGGTCGAGGCGTCGCTGGCCAACGTGGTCAGCGCGGCCCGCGCGCTGCGCCGGACCGGGTGACCGGCAGCGGCCCGACCACGTCGAGCCGCGAGACCGCCCGGGTGAGGGCCACGTAGAGGCGGTTCAGGCCGCGCGGCTCCGCGGCGACGATGGCCTCGGGGCCGACGACCACCACGTGGTCGTACTCCAGCCCCTTGGCCATGCTCGCCGGCACCGCCGTGACCCTCGCGCCGGGCTCGTCGACCGGCGCGAGGTCCACGCCCGCCGCGCGCAGCCGCGTCACCAGGCCGGGCAGGTCTCGGTCGGCCGCGATCACCCCGATCGAGCCCTCGTGCGCCATGGCCGCGGTGACGGCCGCCGCCGCCTGGCCGGCCGGCCGCAGCAGGAGCTGTCCCTCCGTCCGGAAGGAGCGGGTGCGCGGCACGTCGGCGCCCAGGTCGTCGAGCAGCCCGTTGGCCAGCTCGACGACCGCGGCGGGCACCCGGAACCCGGTCGTCAGCGCGATCACCGTGGCGTCCGGCTTGCCCAGGTTCTTCAGCTGGTCGGCCCAGTCGGCCGCGGCCCACGGCGTGGTGCCCTGGGCCAGGTCGCCGAGCACGGTCAGCGAGCCGTACTCGCTCCTGCGGGCGATGGCGCGGCACTGCATCGGCGACAGGTCCTGCGCCTCGTCCACGATCACGTGCCCGTAGCCCTTCGGACGGTCGAGCAATCCGTCGAGCTCGTCGATCAGCACCGCGTCCGCCGCCGTCCAGCGCGTGCGCGCGCGGGTGATGACCTGCTGCTCCCCGGCGGTGAGGATGCCGTCGGCGGGGCCGCTCGGGTCGGCGAGCAGCCCGGCCAGCACCTCCTCCGCCTTCACGTTCGGCCACACGGCGTCGATCGCGGCCGTCACCCCTCTGGTCATCGCGCGCGTCCAGGCCGCGGTCGCGGTGCGGCCGCGCAGCTCGGCCTGGCGTCTGACCAGCGCGACCGTCTGCGACAGCACCCGCTCCCGCCCCGTCCGGTACGGCAGCGCCGCCCGCCGCGCGTCGTCGACGATCCGCCGCAGGTCCTCCTGCTGGACCCGCCACACGAAGGCCCCGTCGCGCACCGCCACCGGCTCGGCCGGCTTGGCGATCCGCCCGTACAGCGCCTTCCTGAGCACCGCCGCCATGCGCTCGTCGTGCTTGACGGTCGCGGCCTCGACGGAGTCCGTGCCCGTCACGCGGACCCGCTGGAGCAGGTCGTCCACCGTCGTCTGCTCGACGTCGACCTCGCCGAGGGCGGGCAGCACCGCGCCGATGTAGCCGAGAAAGGCCCTGTTGGGGCCGAGGACGAGCACGCCGTGCCGGTCGAGCCGCTGCCGGTGGGCGTAGAGCAGGTAGGCGGCCCGGTGCAGGCCGACGGCCGTCTTGCCGGTGCCAGGGGCGCCCTGCACGCAGATCGACCGGTCCAGCTCGGCCCTGACCAGCTCGTCCTGCTCGGGCTGGATGGTGGCGACGATGTCACGCATCGGCCCGACCCTGGGCCGCTCGATCTCGGCGGCGAGGATCGCGCTGGCGGCCTGGGGGCGGCCGTCGAGGTGCTCGTCCTCGAAGCCGGTGAGGGTCAGGTCGGCCCAGCCGTACCTGCGGCGCATGCGGACGCCGCGCCTGTCGCCCGCGTGCGCGCGGTAGAAGGCGGTGGAGACCGGCGCCCGCCAGTCGATCACGAGCGGCGGGTGGCCGGTCTCCCCCGAGATGTGGCGGCGGCCGATGTGGTGGCGGCGGCCGTCCTCGAGGTCGAGGCGGCCGAAGAAGGGAGGTCCGTCGGGGGCCTCGCTCAGCTCCTTGGCCAGGCTCTTGAGGTGGCGGCCCAGCCGCTCGGCGCTGTAGCGGTCGCCCGCGACGGTCTCTCCCACGATGACGGTGTCGCGGGCGCCCTCGAGCATCCGCTGGAGCCCTTTCCTGCAGTCGCCGACGTAGGCGCGCTCGGTCTCGAGTTCGGTCATCCCATAAGTGTAACTCAGTTACGTTTTTAACTCGGCCACGGAAGCCAAAGGCCGCCCTGCGGAAGCGAGAGGAGCGTGAAGGCCTGTGCCGGGGCGAGCCCGAAGGAGCGGAAGAAACGGAGAACCATGCCCTCCAGGCTTCCGCCGAACCGCACAGGGCGTCCAACACCTTTGCCGTCCGGATTAACGCCTTTCTGTGGTTAATCTTGGGCGGTGGACATCAACCCCCGGCTCCTGCGGGTGTTCGTCGCGGTCGCCGAGGAGCTCCATTTCGGCCGTGCCGCGGCCCGGCTCTACCTGGCGCAGCAGGCGCTCAGCCGCGACGTCCGCCGCCTGGAGGAGCACCTGGGCGTGGTGCTGTTCACCCGGTCGACCCGGCAGGTCCAGCTGACCGAGGCGGGCGTCAGGCTGACGCCGCTGGCCAGGCGGCTGCTGGCCGTCCACGACGAGCTGGTCAGCGCGATGCGCGGGGCCGCGGGGCCGCTGCTCGTCGACCTCAACAGCCCCGGCGCGGCGCTGCCTCGCTACCTGGTCAGGGCGCGCGAGCTGGCTCCCGAGGCGGAGATCGTGGCGCGCTTCCACGGCGGGCTGTCCGCCGGGGCGGCGGCGATCCTGGCTGGCGCCGCCGACGTGTCGTTCGGCCGCTTCGCGGGGCTGGCGGCCGAGACGCGGGCGCGCCTGGTCCAGGTGCCCGTCAGGCTGCACCCGATGGCGGTGATCCTGCCCGAGGGGCACCCGCTGGCGCGGCTGGAGCAGGTGCCGCTCGGCGTGCTGGCCGGCTACCCGCTCGACGTCATGGGCGGCAACCCCAACACCACCGAGTGGACCGACCTGGGCACGCTGCTGGCCGAGGAGTTCGGCCTGACGGTCGCCGAGCCGCACGCGCCCCCGATCGGGCTCGAAGAACTGCTGGTCTACATGCGGCGGCACGGCGAGGCGGTGCTGACCAGCATGGGATGGGGCGAGATCGACGGCGTCACGGTCCGGCCGCTGGTCGACCCCGTGCCGCTGTCGCTGGTCAGCCTGGTGCACCGGCCTGGGCTGCGGCATCCGGGGCTGACCGCGCTCTTCCGGGCGGTCGCCGAGGAGGAGGGGTGGATGCACCGCCCGGCGGGCTCCTGGCTGCCCGCCGCCGACGAGGCGCTGCTCGGCGCGGGGCGGAGCGGCGCGGGGCGGTGAGCGGCGCGGGGCGGTGAGCGGCGCGCTCTCTGGATCGCGCCGAACGCCTGTCAAGGCGGCGCGAAGGCGATCACACTGGGGAGCGGCTCCCGGCGGGGAGCCTTCCCCTGCCAGGACCGTCAGGAGCGCACATGGACCTCAAGCTCGAACTGATCCCCGTCCCCGTCTCGGACGTCGACCGCGCCAAGGCGTTCTACGTGGAGAAGGCCGGGTTCGTCTGCGACCTCGACTTCTCGCCGAGCGATGAGTTCAGGGTCGTGCAACTCACGCCGCCGGGTTCGGCCTGCTCCATCGCGATCGGGACCGGCCTGGTCGACACCGCGCCCGGCGTGGTGCGCGGGCTGCACCTGGTGGTCTCCGACATCCACGCCGCGCGGGCCGCGCTGGTGTCCAGAGGGCTGGAGATCGGCGAGGTGGAGGACATGACCGCGCCGGGCAAGCCGACGGTCTCCTACGCCTGGTTCAGCGACCCCGACGGCAACACCTGGACACTGCAGCAACTACCGTCCTGAATCCGCGTCGGGGTGATGGTGTTTCATCCGGTTGGTGGGTAGCTGCACCGTCATGAGCGAGACACCTGATCCCAGGTACACGGGGGAAGAGGCGGCCGAGCGTGTGGACCGGGCGCTGAACGACGACGACTACCCGGACGAGGTGGACCAGCGCGACGCCCAGGTCGTGGCCGAGGCCGAGGCGGCGCCCGTCCGCCCCGGTCACGGCGAGGGGGCCGCCGAGGGCGACCCCGAGCAGGCCGCGCACCGGGAACGGCTGTGGGACGGATCGACCGCGCAGTCACGCGTGGACGAGCAGATCGAGCCGCCGGACTGAGCGCGGCGCGGCACCGCTACTTGAGCGCGCCCGCGGTCAGGCCGGTCTGGATCTGCCGTTGGAAGACGGTGTAGACGACGAGCATGGGGAGGATGGCGAGGGTCAGCGCGGCGAACAGCGCCGACCAGTCCTGGTCGTAGCCGGCGGCCGTGGAGATGTCGGCGATGCCCTGGGTGAGGACCCACTTGTCGCGCTCCTGCAGCAGGACCAGCGGGAGCTGGTACTGGTTCCACTGGCCGAGCACGTTGAAGATCGTGACGCTCACGATTCCCGGCCTGGCCATCGGCAGCATGATCTGGAAGAAGACCCGCGTGTGCGAGGCGCCGTCCACCAGCGCCGCCTCCGCGACCGCGGTCGGCAGGGTGCGGAAGAAGGCGGCCAGGAAGAACACGGTGAACGGCAGCGAGTAGGCGATGTACACCAGCGCCAGGCCCGCGTGCGTGTTCAGGCCGACGAAGGGGATGACCCGGCCCATGTTCTGCACCACGAAGAACAGCGGGGTCAGCGCCAGGTAGACCGGAAAGGCCAGGCCGGAGACGAACAGCAGGTAGAAGGCGCGGTTGCCGCGGAAGGGATAGCGGGCCAGCACGTAGGCCGCCATGGACCCCAGCAGCATCGTGCCGAAGGTGCTGAACGACACCACGATGACGCTGTTGAGCATGTACTGGCCGATGTGGGCCTGCTCCCACGCCCTGGCGAAGTTGTCCCACCGGACGGCGGCCGGAAGCGACCACGCGTCGCCGAAGATCTCGTCCTCGCTCTTGACCGACGCCAGGAAGGTCCACAGGATCGGCACCACCACCAGGACCGTCCAGACCAGCAGGGCCACGTGCGTGAGCACCGACAGCGGCCCGAGCCTGCGGCGCCGCTCGACCGCGAGACGCTTGCGCGAGAGGTACATCAGTACTCGATTCGTTCCCGACGCGAGAGGCGCAGGGCCAGGATCGCGAAGCCGATGGTGAAGAAGAACATGACGACGCCGAGCGCGGAGGCGTAGCCGAAGCGGAAGTACTGGAAGGCGTTGCGGTAGATCTCGGCGGCCATGACGGTGGTCGAGAAGTCGGGACCGCCGTGCTGGTCGGTCATCACCCAGACGATGGCGAAGACGTCGAGGGCCAGGATGCCGAGGTACACCCACGCGACCTGGACGGTGTCCCACAGCAGCGGCAGCGTGATGCGGAAGAAGAGCGAGAGGCGTCCCGCGCCGTCGATCTGGGCGGCCTCGAACATGTCGCCGGGGATCGAGGCCAGCCCGGCGGAGAAGAGCACCACGTAGAAGCCGACCGCCTGCCAGACCATGACGCCCAGCACCGACCAGAACGCGATCGACGGGTCGGACAGGAAGCCCACCGGCGGCAGGCCGAGCGCCATCAGCGGGCCGTTCAGCATGCCGCTGCCGTCCGGCCGGAAGACCTGCTGGAACAGCACCGCGACCACGGCCACGGCCAGCACCTGCGGGAAGAAGAACACCACGCGGTAGACCTTCGACCCGGCCACTCCTGTGATCCCCTTGCCGCCCACGTTCAGCAGGAAGGCGAAGAACAGCGCCACGACGATCGTGATGAGCGGCAGCAGCACCAGCAGCAGCGCGTTGTGCGACACGGCCTTCCAGAAGATCCCGTCGTCGAGCAGCCGCCGGAAGTTGTCGAGGCCGACGAACCGCGGCGCGGCGGACACGCCGCGCCAGTCGGTCATCGCGATGTAGAAGGCCTGCAGGTACGGCGCGATCACGTAGACGAGGTAGAGCGTGACCGGCGCCGCGAGGAAGGAGGCGATGAAGAGGCGACGGCGCAGCATGTCAGCGCGAGTACTTCTTGATCGAGGAGTCCTTCTTGATCTCGTCGGCCTTCTTCTGGATGCGCTCCAGGTACTTGTCGGCGGTCAGCCCGCCGCTCATCAGCTGCCCCGTGGCGGCGATGGCCTCGTCCTTGAGCTGGGCGTACCAGCGCTCCCAGCGCCAGTAGACGGTGTTGGCGCCCGCGGCGGCCACGGCGTCGGAGGCGCTCCTGACGCCCGGCGACAGCGCCCGGCCTTCGCCGGCGCCCTTGACCACCGAGACGGTCCTGACCAGCTCGCTGAAGTCGCCGGCGGCCTTCTTCGACAGCATGGCCCTCAGGTATTCCATGCCGCCCTGCGGGTTGGCCCCCTTGGCGGGCACGATGAAGTTCTCGCCCGGCTGGGAGTGCAGCGTGCCGTACGGCATCTTGTCGGAGCCCGTGACGTCGGGGATGGCGAACATCTGGTAGGCGAAGTCGGCCGGTGTGGTGTCCTTCTGCTCGTTCTCCAGCCAGGAGCCGGAGGGCAGCATGGCGACCTCGTACTTGTTCTGCGCGGTCTGCGTCTGCACGTGGTCGAGGCCCGCGGTGCCCTCCATGAGGTACTTGGCGCCCACCTCGGCCCACCGGGTGGCCGACTGCTTCATGGCGTCGGTGGTCCACGCGCCGTCCTCGAGGTTGTCGATGTTGACCAGGACCTCGTTGCCGCCGATCTTGGCCGCCATGGTCAGCAACGCCTCGTACAGGTACTGGGGGAACTTGCCCGCGTAGGTGAAGGGCGCCATCTTGCCGGACTTCTTGACGGCCTCGCAGAGCGCGACGAACTCCTCCCACGTCTTCGGCGCCTGCCAGCCGTTCTCGTCGAAGGCCTTCTTGGAGTACCAGATGCCGAAGATGTAGTTCACATAGCCGAGCACACTGAACTTGCCGTCATAGGTGCCGATGTCGATCACGGCGGGGTCGATGGCGTCGCGCACCTTGACCGCGGGGTCGTCCCATGTTGGCGCGTCGAGCAGCGGGGTCAGGTCGAGGAGCTGGCCGTCCTGGGCGAGGGCGCCGAAGTCCATGGCGTTCGCGCCCGAGTTGTCGATGACGTCGGGCGGGTTGCCGCCGGCGAAACGGGGCTGGAGGACCTTGGTGATCTCTTTGGTGGTGTTGTGCTTGATCTGCGCCTTGGGGTACTTGGCGGCGAACAGCGGCTGGTGGATGTCCTTGGCGTACGCGCTGCCGAAACCGCCGTCGAAGATCCAGACTTCCAGCGGCTTGTCGGCCGCGACCCCGAACGGGTTGGCGGCGCTGGTGGGCACGGCCGCGGCGGGGGCCGAGGTGGCGGCCGGCGGGGCGGGCGTGGCGCAGGCGGCCAGCGCGCCCGCGGCGGGGACGAGGACGGCACTGCGGAGAAGCTGACGGCGAGTGATCTGGGGGGTGTTCTGGGAGGTGAACTGGGGGGTGTTCGGCATGGGCTACTCCAGTCGATGACTCTCCACGGCCTTGATGGTCAGTTCGAAGGCCTGATTGGTGCGTTCGTAGGTCTGCTGGGCGACCGCCACGTAGACGGCGTCCAGCACGAACAGCTGCGAGTGCACGGCGGCCAGGCCGCCGAGACGGAACGTGGTCTCCCTGCTGGCCGTGGTGAGCACCAGGTCGGCCAGCTCGGCCAGGGGTGAGCGGGCGAAGGAGGTGACCGCGACGCAGATCGCGCCGTGGGTACGGGCCTCGGCCAGGGCCTCCATGACCTCGCGGGTGCGGCCCCGGTGCGAGATGCCGATCGCGACGTCGCCCTGCCCGAGCAGCGCCGCGTCCGACAGGGAGACGTGCGCGTCGCCCGAGCTCCAGCACGGAACGCCGATGCGGCGCAGCCGTCCCTCGAACATCGTGGCCACCGCGCCGCTGGTGGAGACGCCCACGAGCAGCACCCGGCGGGCGGCGACGATCGCGTCGGCGACCTGGCCGACGACGGCCAGGTCGAGCTGGGCGGCGGTGTCCTGGATCAGGCGTGCGTCGGCGGCGGCCATCACCTCGACGGCGGCGTCGAGCGGATCGTCGGGGCCGATGTCCTGGCCGACCCCGGCACCCCAGCCGGCCTGGGCGGCCCTGCCCGTCTCGGTCGCGAGCACGACGCGGAGCTCGGCGTAGCCGGAGAAGCCGAACGCCCGGCAGAACCTGGTCACGGTGGCGGGTGAGCTGCCCGCCCGCTCGGCCAGCTCGACGATCGTGGACCTGGCGGCCTCGGCGGGATCGTCCAGAATCACCTCGCCCACCCTGCGCAGGGCTTCCGGCAGACCGGGCAGTTCCGTCTCGACGCGGCCGAGGGCACCAGATGGCACGAATATTCCTTCCGAATACCGGACCTTGCGGCGAAAATTATTCTTGCAATGAGGTCGCGTCAAGACCCAGGATGTGACACGTGCGTAACGGCTTCCTGTGACGAAGTCCTGACCGGTGCCCGATGGCGGCGAGAGCGAGTAGGTGGGTGGGCCGTGAAACACGGTGACGTGGTGGTCGGTGTCGACGCGGGCGCGACGTCCTCCCGGGTGGCCGTGCACACGCTCGACGGCACCAGGCTGGGCTACGGCAAGGCGGGCGGCGGCAACCCCAGCGCCCACGGCGTCGAGGCCGCGGCGGCCGCGATCGGGGCGGCGCTCGCCGAGGCCCTGGAAGGCGTCGACCCCGCGCGGGTGTCGCGCTCGCTGGCGGGCGTGGCGGGCAACGTCACCGACTTCGGCGCCGCCCTCGGCAAGCTGTGGGCCGGCCACGGGATCACCGCGGGTCCCCGGCTCGTGAACGACGTGCCGATCGCCTACGCGGCGGGCTCGGCGGCGCCGTCCGGCACGCTGCTGCTGTCCGGCACCGGAGCGGTCGCCGCGCGCGTGACCGGGCACGAGCTCGACGCGCTGTCCGACGGGCTCGGCTGGCTGCTCGGTGACGCGGGCTCCGGCTTCTGGATCGGCAGGCAGGCGGCCAAGGCCGTCGTCCACGCGCTCGACCGCGGCGACCGGGGCGGGCTGCTGTCCGAACTGGTCGTGGCCCGCTTCCTCGGCGACGACCGCGGGCCCACCCCTCGCAGGGAGGCCGAGCGCGTCGTCAGGCTCGCCCAGGCCGACCGCACCTCGCTCGGCCCGCTGTCGGCCCTGGTCAGCCAGGCCGCGAGCGCGGGCGACCCGATGGCCGTCGAGATCGCCGAGCGGGCCGCCGCGCACCTCGCCGAGACCGTGGCCAGGGTCTACGACGGCGGGCCCATCGTGCTGGCGGGCTCGGTGCTGACCAGCGAAGGCCCGGTACGGCACGCGGTACGGGCGGAGCTGGAGCGGCGGTGGGACGCCGAGATCAGCACGGCCCGCGACGGGGCGGGAGCCGCCGCATGGCTGGCCGCCCTGCCGCTGCTGCCGGCCGCCGAGGCCGCCGACCGGCACGCCGCCTTCACCGGCTGAACCTCCCCACGCCCTGTTCCGCCCCGTACCCTGGTCCGCCCCGCCCTGCCTTGGTCCGTGCCCGGTTTCCGGCCCGGACACCCCCGTCCGTGTCGGGAGACCGCCCGGCATTTCAGCCGGCCCGTGCGGGGCCGGTCAGGCGGTGAGGAGGGCGGCGCTGCCGTACGAGCCGCCGAACCCGGTCACCAGCGCGACCTCCGCGCCCGCCCGCACCTCCCGGACGGCCTGGGCCACGTTGTTGAGCCCGTGGACGTACCCCTCCGACAGCAGCCCGCCGTGCGGGTTGACCCACGCGTGCCGCCCGGCCAGCAGGTAGGCGCCGAGGTCAGGCCGTCCCACCAGGCCGAAGTCCTCCAGCTGGCGCGGCACCAGCCACGAGTAGGCGTCGTAGAGCAACGCCGCCCGCACATCGGCGGGCCGCATGCCGGACGCGGCCCAGAGCATGGGGGCCACGTACGCGGAGAAGACGGCCGTGACGTCCGGCGAGCGGTCCATCGCCGAGCAGCCGGGCCCGCCGCCCCGCACCACGGCGTGGACGCGCGGCCCCGGCAGCGCCGCGCTGACGACCAGCGCGCAGGCGCCGTCGGTCTCCTGGCAGCAGTCGACCGTCCGCAGCGGGCTGCAGACGAGCGGCGCGTCCAGGTAGGCCTCGAACGTGAGCGGGTCGCGGCGCAGCGCCCGCTCGTTGGCGGCGGCGTTCACGCGGGACTGGGCGACGACGGCGTGCAGGTGCTCCGCCGCGAGACCCGTGTCGTGCAGGTAGCGGGTGGCGGCCATGGCGAACATGGGGATGGGGCCGGCCATGCCGTAGGGGATGGTGAAGCGCTCCTGCGGGCCGGTCGAGACGGTGTTCATGCGCCTGCCCGAGCGGCCGTTGAGCGCGCGGTAGACCAGCACGTGGCGTGCCAGCCCCGACTCGATGAGCATCGCCGCGTCGCCGAGGACGGAGGCGGCCTGGGTACCGCCGCCGGAGATGTCGTTGTGCCAGCCGAGGCGGTCGATCCTGAGCGCCCTGGCGACCTGCACCACGGGCGCGGAGTCGTTGAGGTGGTAGCTCAGGAGGGCGTCGATCTCGCGGGGGTCGAGTCCCGCGTCGGCGCAGGCCAGCTCGGCCGCCTCGACCGCCAGCGCCAGCTCCGTCCGGCCGGAGGCCCGGCTGAGGGACGTCATCCCGATCCCGGCGATCCTGCCGCGCATGCTCCTCCCGATCTGCCGTGGCCCGTCGCGTGACCCGCCGCCGTGACCCGTCGCCTTGGCCCGCCGCCGCGTCCTCCCGCCGTGCTCCGCGCCCGCCGTGCTCCGCGCCCACCGCGCCCCGCCGCCGGCGCCCCGGTCGGCGGGGAATGCCGCCCGCCGGCGGGGCGCGATCCGGACGGCGGGCGGCGGTCCCGTGGTCCGGTCGCGGGTGGCGTCGCGACGGGAGATCGCCCCGCCCGTCACGCTAGTGCGGCCCACCATGTTAGGCAAGCGCTTGTTAGGTTCACCGGACAGGAGGTGAGACGCCGCCCCGATCCGGGCATGATGGGGAACGGATGTGGCCATGTTGGGTAGTAGTACTATCCAAGTATGCGGATGTCCCAGCTGAGCGCCGAGTCGGGCGTGCCCATCGCCACCATCAAGTACTACCTGCGGGAAGGCCTCCTCCACCCGGGCGAGCAGGTGGCGGCCACCCGCGCCGAGTACGACGAGTCGCACCTGCGCAGGCTGCGGCTGATCAGAGCGCTGCTGGAGGTGGGCCGCCTGCCGATCACCTCGATCAAGAAGGTGATCGACGCGGTCGACGACGAGAGCCTGCCCGTGCACTACATGCTCGGCACCGCGCACTACGCGATCAGCCCCACCGTCGAGGCGGGCGAGGGCGAGGAGTGGACCGCCGCCCGCGAGCAGGCCGACCGCATGATCGACGACCTCGGCTGGCAGGTGTCCATGACCGCCCCCGGCCGCGACGAGCTGGCCCAGACCCTCGTCAAGCTCCGCCAGCTCGGCCTCAGCACCGACCTGAGCCCTTACGCCCGCGCCGCGCACCAGCTGGTCACCGAGGTCGAGCTCGACACCATCCCGCTGGACGGCCCGCGCGACGCGGCCGTGGAGGCCCTGGTCCTCGGCACCGTGCTGTACGGCAAGGCCTTCGACGTGCTGCGCCGCCTGGCACAGGAGTCGGAGTCGGCCCGCCGGCTGAAGGTCAGTCCCCCAGCACCAAAGGGCGCTTGAGCAGCCACAGCGCCGCCCGCTTGAGCAGCGTGCGGTGCACCTCGTTGTCGTAGGAGCGGGTGTCGTGGCCGAGGGCGTCGTAGACGACCCGGCCGCGCCGTACCGGGCGGGCCCAGACCATCGGCTGGCCCAGCGCGGAGGCCAGCGGGTGGACGTCGGGCAGCACCTCCAGGTCGCTGTAGACCTCGTCCACCAGGTCGAAGTCGCGCAGCCCCTCGACGATCGGGTGACCGCCGAGGACCCGGACGCTCTGCCAGCCGAGCGGCGGGTGGTGCGAGGCGCCCCAGACCCACCGGGCGCCGAGCACGCGCGGCCAGCCCTGCCAGTCGTCGAAGCAGACGGAGGCGGCGTGCATGCACAGCAGGCCGCCGCCCCGCTCCAGGTGGTCGAGCAGCGTGGTGCGGGCCTCGGCGGGCAGCGTGAAGCCCTTCTGCCGCCAGCGCAGGGCGTTGACCGTGATGAGCTGGTACTCCGACGGCTCGCCCAGCGCCCCCGCGATGTCGTCGGTGATGTCGGACTCCACCCCGACGTCGGCCAGCACTCCGGCGAGCGCGGCCGACGTGGCGTCGAAGTCGTGGAACAGGCCTCCTGAGAGAATCAGATTTCTCGCCACATCACGACTTCATCACGGATCGCCGAGGGAAATCCATGGCCGTTCGCTGGCCGGGGGAAAACTCGATCTTGGGCACCATCCCGGCATGAGATTCGTCAAGATCGCGGCACTCGCCACCGCCGCCCTGATCGCCACCTCCGCGACCGCCTCGGCCGCGCCCGCCTCGTCCTCGCGAGCGCTCTTCATCGTCCAGGTCACCGTCCCCAACGGATGGACCCGCGTGGTGAGCCTGACCTGCGCCCCGGAGGGCGGCGCCCATCCGCAGGCCGCCACCTCCTGCGCCCTGCTGGAGACCGTCGAGGGCGACCTGGCCCACCATCCCGCCGAGCAGGGCATGTGCACCAGGGAGTACGACCCGCGCGTGGCCGAGCTGACCGGGTGGTGGGAGGGCTCGTCGGTCCACTTCGAGCGGACCTTCGGCAACCGCTGCGAGATGCTCCTGGCCACGGGGTCGGTGTTCGACCTGTAGCCGAGGGCCTGCCTTCGCGCGCAGGATCGGCGCCCCCGTCGCCCGCGCCTCCGGGCACCTCCGGGGAGACGATCCGCGTAGGGACGGCCCGTGATGGCCGGACGGCCGCGGAGAGACGACCCGGCATGATTCGAACCGTGGATTTCGCGACATACCGCCCGATGCTGCTGGGGCTCGCCTACCGCCTGCTCGGCAGCATGTGGGACGCCGAGGACATCGTCCAGGAAGCCTGGCTGCGCTGGAGCGGCACCGACCAGAGCAGGGTCGAGGAGCCGCGCGCCTTCCTCGTGACCATCGTGTCCCGGCTGGCGCTCGACCAGCTCAGGTCCGCGCGGGTCAGACGGGAGGCCTACACCGGTCCATGGCTGCCGGAGCCCGCGCCGACCGCCGAGGTGGGCCCGCTGGACACGGCCGAGCTGCGCGACACCCTCTCGTACGCCACCATGCACCTGATGGAGCGCCTGTCCCCGCCGGAGCGGGCGGTGTTCGTGCTCAGGGAGGCGTTCGACCTGCCGTACGAGGAGATCGCGGAGATCGTCGGCGCCAGCCGGGCCAACTGCCGTCAGATGCACCACCGCGCCTCCGTACGGCTGGCCGAGGGCCGCGGACGCTTCCAGCCGAGCACCGAGGAGCACGCCAGGCTGCTGCGCCGCTTCCTCGACGCCGCGCAGGGCGGCGACCTGTCCGCGCTCACCTCGATGCTCAGCGACGACGTGGCGATCTGGACCGACGGCGGCGGCAGGGTCCGCGCCGCGCTCAGGCCGATCCACGGCCGCGACAAGGTGCTGGCCTTCCTCACCGGGCTCACCGACCGGTACGCCTTCGAGGGCGGGATCGTCGAGGCCAACGGCGCTCCCGCGCTCCGGCTCACGGTCGGGGGACGGGACCAGGTGGCCTTCGTCGACGTCCGCGACGGCCTGGTCCACGGCATCTACACCGTGATGAACCCCGACAAGCTCCGCGGTTTCCCGCAGGGCGACCAGGAGGAAAACCGCATTATCGGGGCACCACCTCCTTCCCTACCGTCTTCCACATGATCTCTTTGATGAACCTGCTGATGGCGGCTGTGGTGACCCTCCCTGGTGCGGCGGTGCAGGAGCGGCTGGAGGCGTTGCCGAAGACGGCCGCCCTCGTGCGGCTGAGCGACGAGCGCACCGCGTGGGCGGGCGCCGCCGGAGTGCGCGACCTCAGGTCCGGACGGCCCGCCGCCCCCGAGGGCCACTTCAGGATCGGCAGCGTCACCAAGACCTTCGTGGCCACGGTGGTCCTGCAGCTGGTGGACGAGGGGAAGGTCGCGCTGGACGACCCGATCGACCGGTACCTGCCGGGTCAGGTGCCTGACGGCGGGCGGATCACCGTGCGGCAGATCCTCGACCACACCAGCCACCTCCACGACTACATGAGCGAGCCCGGGTACTCCACCAACCGCTGGCGCGGGAAGGACCGCTTCCGCCACTACTCCCCCGCCGCGCTGCTGAAGGTGGCCTTCGCCAGGAAGCTGCCCGACGACGGCAGATGGCACTACTCCAACACCAACTACGTCGTGGCCGGGCTGCTGGTGGAGAAGGTGACCGGCCGGCCGTACGGGGAGGAGGTCGCGCGCAGGATCCTGCGGCCGCTCAGGCTGCGGCAGACCAGCGTGCCAGGCGACCGGCCGGGCCTGCCGGAGCCGCACGCCCGCGGCTACGAGCCGCTGCCGGGCGGCGACCTGGTCGACGCCACGCTCATGAACCCCTCGCTCGACTGGGCGGCCGGCGAGATGATCTCCACGGCGCGTGACCTGGACCGCTTCTTCGACGCGCTGCTCACCGGCAAGCTCACCAGCGCCGCCTCCCTGGCCGCGATGCGCACCGCGGTGCCCACGGGCGCCGGCTTCGACTACGGCCTCGGCCTGCAGGCCTACCGGCTGCCGTGCGGCACGAAAGTCTGGGGGCACAGCGGCGAGCTGATCGGCTACCTCACCTTCGCCTTCCGCTCGGACGACGGCCGCTCGCTCACGCTGTCGATCAACCCGGCGGCCCGCAACCCGTCGACCGAGCAGGTGATGGAGATCGCGGCGACCCAGTTCTGCGATCGGTAGTCTCGCTGTCATGGATCTCGGCATCTCGGGCAAGGTCGCACTGGTCACCGGTGGTAGCGCGGGCATCGGGCTGGCCGCCGCCAAGGCGCTGGCGCGGGAGGGCTGCGACGTGTGCGTCTGCGCGCGCAGCCCCGAACGGCTCGCCGACGCGGTGGTGGAGCTGCAGGAGTTCGGCCACGTGGTGCACGCCGTCCTCGCCGACGTCGAGGACCCCGCCGCGGCCGAGCGGGTGGTGGCCGAGACGCGCGAGGTGCTGGGGCCGATCGACATCCTGGTCGCCAACGCGGGCGGGCCGCCCGCGGGCACCTTCGTCGAGGTGAGCCTGGCCGACTGGGAGGTGGCCGTGCAGCGCAACCTGCTGGGCACGGTGCGCCTGATGCGGGCGGTGCTGCCCGACATGCGCTCGCGCGGCTGGGGCCGCATCGTCGCCGTGACGAGCAGGTCGGTGCGCGAGGTGATCGACGGGCTGGCGCTGTCCAACGCCACCCGCACGGCGGTCGCCGGCGTGGTGCGGTCCCTGGCCAGGGAGGTCGGCGAGGACGGCGTCCTGGTGAACAACGTGTGCCCGGGCCCGATCGACACCGAGCGGCTGCGCTCGCTCGGCCACACCGGCAGCACGCCCCTCGGCCGCATCGGCCGCCCCGAGGAGGTCGGCGACGTGATCGCGTTCCTGGCCAGCGACAGGGCGTCCTTCGTCAACGGCGTGTCCCTGCTGGTCGACGGCGGGGAGAGCAGGGTGGTGGCCTGACGGCAGATCCAGCACCCGCCAACCCATGACATCCTTCGTGTAGAAGCGAAAGGGAAGGACGGGGGCATGGACAAGCCGGTCATCGTGACGGTCGACGACGACCCGGGCGTGTCGAGGGCGGTCGCCCGCGACCTTCGGAAGAAGTACGGCCAGCAGTACCGCATCGTGCGCGCAGAGACGGCCGAGCAGGGCATCGAGGCGGTCCGCGAGATGCGCCTGCGCGGCGACGAAGTGGCCGCGATCCTCGCCGACTACCGGATGCCGCAGATGAACGGCGTGCAGTTCCTCGAGGCGGCGATGGACATGTTCCCGTTCGCGCGCCGGGTGCTGCTGACCGCCTACGCCGACACCGACGCCGCCATCCAGGCGATCAACGTGGTCGACCTCGACCACTACCTGCTCAAGCCGTGGGATCCGCCGGAGGAGAAGTTCTACCCGGTGATCGACGGCCAGCTCGACGCGTGGCAGCGCACCGACCGGCAGGTCAAGGCCGAGCTGCAGGTCGTGGGCGACCGCTGGTCGGCCCACTCCTACCGGGTGCGTGACTTCCTGTCCCGCAACCACGTCCCCTACCAGTGGATGCTCGCCGAAGACCCCGAGGGGCAGCAGCTGGTGGCGGCCGTCGGCGGCGACTGCCACCTGCCGCTGGTGATCACCGCGGAGGGCGAGCAGCTGCAGGCGCCCGACCAGTCGACGCTGGCCTCGGCCGTGGGCCTGTCCACGACGCCGTCCACCGACTTCTACGACCTCATCGTGATCGGCGGCGGGCCCGCGGGCCTCGGCGCCGCCGTCTACGGCGCGTCGGAGGGGTTGCGCACGGTGCTGGTCGAGGCGCACGCCTCGGGCGGCCAGGCGGGGCAGAGCTCGCGCATCGAGAACTACCTGGGCTTCCCCGACGGCGTCTCCGGCGCCCAGCTGGCCGACCGGGCCCGCAGGCAGGCGCTGAAGTTCGGCGCGGAGCTGCTGACCGCGCGCAAGGTCATGAGCCTGGAGGCCAAGGGCCAGGCCAGGGTCGTCGGCTTCAGGGACGGCGGCCAGATCGCGGCGCACGCGGTCATCCTCGCCACCGGCGTCACCTACCGCAGGCTGGAGGCGCCGGGGCTCGACGACTTCGTCGGCAGGGGCGTCTACTACGGCGCCGCGCTCACCGAGGCGCCCTCCTGCCGCGACAGCGAGGTCTTCATCGTCGGCGCGGCCAACTCGGCCGGGCAGGCGGCCGTCTACCTGGCGGGATTCGCCAGCAAGGTCCACTTGTTGGTGAGGGGTGACGGTTTGGAGAAGTCCATGTCCCACTACCTCATCGAGCAGATCGCCGCGATCCCCACCATCGAGGTCCACTACGAGACCGAGGTGACCGCCGGCTCCGGAGACGACCACCTCGAACGGCTGACGCTGACCACCAGGGGCGAGGAGTGGTCGGCCGACGCGCAGTGGCTGTTCGTCTTCATCGGTGCCGAGCCGTACACGACCTGGCTGGGCGACGGCATCGAGCGCGACGCCAAGGGGTTCGTCATCACCGGGCCCGATCTGGTGGCGTCCGGCGAGCGGCCGCGCAACTGGCCGCTGCGGCGCCAGCCGTACTTCCTGGAGACCAACGTCCCCGGCGTGTTCGCCGCGGGAGACGTGCGCGCGGACTCGATCAAGCGGGTCGCCTCCGCCGTGGGCGAGGGCGCGATGGCCGTCGCTCTGGTGCACCGCTACATGGAGAAGCAATGATCGACATAGACGAACTGCGCAAGCTCTTCCTCTTCGAGCGGCTGACCGACGAGCAGCTGACCCTGCTGGCCACCAAGGGCGAGGTCCGCTCCTACGACAGGGACTCCTTCGTCCTGCGGCAGGGCGAGCCGTCCGAGCACTTCTTCGTCCTCATCGAGGGCGAGGTGCAGATGCTGACCGACACCAGCGCGGGGCCGGTCGCCCAGCCGCGCACCTCCCAGCCCGGCGTCTACGCCGGTGCCGTCCAGGCCTACCTGGGCAACCGCGCGCCCGACGTCTACCAGCACTCGCTGCGCGCCACCGCGCCGTCTCGCCTGTTCGTGCTGCCGGCCAAGAAGTTCGGCCACATCGTCACCGAGTGGTTCCCCATGGCCTTCCACCTGCTGGAGGGCATGACGTACGGCGGGCGGGCGGCGCGCGAGATCATCGACAGGCGCCAGCGGCTCACCGCGCTCGGCACGATCACCGCGGGCCTCACGCACGAGCTGAACAACCCCGCGGCGGCCGCCGTGCGCGCCGTGAGCGAGCTGCGGACCAGCATCAGGGCCTCCCGCGTCCAGCTGGCCGAGCTGGCGGCCCACGGGATACCGCCGCAGAAGCTGCTGCACCTGGTCGAGCTGTCCGACGCCTGCGCGCAGGCGGTCGGCACGCTGCCCCCTCGGTCCCCGCTGGAGATCTCCGACGCCGAGGACACCGTGGGTGAGGCGCTGGAGGAGATGGGCGTCGACGACGCGTGGGAGCTGGCTCCCTCGCTGGTGAACGCCGGGTTCACGCTCGACACGCTGGACAGGATCCGCACCAAGGTGGGCGACGAGCACGCCGGCGTGGCGCTGCGCTGGCTGTCGCAGGCCACGGAGATCTCGCAGATGCTGAGCGAGGTGACCGAGGCCACCGAGCGGATCACATCGCTGCTCGACTCCGCCAAGCAGTACTCCCAGATGGACCGCGCGCCGTACAGCGTGCTGAACGTGCACGACCTGCTCGACAGCACGCTGGCGATCTTCAGGGGGAAGATCCCGCCCGGCGTGTCCGTGGTCACCGACTACGACCGGACCCTGCCGGACATCCCCGCCTACGGCGGCGAGCTCAACCAGGTGTGGACGAACCTGATCCACAACGCGCTCGACGCCATGGGCGAGGAGGGCACGCTCACGATCCGCACCGCCCACGACGAGGACGAGGCGATCATCGAGATCGGCGACACCGGTCCCGGCGTGCCCGACGAGATCAAGGAGCGCATCTTCGAGCCGTTCTTCACCACCAAGACGGTGGGCAAGGGCACCGGGCTCGGGCTGGACATCTCCTACCGGATCGTGGCGGGCCGCCACAACGGCGAGCTGAAGGTGCGATCGGTGCCCGGCGACACCTGGTTCGAGGTACGGCTACCGCTCCGCGAGACCCCCGCCTAGCCCTGGCACCGACCGGCGATCATGTCCGTCAGCCGCGGCACCACGCGGTCGGCGGCGACCCTGAAGCCGTCGTGCTCGAACTCGTTGGTCACCCACGCGCGCGTGTTGCCGACCCGGCTTGCCGTCTCCAGCGACAGGCCGGCGTCGACGTACATGTCGTCGTGGTAGACGACGGCGGCGACGGGCACCTGGTTGCCGGCCAGCCGCTCCGGGTCGTAGAGGGCGGGCCAGTCGGTGTAGGACGCGAGCCGCTCGGCCGCCTCCTTGAACGGCCGCAGCGAGCGGATCTCGTCGAACATCCAGGGGTAGATCATCTCGCCGGTGAACATCTCGGGGGCGGCGAAGTCCTCCGGCATCACCCTGGCCGCGGCCCACGAGGTGGCGGCGCCCTGGGCGTAGATCGGCTCGTGCAGGACCGCGTACAGCGGGTTGCCCACGAAGCCCGTCGCGGTCATGACCTCGTACAGGAAGGCGTCGGACAGCCGGCCGCCGGCCCAGGCGTCGTCGAGCAGCCAGTGCAGCGAGGCGGCGCCGTCGCCGGTGCCGAGGCGCAGGCCGAGCGTCCTGAAGCGCCTGGAGGTGAGGCGGTCGCCGTCCGGCAGCAGCACCTCGGACTCGTCGAGGTGGGCGACGATCCGCCGCACCTTCTCGGCGTCCTCGGGGAAGCTCCGGTAGTAGCGGGTGACCTTGTCGCGCACCCGCGCGTAGGTGCGGGTGTAGACCTCGTCGGCGGTCGCCTCCAGCCCCGGCAGGCCCCCGGTGATGTGGCAGGCCCTGAGCGCGGCGGGCGCCTGCGACAGGTAGGTGAGGGTCACGAAGCCGCCGTAGCTCTGCCCCCACGTCTCCCACTGCTCGATGCCGAGCTTCGCGCGGATGTGCTCGCAGTCGGCGACGATGGCGTCGGCGCGGAAGTGCCTGAGATAGGCGGCCAGGTCGTCGGGCTTCTCGGGTGAGGAGGCGTCGGCGGGGGTGCTGCGGCCGGTGCCGCGCTGGTCGAGGAGGAGCACCCGGTGGGTCTTCAGGATGTGCGCGAAGTGCGCGGGCCCGGTGGGCCTGGGCGACCGGCCGCCGGGCCCGCCCTGCAGGAACAGCGCCCACGGCAGACCCGAGCGGGCCGGATCGGCGATCTCGCGGGCGAAGACCGTGATGGTGGGGCCGTCCGGGTCCGCGTGGTCGAGCGGGACGGTGAACTCGTGATCGGTGGCTCGCAGGCCCGGCAGAGTGACATTCACTCCCCTATGATCACATTTCATGGATGAGGCTCCCCCTGGCATCAACCCTCACATTCCCAGCGTGGCCCGCATGTACGACTACTACCTCGGCGGCAAGGACAACTTCCGGGCCGACCGGGAGGCCGCCGAGAAGGTGCTCGCCGTCGTCCCGGAGACGCGGCAGGCCGCCAGGGAGAACCGCGCGTTCATGCAGCGCGCCGTCCGGTTCCTGGCCGGGCGGGGCATCAGGCAGTTCCTGGACATCGGCACCGGCCTGCCGACCCAGGGCAACGTGCACGAGGTGGCAGGGCCGGACGCTCGCGTGGTCTACGTGGACAACGACCCCATCGTGCTGACCCATGCCAGGGCCATCCTGTCGGGCGCCGAGGGGGTCGACGTCGTGCAGGGCGACCTGCGCCTGCCCGAGGCCGTCCTCGACAGCCCCGAGGCGCGCCGGCTGCTCGACTTCGACGAGCCGGTCGCGATCCTGGTCGTGGCCGTGCTCCATTTCGTGCAGGACACCGACGACCCCGAGCGCATCATCGGCAGGTTGAAGGAGCGGATGGCGCCCGGCAGCTACCTGGTGCTCTCGCATGCCTGCCCCAACCGTCCGGTGGAGTCGGAGGACATCGCCTCGGTCTACGACCTGGCCACCGCGGGCATCAGGCTGCGCGACCGCGCCGAGGTCACGCCGTTCTTCGACGGCCTGGAGCTGGTCGAGCCCGGACTGGTCAACGTGGCCGAATGGCGGCCGGAGGTGGCCGAGCTGGCGCCGCTGCAGGGCGTGGGCGACTACCTGCTCGGCGGGGTGGGCCGCAAGGGCTGACCACCCGCCGGCGAGCGCCGAGGCGCCCGCCGGCGGAGACGGCCGGCGGAGACGTCAGCCGTCCAGGGCCGTCAGGTCGAGCCGCTGGAGCCGCTCGGGGTCGGACAGCACGTCGATAGCCACGATCCGCCCGCCCGTGACGGTGAAGCCCATGACGGACAGCGGCCGGCCGTTGGCGGCGACCACGACGCCGGCCGTCCCGTTGACCAGCGCCGGGCGGGCGAACGGCGACAGCTTCCCGAACGTGACCGCCTGCTCGGCGACGGTCCGCGCGCCGGTGAACACGACGGTGTGGCGGGCCCGCGCGAGGCCGCCGTCGGAGCGCAGCACGACGTCGGGGTGGAGCACGGCGACGAGCGCCTCGAAGTCGCCGTCGCGGGCGGCGGCGAAGAAGGCGTCGACGACGTCACGCTGGCGGCCGAGGTCGGGGTCGGGAGCCGGGGCCTGCCCCTGGACGCGGCGGCGGGCGCGGCTCGCGAGCTGCCGTGCCGCCGCCGGCGACCGTTCGATCATCGGGGCGATCTCCTCGAACGGCACGGCGAACATGTCGTGCAGCACGAACGCCAGCCGCTCGGCCGGTGACAGCGTCTCCAGGACCACCAGCAGCGCCAGCCCGACCGAGTCGGCCAGCATCGCCTGCCGCTCCGGGTCGATCACGGACGCGGAGCCGATGATCGGGTCGGGCATGGACACGTCGAGGGGGTCCTCACGGCGCTGCTCACGCGAGCGCAGCACGTTCAGGCACACGCGCGCCGCCACCGTCGTCAGCCACGCGCCGAGGTTCTCCACATCGCCGGTGTCGGCGCGGCTGAACCGCAGCCAGGTGTCCTGGACGGCGTCGTCGGCCTCGCTCACCGAGCCGAGCATCCGGTAGGCCACCGCTCGCAGCCGAGGCCGGTGCTCCTCGAACCGCTCGCTCAGCCGTTCGCGCTCGTCCACCGTGTCACGTTCCTTCCATGCGGGGTGTCGTAACGGTAGACCCCTGGAACCCGGTGGATGTGACCGGGGCTCGTCGCGCGCCTTCCTATCGGGCGGGGCGGGAAGCTGGTACGCTCCCAAGCGAGCGCTTGGTTTATCAGCCGAAGGGCGGACGCATGAGGTTCTCCACCTTCCATCTCTTCCACCGGTTCGACGGGCAGAGCTTCAAGGACGTCTACGACTACCACCTTGAGCTCATCGAGCTGGCCGAGGAGCTGGGCTTCCACGGAGTACGGCTGGCCGAGCACCACTTCCGCGACTACGGCGTGGTCCCGAACCTGTTCACGCTGCTCGCCCACGCCGCCGCCCGCACCGAGCGGATCCGCCTGGGCACCGGCATCGTCGTGCTGCCGCTGCACAACCCGGTCCACGTCGCCGAGGAGGCGGCCCTCGTCGACGTGCTGTCGGGCGGCAGGCTCGACCTGGGCATCGGCCGCGGCTACCAGAGCTTCGAGTTCGAGGGCTTCGGCATCGACCTGGCCGAGGCGCGCGATCGCTTCAACGAGGCGCTGGAGGTGATCCTGGGCCTGTGGACCCAGGAGTCCTTCCAGCACGAGGGCAAGTTCTACCGGACGGGCGAGGTCTCGCTGACGCCCAGGCCGCTGCAGACGCCGCACCCGCCGATCCACGTCGCCGCCGTCTCCCCCGAGACCGTCACCATGTACGGCGAGCGCGGCCTGCCGATCCTGGCCGACCCCGCCGCGCCGTTCCGCAAGGTCGTGAAGGCGGCCGAGACCTGGCGCGAGTCGGCCGGAACGGCGACGGCCGACCTGGTCGTCGCCCGCAGCGTCTACGTGGCGCCGACCGTCGAGCAGGCGCGCGAGGACCAGGCGAGGTTCGAGGCCGCCTTCGACCGCTCGCGGATCTTCAACGAGCGCAGCGCGCCCATCGACCCGAAGACCGGCAAGGCCGCCCAGGGCTTCGAGTACTACCAGGACCGCTACCTCAAGGGCGGCTCGGTCTCCAACGACTTCCGCTGGGAGCAGCTGGAGGTCATCGGCGATCCCGCGCGGGTGATCGAGCAGATCGGCGTGCTGAAGGCGGCCGGGTTCTCCACCCTGCTGTGCGACTTCGGCAGCACGCGCCCGATGCCGCTGGAGGAGATGAAGAAGGTCATGCGGTTCTTCGCGACCGAGGTGATACCCGCGTTCCAGGAGGCGTGATGATCCACTCGCTGACACTCTCCGACGTCCTGGCCGAGCACGCCCGCAGCCGCCCGCAGGTGACGGCGGTGGTCGACGGCGAGGTCCGGCTCACCTATCCCGAGCTCGACGCGCGGGTCTCCCGCCTGGCCGGCGCGCTGGCGGGCAGGGGTGTGACGGCGGGCGAGCGGGTGCTGTGGCTCGGCCAGAACTCGCACGCCGTCCTGGAACTGCTGCTGGCCTGTTCCCGCCTCGGAGCGGTCTTCTGCCCCGCCAACTGGCGCCAGTCCACCGACGAGCTGCGGTTCGTCGTCGAGGACCTCGCGCCCGCCGTGGTGGTGTGGGAACGATCGGAGGCCGCCGCGCCGCTGGCCACCGAGGCGTGGGTCGAGGACTACGCCGCGCTCGTCGAGGAGGGCGCCGCCCTCGACGGGCTCCCGCCGGTCGACGACACGGTCCCCGCCCTGGCCCTCTACACCGCCGCCTTCGCCGGCCGTCCCAGCGCGGCCCTGCTCAGCAGCGCCGCGCTGCTCGCGCACGGCACCTCCCTGCTGGTGGTCAGGCAGATGGAACCGGGCTTCACCTTCCTCAACAGCGGGCCGCTCTTCCACGTCGGCACGATGATGTTCTGCCTGGCGACGCTGCAGATCGGCGGCACCAACGTCTTCACGCCCTCCTTCGAGGCCGAGGAGGTCTGCCGCCTGGTCGACGCCGAGAAGGTGACGCAGGCGTTCCTGTTCGGCCAGATGATCGACGCGGTGGTGGCGGCGAACGCGGAGCGCAAGTACGACCTGTCGTCGCTGCGGTTCGTCTCGCACTCGGCGGAGTGGGACGAGATGACCACGCCCGACGACTCGCCGTGGTGCAGGTCGAAGATGGGCGGCTACGGGCAGACCGAGGTCGGTGGCATGCTCACCTTCCTGGGCCTCGCGCCCGGCGCGGCCGGGTTCGCCGGCCGGCCCTCGCCGCTGGTCCAGGTGCGCATCCTGGCCGCCGACGGGAGCGAGGTGCCCGCCGGCGAGGTGGGCGAGATCTGCGCCCGCGGCAAGACCCTATTCTCCGGATACTTCGCCCGGCCCGAGCTCAACGCCCAGAAATCCCTGTACGGCTGGCACCACACCGGCGACCTGGGCAGGCGCGAGCCCGACGGCACGATCACGTTCATCGGCCCCAAGCTCCGGATGATCAAGTCGGGCAACGAGAACGTCTATCCGGCGGAGGTGGAGCGGGCGCTCAGATCGCATCCCGCGGTGGCCGACGCCGCGGTCATCGGGGTGCCCGACGCCCGATGGCACCAGGCGGTGAAGGCCGTGGTGGCGTTGAAGGGCGAGGCGTCGGCGGACGAGCTGATCGAGCACGTCAGGGGGCAGCTGGCGGGCTACAAGCGGCCCCGGCACGTCGACTTCGTGGAATCCATCCCGAAGAAGGGCTTCACGCCCGACTACGACGCCCTGGACGCCGCCCACGGAGGGGGCAACTACCCGGGGAGCTGAATCACGCGGCGGGCGGGCCCTCGTGGCCCGTGGCCGAACACCCGGGGTGCTGACTCACGCGGCGCGCAGGCGGTCCTCGTGATCCGTGGCCGACTCCCGCATGCCCGCCGCGATCACCGCGTCGAACGCGGCCTGCTCGAGACGTTCCGGTAGCCCGCGCCGAGTCGCGCGTCAGCGCGTCATGACCGGCGGCGCCGGCCGGCCGAGGTCGCCGACCGCCGCCTCGACCCCGGAGGGGGCCTTCGACGGATCGCGCTCGAGGACCCTGCCATCCTGCCTGGTAGGGAGAGGCGAGCGGGGCGGAGAGGAGACGGCACCGGTCGCGCCGGTGATGAGAATCGTCACGCGAAGCGCGATATAGTAAGCATCAGTGACCAAAGGAGCCTCGTTGAGCCGCGCCGAACGCAAGCAGGCCGACCCCGATCTCGGTGTCATGGCAGGTCAGGTGCTGTTCTCCCTCCAGAAAGAGCTGTTCGGCACCCTGGCCGAGCAGGGCCACCCCCGGCTGCGCCCGCGGCACGGCGCCGTCATGGCCTACCTCGACGAGGCCGGTAGCAGGGCCACCGACCTGGCCCAACTGTCCGGCCAGCACAAGCAGGTGATCGGGACGCTGGTGGACGAGCTGGTCGAGCTGGGATACGTGCGGCGGGAACCCGACCCACGCGACCGCAGGGCCAAGCTCGTCGTGCCGACCGAGCTCGGCCTCGACCAGATGGCCAGGTCCGACCGGATCGTGGCCGACATCGAGCGGCGGCACGCCGAGGCCGTCGGCGAGCAGGAGTACGCCGCGTTCAGGCGTGTCTTCCGGCGGGTGGCCGAGGGCCAGCGCAGCGGACTACGTTGATCGGATGTGCCCTCCTTAGCCTGGCGCCCGCTCGCCTTCGTCGCCGCCCTGCTGTCGGCGCTCCTGCTCGTGCTCAGCCCGCTGTACGGCTACCACCGTGACGAGCTGTACTTCCGCCTGCTGGCCGAGCACCCCGCGTGGGGCTACGTCGACCAGCCGCCGCTCACCCCGATGCTCGCCAAGGTCTCGATCGCGCTGTTCGGAGACACGCCGACGGGGCTCAGGGTCCCGGCCGCGCTGTCGGCCGCGGCGCTGGTCCTCCTGGTCGGGCTGATCACCAGGGAACTGGGCGGCGACCGCAAGGCCCAGGTGCTGGCCGCCGCGGGGATCGGCACGGGCGCGTTCGCGCTGGTCGCGGGCCACTCACTGCTGACGCTCAGCGCGGACCTGCCGCTGTGGTCGGCGGCGATCCTGTTCGTGCTGCGCGTGCTCCGCACCGGAGACGGCCGCTGGTGGCTCGCGGCCGGCGCGGTCATCGGCGCGGCGACCTACAACAAGCACCTGATCGCGCTCCTGGTCATCGGGCTGGCCGCGGGCGTCCTCGCGGTGGGCCCGCGCAGGATCCTGCGCGACCCGTGGCTGTGGGCGGGCGTCGCGGTGGCGGCGCTGATCGCCGCGCCGAACCTGATCTTCCAGGCCACGAACGGCTGGCCGCAGCTGGCGATGGCGGCCGCGCTCAGCGAGACCAAGGGCGCCGAGATGCGCGCGCTGTTCGTCCCGATGCAGATCGTGCTGTTCGGCCCCGTCGTGGCCTTCGTCGCGGCGCGCGGCTGGCTGCGGCTGTGGCGCGACGAGCGGCTGCGCTGCCTGGCCGTCGCCTACCCCGTGGCGGCGGCGCTGACGCTGCTCAGCGGCGGCCGGTTCGACTACACGGCCGGGCTGGTCATCCTGCTGTTCTGCGCGGGGGTGACCGAGGGCCTCGCGCCCGCGCTGGCGATCAACGGCGCGTTCTGCGCGCTCGTCGCGCTCCCCTTGATCCCCGTCTCGCTGGTGGGGATGACGCCGGTCCCTCGGGTCAACGAGGTCGCCAGGGAGTCGATCGGCTGGCCGGAGTTCACCGCGGCGGTCGGCGCGGCCGTACGGACGCTGACACCCGAGGAGCGGGCCAGAGCGGTGCTGCTGGCGGGCAGCTACGGCGAGGCGGGCGCGCTGCACCTGGCGGGCGGCCTGCCGCCGGTCTACAGCGGCCACAACCAGCTCCACCTGTACGGCCCGCCGCCCGAGGGCGCCGACGTGGCGGTGGCGGTGAAGTACCCGCGCCGGGGGCTGGAGACGGTGTTCCGGTCCTGCGTCGAGCACGGCAGGGTCGACAACGCGGCCGGCGTGGACAACGAGTTCCGCGGCCTGCCCGTGCTCGTGTGCAGGGGGCTCAGGATGCCCTGGAGCGAGGCCTGGCCGAGCTTCCAGGAGTACAGCTGATATTTGACAGACCGTTCCAGAAAGATCTAGCGTCGGGCGCATGGCCAGGACGAAGGAGTTCGATCCCGACGAGGCGCTGCAGAAGGCCATGGAGCTGTTCTGGCGGCGGGGCTACGAGGCCACCTCCATGTCCGACCTGGTCGAGCACCTCGGCATCGGCAGGGCGAGCATCTACGCGACCTTCGGCGGCAAGCGGGAGCTCTACCTGCGCGCCTACGACCGCTATCTCGAGCAGGGCGTCGACTTCGAGGGTCTGCTGTCGGGGCCGGGGCCGGTACTGCCCGCCGTACGGGATCTGGTCCTGAGGTTCGCCGACGAGGCCGCGCACGACGCCGACCACCGCGGCTGCCTGGTCGTCAACACCGCGGTCGAGCTGGCCCCGCACGACGAGGAGCTGGCGCGGCGGGTGGCGGCCAACTGGGACTTCGTCGAGGCCACCCTCGCCGCCGCGCTGACCAGGGCCCGCGAGCGGGGCGAGCTGGACGACAGCCAGGACCCCCGGGCGCTCGCCCGGTTCCTGCTGACCGTGCTGCAGGGGCTGCGGCTGGTCGGCAAGGGGGCCACCGATCCGGCCCGGCTGCGCGACACCGCGACGCAGGCGCTGCGCGTCCTCGGCCTCACAGGATCGCCAGCGGGTTGACCGGGCTGCCGGTTCCCCCCTCGATCTTCAGCGGCGCGGCCACGAAGACGAACTCGGCGGGCCCGGCCGCGGCCAGTTCCTCCAGCCACAACATCTCGACCAGGTGGATGCCATGGCGGTGGAGCAGGATCAGGTGCAGGTCGTCGGCCGGGCCCTCGTCGGCGAGCTGGCGGGCGTTCAACCCTCCGATGGCGGCGTTGTCGCCGGCGACCGCCGCGACGTCGCGCGCGGCCAGCCAGCGCCCCGCCTCCGGCGACAGCCCCGGCTGCCCGGTCCAGTAGGTGTCCGGCCAGGTCAGCGGCCAGCCCGTACGGATCACGGCCACGTCGCCCGGCCGGACGTCCGCGTGGATCTCCTCAAGCAGCGCCGGCTCGATCCTGAAGTGGGCGGGCAGGTGCGGCATGCCGAGGTGGCCGGGGACGTCGAAGAGGATCCCGCGCGCCACGACGCCCCCTGCGTGCTCGATGCCGCAGCGGGTCGCGCCGTAGGAACGGACCCGCGCCGCGGGATGGCCGTTGTAGAGCTCCTCGCCCTCCCACATGTGGCAGAGGGCGTCCATGTGCGTCGTGGTGCCGTGGGGGGTGACGACCAGCGCGTCGTCGGCCACGCGCAGGCCCGCGCCGATCCCCCGGGCGCCGGCCGCGTAGTCGCCGCCGTCGACCGACATGAAGTGCTGGGGCAGCGGTCGGCCGCGCAGGTGGGGGACGGTGGTCGGGGCGGGCGACGACGTGGCGCCCCTGATCGGCATCGACAGGCTGAGCACCCTGCCGGTCGTGGCACTGGCCAGCGCGCGCAGCACGACCTCAGGCGTGAGCAGGTTGAGCGTGCCGCGCTGGTCGTCTGGGCCGAAGCGGCCCCAGTTGTTAGGCTCGGTAACCAAGCAAGCGCTTCCTTTCTTCCGGAGGGTGTCCATGCGGCTTGACGAGGTTTTCTCGCGCCACACCGAGCTCGGCGCGGCGTTCGCCGTCCACGTGGACGGGGAACTGGTGGCCGACCTGTGGGGCGGCGTCGCCGACCGCCGTACCGGGCGCCCGTGGGCCGCGGACACGCCCGTGCTGACCTACTCCTGCACCAAGGCGATCACGGCGACGGTCACCCTGCTGCTGGTCGAACGGGGACAGCTCGCCCTCTCCACGCCGGTGAAGGAGATCTGGCCCGAATTCTCGGCCGCCGGGGTCACCGTCGAGCACCTGCTCACCCACCAGGCGGGACTGCCGGTCATCGAGGAGCAGGTGCCGGTCGAGGAGTACGGCGACCACGCTGCCATCGCCGCCCGGCTGGCCCGCCAGTCGCCGCTGTGGGAGCCGGGCACCGCCCACGGCTACCACGCGCTGACCTACGGGTTCCTGATCGGGGAGGTGGTGCGCAGGGTCACGGGCAAATCGGTGGCCGATCTGGTCGCCGCGGAGATCGCCGGGCCGCTCGGCCTGGACATGTGGCTCGGCGCGCCCGACGAGGTCCTCCCGGCGGTGGCCAGGCTCTCGGCGGGCGACCCTGCCCCCTCTCCATCCGACACGCCACCCGCCCGGCCCTCCGACCCGGCCGCCCCGCGCCCCCGCCCGGCCGTACCGCCCGCAGGTCCGGCCGCCGCGCTGAGTGCCGCCGAGCGGGCGGCGCGCGACCCGTACAGCCTCATGAACAGGGCGCTCGGCAACCCCGGCGTGCACCGGCTCAAGGGCGGCGCCAACCACCCCACCGTCCTGCGCGCGGGCTGGCCCGCCATGGGGCTGGTGAGCACCGCGAGAGCGCTGTCCGGCTTCTACCGCGCCCTGATCGCGGGCGAGATCCTGCGGCCCGACACGCTGGCCGATGCCGTCCGGCCCAGGGTCGCGGGCCCCGACCGGGTGCTCCACATCGGCACCGCGTTCGGGCTCGGCTTCATGACCTCCTCCGAGAGCTTCGCCCCGTTCGCCCCCACCGCGTTCGGGCACACCGGCCTGGGCGGCTTCCTCGGACTCGGCGACCCCGCGCGCGGGGTGGCCATCGCCTACACCATGAACATGCTGTCCGCCACCTTCGCCGCCACCACACCCGCGTGGGAGCTGGCCGCCGCCGTCTACGACGCGCTCTGAGCCGCCACCGCCGCTCCCACCACCGCTCCCACCGACGCCCTCACTGACAGCCTCACCGGCACCCGCGGCGCCACCGCCGCGGCCGACGACACGCGCGGCGCTCACTGCATGGTCACCCCGCCGCTGACCGACAGCGTCTGGCCGGTGATGTAGGCCGCCCTGTCGGTGCACAGGTACGCCACCAGGCCCGCCACGTCCCCCGGCGCGCCCAGCCTGCGCAGCGGGATCCCCTTCGCGATCCTGTCGACCAGGCCCGGCTTCTCGGCGTCGACCCTGCGCAGCATCGGGGTGTCCGTCGGGCCCGGGCAGACCACGTTCGAGGTCACCTGCCCCCTCGCCGCCTCCCTCGCCAGCGTCTTGGCCAGCCCGAACAGGCCCGCCTTCGTCGCCGCGTAGGCTCCCTCGCCGCCCGAGCCCGCCCTGGCCCCGTCGGAGGAGACGAACACCAGCCGCCCCCAGCCGCGCTCGACCATGCCGGGCAGCAGCAGCTTCGTCATCAGCATGGGCGCGCGCAGGTTGACCAGCCACATCAGGTCCCAGTGGGCCGGATCGCCCGCGGTGAACGGCTCGACGATGGAGACTCCCGCGTTGTTGACCAGGATGTCCACCGGCCCGGCGGACCCGCAGAACGCCGTGATGGAATCCGGGTCGGCGAGGTCGACGCGGCCGGCCGTACCGGATCCCCCGGGCAGCGACCGCGCCACCTCGGCCGCGCCCTCCTCGTTCACGTCGGCGACCACCACCCGCGCGCCGAGGGCGGCCAGGTCCGCGCAGATCGCGGCGCCGATCGCGCCCGCTCCCCCGGTCACCACGGCCGTCCTGCCGTCCAGCCGCATGCCCTCCATCACCGGCCGCCCTCCCAGACGCGCGCGGCCGTGACCCTGGTCGCCAGCAGGCCGATGGTGTGGTCGAGGACGGCCTGCGCGTACTCCTCGGGGATGCCTGCCACGGCGTCGGTCACCACCGTGACCCGGTAGCCAAGGGCGGCCGCCTCGATGGCGAGGCCCTGGATGCCGAGGTTCAGGGACACCCCGAGGGCCACGACCCGCTCCACACCCAGCGAGCGCAGGGTCATGTCCAGGCTGGTGCCGGTGAACGGCGAGAACCCGTGGAAGCGGCGGCTCTCCAGGTCACCGGGGTCCCATAACTCCGGCAGCACCTCGACGGCCGGGGTGCCGTCGAGCATGTGGGCCGGGTCCTTGAGCAGGTGGGCGAGGAAGGGCGTGGTGCGGGCGTGGGAGCCCGCCCGGTCGGCACGGAAGGCGGCCGTGCAGTGGATCACCGGGATGCCGGAGTTCCGCGCGCCCCGCAGGACGTGGGCGGCGTTACGGAAGACGTCGCGTTTCTCGCACGCGGCCACCAGGTCGGGAAATCGCGCGATGTCTCCGACGACGCCCCTCTGCATCTCCATCACCAGGACGGCCGTGCGATCCACCCGCCACCTCCGCTCGATCGAGCGCTTGCTTGGTAGACGGAGGTTAACATTTCCCTGTCCGGGTTATAAAGCATCCTCATGGACCTCCAGCGCAAGGTGAGCGCCGCCTGACCTCAGGGTGGCAGGAGCCCCCGGACCGCCGGGTCCGGGGCTCCTTCATGTGCGGTGTCTCACTCCAGCGTGGTGATGACCTTGTCGGCGTCCCTGGTCAGGACCTGGCGGACGTCGGCCCTCGGCACCAGCCGCACGTCCGCCACCAGCTTCTTGAAGTCCTGCAGGTGCCGGACGGCCTTGGCGTCCCTGCCGGACGCCTCCGCCTTCCGCGCCTGGGTCAGCTCCCGGGTGAGCGACTGCGCCGCCGGCCCCGACAGCCAGCTCGTCGCCCTGAAGCGGTCGACGAGGTTCTGCATGTCCCGCAGCGACGTGGTCACCGCGTAGCGGACGTTCGTGGTGATCGCGTTGCCCGCGTTGTCGCCGGCCGTGACGGAGACGGTGTGCGCGGCCAGCGTCTGCGGGAACAGCGGCACCACCGAGTCGGGCGTGAGGGCCGAGCCGTCCAGCGTGCCCGTGGTGGCCTTGACGCCAGAGGTGGTGTCGACGGCCTGCCAGGTGATGCGCAGGTCCTGGGCGTCGCCGTACACCTCGCCGTCGGAGACGCCCGAGACCATGAGCGTGGGCTTGGTGCCGTCGATCTTCAGGACGGCGGCCTTCTCCTGCTCGGTGGTGCCCGCCGTGTCGGTCGAGCGGTAGCGCAGCTCGTGCGGTCCGTCGCCGCTGACGACCACGGGCCGGCCGGCGTAGGCCGTCCAGGCGCCCTCGTCGAGGGAGTACTCCGTCTTCGAGACCCCCGAGGTGGTGTCGGCGGCGGACAGCGTGACGGGGATGTCGCCGTCGTTCCAGCCCTCGGCGTTGGGCGGGGCGAAGGCGGCGGTGGTCACGGGCGCGGTGGCGTCGAGCTTGAGGTCGAGCGCCTTGGGCTCCTCCACGTTGCCCGCGGCGTCACGCGAACGGAACTCCACCTTCCTGGTGCCGTCCCCGCTGACCAGGACGGGCTCGGTGTAGGGCGTCCAGGCGCCGCCGTCGAGACGCCATTCGGTGGCGGCGACCTCCGACGCCTCGTCCGTGGCCGTCAGCGTGACCTCGACGGGCGCGGTGGTGTGCCATCCGGCCGCGTTCGGCTGGGCGGCCTTGGCGGTGGTGACCGGCGGCGTCCGGTCGGCGCCGGCGGCGGAGGTGAAGCGGAAGCGCTGGTTGGGGGCGTTCGCGCAGGTCCACTGGATCACCGCCGCGTTGTCGGCCTGGGAGACGCCGTTGACGTCGACGCACAGGCCGCTGGCCGCGGCCGTGACGATGTGGTCGTCGCCGGCGGAGGTGATGAAGAAGCGCTGGTGGACCTGGTGGGCGGCGCCGTCGGGGTGGCAGGTCCACTGGACGAGCTGGGTGCCCGCGGTGGTCGATCCGCCCGGCACGTCCAGGCACTTGCCGCTCTTGACGTTCTTGAGCTGGTAGCCGCCCGCGGTGGCGGGGATCGCCTCCCACTTCTGCTCGTCGCCCTGGGTGGCGCCCAGTTGCACGATCTTGGCGTCGTCGAGCAGAGACACCGGGGTGACGTTCTTGCCGCTGTGCTGGGCGGTGACGGTGTAGACGCCGGGCTCGAGCCCGCCGCCCGCGTCCTCGCCGGCGAACTGGACGGCGTCCAGGTCGAACCCGTTGTTACGGCTGTTCTTGAACACCGCGTAGATGGTCTTGGTGCGCACGTCGTTCTTCACCGGGACGGCGCTGGTCATCTGGTAGACGTCCCAGTCGCCGGTGTTCTGGACCGGGGCCGTGGCCAGGAGCGTGCCGTTGGGGGCGTCGGCGCGCAGCTCGATCATGCCTCCGCCGTACGGGCTGGAGACCCTGAAGGAGACGGACGTGACGCCGTTGAGGTCGAGCGGGGTGAAGGCGATCCAGTCGTTGTCGCTGATGTCGCCGATGCGCTTGCCGCTCTCGGCGCCCGCCTGGTCGATCACCCTGACGCCCGAGGAGGTCTTGAAGTACTCGGCCTGCTTCCGCCTCGGCTGCAGGACGACCTTGGCGTAACCGGTGAGCGGCTGCTCTCCCTTGTCGGTGTAGTGGGCGTTGATGACGTAGTAGAGGTTGGCGCCCGCGGGGTGCCCGCCGATGTCGCTGGTGGAGATGGTGCCCTCGCAGCCGGGGAGCTCGACGGTCTCGTGCTCGTGGTCGTCGTGGCCGAGCGCGGGGTTGGCGAAGACCTTCGCGCAGTCGACCGTCCCGTCCTCGGGATCGGTGACCTTGATCTTGTACGGCACGTCCTGGCCGAACTCGATCGTGCTGCCGTCGATCGGCGCCTCGAGGGTCACCACCGGCTTGGTGTTGCCGGCCGTGATGACGACGTTGGAGAAGCCCTCCTTGCCGGTGCTGTCCTTGACCTTGAGCTGCGCGGTGTACTGGCCCTTGGCCTCGTAGACGTGCGTGGCCTTGGCCGCGGTGGAGTCGAAGGTGCCGTCGCCGTCGAAGTCCCACGAGAACTCGATCGGGTCGCCGTCGGGGTCGAAGCTGCCCGCGCTGTCGAACTCCACGCTGAGCGGCGCCGGACCGTCGGTGCGCGAAGTGGTGATCTTGGCGATCGGCGCGCGGGCGCCGGCGGAGTAGTCGATCCGGTACAGGCCCGAGTCGTTGTTGCCGCCACCGAAGGAGCTGCCCCATTCCAGCAGGTACAGCGAGCCGTCCCGGCCGAAGGTCATGTCCATGGGCTTGACGAACGTGCCGAGGAAGGGGTCGATCTTGAGGAGCTTGTCCTGGTCGTCGAGGTGGATGGTCTTCACGTAGTGGCGCGACCACTCATAGAAGAAGTTCGTGCCGTCGAAGTAGGCGGGGAACTTCGTGGTGGAGGTGGAGGCCGCGTCGTAGCGGTAGACCGGGCCGCTCATCGGGGCCGAGCCGCCGGAGCCGAGCTCGGGGAAGGAGGGCGAGGTGCCGTAGCCGTACCACATGATGGGCGACTCGATGGGGGGCAGCTCGGTCAGGCCCGTGTTGTTCGGCGAGTCGTTGACCGGGTTCGCGCAGTCGAACTTGGGCCCGACGACCTTGGTGTCGGGGTTGTACGGGGCGTAGGCCTGATTGTCACCGTGGCAGAACGGCCAGCCGTAGTTGCCCGCCTTCTTGATGACGTTGTACTCGACCAGCCCTTCGGGGCCGCGGTCGGTGGTCGGGCCGCCCCGGTCCGGCCCGTAGTCCGAGACGTGGACGTAGCCGGTCTTCTGGTCGACGGTGAAGCGGAACGGGTTGCGGAAGCCCATCGCGTAGACCTCCGGCCTGGTCTTGGCCGTGCCGGGCGCGAACAGGTTCCCCGAGGGGATGTCGTAGCCGCCGTCGGCCTTCGGCTTGATCCGCAGGATCTTGCCGCGCAGGTCGTTGGTGTTGCCCGCGGTGCGGGCCGCGTCCAGCATGTGCTGGCCTGGCCGCCAGTCGATGGGCGCGTAGCCCTGCCAGTCCGGCGACAGGTTGGGCGGCACGTCGTCGCCGGTGCTGAGGTAGAGGGTGCCGTCGGGGCCGAACTCCACGGCGCCGCCGGTGTGGCCGGGCTCGGGGTAGGTGCGCTGCCGGTAGGCGGGCACGTCGATGATCTTCTTCTCGGACGCGAGGTCGATGCTGTCGCCCGTCACGGTGAAGCGGGAGAGCCTGTTGACGTCCTCGGCGCTGGAGGCGGGCGAGTAGTAGAGGTAGATCCAGCCGTTCTGCGCGAAGGCCGGGTCGAGTTCCATGCCGACCAGTCCGTCCTCGCCTCCGGTGTAGACGTCGAGGGTGGCCGCGGTGACCGTGGTGTGCGTGTCGGGCTTGAAGATCTTGATCTCGCCCTTGCGCTGCACGTAGAAGACGCGGCCGTCGGCGGCCACGTCCAGTTCCATGGGGTCGGCGGTGTTGTCGTCGAGAGTGATCTTCTCGAAGCTGCTGTTCACCGTTCCGCCGCAGTCACCCGCCGCGGCGCCCGCGGCCCAGTTGATCCCGCCGAGGACGTGCGTGCGGAAGGCGGGCTCGGTGTAGGAGGCGGTGTCGTGTCCCATGGCGGTCGCCCACACCTTGCCGCCTTCGGCGTTGCGGCACCAGGAGATGGGGTGGTCCGGTCCCATGGCCGAGGGGCCCGGGTTGTAGGTCTTCTCGTCGGCCGACACCAGCACGTGCACGTTGCCGCGCGGGTTGGGCGCGAAGTTGTACCACTCCTCGGGGCGCTCCCAGCGCAGGGGCAGTTCCTTGGTCGACGGGTGGACCCGGTCGGTGACCTTGGCCGTGCCCTGCAGCACGCCAGGTGAGTGGGCGGGCATGTGCGCGCCGCCGTTGACCAGGTCGTCCCACCAGGGGAAGTCGTTCTCGATGCCCATGTCGAGCGCGTTGTGGACGGCGACGACGCCCTTGCCCGAGCGGACGTACTTCTGCAGGGCCTGGCGCTGGGCGTCGTTCTCCCAGACCATGCCGGAGTTCTGCAGCATGATCAGCACGTCGTAGCCGGCCAGGTCGGTGTCGTTGAACACCGAGGAGTCGTCGGTCTGCACGACCGCGAAGTGGTTGGCCGCGCCCAGGTCCTTGACCATCTGGATGCCGGCCGGGATGGAGCCGTGGACGTAGCCGACGGCCTTGGTGAAGAGCAGCGCGCGGAAGGTCTCGTGGGCGGTGGCGTTCGCCGTGCCCGGTAACAACAGCAGGAAGGGGAGAATCAGGGCAGCGCAAAGACGACGCATGGCGGTGACTCCGGTGACAGAGGGGAAGAGTCAGAGGGTGCGGAGGAAGGCCAGCCCGTCGACGGCGAGAGCGTCCTGGCTGGATGCGAGCGGCCGCCAGATGGAGGCCGCGGTGGCGATCGTCCGGTTGTGGGCGGTGAAGGACTCGATGACGAGCGGCCCCTGGTAGGAGGCCGCGCGCAGGGCCGTCGTGAAGCCCGGCCAGTCGAAGCGGTCCTGCCCGGGGGTCCCCCGGTCGGTGCCGCACACCTGGACATGCGCGATCCTGCCGGCGGCCGCGCGGACGGCGGCGGCGGGATCCTTCTCCTCGATGTTCAGGTGGTAGACGTCGAGCGCCAGGTCGGCGCCCTCCGGCAGGGCTTCGAGCGCCTGCTCCACGGTGTTGAGCAGGCTGGTCTCGTAGCGGTTGAGCGGTTCGACGGCCAGCCGTACCGGGCTGTGGTCGATGACGGGCCTGAGGTTCTCGCGCAGCTCGGCGTAGGCGGCCGCGCGCTCCTCCCCCGACATCCGCCACGTACGGCCGACCGCGCTGTAGGCGGGTCCGGCGATGACGGGAGACCCGACGATCTCGGCCACGTCCATGCAGTGCATGAGGTAGTCCTGGGTCTCCTTGACCGTGCCGGAGGCGACCAGGTCCCGGCCCGGCGGCATGACCAGCACCACCGTGGCGGCCAGGCCGAGCTCGGCGAGCAGGTCGGCCGCCCTGGCGGGGTCCCAGTCGCCGGGCTGCTCCACGGGCAGTTCGATGACGTCGAACCCCCACCCCGCGACCTTGGGCGCGAGCGCCGCCAGGTCGCGGTCGGTGAGCGGCGAGGTCCACACCCAGGTGTTGACCCCGAGGTTCACTTCTTGCCGCCCCAGGTCTCGGGGAAGCCGGGCAGGGTCTCGCACCCGCACAGCGCGTAGTGCAGCGGCGGCATGTTCGGCTGCAGGTAGGTGTCCAGCGTGTCAGCGGTGATCTTCGGCTGGGGCAGCTTCCAGGTCTTCGGCACCTCCTCACCCTTGAGGATCTTGAGAGCGGCGATGACGGGCGTGCGCCACTGGTAGGTGGGGTAGGTGGGCGCGACGGCGGTCAGGTTGTTCTGCTTCCACTTCTGCAGGAAGTCCTGCTGGTCCTCGCCGACCATGGCGGGGACGGGCACGCCCGCGTCCTCGAAGGCCTCGACGGCGGCGACGGCCGTCGCGCCGGCGTCCATCCAGACCCCGTCGAGCTTGCCGTGGCGGGCCAGGTAGTCGCTGACGATGCTCTTGGTCTTGGCCGCGTCGCCGTCGGTGAACTCCACGCCGACGACCTGCAGCGCGCTCTTGTCGAAGGTCACCTTGGCGGCGGACCAGCGGGTCTCGAGCACGTCGACGCCGGGCAGGATGCGCAGGGCGAGGATCTTCCCGCCCGCGGGGACCTTCTCGACGAGGAACTCGGCGCCGTCGGCGCCGAAGGCGTAGCCGCCGATCGGGTTGATCATGGTGACGGGGCAGTCGGTCTCCACGCCCCGGTCGAAGACGATCACCGGCAGCTTCCCGCAGGCCGCCTTGACCGCGGGGGTGAGGGTGGCGGTGGTGTTCGGCGAGACGATCAGCGCGTCACAGCCCTTGCCGGTCAGCTCGGCGATGTCGGAGATCTGCTTGTCGTCCTTGCCCTCGGCGTCGAGAGCGGTGAACGTGGTGATCTCCTTGTGCAGCGCCACCTCGGCCTGCATGCTCTTCCAGCCGACCTGCCGCCACGGGTTGTTGACCGCCGCGTTGGAGAAGCACAGGTGGTATCCGCCGGCCTTCTTGTACTGCGTGGTGCTCACCATCTGCGGGTCGATGGCCTGCTCCCACGGCTTGTCCGCCGGGCCCTGCGCGGTCTTGGCGCGCATGGCGAGCTGTGCGTCGTAGTCGGCCTGGACGAAGAACGCCGACTGCCGGCCGGTGCCCGCGGCCGTGGTCCCGGAGGCTGTGGTCTCGGCGGCCGGGGCGGAGGAGGCGGGGCCCGACGACCGCGCGGCGGTGGCCGTGTCCGTCGGCTTGTCGCTGGTGCAGCCCGCGACGAGCAGCGCGACCGCCGTCACCGCGAGCATGAGGGGTTTACGACGCGACATGGGCGTCTCCTTTGAACTTCCGGGGGGTGTTTCGGGGGGTGTTTCGGAAGGTGTTTCGAGAGGTGAGGGAGAAAGGCAGTCGTACGGCTCCCGCCGCCACGGCGGCGATGATGATGACGCCCTGCACGGTGAACTCCAGGGCCCCCGAGATCCCGTACAGGTTGAGCAGGGTGAACAGCGCCTCCAGGGTGAACGCCCCGGCCATGGCGGCCACGACCGATCCCCTGCCGCCGCCGAGCGCCACGCCGCCGAGGACGACCGCGGTGATGGCGGAGAACTCCAGGCCCTGCCCGACCTGCGCCGACACGCCCGCGAACCCGCCGAGCAGGACGCCCGCGACCGCGGCGGCCAGGCCCGAGACGGCGAAGGCGAAGATCTTGACCCTGGTGACCCTGACACCCGACAGCGCGGCCGTCCGGGCGTTGTCGCCCGTCGCGATGAGCGTGCGGCCGACGTCGGCGCGCATGAGCAGGACCGCCGCGGCCCCGACAATGGCGAGGATCAGCACCGACCAGAGGGTGTCGCGCCCGAACACCCTGAAGGCCTGCGAGAGCGCGCCGCGCGGCGCGCCGCCCGTCCAGAGGAACACCGCGCCCGACAGCACGAGCATCATGCCGAGCGTGGTGATGAACGACGGCACCCGCAGCAGCGTCGTCACCGCCCCGTTGACCAGGCCGACCAGCAGGCCGATGACGACCACCAGGGCGAGGACGGGCCAGGTGGCCGCCTCGTTCCCGTCGATCAGCCGGGCGGCGACGACCACCTCGACGGTGACCAGCGAGCCGACCGAGAGGTCGAACTCGCCCGAGACGATCACGAAGTACTGCCCCGCCGCCAGGATCACCAGCGGCGCGGCCCGCTTGACGAAGGCGAGGAAGCCGGCGGGTTCGAGGAAGAACGGGTTGGCCAGCGCGATCGCCGCCAGCAGGACGGCCAGGACCGCGAAGATCGGGAGCGCGCGCTTCACGAGGTGCTCCTCTTCCTGGCGTAGACGGCCACGGCCACCACGATGACCACGCCCCGCACGACGTCCTTGACGAAGGAGTTGACCTCGAGCTGGTTGAAGACGCTGTCGAGCACGGCCAGCAGCAGCACGCCGCCGACGGTGCCGGCGACCCCGCCCCTGCCGCCGGCCAGCGCCGTGCCGCCGAGGACGACCGCGGCGATCGACTCCAGGTCGTAGCCGCCGTCGGTGCCCACGGTGGGGACTCCGGCGCCGAGCCGGCTGGCCAGCAGCAGGCCCGCGATGCCGGCGCACAGCGAGCACAGGACGTGCGTCACGATGATCACCCGGTCGGTGCGGACGCCGGACAGGCGGGCCACGTCGGGGTCGCCGCCGACGGCGTGGACGCGGTAGCCGTACCTGGTCCTGGCGAGCAGGAACCAGGCGGTCAGGGCCACGGCCGCCCACAGCATCGCGGAGACGGGGACGGGGCCGACGCGGTCGTAGCCGAGGTGCTGGAACGACTCGGGGACGCGCCCGGCGGGGCCGTCGTAGAGGTGGTCCAGGACGCCCTTGATGATCAGGGCGACGCCGAGGGTGGCGATGAAGGCGTGGACCTTCAGCTTGGTGATCACCACACCGTTGACCAGGCCCACGAGGGCGCTGACGGCGATGACGGCGGCGATGCCCCCCGGGACGCTGCCCGCCTGCATGATCTCGGCGGCGACCAGCGAGGACAGGCTGATGAGGTAGGCGACCGACAGGTCGAGCGAGCCCGCCAGGATGGCCAAGGTCTGGCCGACGGCCACGATGCCGAGGGCGGCGCTGCGCTGCTGGACGCCGACGACGCTCTCCATGGTCAGCAGGTTCCCGCCGTCGGCGGCCACGAGGATCGAGCCGATCACGATCGTGGCCGCGAGCGCGACGAACACCGCCCTGGTCGGGCCCAGGTTCGCCCATCGGCGCCGCGCCGCGCCCGCCCCGCGCCTGCGGGGGACGGCCGCCTCCCGTGGGGCCTCGAGCCGGGAAGGGGGCGCGTCGTTCATGCCGCCTCCTCGCCGGCCGCCAGCCGCATGACGGCCTCCTCCGACGCGCCCGCCGGCAGGGTGCCCGCGATGCGCCCGTCGCGCAGGACGACGACGCGGTCGCTCATGCCGATCAGCTCCGGCAGCTCGGAGGAGATCATCATGATCGCCGTCCCGTCCTCGGCCAGCTCCCGCATGAGGTCGTGGATCGCGGCCTTGGCCCCGACGTCGACCCCGCGGGTCGGCTCGTCGAAGAGCAGGACGTCGGGGGCGAGCGTCATCCACTTGGCGAGGACGACCTTCTGCTGGTTGCCGCCCGACAGGTAGCGCACCTCCTGCGAGGGGCGGGGCGGCGAGAGCCGTACGCGGTCGAGGAGGTCGCGCACGGAGCCGCCGCGGCGGCCGACCGCGCGCGCGACCAGCAGCGCGTTGTCCCGAACGGACTGGCGCAGGGCCAGTCCTTCGGCCTTGCGGTCCTCGGTGACCAGCCCGATGCCGGCGGCGACGGCCTCGCGGACCGAGCGGGGCCGGACCGGGGTCATCGTGCCCGTGGTGAAGGGGGCGGCGCCGAACAGCGCCTTGGCCAGGGAGGAGCGGCCGGAGCCCTGCAGGCCCGCGATGCCGACGATCTCGCCCGCCCGCAGCTCCAGCGAGATGTCCGACAGGCGGGCGTTGCCGCCGCCGGTGACGCGCAGGCGCACCTCTCCGGTCGAGGCGGCGCGCGGCGGGTAGTAGGTGCCCAGGTCGCGGCCCACCATCAGGCGGACCAGGTCGTCGGCGGTGACCTCGGCGGCGGCGGCGGCGGTGGTGACGAGGCGGCCGTCCTTCAGCACCGTGACCCGGGAGGCGAGGTCGAAGACCTCGCGCAGGCGGTGCGAGATGTACAGCACCGCGATCCCGCGTTGCTGTAATCGCCTGACCAGCCGGTACAGCAGCTCCACCTCATGGTCGGCGAGCGCGGCCGTCGGCTCGTCCATCACCACGATGCGCGCGTCGAGCGAGAGCGCCTTGACGATCTCCACGACCTGCTGCTGCGCGACCGAGAGCCGCTTGACCGGGTCGCGCGGTCCGAAGGAGTCCTCGCCGAGCTCGGCGAGAAGCGCGGCGGTCGCGGCGTCCATCGCGGCCCGGTCCACCAGGCCGCGGCGCAGCGGCTCCCGGCCGAGGAAGACGTTCTCGGCGACGCTGCGCTCGGGCAGCAGCGTGAACTCCTGGTAGATGATCGCCACCCCGGCCCGCTGGGCGTCGAGCGGGTGGCTGAAGGAGACCGGCCGCCCGTCGATGGTGATCGTCCCCGCGTCGGGCGCGTGCACCCCGGCCAGGATCTTCATGAGCGTGGATTTGCCCGCGCCGTTCTCGCCGACGACGGCGTGCACCTGGCCGGCCTCGACCGCCAGGTCCACCTCCGACAGCACCCGCACGCCGAGGAAGCTCTTGCCGATCCCGGTCATGCTCAGCACTCGACCCACCCCCCTGACGCCGCCGAGGCGAGCACCGCGTCGCAGACGCGCGCGGCTCGGGCGCCGTCGTCGAAGGTGGGCAGGCCGTCGCGGCGCTCGCCGCGCAGCGCGGCGTAGCTGTCGGCGACGAAGGCCTCGAAGCACTCGTGGTAGCCCTGCGCGTGCCCGGAGGGCAGCGGCGAGTACGGCAGGGCGGCGGCGGTCAGCGTCTGGGGGTCGCGCACCAGCGCCATCGACCCCTCGCGCCTGCCCAGCCACAGCTTCTCGGGTTGCTCCTGGTCGAAGGCCAGGCTCTGCTCGGTGCCCGTCACCTCGAGGAAGAGCCGGTTCTTGCGCCCCGGTGAGACCTGGCTGGTGGTGAGGGAACCGAGCGCGCCGCCTGCCGTACGGAACTGGACGGTGACGACGTCCTCGGTCAGCACGGGGGCGTGGCCGGCGCGTTCCCGCTGGACGACGCCTGTCTGCGCGGACACCGCGCTGATGCGCTCGCCCGTGACGAACTCGGCCAGGTCGCACCAGTGCGAGCCGATGTCGGCGAACGTCCGGCTGGGCCCGCCGATCTCGGGGTCGACCCGCCAGTTGTCGTCCTCGGGGCGTAACAGCCAGTCCTGTAAGTAGCTGCCGTGGATCAGGGTGACCCTGCCGACGTCCCCGCGCGCCACGCGCTGCCTGGCCTCGCGGGCCATCGCGTGGAAGCGGTAGACGAACGGGACCGTGGCCACCAGGCCCGCCTCGTCGGCGCGGGCGGCCATGAGCGCCGCGGTCTCCGCGTCGGTGGCCAGCGGCTTCTCGCAGATGACCGCCACCCCGGCGGCGATGGCCTTGAGGGCGAGCGGCGCGTGCAGGTGGTTGGGGGTGCAGATGTGGACGAGGTCGATCGCGCCCGACTCGATCAGCTCGTCCGCCGAGGCGTAGGGGCCCTGCGACCTGTCGGGTCTGGACCCTGCGACGCCGACGATCGTGGCGCCTGCGAGGCGGGCGGAGCGGGCGTGTACACGGCCCATGAAGCCGGTCCCGATGATGCCCACTCGGGGATTATCAGCCGATTCCCGGCTTATGTCCTCCATGTTTCGTGATCGTAGATTCGACTTATGATGACGGTCAAGCAAAAGTCAGGCCTTTACTTCACAAGTCCCCCGGCTTATATACCGATCTATGGCTATTGGTGTTTGGCTCATCGGCGCCAGGGGCTCGGTCGCCACGACCGTCATGGTCGGGGCGGCGGCCATCAAGGCTGGACTGCTGCCCGCCGCGGGCTGCGTGGCGGAACGGCTGCCCCCGTGTGGCTTACCCGGTATCGCCGACCTCGTGTTCGGCGGTCATGACATCGCCTCCATCTCTTTGAGGAAGCGGGCCGAGCGGCTGGCCGAGGCAGGGGTGATCCCCGCCGCGCTCCCCGCCCTGCTGTCCGGCGACCTGGACGAGGCCGAGGCGGAGATCAGACCAGGCCACGCGCACGAAGGCGACCAGGCCGACGCCGCCGCCCGGCTGGCCCGCGACATCACCGCCTTCCGCGAGCGCAAGGGTCTGGCGCGCGTCGTGGTGGTGGACCTGTCCTCCACCGAGCCGCCCGTGCCGTGGCGGCCCGAGTTCGCCGATCTCGAGGCGCTGGAGGCGGCGCTGGCCACCGGGGCGTCGGTCCTGCCGGCCAGCTCGCTGTACGCGTACTCGGCCTTCCACGCCGGGTGCGGCTACGTGGCGTTCACCCCGTCGACGGGGCCCACGCTTCCCGCGCTGGCGCAGCTGGCGGCGGCCGAGGGCCTGCCGTACGCGGGACGCGACGGCAAGACGGGCGAGACGCTGGTGAAGAGCGCGCTCGCGCCGATGTTCGAGGGGCGGGGGCTGGCCGTGCGCTCCTGGTCGGGCCTGAACCTGCTCGGCGGCGGCGACGGCGCCACCCTGGCCGACCCCGCGGCGAGGGCGAGCAAGCAGACCTCGAAGGACAGGGCGGTCGAGGGCATCCTCGGCGGCAGGGTCGAGGGGCACACGCACATCGACTACGTGGCCGACCTCGGCGAGTGGAAGACCGCGTGGGACCACGTCACCTTCGAGGGGTTCATGGGCGTGCGGATGACCATGCAGTTCACCTGGCAGGGCTGCGACTCGGCGCTGGCCGCGCCCCTGGTGCTGGACCTGGCCAGGCTGGTGGCCCGCGCCCACGAGCGGGGCCGGCGGGGCGGGCTCGCCGAGCTCGGCTACTTCTTCAAGGACCCCCTCGGCGCCGCCGAGCACGCCCTGCCCGCACAGGACGCCATGCTGCGGGCCTTCGCGGGGTCGCTCGCATGAGAGCGCTGCTCGAACTGGTCAGGGCACCCGCCGCGCTGTCGGTGCCGGGCGACACGATGGCCGGCGCCGCCGCCGCGGGCTCGCCCGCCCGCCCGGGGACGGCGGTGGCCTCCACGTTGCTGTACTGGGCCGGCATGGCGCTCAACGACTGGTCGGACCGTCACCAGGACGCCGTCGACCGGCCCGAACGCCCCGTCCCGTCCGGCCGGATCAGCCCCGCCACGGCGCTCGCCACGGCGGTGGGCTGCACGGGCGCGGGCCTGCTCACCGCCTTCGTCGCGGGCGGCAGGCGAGGGCTCGGGCTCGCCGGCCTGCTCGCGGGCGCGGTGTGGGCCTACGACCTGGCGCTCAAGCGCACGCCGGCCGGTCCCGCCGCCATGGCCGCGTGCCGGGCGCTCGACGTCATGCTCGGCGCGGGCGGCGCGGCGCGGGCCGTTCCCACCGCGCTGGCCATCGGCGCGCACACCTACGGCATCAGCGTCCTCGGCCGCGCCGAGACCACGGGCGCCACCGGCGCGACCGTCGGGGGCGCGGTGGCCGCCTGCGCCACCGCCGCCGCGCTCGTCGCCTGGACCTGCCCCGGCGCGCCGCTGGCCGGCTACGTCACCACCGCCGGGCGAGCCCTGGCCGGCCTGCGCGCCGACCCCGATCCCGCCCGGGTACGGCAGGCCGTCCGGCTGAGCATCGTGGCGCTCATCCCCCTGCAGGCCGCCGCCGTCGCCGGCCACGGCCGTCCCGTCCAGTCCGCGGCGCTGCTGGCCGCCGCGCCCTTCGGCGGCCGGCTGTCGAGGCTGGTGGCCACCTCGTGAACTGGTCCTACTGCACCAACGGCTTCCGCGACCACCGGCTGCCCGAGGCGCTGGCCGTCCTGGCCGACCTCGGCTACACCGGGGCCGCGATCACCCTCGACCACGGCCACCTCGACCCCTACGCCCCCGGCCTCGCCCGTGACGTGGCGGCGACCGCCAAGCTGCTCGGCGAGCTCGGCATGACCGCGGTCGTGGAGACGGGTGGCCGCTACACCCTCGACCCGTGGCGCAAGCACCACCCGACGCTGCTCGGCGAGGGAGACTGGCGCAGGGCCGACTACCTGCGCAGGGCCATGCGGATCGCCGTGGACCTCGGCGCGCCCGTGGTGCACCTGTGGAGCGGGGCCCTGCCGGACGGCGTCGGCGAGCAGGAGGCGTGGGCCAGGCTGGCCGGATGGTGCGAGCGGCTGCTCGGCGACGCCGACGAGCTGGGCGTCACGCTCGCCTTCGAGCCGGAACCCGGGATGCTGGTCGCCGACCTGGCGGGCTACGAACGGCTGCGGGACCTGCTCGGCGGCCATCCCCGTTTCGGGCTCACGCTGGACATCGGGCACTGCAGGTGCCTGGAACCGCAGGACGTGCCGGACTGCGTCCGGCGGGCGCTGCCGTACCTGGCGCACGTGCAGATCGAGGACATGCGCAGGGGCGTCCACGAGCACCTGGAGTTCGGGGCGGGCGAGATCGGTTTCCCGCCCGTCATCGCCGCGCTCGCGGGTTACCGCGGCCAGGTGGCGGTCGAGCTGGCCAGGCACGGCCACGCCGCCCCCGAGGTCGCCCGCCGGTCGATCGACTTCCTGAGGAGGGCACATGGACGACTGGACGGCTGAGGCCGTGGCACAGGTGAAAGCCGACCAGCAGGCCGCGCACCGCCTGTTCCCGGTGGCGGCGCGCAGGGGCGGCCCATCCGCCAGAGCCGCCCTGCTCGACCACGTCGACGCCGCGACGGTCGCCGCCCTGTACCGCGACGGCGACGCCGGCGAGCGCCTGGCCGTTCTGGACGCGCTGGACCGGCTCGACCTCGGCGACGCGGCGCTGCCGCTGGTGGAGGACGCGCTGCGCACCAACGACGCCAGGCTCGTCGCCGCGGCCCTCGGCCCGTACGGCGCGCGGGTCCTCGACGACCACGCCTACCGCCAGGGCGTGCTGAAGTGCGTGTTCATGGCGATCCCGCTCGAGCGGGTCGCCGGCCTCGACGAACGCTTCGACCCCGAGCTGGCCAGGATGCTGGCCGCCTACGCCGACGAACGGAGGGCGGCCGGCAGGACCGTGCCCCCCGACGTGCTGGAGAGGATCTGATGCGCATCTTCGACCCCCACGTCCACATGACCTCCAGGACCACCGACGACTACGAGCGGATGCACGGGGCGGGGGTGCGCGCCGTCGTCGAACCGGCCTTCTGGCTGGGGCAGCCGCGCACCAACGTGGGCAGCTTCCTCGACTACTTCGACGCGCTGCTGGGCTGGGAGCCGTACCGGGCGGCGCAGCACGGCATCCGCCACCTGTGCGCGCTGGCGCTCAACCCCAAGGAGGCCAACGACCCGCGCTGCGCGGGCGTGCTCGGCGAGCTGCCCCGCTACCTGCTGAAGGAGTCGGTCGTGGCGGTCGGCGAGATCGGCTACGACTCGATGACACCGGCGGAGGACAGGGCGTTCGAGGCGCAGCTCGCCATGGCCGCCGAGCACGACCTGCCCGTCCTGGTGCACACCCCGCACCGGGACAAGGCCGCCGGCACCCGGCGCACGCTGGACGTCGTCAAGGGCCTGCCGCCCGAGCGCGTGCTGGTCGACCACCTCAACGAGGTGACGGTGGGCATGGTCGCCGACTCCGGCTGCTGGATGGGCTTCTCGATCTACCCCGACACCAAGATGGACCCTGGCCGGATGGTGGCGATCCTCCAGGAGTACGGCACCGAGCGGATGCTGGTGAACTCGGCCGCCGACTGGGGCCGCAGCGATCCGTTGCGCACCAGGGCCGTCGGCGAGGCGATGCTCGCCGCCGGTTTCACCGAGGACGACGTCGACAGGGTGCTGTGGCGCAACCCGTCCGCCTTCTACGGCGTCGATCCCGCCGCGCCCGCGCCGGGCGACGACTACGCGGGCAACACGATCAGGCGGGGTGGCTGATGCGCCTGCTGCACCCCGGCGGTCCGGTCGTGCACCTGGCCTACTGCACCAACGTCCACCCCGCCGAGGACCTGCCGGGCATCCACGCCCAGCTGTCCGGCTCCTGCGCCCGCGTCCGCGCGCTGCTCGGCGTGCCGCGCCTCGGCGTGGGGCTGTGGCTGCCCGCCGGAGCCGCCCGCGCGCTGCTGGCCGACCGCCGGGAGCTGGTACGGCTGCGCGCCGCGCTCGACGACAACGGCCTGGAAGTCGTCACGCTGAACGGCTTCCCCTACGGCGGCTTCCAGCGGGAGGTGGTGAAACACCGCGTCTACTCCCCCGACTGGTCCTCGCCCGCGCGGCTGTCCTACACCCTCGACCTGGCCGCGATCCTCGCCGCCCTGCTCCCGGACGACGTGGCCGAGGGCTCGATCTCGACCCTGCCGCTGGCCTGGCGCACCAGGGGCGCGCCGACCGCCCTGCTGGGCAGCCTGGTCGAGGGGCTGCGCGAGGTCGGCGATCGGACCGGCAAGACCATCAGGGTCGGCTTCGAGCCCGAACCCGGCTGCGTCATCGAGACCACCGCCCAGGCCGCGAAGCTGCTGCCGCGCGACGACCTCCTCGGCGTCTGCCTGGACGCCTGCCACCTCGCCGTCGGCTTCGAGGGGCTCGACTTCGGCGACCTGCCGATCGTGAAGCTGCAGGCGTCGTGCGCGCTGGAGACGCCGCCGGGGGCGCAGCGGGCGCTCGAGAGGTTCCACGAGGCGCGCTTCCTGCACCAGACCAGGTGCGCCTCCGGCTACGCCGACGACCTGGACGAGGCGCTGGCGCGCCTGCCGTACGGGGAGAGGTGGCGGACCCATTTCCACATGCCCCTGCACGCCGCCCCTCCGCCGCCGCTGACCACCACCGCCGGGTACCTCGGCGAGCTGCTGCGCGCCGTGCTGGCCGCGCCGCTCACCAGGCACATCGAGGTCGAGACCTACACCTGGACGGTGCTGCCCGACCAGGACGTGCTCGGCGGCATCGCCGCCGAGCTCACCTGGATGCGGCACGAGCTGGCCGCCCTCGGACTGAAGGAGCTGTGATGCCGCCGATCGTGGTGATCAACGTGGTGGGGCTGACCCCGCGCCTGCTCGCGCACATGCCCGGAGTGTCCAAGGTCGGCGCGGCGGCGGCGCTGCGCCCGATCCTGCCTGCCGTGACCTGCTCGATGCAGGCCACCCTGCTGACCGGCGCGCCACCGCGCCGGCACGGGATCGTCGGCAACGGCTGGTACTTCAGGGACCTGGGCGAGGTCTTCCTCTGGCGGCAGCACAACGCGCTCATCCAGGGCGGCCAGCTGTGGGACTCGGTCCCCGGCCTGCGCACCGCCAACGTCTGCTGGTGGTACGCCATGGGGGCGGCCGCCGACCTGCTCGTCACCCCGCGCCCGATCTACCACGCCGACGGCCGCAAGTCGCCGGACTGCTACACGCGACCGCCCTCCCTGCACGACGAGCTGCCGCCGTTCCCCCTCTTCAGCTACTGGGGGCCGGGCGCGGGCATCGCCTCGACCGAGTGGATCGTCGGCGCGTCCGTCCACATCCTGCGCGCCCACCGGCCCGACCTGATGCTCGTCTACGTCCCGCACCTCGACTACGACCTGCAACGGTACGGCCCCGACGGTCCGCAGGCGGTCGCCGCGGCCCAGGCCGTCGAGACCGCCCTCGCGCCCCTGCTGGCCGAGGACGCCACGTTCGTCGTGCTGTCGGAGTACGGCATCACGCCCGCCTCCAGGCCCGTCGACGTCAACAGGGCGCTGCGCGCGGCCGGGCTGCTGGAGGTGTACACGCAGGCCGGCATGGAGTACCTCGACCCGTGGACCTCGCGGGCCTTCGCCGTCGCCGACCACCAGCTGGCCCACGTCTACGTCCGCGACCCCGCCGACCTGCCGAGGGTGCGGTCGGTGGTGTCCGAGCTGCCCGGCGTGGACGAGGTGCTGGACGAGACGGGCAAGGCCGTCCACGGTCTCGACCACGAGCGCTCGGGCGAGCTCGTCGCGGTCGCCGAGCCCGACGCGTGGTTCACCTACTACTACTGGCTGGACGACGCCCGCGCCCCCGACTTCGCCCGGCTGGTCGAGATCCACCGCAAGCCCGGCTACGACCCGGCCGAGCTGTTCATGGATCCCGCCGATCCGTTCGTCAAGGTGCGCGCGGGCCTGGCGCTGGCCCGCAAGAGGCTCGGCCTGCGCTACACGATGCCGGTGGTGCCGCTGGACCCGTCGCCCGTGCGGGGCAGCCACGGCCGGCTGCCCGACAGCGCCGACGACGGTCCCGTCCTGCTCGGCCCCTTCGACGGGGACGCCTACCCGGCCACGGCGGTCAAGGGCCTGCTCGAAGGGCTCATCTCCAGGCGCGCAGGCTGAGGTCGTCGCAGTAGCCCTGGCCCGCTTCCTTCCGCCAGCAGAAGATCGTCGCCTTGGTCATGCCCTTGCCGGTGGTGAAGGTCATCGAGTAGTAGGCGTACTTCTTTCCGCGGTGCACCCTCCACCCGCCCCGGTGCGGGTCGGCGGTCTTGACGCCCAGCATGGTCCGCCTGCCGTCGGAGCGCACCCATCCGCTCAGGGTGTACCTGGTGTTGGGGCGCAGGTTGGTCAGCACCTGCTCGGCGGCGGCGTCCATGCCGGGGGTGGCGGCCAGCCAGACCGCGCCCCAGCCGCTGTGCTGGTCGCTGGTGACCTGCTTGACGGTGCCCCTGGGGTACCAGGGCGCCAGGTCGGCGTCGTTGAACCCGGCGTTCGCCAGGAGGTTGCGGTTGGTGAGGCGGAGCTTCCTGACCGGGCTCGGGACGGCGGTCGGGCTCGGGGAGGGGCTGGGCGTCTTCTTCCTCTTGGTCTTCGGCGTACGGCTGGGCAGCGGCGTGGACCAGGTGCCGGTGGAGGGGACGGCCACGGGCAGCGTGCTCGGCTGGGGATCGCGGGCCTGCGCTCGGGCTGTCCCCTGCGCCGTGGCGCCGTCCCTGGTGAGCAGGACGGCGGTCGTCGCGCCACCGAGCACGACGACGGCGGCGGCCGCCAGCACGGCGATCAGCCGCCGCCTGCCCGCCGGCCGCGAGCTTTCCTGCCCCGCGGCGCCGGGAGGGGGCGGCTGAACCATGGCCCCCGGCAATCCGGTGATGGTCGCCTGCGGCGGGATGGTCGCCCCCACGGGCCCGGCGGCCGGAACCGTGGGCCCGAGGGGCGGAACCGCAGGCCCGGCCGGCGGGACCGCAGGCCCGGCGGGCGGGACCGTCGTCCCCGTGAGCGCGGCGGGCGGCGGCTGCGGCGGGATCGTCGTCCCGGGAAGTCCCGCGAGCGGCGGCTGCGGGGGGAGCGTCGTCCCGTGCGGTCCGTGGAGGGGCGGCTGCTGGGCTGCCGGGGCGGCGGGCGGGGTGCCCGGGTGTGCCGGCTGCGGCCCCGGCGGCGCGACCTGCGCCGGATGGGGAGGCGCGACCGGCGCCGGATGGTGCGGCGCGACGGGCGCGGGATGGTGGGGCGGCGGCGCGGCGAGGGGCGGGACGGGCTGCGGCGCGCCGACGGGCTGGGCGGGCCGAGCGGGCTGGGGCGGCACCGGAGAGACGGGCTGGGGCGGCACCGGGGTGCGGGCCCCGCTCAGGTGGGCCACGAGCTGTTCGGCGGTCGGCCGCCGCACCGGGTCCTTGACCAGGCAGAGCGACACCAGATCCCGCAACGCTCCGGCGAGCACCCCGAGGTCGGGCTCCTCGTACATGATCGAGTGCAGCAGCCCCGGCAGGGTCTCGGTGACGAACGCCGGCCGCCCGTTGGCCGCGAACACCATCGTCATCGCCCACGCGAACACGTCCGCGGCCGGGCCGACCGGCGTCTCGGCGAACTGCTCGGGCGCCATGTACCTGGGCGTGCCGAAGACCTGCCCCTGGTGCGTCATCCCGGACAGCTCGCTGTCCAGCGCCCTGGCGATGCCGAAGTCGATCACCACGGGACCGTCGGGCCCCAGCAGGATGTTGGCGGGCTTGAAGTCGCGGTGCAGCACGCCCGCCCGGTGGATGGCCGCCAGCGCCATCGCGGTGTTGAGCGCCAGCCGTTCGAGCGCGGCTCCCGTGCGGGCACCCGTCTCCCGTACGGACTCCTCGAGCGAGGGGCCGGAGACGTACTCGCTGACGATGTAGGGGCTGTCGCCGACCAGGCCGGTCTCCAGGATCTGGGCGGTGCAGAACCTGGCCACGCTGGTGGCGATCCGTACCTCGCGGACGAAACGCTCGCGCGCCTCCGCGTTGGCGATCAGGTGGGCCTGCAGGACCTTCACGGCGACGCGCTGCCCGTCCGGCGCCTCGCCGAGATAGACGATGCCTTGTCCGCCCTCGCCTAACCTGCCGAGGATGCGGTGTCCCCCGACAGCCGCAGGATCCCCGGGAATGAGCGGTCTCAACTCGACCACGGTGCCCCTTTTCCCCCGTTAACTCCCCTAGAGAGGGCACCTGTATATCACCGAACCGGAACCCCGGTTCGGCGACTGCGCATACCCGTGCGTCCGCGCACGTCAGAGCCCGCGACCGAGGTCGGCGACGAACCTGGCCAGCCCCGCCCGCCGCCGGAACAGCTCGTGCACCTCGGGTGTCGGCTCGTCGGCCAGGCGATCGAGCGGCAGGGTCGTCCACGCGGCGACCAGCACGAGCGTGGCGGCGTAGCCGTAGGCGACCTCGTCGGCGGAGAAGCCGGACCCCTCGACGTAGGCCGCCTCGATCGCCTCGTGGACGGCGGGCAGCTCGGCCGGCGTCAGCTCGCCCGAGTGTGCCCGGCCGACCAGGAGCTGGCACAGGTCGAAACCCGCGCAGGTGGCATACGGCCAGCTCCAGTCGATGGCCACGAAGCGCGCCGAGCCGTCGGCGGGCACGAGCAGGTTGCCCGGGGAGGCGTCCCCGTGCGAGAGCGTGTGCGGCAGCTCGGCGACCGCCGCGACCAGCGGCTCGATCCTGGCGGCGAGCGCCAGCAGGTCGGAGCGCAGCAGCGGGTCGGCGTAGGCGGCGACGAGCGGGTGCCGCCACAGGTCCGGATCGCGCAGCGCGGGCAGGAACACGTGCTCGACCGGCCCGCCGAGGTAGTGGCGCAGCCCCTCGTTGGGCCCGGCGGCCGGATGCATGGCGGCCAGCTCGCCCAGGAGCCGGGCGGCGGACCGGTACCTGTCGAGGTCCCAGGGCGCGTCGGCGGTCCTGATGTCCTCCAGCCACATCACGTAGCGGTCGCCGCCCAGGTCCTCCACGTGGTGCAGGCGGGGCAGGCGCAGGCCGTCCGGCAGCGCGAAGCCCGCCAGGTAGGTGTCGAGGTCGACCCGCCACGGGAAGTGCGCCGCCAGCTCCTCCATGCCCGGACGGCGCCGCGGCGACTCGATCGACTTGACGACGAACGACCAGGGCAGGCCCGCCGTCGTGGTGCCGTGGAGCCTGCGCAGCGAGATGGTGGACAGCGCGCCCGACCCGTGCGCGGGCACGTCCTCGCTGCGCTGCTCGGCGATCTCGGCCGACGGGTCGCCGAGGCTGCGCCGTACCAGGTCCCTCAAGTCCATGGCCACAGCCTGCTCTCCCGGGAATGCCCTCGCATGAGTACGGGCTACTCAAATAGCCTTCCAGGGTGGCACGCGGGTGGCCCTTCGCGGGCCGGACGGCTGAGCTGGAGGAGATCAGGTCCGCCGCGGGCGGCCTGGTCGTCGTGGGCGCGCCCGGGGTGGGCAAGAGCAGTCTGGTGGCGCACGCCGTACGCGATCTCGACGGCGTGGCCTGGGTGCGGGCCACGGCCGCCGCCGCGGAGCTGCCGCTGGGCGCCTTCGGCCCGCTGCTGCCCTCCACGCCGCCCGCGGGCAACCCGCTGGGCTGGGCGGCCGACGCCGTGCGGGCGCCCGTCCTGGTGGTGGACGACGCGCACGTGCTCGACGCGGCCTCCGCCGCGCTCGTCCACCACTTGGTGGTGCGCGGCCGTACCCGGGTGATCGCGACCTTACGCACGCAGACGCCGGCGCCCGACGCCGTGCGGGCGTTGTGGAAGGACGGCCTGCTGCCGCGCATGGAGCTGGCGCCGCTGACGGTGGAGGAGACCAGGCGGCTGCTCGAACAGGCGCTGGGCGGCCGGGTGGAGCCGGGCACGGTGACGCGGCTGTGGGAGGCCAGCCGCGGCAACGCCCTGTATCTGCGGGAGCTGGTGCTGGCCGGGATGCTGGCCGAGCGCGCGGGCGTGTGGCGGTGGCGCGGGCCGCTGGCGATCACCCCGTCGTTGCGCGAGACGATCGCGGGCCGCATCGGCGAGCTGACGCCCGACGAGCGCGAGGTCCTGGAGCTCCTGGCGTACGGCGAGCCGCTCGGCGCCGACCTGCTGGGCGCGCTGGCCACCGCCGCCGCGGTCGAGCGCCTGGAGGACCGCCGGCTGGTCACCGTCGACGTGGAGGGCCGCCGCCTGCAGGTACGGCTCGGCCACCCGCTCTACGGCGAGGTCATCAGGCGCGGCTGCGGCACCCTGCGGGCCCGCAAGCTCCAGCGCAAGCTGGCCGACGCCGTGGCGGAGGCGGGCCTGCGCCGCCGCGAGGACGCGCTGCGGGTGGCCGTCTGGCGGCTGGACAGCGGCGCCGACAGCGATCCCGAGCTGCTGCTCGCCGCCTGCGACCTGGCCCGGACGGTGCGCGACCTCGTGCTGGCCGAGCGCCTGGCCCGCGCGGCCGGCGACGGTGTCCCGGCCAGGCTCGCGCTGGGCAGCATCCTGTTCTACGTCGACCGCTACGCGGAGTCGGAGGAGGTGTTCGCCGCCGCCGGTCGGCTGCCGATGGACGGGCACACGCGCGTGGAGTGGGCGTCCTACCGGGCCTTCAACCTGTTCTGGGGGCTGGGCAGGCTCGAGGAGGCGCTGGAGCTGATGACGGTGGCCGAGGAATCGGCCACCGATCTCGACTCGCGGCAGGGGGCGCGAGTCACCAGGGCCTCGGTGGAGGTCTTCGCCGGCGATCTGGAGGGCGCGAGGGCGTCGCTGCGTGCGGCTTCCGACATGGGCCCGACCACGCATCCGCGCAGCGTACGGGCGTCCGGCACGACCGAGGCCGGCATCCTGGCCGCGGAGGGCAGGGCGGCGGAGTCCCTGCGGCTGGTCGCCCGCACGCTCGACCTGGTGCCGGACACGTTGCCGAGTCTCATGGCCGCGCTGATGGAGGCCGCCACGGACGCCGCGCTCTATCTGGGCGATCTGGCGGCGGCCGAACGTCATGCCGAGCGGGGGCGCGGCCTGGACGGCGAGCTCGGCATGTGGGCCAGGACCACCATCGTCTTCGGCAGCCGCACAGCGCGGGCGCTCAGGCTGCGCGGCAGGGTGGCCGACGCGCTGGCCTGGTGCAGGGAGACGGTCGCCCATCTGCCCGAGCGCAGCGTGTGGGCGGGCCTGTGCCTGGGCGAGCTGGCCCACGCCCACGCGCTGCTCGGCGAGGTCGGCGCGGCGGAGGAGGCGATCGCGCGCGCCGAGCGGACCTGGCTGCCGGTCGGCCCGCCTGTCGTGGTCCCGCTCCAGCAGGCGAAGGTGTGGACGCGGGCGGCGCGCGGCGACGTGCCGGGCGCCGTCGCGACCGCGCTGGCCGCGGCCGAGCGGGCGCTGCCCGTCCAGGTGCCGTTCGTCCTGCACGACGTCGTACGGCTCGGCCACCCCGCGCTGGTCGCCGATCGCCTGACCGGTGAGGGCCCGCTGGTCGCGCTCTTCGCCCGGCACGCCGCCGCCCGCACGGGCCCGGAGTTCGACGCCGTCTCGGTCGGTTTCGAGGGTCTCGGCCTGACCGTGCACGCCGCGGAGGCGGCGGCTCACGCGGCCCGCCGCTACCGCGATGACGGGCTGACCCGTGCGGCCAGGGCCGCGGAGACCAGGGCGTGGGCGCTGTCGCGCCGCTGCCAGGGCGTCCGCACTCCCGCGCTGCTCGACCTGGACGTGCCCGCGCTCACCCCTCGCCAGCGTGAGATCGCCCTGCTGGCCGCCCAGGGCCTGACCAACAGGGAGATCGCGACCAGGCTCGTGGTCTCCATCAGGACCGTCGCCAACACCCTCTACGCCGTCTACGAGAAGACCGGTGTGAGCGACCGCGCCGACCTGGCCGACCTGCTCGGCTGAACCGATCCCGGGGAGTTGACGCGTTTCCGCACGGCTTCTATGGTTCATTACAAGAGTAATGAACCACAGAAGCGAGTAACCATGTTCGACGACCGGAGCCCCATCTACCGGCAGATCGCGGACCGCATCAAGGCCGAGGTCATGAGCGGGGCACTGAAGGGAGACGAGCAGGTCATGTCGACCAACCAGTACGCCGCCTTCTACCGCATCAACCCCGCGACGGCGCAGAAGGCGTTCCAGCAACTGGTCGACGAAGGCGTCCTCTACAAGAAACGAGGTATCGGCATGTTCGTCAGCCCTGCCGCCCGGGACACGCTCCGCGCGGAGCGCAGGGAGGGCTTCTTCACCGAGGTGGTCGACCCGATGGTGGCCGAGGCCAAGGCCATCGGCATCCCGCTCGACGACGTGATCGACCGCATCAGGAACAGCCGATGAGGATCGACATCGACGACCTGCGCGTGAGCTACGGGGACGTCCACGCCGTCGAGGGCCTGTCGCTCACGCTCGAGCCGGGCAAGATCTACGGCCTGCTCGGCCGCAACGGCGCGGGCAAGACGAGCCTGCTGTCGGTCCTGGCGGGCTTCCGCAGGCCGAGCGGCGGCAGCGCGCTGGCCGACGGCCGCCCGATCTTCGAGAACACGGCGATCACCAGGGACATCTCGCTGATCCGCGACGCCGGCGAGACGATCGACCTGGGCACCGTGGAGGACGCGCTCTACTTCGCCGAGCACCTGCGCCCCCGATGGGACGCCGCCTACGCGAAGGAGCTCATCGACCTGTTCGAGCTCGACCCCAAGAAGAACGTCAAAACCATGTCCAAGGGCCAGCGCTCGGCCGTCGGCGTGGTCATGGGCCTGGCCTCGCGGGCCCCGCTGACCATGTTCGACGAGTCATATCTCGGCATGGACGCCCCCAGCCGGCAGGCCTTCTACGACGCGCTGCTGGCCGACTTCATGGCCCACCCCCGCACGCTGATCCTCTCCACCCACCTCATCGAGGAGGTCAGCGCCCTGTTCGAGGAGGTCGTCATCATCGACAAGGGCCGCCTCGTCGTCCACTCCCCCGCCGACGACCTGCTGTCCATGGGCACCTCCGTCACCGGCCCGACGGCCCAGGTCGAGGAGTTCACCAAGGAGCTGACCGTGCTCGGCGTCAAGCGGCTCGGCCCCACCAGCTCCGCCATGGTGTACGGCAGGCTCGACCACGCCGAGGCCCGCCGCGCCGGCCTGGAGACCGGCCCCATCGCGATGCAGGAGCTGTTCATCCACCTGACCGGAGGCCCGGCCTCATGAGATTCCCCAGCCGCCTCCTCGGCGCCAACATCTGGCTCGCCTCCTTCGCGTGGCTGGCCTATCTCGTGCTCATCACGCTGGTCACCGTCGGCATCGCCATCTGGGGCAACCTGGACGAGAGCGTGTGGGAGAAGGCCGTCCAGCTGACCCGCTGGTACGCGCTCTTCGCCGGGATCGCCCTGGTCAACGAGTTCCTGCCGCTCTACATCGCCCACGGGCAGAGCCGCCGCCAGTTCGGCTTCCAGGCGGCGGTCACCATCGCGCTGTTCGCGCCGTTCCTGGCGGCCCTGCTGGTGATCAGCTTCCTGCTGGAGTCGCTGCTGTACGGCGTGACGGGATGGACGTGGGCGCTCGGCCAGGCCCACCTGTTCACCGCGCCCACGCAGGTCCCGCTGATCTTCCTCGAGTACACGGTGATGTTCCTGGCCTGGCTGGTGACCGGCGCGTTCGGCGCGGCCGCCTTCTACCGGTGGCAGGGCGGCGGGCTGCTGGCCGTACCGGTCGGCATCCTCATGGTCCTGGTGGCGCAGAGCGCGATCGGCGACAGGATGCCGCTGCCGTTCATCACCGACCGGCTCGGCTTCGACCTCCCGCAGTCGGTGCCGCTGGCGCTGGCCGCGGGGCTGGGCACGTTCGCCGTCGGCCTCGGCCTCAGCTGGCTGATCATCCGCGACGTCCCGCTGCGGAACCAGCGGTGAGCGGGTGCGGCCATGCCGCTCGGGGCTTCGTCCGGCACCGCCGGGCCGCCGAGGTCGCATGGCGCCCCCGGTGAGGCGGACGCCGTGACGCCGCCGGTCATGGACGCCGTTCGTCAGCTGGGCGGCGCCGGGGCGAGCAGGCGGTCGAGCTCGGCGGCCACCGCGGCGGGGCGCTCCAGGTGGAGGTCGTGTCCCGCGCCGGGCACGGTGACGAACCGGGCGTCGGGCCGCAGCCGCCGCATCTCGGCCACCTCCTCCGCCGGCAGGACGCCCCGCTCGCCGAGGACGACGGTCGTCGGGCAGGCGATGCGCGCCCAGTCGTCCCAGTTCGAGCGGCGGGCGTGCGCGGCGATGACGTCGACGACGACCTCGCGCTCGAACGTCGGGCGCAGGCCGTCGGCCGCGGCGACCAGCCCGGAGGCCCAGCCCTCGCCGACCGGCCCGCCGCCGAAGAACCGCACCGCGTCCTCATGGGCGGCGAAGGGAACCGGCCAGGAGCCCAGCCAGCCGTCGATCTCCGCGGGCGTCTCGTCGTCACCCGCCGCCGCGCCCGCCTCGACCAGCAGCAGCGCCCGCACCAGGTCGGGACGCGCGGCGGCGGCCTGGATCGCGGTGACGCCGCCCAGCGACTGCCCGGCCAGGATCACCGGCCCGGCGGCGAGCTCCCCGATGACGGCGACCGCGTCGGCGACGAAGGCGGCCCTGGAGGTGTCGCCCGGGCGGGGTTCGCTGCCCCCATGGCCGCGCTGGTCGAGCGCCAGCAGCCGGTAACGGCCGCCGAGGTGCGCGCCGAGCGCCTCCCACTCGCGGGACTGTCCGGCCAGGCCGTGCAGGAGCAGGACGGCGGGCCCCGGGCCGCCGCTGTCGCGGCAGACCAGTCGCACGCCGTCACGTCGCACGGTCGTCGTTCTCATGTCGTCTTCCCCATCGCCGGGACACTCTACGCAGCCGCCGGCATGCGCAGGTGCGCGCGTGCTGGGTAGAGGACGCGTATGTCGAGCCTCATGGACAAGGTGCGCGCGTATCTGCGCAGCCCGGAAGGCAAGCAAACGATCGACAAGGCCAAGCGCATGGCCAGCGACCCGCACAACCAGGCGAAGGCGAGGAGGTTCCTGGACAGACTGCGCCCGAAGCGCCACTGAGCCGCCCGGTGCGGACGGCCGAGGGCACGCGGGTGCCGTCCGAGCCCGTGGCTCCGGCGGCACCCGCGCGCGCCGTGTTCAGGGCGCTGGCGGCCGGCGGAAGTGTCGGTCGCGCCTCCTAGAGTGGGCGCGTGCTTCCAGATCTACGTGAGCCCGTCATCAGGCAGCTCGCCGAGTCCGACCTGGCCCGCCACCACTGGCGGGCCGACGACGGCGACGGCGGCGTGTGGCTGTTCGAGAGCGTCGAGGGCGACGGCGAGCACTGGGCGATCAGGCAGATCGAGATCCGCGCCGACCGCTCCGTCCACCGCTACTGGTGGCGCCACCTGCAGGACGAACACGGCTTCCTCACCGACCAGCCGCTGGAGATCTGGGAGCTGGCCGAGATCAGCCAGGAGGCGTTCGCGTCGGTGTGGGAGCTGGCGGGCTGATCAGCTCTCGCCGGGCGGCACCGCGACGGAGATCTCGCCGCCCAGCTTGTGCCCCAGCAGCAGGTCGAGGTCGTCGCCGCTCCAGAACCGTCCGGGGTCGTACCAGTTGGGCCTGCGGCCGACCGGCAGCAGGCCCATCTCCTCGTAGGTGACGGCGACGACCTCGGCGCAGTAGGCGCGCTCCAGCGTCCGCTCCCCCACCTCGCGCCGCAGCCGGGGGATCCTGCCGCGCAGCCATCGCCCCGCCAGGCGCGCGGTCGAGGGGAACGGCGTGCCGTCGAGCCTGGCGACCGTGCGCAGCGCCGCGTCCTCCATCTCGGCGGTGGCCTGCGGTTCGAGCTGGCGCAACCAGCCGCGCTGGCCGTACCGCCGGCCCCAGACGGTGACCGCCTCGCGCAGGTCGTGCAGCTGCACCCCGCGCTGGTGGGTGCCCGACCACAGGTCGAGCAGCGACTTGCCGAGCTCGGCGTGCCACATCATGGGTGGCATGTCCTCGATGACGATCGACATGCCCACGTGGTTGACCGGGCTGTTGGTCACTGTCTGGATCGCCCGGTCCGGCACCGAGCGTCCCCTGAACACCCAGAGGTCCCCGGTACGGGTGAGATCTACGGCCTCGTCGAGAGTCAGCACGCCACTACCCTAGGCACATGCGGACGAAATGGTGGAAGATTCTCGGCCTGGCGGGCGTGGCAGGAGTCGCCGCGACCGGCGTGGTCATGGCCCGCGCCGAACGGCGGCGCCGCGCCTACACCCCGGAGGAGATCAGGTCACGGCTCCGCGAGCGCGTCGAGGCCGAGGTCGAGCAGGGCTGACCTCAGCCGACCGGCCGCAGTTCGTGGACGAAGACCACGTCCGGATAGGCCGGGTTGTCGTTGTAGCCCTGGATGCCGCTCAGGTAGGCCCGCTGGTAGTTGACCACCCACGGCACCGCGGCCGCCGCCTGGACGTCGAGCAGCCTCCTGTCGAGCTTGGCGTAGGCCTCCTGCGCCGCCGCCCGGTTGGTGACGGTGAGCTCGGGCAGCGTGTCGATCAGCGCGTCGGCCTCGCGGTCCTTGAGGTAGGTCAGGTTGAACTGAACGCCTTCCGCGCTCCTGAAGACGTTGGTGAACCACGAGTAGGCGTCGGCGTAGTCGGGCCACCAGTACATGAGGAAGATGTCCTGACCGCGCCGCTTGCCGCGGGCCCACTGCTCCTCCCACGGCAGCGCCTTGGCCACCAGCGTGATGTTGAGCGGTTCGAGGGTGGCGGCCAGGCGCCGGACGAAGACCCGCTGGTCCTCGTCGCCCTGGGCGTAGGTGAGGGTGAGGCGCAGCGGCAGGCGGCCGGGGCCGTAGCCCGCCCTGGCCAGCAGGTCCGCCGCGCCCTGGAGGTCCTGCCTGGGCGTACGGCCGGCCGAGTGGCCGAACAGCCCTTCGGGGATCACGCCCGTCGAGGGAGAGGCGGCGCCCCGCAACACGCGCAGCGTGCCCGAGTAGTCGATCGTCTTGCGCAGCGCCCTGCGGATCCGCACGTCCGCGAGCGGTCCGGCGGAGGTGTTGAAAAGCAGCATCGCGGTCTGGAACGACGGCATGGCGGCGGTCCGCACGCCCGCCGTCCTGCTCGCCCTGCGGTAGAGGGACGGGTTGAGCCGGTGCACGAAGCTGACCTCGCCGCGCATCAGGCGCCGCCAGGCCTCCTCGATGTCGGGCTCGACCACGTACTTGACCGTGGTGTAGTGGGGCCGGTCCCAGCCGCCCCAGTAGGCCTGGTAGGCCTTGAGCGTGAGCTCGTCGCTCTTGCCCTTCCGCCAGCCGGCGACGGTGTACGGGCCGGTGCCGGCGTCCCGGCCGGCGGCGAACCACGCCTTGAGGTCGGGTGCGGCCGCCGTGTCGTAGATGTAGGCGGCGTACCCGGAGGAGGCGACGAGGTCGAGCGGCACGGCGTACTTCAGCGTGAACGTCACCGTGAGCGGGTCGTCGGCCCTGATGGACTCGACCGCGCCCCAGATGTAGGAGGGCCCGCTCTTGGAGCGCATGGTGCGCTCGATCGACGCCTTGACCGCGGCGGCGTCCATGGGCCTGCCGGTGTGGAAGGTGACGCCGGAGCGCAGGGTGAAAGTCCAGGTCCGGCCGTCCGCGGAGGCGCGCCAGGAGGTGGCCAGGCGCGGGCTCGCCTTCTTGGTGACCGGGTTGTAGATCGTCAGCGACTCGTAGATGTTCTGCATCGCGATGATCTCGTTGGAGTAGGAGCTGGCCGGGTCCCAGTCGGTGACCACGCCGAGGTTCTCCACGTAGACGAACGTGGAGTCCTTCGCGGGTGGCCGCTGCTCCTGCCGTGCCTGCGGGGCGGTCGAGCAGCCCGCGAGGAGGAGCGCGAGCGCGGCCGCGATCAGCCGACGGCGCATCTGCCTCCCTCTACTCCCCGATCGTCCTGGGAAACCTACTGCAAGATCACGAAATGAGGCTCAAAATCCCGAAAAATCGGGAAATTGCGAGGTGCAGTTGCTAGGCTCTCACCTGTCCCAAATCCGGGGTTCCGATGCTAGGGACCGACCGGAGTGAGGTGCCATGGGCCGAAGCCGCACGATCAGAGTGAAGATCGTCGGCCTGCTGCTAGTTCCGCTGGTGTCGATGATGACCCTGTGGGGTGTCATCGTCGCGGTGACCGCGGGCGAGAGCCTGGAGCTGCGCTCCTACAAGGAGCGCTGGACCAATCTACGCCAGCCCGCGAGCAAACTGATCGGCGAGCTGCAGCGCGAGCGCCTGTCCTCGGCCCGGCTGGTGGTCCACCGGCACGCTCCGGCCGACCAGAGCGCCGCCTACGAGCAGCGGGCCAGGACCGACGCGGCCAGGGAGCTCTTCCGCCAGCTGTCGGACCGCTCGCGCGGCTCGACCACCGAGGCGGTGCGCCGCCAGATCGACGCGGTCCTCACCCAGCTGGTGCACCTCGAGGCCATCAGGGGCGAGGTCGACGCCGGCCTGTCGCCCCGGCTGCCCACCATCGAGGCCTACAACGCGATCTCCGACGCGCTGTTCGGCCTGCAGCGCAGCGTCGCGCTGATCGACGACATCCCGATCTACGAGCAGTCGCGCCTGGTCATCAACCTCGGCTACGCCAAGGAGTTGCTGACCAGGGAGCAGGCCATCGCCGTCGGCAACCCGGGTGACGAGGAGCGCAAGCTCTTCACCCAGCTCGTCGGCAACCGCCGCTTCCTCATCGACCAGGCGCTCGCCGAGCTGGACGCGCCGCTGCGCGAGATCCAGGTCGGCATCATCACCACCCCCGCCTACCAGCGGCTGCGGATCATGGAGGAGCAGATCATCGCGGGCCGTGCGCCCGCCGACTGGCCCTCCACCTCCACGGCGCTGGCCAACGCCATCCAGAACGCGCAGAACGAGGCGGGCGTCATGCTCACCGAGCGCGCCGAGCCCGTGGCCGACGCGGTGCTCGTGCGTGCCCTCGTGCTGGCGGGCACCGGCCTGCTCGTCGTGGTCGTCTCCCTCATGATCTCCCTGCGGATGGGCAACCGGCTGTCCAAGGAGCTGGCCACGCTGCGCGAGGCCGCGCTCGAGGTGGCCGAGACCCGCCTGCCGCAGGTCGTCCGCAAGCTGCGCCAGGGCGAGGAGGTCGAGGTGCCCGAGCTGTCCGTGCCGGGCAGGACGACCGAGATCGCCGATGTCGGCAAGGCCTTCGCCACCGTCCAGCAGACCGCCGTCGAGGCGGCCGTCGGCGAGGCGAAGCTGCGCGCGGGCGTCGGCCAGGTCTTCCGCAACCTGGCCCGGCGCAGCCAGACGCTGCTGCACCGCCAGCGCATCCAGCTGGACGGCATGCAGCGCACCGCCACCGACCCGCAGGCCCTGGACGACCTGTTCCGCCTCGACCACCTGACCACCCGCATGCGCCGCCACGCCGAGGGCCTGATCATCCTGTCGGGCGCCACTCCCGGACGTGGCTGGCGCAAGCCGGTGCCGCTGCACGACGTGGTGCGCGGCGCCGCCGCCGAGGTGGAGGACTACACCAGGGTGACCGTCTCGCCCATGCCCGCCCACTCGCTGGCCGGGCCCGTGGTCGGCGACGTCATCCACCTGATCGCCGAACTGATCGAGAACGCCACCGTCTTCTCCCCTCCGCACACCACGGTGACCGTGCGGGGCGAGCTCGCCGCGCACGGTTTCGTCGTGGAGGTGGAGGACAGGGGACTCGGACTCAGCGAAGAGGAGCTGGCCGAGCTCAACGAACGGCTGGCCAACCCGCCCGAGTTCGATCTCGCCGACAGCGACAGGCTCGGCCTGTTCGTCGTCGCCCGCCTGGCCGCCAGGCATGACATCCGCGTGACGTTGCGCGGTTCGCCATATGGAGGGACCACCGCCATCGTGCTGATCCCCGCAGAGCTCGTCGTCGCACCCGAGGAGCAGGAGCAGGAACCCGTGAGGAAGATGCGGGTGGTGACCAGTGAGTGAGGAGCGCTGGCTGGACGAGGACGCAGGTCCGATCGTTCCCGCCTACCTGCTGACCCGCGGTCGCACCGTGCCCGCCAGCGAGGCCATCGACCTCATCGCCGTGATCATCACGGCGGGCGGTCTCGCCATGCCCGTGGGCCTCGGCCCCGAACACCTGATCATCCTTCAGCAGTGCACCAAACCCACCCGTCTGGTGGACGTGGCCGCCGAGCTGAACCTGCCGATCGGCGTGGTGCGCGTGCTGGTCGGTGACCTGCACGCGCAGAAGCTGGTGGAGGTCGAGAAGCCACCGCCCGCGCCCGACGCCAAGGTTATGCTCGAGGTGATCAACGGGCTGCGCGCCCTGTGATCACCGCGCGGCCAGCCCTGTGAGCACCAGCTCGGCCCGGTGGCAGGCGACCGTCCTGCCCGCCACCTCGCGCGGCTGCGGGGCGGTCTCGCACTCCGGTACGGCCAGCGGGCACCGCAGCCGGAACGGGCATCCGGTGTCCGCGGGCGCCGACTCGGTTCCGCCCCTGGCCACCGGCGGCCGGCCGCCCAGCTTGGGCACGGCGTCACGCAGCGCCAGCGTGTAGGGGTGGGCGGGCCGCCGCAGCAGGTCCTCCGTCGGCCCCGACTCGACGATCCGCCCGGCGAACAGCACGTGAGAGGTACGGCACAGCCGCCCCACGACCGCCAGGTTGTGGGTGATGAGCAGCCGCTCGGTCCCCAGGCCCGCCAGCAGGTCGAGGATCCTGGCCTGCACGGTCACGTCGAGCGCGCTCGTCGGCTCGTCGAGGACGAGCAGCCTGGGACGCACGGCCAGGGCCCTGGCGATGACCACCCGCTGGCGCTGCCCGCCGGAGAGCTGGTGCGGCTTGCGTCCGGCCAGCGCCGGGTCCAGGCCGACCTGCTCCATCAGCGCGGGCACCGCCGCCCTGTCACGGCTGCCCTCGGCGATCGATCGGCCGACCGACATCCTGGGGTCGAGCGACTCGGCCTGGAACACCGGCTGGACGGCCTTCCTGAAGACCTTCCTGTCGACCTTGGACAGGTCCTGCCCGCCGTAGGTGACGCGGCCCTTGACGGGTCGGAGCAGACCGAGGAAGGCGCGGGCGAGCGTGGTCTTGCCCGAGCCCGACTCGCCGATGAGGCCGACGCCGCCTTCGGTGATGTCGAGGGTGACGTCGTGGACGACGGGCGTCCTGCCGTAGGCGAGGGTGACGCCGTCGGCGCGCATGATCATGGGAGCGCCTCCAGCAGCTCGCGGGTGTAGGGGTGGCCGGGACTGGACAGCACCTGGTGGGCCGGGCCCGACTCCACGACCTCGCCGTCCTTCATGACCAGCACGCGGTCGGCGATCGTGGAGACCAGGGGGAGGTCGTGGGAGACGATCAGCAGGGCGAGCCCCCGCTCCTCGCGCAGCCTCTGCAGCACGCCGACCACCTCGGCCTGGACGGTGACGTCGAGGGCGCTGGTGGGCTCGTCGGCGAGGATCACCTCGGCGCCGAGCGCGATGGCCAGGGCGATGGCGAACCGCTGGGCCTGGCCGCCGGAGATCTCGTGCGGGTAGCGGCGCAGGATGGCCGGGTCGAGCATCACGGCCTCGCACGCCCGCGCCATCACCGCCTCGATCCCGCCCCGCCGCGGAGCGTCCGCGCGCCCCGCGCCGCCCGCGGGTTCCCCTTCGGGGAGCACCCCGGCGTTCCCGTCGGGCATGGCGGCGGACGGCCCGGAGGAGGGGGTGCCGGTGATGCCATGGCGCTTGAGTGCCCTGCGCATGAGCACGCCGAGCCGCGTCGTCGGCGACAGCGCCGCCTGCGGCGACTGGATGACCAGCGCCGCCTTCGCCCCCCTGATCGCGCGCAGCGCGCGGGGCCTGGCCCGCAGCACGTCCACCCCGCACACGCTCACCTCCCCCGACACCGTGGCCCCCTCGGCGAGCCCCAGCGCGGCCAGCAGCGTCGTGGACTTGCCCGAGCCGCTCTCCCCGACGACGGCCACGCACTCCCCCGCCGCCACGTCGAGGACGGGCACGTGCGCCACCACCCTGGACCCGTAGGCGACCCGCAGGTCCCTGATGCTGATCATCGGACCGTCCTCCGCGGGTCGAGCGCGCCGCGCAACCCCTCGCCGAGCACGTTGAACGCGAACGCCGTCAGCAGGATCGCCAGCCCGGGGAAGGTGACCACCCACCAGTTCGTGGTGAAGAGCGTCTGCCCCTGGTACACCATCAACCCCCATTCGGCGGTCGGCTCCTGCGCGCCGAGCCCCAGGTAGGACAGGGCCGCCGCGGTCAGGATGACGCCGCCCGCGTCCAGCGAGAGCTGCACCAGGACGGGCGTGAGCGAGTTCGGCAGCACGTGCCGCAGCACGATCAGCGGGGCCGGCACGCCCAGGCAGCGGGCCGCGTCCACGTAGCTCCTGGTGGAGACGGAGGCGGCCACCGAGGCCGACAGGCGGGCGTACCAGGGCCACCAGGTCACCGCGATCGACAGGATCACCGTGGTCACGCTCGGCCGCAGCACCACGGCGAGCGCCAGGGCGAGCAGCAGGGCGGGGAAGGCGAGGAAGACGTCGGTGACCCGCATGATCACGTCGCGGGCCCAGCCGCCCGCGTAGCCCGCGACGAGGCCGAGCGTGACCCCGGCCGTCGCCGACACCGCCAGCACGGCGACGGCGATCGTCAGCGAGGTGCGCCCGCCGTACAGGACCTGGGTGAGGATGTCGCGGCCGACCTGGTCGGTGCCGAACCAGTGCGCGGCACCGGGCGGCAGCAGCGCGCGCAGCGGCTGCGTGTCGTTCTCCGGGTACGGCGCCAGCCACGGCGCGCAGATCGCCGACAGCACGATGAGCACGAGCAGCACCGCGCCGAAGGCCGCGAAGCGGTCAGGGACGCGGGGCAATCGCCGGCGCGGCTCGACGGCGGTCATCGCGCCCTCGCTCTCGGGTCGACGACACCCTGGAGCAGGTCGACGACCAGGTTGGCCAGCACGTAGACCACGGCGACCAGCACGGTGACGCCCGCGATGCCCGGCGTGTCCGCCGAGGTGATCGCGTTGAACGCGTAACGGCCGAGGCCGGGCCAGTTGAAGACCGCCTCGACCAGGAAGCCGTTGACCAGGGAGTAGGCGAAGACGAGCGCGATCAGCGACAGCACGGGGTTGAGCGCGGGCCGCAGCGCGAAGCGCGTCAGGATGGCGGTCTCGCCGAAGCCCATGGCCCGTTCGAACCGCACGTGGTCCTGCCCCGACTCCTCGATGAGCGCGGCGCGGGTGAGCTGGGCGATCACGCCCGCGGGGTAGGCGGCCACGACGAGCGCGGGCAGCACGAGGTGCTCGGCCGTGCTGGTGAAGATCGGCCAGTTGCCCGTGATGAGCGCGTCCACGATCGTGATGTTGGTCCACAGGGTGAGCGGGCTGGTGGTGTCGAGCGTGGTGTCGTACTCGCCCGCCACGGGGAACCAGCCGAGATGGGTGGCGAAGACCAGCTGGAGGGTGAGCGCCAGCCAGAACACCGGGACCGAGACGGCAAGCATGGAGCCCAGCCGTACCGAGAGGTCCGGCAGTCTCCTCTTGTGGCGGGCGGCGAGCACGCCGACCGGCACCCCCACCAGGATCGCGACGACCAGGGCCGCGCCCACCAGTTCCAGCGTCGCGGGGAAGGCGTTGAGCAGATCCTCCATGACCGGCCTGCGGGTGCGCAGGCTGACACCCCAGTCGCCGGTGAGCAGGTCCCTGGCGTAGTTCCAGAGCTGGACGTGGAGGGGCCGCTCCAGCCCGAACTGCTCGCGCGCCGCCGCGAGCTGCTCGGGCGTCGCCTTCGGCCCCGCGTACGCCACGGCGGGATCGCCAGGCACCAGCCGCATGATGACGAACGTGAGCGTGACCACGCCGGCCACGACCAGGAGAGCCTGGCCGAGCCGGCGAGCCAGGTAACGCGTCACCCGGTGGGCTTCAGGTCGTAGAAGGAGACCACGTTCGGGTAGGCGGGGTTGTCGACGTAGCCCTCCACGCCAGCCGACAGCGCCCGCTGGTAGGTCTGCACGTACGGCACCGCCACCGCGGCCTTCTCCTCGATGATCTTCCGCTGCAGCTCCGCGTAGGACCGCTCGGCGGCCGTCCTGTCGGTCGCGGTCAGCTCGGGCAGCGCGTCGATCTCCTTGTCGATGGCCTCGTCCTTCAGGTACGACAGGTTGAAGGAGACGGGGTCGGCGCTGCGGAAGACGTTGACGAACCACGAGTACGGGTCGGCGTAGTCCGGGAACCAGTACATGACGAAGATGTCCTGGCCCTTCTTCTTGCCGAGGTCCCACTGCGGGTTCCACTGCATCGGCTTGGCCTGCAGGGAGACGTTGAGCTTCTTCAGCTCCGCCGTCAGCAGCGTGACCAGCAGCTGCTGGTCGGCGTCGCCCTGGGCGTAGGTCAGGCTGAGCTTCAGCTCGTTGAGGTCGGGCCCGTAGTCGGCGGCGGCCAGCAGCTCGGCGGCCTCGGCGAGGTCCTGCTTGGGCTCCAGGCCGGGCGTGAAGCCGAGCAGGCCCTGCGGCACCAGGCCCGAGCCCTTCTGCCCCGCGCCCTTCAGCGCGGCGACCAGGCCGTCGTAGTCGAGGACCTTCTGCAGCGCCTGCCGTACGCGGACGTCCTTGAGCGGGCCGCTGTCGGTGTTGAACAGCAGCATCAGGTTCTGGAAGGACGCCGTCTGCGACGCCTGCACGCCGGCGGTGCCGCCGGCCTGTGCGAACAGCTGCGGGTTCAGCCGCTGGACGAAGTTGACCTCACCCTTCTGCAGCAGTTGCCACGCCGTGTTCAGCTCGGGCGTGACGCGGAAGGCGACCTTCTTGTACTGCTCGGGCTTCCAGCTGCCCCAGTAGCCGTCGAAGGCCTTGAGCGTGAGCTCGGTCTCCTTGCCCTTCTCCCACGTGTCGACCGTGTACGGGCCGGTGCCCGCGTCGGCCTTGCCGTCCTTGACCTGCTCGACCACGCTGGTGTCGTAGATGTAGGAGGCGTAGCCCGAGGAGGCCACCAGGTCGAGCGGGCTGGCGTAGGACAGGGTGAACTTCAGCGTGTGCTCGTCGGGGGTCTCGATCTTCTTGACCGCGTCCCAGACGTAGGCGGCGCCGCCCTTCAGCTTCATCGTGCGCTCGATCGCCTTCTTGGCGGCCTCGGCGGTCACGGGGTTGCCGCTGTGGAACTTCACGTTCTCCCGGAGCTTGAACGTCCACTCCTTGCCGCCGGCCGCCGAGCTCCACTCGGTGGCCAGGCGCGGCTCCGGCTTCTGGGTCGCGACGTTGTAGCGGGTCAGCGACTCGTAGATGTTCTGCATCGCGATGTTCTCGTTGGAGTACGAGGTCGCGGGGTCCCAGTCGGTCACCACGTCGAGGTTGGGCGCGTAGACGAACGTCTTGTCGTTCTCCGTCGCCGCGTTCGCCGTCGGGGAGGCGGTGGATCCGGTGGCGGGCGCTGAGGGGGGCTGGCTGGCACCGCGCACCTGTCCGCCCGCGCACGCGGATGCGGTCATGGTCACGGCCCCGACGACCCCTGCGGCGAGCAGACGCTTGTGCCAGCGCATGGGGAGTTCCTTTCGTAAGCCACTCTGACGGGATCCGCGCCTTTCGCCCGGCTTTCGCCCCGCCGGGCAAGATCGTAGCGACTTACGCCTCTCCCTTCCCCGGCATCACCACAACAACAGGCCCACCCCCGCGATGGCGAGAGACGCGAAGCTCACCAGCCCCCTCAGCGTGTTCCACCGCCGCCAGCGGGCGGAGTAGGCGGCCCACAGCCGCTCCGGCTCCCCCCGGCCCGCCTCCAGCGCGTTGTTCATCGGCACGTTGACCGCCGCGGTCACCGCGAACGCGCCGAGGACGTACAGGCCGCCCGCGACGAGGAAGGCGGTCCCCGCGGCCGGCACGTCCTGGACGAGGAGCAGCACGCCCGCCGCGACCGGGGCGACAGGCGCCGCCAGGTACATCAGCAGGAAGACCGGGTTCAGGATCTTCCTGTTCGCGCTGCGCATCGCCGCCACCGCCTGGTCGGGCCTGATCGCGTCGAGCCCGGGCATGACCGAGATCGTGAACCCGTAGAACAGGCCGGCCATCGCGCCCAGCAGAACCAGGCTGAGCACCGCGATCACCTGGGTCAGCGTCGTCATCGTCCGCCACCTCGCACCCCGGCGCACCGGGCCTTGACGGAGGGCCGGCCACCCTCGCCCGCCGACGGGCCGCCGTCCCCCGAGGACAACACGCCCGCACCCCTGGACCGGACAGCCTCCCCCGCGGAAAGGACGACCTCGCCCTCGCCCACGGGAAGGACGACCTCGCGCGCCGGCCCGCTCATGTTCACCGCCACCCAGGCCGCGTTCTCCGAGACCGAGGCCGCGTCGCCCGCGACACGGGCCACGTTGCGGCCGGTCCTCCCCGTGCCGCCCAGAACCAGGTTCGTCATGCCCTCAGCCTGGCCGCGACCCCCGGACGGCGGCCATCGTCGAGAAGCTCGCCCGCATCATCCAGCGTCTAGGCTTCGTCGCATGGACGCTCTCGCAGGACTCCTCGACGGGCCGCGAGCCCGTGGCGCCTTCCTGCTCCGCTCGATCATGACGCCCCCGTGGTCGGTGCGCATCCTCGACCGGGCCCCGCTGACGCTCGTCTCGATGCTGCGCGGTGAGGCGTGGGTGATCCCCGACGGCGGCGCCCCCGTACGGCTGACGCCCGGCGACGTGGCGATCATGCGCGGCCCCGAGGCGTACAACGTGGCCGACGACCCCGCCACCGAGCCCACCATCCTCATCCACCCGGGCGAGCGCAGCACCACCGTCGACGGTGTTGAGCTGTGCGCGTCGATGGACCTGGGCGTGCGCACCTGGGGCGACAGCCTGGACGGCCCCGCCGTCATGCTCAGCGGCACCTACCAGCTGCGCGGCGAGATCAGCAGGCGGCTGCTGAACGCCCTGCCGTCCGCGCTGGTGGTTCCCTCACTCGACACGCCCCTGCTCGCCCTGCTCGGCGACGAGATCGCCAAGGACCAGCCGGGTCAGGAGGTCTTCCTCGACCGGCTGCTCGACCTGCTGCTCATCGCCACGCTGCGCGCCTGGTTCTCCCGGCCCGAAGCCGGGGCGCCCGCCTGGTACCAGGCGCACAGCGACCCCGTCGTCGGCCGCGCGCTACGCGTCCTGCACAACGAGCCCGCCAGCCCGTGGACGGTCTCCGCGCTGGCCGACCGCGTGGGAGTCTCCCGCGCCGCCCTGGCGCGCCGCTTCACCGAACTGGTGGGCGAGCCGCCCATGTCCTACCTGACCAGCTGGCGGCTCACCATGGCCGCCGACCTGCTGCGCGAACCCGAGGCGACCGTGGCCTCCGTGGCACACAAGGTGGGGTACGGCAGCGCGTTCGCGTTGAGCACGGCGTTCAAGCGGGAGCGCGGGCTCAGCCCCCAGGAACACCGCATGGCCCCCGCCTGACCCGTTCCCTTGCTTGCCCCGAAGCGCCGACCAGACCCTCCACAACCCGGACACCCCCACCCGTCCCTCCAGGAGAACGTCCACCCCGCGACGCCCCCGCCCGACGACGTCCAGCCCGCAGAACATCCGCCCGCCCAGACCAGTCATGGTCGCGGCGAGGCCGCGTCCAGGAGAGCACGTCCAGCTTTGGTGAGCTCGTGCGTGGCCGTGCGACCGGCCCGGCTGCTGTCGATCAACCCGGCGTCTCGCAGGATCGTCAGGTGTTCGCTGGCCGTCGGGACGGTGACGCTCACCAGCCTGGCCACAATGGACGTCTGCAGCGGAGTGGTGAGCGCGGCCAGGATCCTCGACCGAGTCGTCCCCAGAAGCCGGTCAAGGGATCTCGGAGTGGGAGGTGCCGCCCAGAGGTACCGCCCGGATGCCGGGTAGTAGATCGCCGGAGTCCAGTGGTCTGAGGTGGTGCACTGCACCCGGTCGGTGATGAACAGCGACGGAATGAGAATGAGTCCCTCGGGGCAGTCGACGTCGAGGTCGGCGGACGACTTGACGGTGATGGTGTCGCCTTCGCACGCCGCGGAGTGGTGCAGGCGCGGAAGGACGGTGCGCAGCCCCTCGCGGTTGACCTGGATGGCCCGGTCCAGCATCTCGGCACGCAGCGCCTGCCGCATGGACGGCCACTCCGGTTCCATGGCCGCCGTCCAGAGGCGGCGCACCGCTTCGGCGGCCTCCGACCTGACTCGGTCGGGGTCATCGAGCAGTCGGCGGCCTATTTCTGCCCCACGCCCGATGCCGGCGTCGGCCAACTCGGCGTAGACCTGGTCCGCCGGGGTGGAGAGGAGGGCCTCCATGCCTTCTTCGAAGGTCGGCTCACTGGACATCGGCGATGGGTCGAGGAAGTCGGGCCGATACGCGCCATCGGCCATGAAGACCGTGAGCGCGCTCAGGTCCAGGCTGGAAAGGCGGTGGTGGCGACGGCGAAGCCACGGGTGGAACATCGGGTGACGCTGCGGTTCTGTCAACAGCCGGGCGAGACTGACCACTTCGTGGATCGGCGACATGGCCCATCGCACGCTCGCAGCGCCGGCACCCAATCGGAAGCGGATCACTCTCCCTATTGTTAGGCCACCGCCGAAGTGAGCGCGAGCGCGGCGGCGAAGCCCCGAGACTCGGGCCATGACCGAGACGAAGCCGACGGACTGGTTCCGCGGGCGACCCGAGCGCGCCGGAAAGACGCGAACGATCCAGCTAGGTGCCGGCGGATCGACCGTCGAAGTCCTCGCCGCCCCGGCGGAGACCGGCGGGCTCGTCAGCATCTACCGGTGGCGCATGTCGCCCTCCAGCCGGGGACCTGTCCCGCACTTCCACACGACCTTCAGCGAGACCTTCATCGTTGAAGAAGGCGAAGTCGACTACTTCGACGGGCGGGCGTGGCGAACACTGCTGCCCGGCGACACCGCGCATGCCGCGATGGGTGACGTCCACGCGCTTCGGAAGGAGCGCGCCGACCCTGCCACCCTCCTCATGGCACTCTCGCCAGGCGTACCCCGGGAGGAGTATTTCGCGCAGCTCGCCACCGTGACCGATCGGGACCTGAGCCGGCTTCACGAAGCCCACGACAACCACTTCGTCGACGACCACGAACGGTGATAGCGCCCCGCTGTCTGGAATGCGCTCGTACAACTGCTCCCGAAAGGGCGAGACACACTCATGCTCCCCACCATCGCCACCGTGCTCGCCGGACTGATCGGCGCGGGCGTCATCGTCATGGGCACCAGCTTCTTCTGGGCGCCGCAGGCCGCGGTCGGCTTCGGGATCCCCGACACGCCGACCGAGGGCCGGAGCTTCCATGCCTGGCTGTCCGTCAAGGGCGTGCGCGACATCGCCTCAGGACTTTTCATCCTCATCGTGCTGGCCGGCGGGACAACCCACCTGCTGGGCTGGTTCATGCTTGCCGCCGGCGCCATCCCCGTCGGCGACGCGGTGATCGTGCTGCGCAGCAACGGGCCCAAGGCGGCCGCCTACGGCATCCACGGCGCCACCGCCGTGGTGATGCTGGCGATCAGCGCGCTCCTGCTCATCGCGTAAACCAGGTGGTCCGGCGGCCGGAGCTCTTCGACGCGTCCCGCCATCGCCTCACCAGCGATCCAGCAGCCGGTCGACGTCGGGCCAGAACAGCGCGGTCAGGCCGCGCCGTCCCTCGGCTCGGCGAGAACCTGCTGAAGCAGCAGCGTGTTGACGTGCACCAGCGCGGACCGCCGCAGGTGCAGACATCGAGGTTTCGGCGTGGTCCTTGTCCGGGCGGTCAGGGCGCCGTCCTTCCCGTAGTGCAGCACGGTATTCCTTCGCATTTTCTGAGAACTCAAAAAAAGGGAGACGACGATGACGATCAACGATCTGCGCGGTGTCCTCAAGGGGCGCGTGCTCCTAGCCGATGACGACGGCTTCGAACAGGCGGCCACCGCGTGGAATCTGACCGTCAGGCAGCCGGTGGCGGCCGTGGCGGAGGCCGCGGACGCCGATGACGTGGCGGCGCTCGTGCGTTACGCGCGGCGGGCGGGTTTGACGGTGACCGCGCAGCCGAGCGGGCATGGCGCCTCCGGTGATGTGGAAGGCCTGATCCTGTTGCGTACCGGCCTGCTGAACGAGGTGGAGGTACGCGCGGAGGAGCGCGTGGTCCGGGTGGGCGCGGGCGTGAAGTGGGGGCAGGTGCTGGCGGCGGCCGGTCCGCTGGGTCTGACCGGCCTGGCCGGCAGCGCGCCGGGGGTCAGCGTGACCGGCTACACCCTGGGCGGTGGGGTCGGCTGGTTCAGCCGCAAGTACGGCTTCGCCTCCGACAGCGTGCGGGCCATCGACATCGTGGACGCCGATGGCGAGCCGGGCCGGGTGACCGCCGAGTCCGATCCCGAGCTGTTCTGGGCGCTGCGCGGCGGTGGCGGGGACTTCGCGGTGGTGACCGCCCTCGAACTCGAGCTGTATCCCGCGCCAGTCCTGTACGGCGGGCGCGTGATCTGGCCGGAGCACCGGACCAGGGAGGTGTACGACGCGTTCCTGGAGATCACCGCCGAGGCGCCGCGTGAACTCAGTGTCTGGATCAACCGGCTCCAGCCACCCGGCGCGCCGCCGATGGTAACGCTGGATCTGGCCTACCTAGGGGAGGCGGCTCAGGGGCAGGACCTGCTGGCGCGCATCGACAAGATCGAGGGCGCGATCTCCGACAGCCGCGGCGTCGTCCCGGTCGCCGACCTGGGTCACATCGCCGCCGAGCCCACCGATCCGGCCCCGTCCATCGCTCGTGCGGAGCTGCTCACCGGCCTGGACGCGGACGCGGTGGAGCTCCTGCTGGCCAAGCCGGTCGAACCGCTCATCAACCTGCAGATCAGGCACCTGGGCGGGGCGCTCGCCGAGCCGGGCGGCGGGGCCGGTGCGAGCGGCGCGGTGGCTGAGCCGTACCTGCTCGGCCTGGTGGGTCTCGGCCTGCCGCACGCGGCCGATGCGACGCGCGCCAAGCAGGCCGAGGTCGTGGCGGACCTGGAGGCCTACATCAGCGGCCGCAAGCCGTACACCGTGCTGTCCCCCGGCGACACGGCGGCGAAGTCCTTCTCCGGCAGCACGCTCGCGCGGCTGCGGGAGATCAAGCGGGCCCGTGACCCGCACAACGTGTTCCGCGCGAACTACCCGGTGCTCGGATAGATCGGTTCCCAGCAGGTCACAGCCCCGCTGGTCGCGGTCTGCCGTCGTGGTCGCACAGCATGCGCAGGACACTCGCGGCCGAGGAGTGACGGCCCTTTTTCGCGCCGCAGGTGATGACGAGGCGGGCGGCGATGTCGCGCAGGCTGAGGTTTTGCTCGCGCAGGTGCAGGGCCATGGGGACTGCAGAGAATGCGCCGGGGCGCAGTCAGATGACCTCACCCAACTGCTCGGCCAGCCGCTCCAGACCCCCTTGATGAGCCGCCCGTACTCGTCGTCGCCCAGCGCGCCGATCCCGGCCCGCGCCTGCTGGAGGTGCGGTGCTCAATCGGGGTGCTCCTCGTCTGGTCGTGTGCTGGCGGCGGCTTGGTTGTGATCGCCGGTCGATTCGGTTCCATTCGGCCGTCTGATCGCCTATCTTGCTCCGCTCGTCTCTTTTCGTCCGGGACGGAAAGACCCGTGTCTCCGCCTTGCCGTGGGTGGGCGGTGCTTTGGGCCGGGCGGCTCGGATCAGGCGGCTGGGGAACCGGCTGCTGCAGGGGTGTGCCGCGTATCGCTGTTGCGGTTGTTGCGGTTGTTGCCACTTCGATTCCGCAGCTCTCAGGGGGTGCGGGAGCGAACCGCGCGGGGGCAGCATCGGTCCAAGACGATCACCGATTCGTGATCGTCGTCATCTCGTTCGCCCCCTGGAAAGGACCCCTATGTCCACACGATCCGCTCTCGCACGCCTGGCGCCGGCGGTGGTCTTCACCACCGGACTCGTGGCCGCCTCTCTCGCCCCGGCCGCAACCGCCCACGCGGCGTCCCAGAGCGCCACTTGCAGCGGTGAGCGCATCGGCCGCATCCAGATCACAGCCACGACCGAAGACGGAAGCGCTTCGATGAAGGGCGCCTTCCTGCACATCTACCGCAACGGCGGCCAGGTGTGCGCTTTCACCAACACCAGCCTTGCAGCCGAGCGCCATCGCAAGGCCTTGATGGTCGAGCTCTATGCCTGCGGACGCACCGCCGGCCAGTGCCGGCAGGACCCGGATCTCGTCCTGCTGTCCGACTCCTCGAACAACGACCCGGAAGAAAGGGGGAGCACCCTCAACCGGACCGGCGCGGCCACCGTCAACGCCGGCGGACTGTGCATCTGGGCCTGGGGTGCCGTGCTTTTCAACGACTCGCGCGGCAGGCGGTTCGAGGGGAAGGCTAGGAGCGCGATCTCCTGCCCGGGGTGAACCCATCCGAGGCCAGGCGAGAAGTGCGCCGCCTGGCGTGCGTGACGTAGGTGCTGCCGATCCGGTCGACGAGATCGATGCCGTCCTCGCCAGGCGGCGCTGGTGCCTGTCCCCAGCAGCGTCGGGCGGAGAGGCCTTCATCGTCCGATCAAGCGGTGCAGGTTTCCAGCCTGCACCCGCGAAAGGGGCCCTGCCACCATGATCGGTGAAGCCGGGCCCCTTATGCGCTGCAGCAGGTGGGTGTCGGCCCCTCAGGGATCAGGAGCAGACGCGCTTCAGGCTGGCGTACTTGCCCCAGCCGAGCGTGTATCCCTTCGGCCCCCTGTCCCAGAACTTGACGGAGGTGACGCGGTCGCCGGTGTAGATGGTGTGCCAGCCCTCCTTGTCGATCTCGTTGATCCCCGCGTTGGCGCCCCAGGTTCCGTGGCCCTCGTTGGTGATCCCCTCCACCCAGAAGTCGATGTAGCCCGTGGCCTGCCTGTCGGGCACGTAGAACTGGTAGGCGCAGTGCGCGGCGGTGAACGCCACCTTGTACTGGACCTCGATGCAGGCGTGGTCGCCGTTGGTGTAGGTCCACTCGATGGGCCGCTGCGTGTCCCAGCCGCTGAAGTACTGGTCGTTGCCGGGGCATGCGGTGGTGTCGCGCTCCAGCGTGGTGACGTAGGGGGTGAACGTCTCCTCGGCGGGATCGGCGACGGCGGGCGAGCCGGTCAAGGCGAGCGCGGGCAGGACGAGGGCCGCTGCTGCGACGGCCCGGGCGGCGATGCGCTGAACAGATCTCACTGCGTGACTCCTGTCGGGTCGAGATGGTGTGCCGTGATGGCACACGATCACTTTCGGAAAACCGGTGGCGCGTCCACGCCCGTGGACAGCGCATGCCGGCGACGAGCGGACACCTGCCAGGTCTGGACGGCGGCTGACCAAGCGAGGAGATGATCCGATCGCCGAGGAAGAACGTGGACACCGGCGAGGCCTGGGGAGGACCCGGTGGCCGCGTTCATCGCACGGTTACGGGCGCTGCATCAGTGGCAAGGGGCCGCTCGTCACTGCCCGGCGGACCTTGCGCACTTTCTGACCTGCTTGCGGATGTCGTCGCCGGTGTTGACCCACGCGTCGGTCAGCACCGTTTGCGTGCCGTAACCGCTGGAGCTGTAGCCGCCGCCCAGGGAGATCCAGGCGGTGGTCGAACCGTACGGGCCGGTGACCTTCGGGCCCTCCAGCCAGCACACCGGATGGACCGTTTCGCCGTAGGCGTACCACCGCACGGGGCGCTTGTTGAAGTCGATCCGGTACACCTCCTCATCGGCGGTCCCGCCGATGAGGGTCGCCTCGAACGTGACAAGCCCCGCCGTGTTGACCACCTTGCCGGTGAGTGCCTGCTCGGTCGCGGCCGCACCCGGCAGGGCCGTCATCCCTACCGCCAGGAGCCCGCCCGCCACCAGCGCGCCGATCTTCTTCATCGTCTGTTCCCTTCGTCGTCTCGAGCACTGCGAGATCACTTTCGGAGGGCCGGCACGGTGTCCACCACCGGTGGACAGCACCTGCGGACGACGACCGGACACCCGCCCGGCCCGGACAGCGGCTGACCAGCGAGGACACGAGACCGAAGGCGCGTGCCCGTTCGTGATGACCCGGTGTCCGAGCGTGGATGAGGACACCAGCCGGGGAGCAGACGCGCGGCGAGATGACGCCGGCGGATGGACGGCTTCCGCCGGGCATGAGACCGGCTCCCGCGTCGAGGCGATGCGAGGGCCGGCGTGATGGCCGTTGCTTCCCGGAGCCCCGGACTTCCGGCCGGGCACGCATTCGCAAAGCGCCTTTGCAAACACCCTTTGCGAACGGTACGGTGCTCTCGTGGATCTCGTCCCGCAGGAGATAACCGATGTCGAAGCGCTGAAGCTCCTGGCGCACCCCATGCGACAGCGGATCGAACGGCAGTTGCGCAACGGTCCTGCCAACTCCGCGACTCTCGCCCGAGCACTGGGCCAGAGCACTGGCCTGACCAGCTATCACCTGCGCCAGATGGCCAAGCACGGGTTCATCGAAGAGGTGCCCGAGCTGTCGAGGGGACGAGAACGCTGGTGGCGCCAGGTGCCTGCTGATCGCAGGATCCCGCCCTACAGCCGCCAGACCCCCGAGATGCGGGCGGCGGTCGAGGAGATGAACCGGCTCGACTTCGCCGACGAGCTCGAGCAACTCACCCGCTTCCAACTCGAACGCGACGACCTCGGTGAATGGGCCGACGCCCTGGTCTGGTCGCGCTCGGCGATGCGCCTCACCCTCGACGAGCTCAAAGAGTTCCTCGAGGAGTACGTGAAACTGCTCTACCGCTACAAAAGGCCGGACGAGGCGACGCCACCCGGAGCGCGCACTGTGCTCGCCCGGATGCTCGCGTTCCCCGCCCCCACATCCGCCGACGACGGCGAATGAACTGGGCCGCCGGGTGCCAGCCCGACGGCCCAGAGACGAAATCCGCATCACCACGCCCCGCCAAGGGCGTGTCTTCACGTGCACGGATTCCCATAGAAAGGAGAGCACCTCATGCTGCTCTCACGCAAACGCTGGACGGGGTCGCTGCTGCCCGTCATACTCGCGATCGCCTTGTGCGCCCTACCCGTACCCGCACACGCCGACGCGCTGGTCACCAGCGACGTCGCCTTCACCGGGGACGGCGGCGTGACCTTGCACGGAACGGTCGTGGCGCCAAAATCGGCGAAAGGCCGCAGGCCCGGCATCGTCATGGTGCACGGCGCCGGGCCCGTCACCCGGGAGGAATTCCGGGACGAGGCCGAGGCCTACGCCAAGCGCGGCATCGTGACCCTGATATACGACAAGCGCACCATCGGCTACTCCATCCTGCGGCGGAACTACGAGACGCTCGCCGGTGACGCGCTCGCGGCGGTGCGCACACTGCGGGCCCGCGCCGAGGTGAACCCGGCGATGATCGGCATCTGGGGACTGTCGGAGGGAGCGTGGGTGGCGCCGATCGCGGCCGCCCGATCCTCGGACGTGGCCTTCCTCGTCGTCGCCGGTGCGGTCGGAACGACGCCCGCCAGGCAACAGGCATGGGCGTACGGCGAGCGGCTCCGGCACGCGGGCGTGCACGGATCGCTGACCCACATGCTGCAGCAGCGCGCCATCAGGTTCGGGATCGGGAGCGGCCTGTTCGGCGAAGAGGACCGCGACCCCATGCGCAGCTGGGAACACGTCCGCCAGCCGGTCCTCGCGCTGTGGGGAACCCTCGACCGGGAGGCGATGCCCGCCGAGAGCTCCCAGATCATCCGGCAGGGCCTGGAACGCGGCGGCAACACCCACTCCACCATCCACTTCATCACCGGCGTCCGCCACAACCTCAACCGCACGTTCGACGACGGCTTCGACCGTCCCGACAGTCTCCCTGCCGACTTCGCCGAGTTCGAGGCCGCCTGGATCACCAGCCTGAGCGATGGCCCGCCGAAGGCCGGCGCGGACCAGCCGCCGTCCCAGGATCTGCTGAGCCGCCCGGTGGACGGACCGTTCGCCTGGTACGAGTCACCCTGGCTGCAACTCGCGGCTTTCACGATCTTCCTGGCCGCCTCCCTCGGCTACGCGCTGGCCGCGATCGTCAGGCGGCTGCGGCGACGCCGCGGCGCACCCCCAGCCTCACGACCGGCTCGCTGGCTCGTCATCGCCCTCATGGCCTCCACACTCGGCTTCCTCGGCTACTTCTGTGTCCTGGTGCTCACCGGCGCCTACCTGATCGGGCCCGTGGTCCTCGGCCGCTCCCTGCCATGGCTGGCGCTTCAGCTTCTCGCCGTGGCCACGGTCGTCGCCGCGGTCGCCACGGCCACCGCTACCTGGCGCCACCGCCGCGAGCTGTCCCCCGGAAACCGGATACGGCTGGGAATGACCCTGGCAGCAGCCGCGGTGTTCGTGCCGTGGGCGGCCTACTGGGGCGTGCTCATTCCCTGAACCGGTGAGCTGGAACGCTCGGCGGTCTTCGCGGCCCTCCACTCTGATCCGTGCGACGAGGCCCAAAGTAGCTGTGGGTAACCAAAGTCACCTTTGGTGGCGAGGGCCGTTGGTGTTCCACGTCTTCGCCGCGCCGGCCGAGTTCATCCGCGAGCTCATCGTCGCCGGCACCCTGTACAGCCACATCCCCGAACTGCAGGAGCCGCAGGCCCCGCCGAGCGGCGCCGCGGTGATCTTCTCACTCCACCGCGCCAAGAATGGCGCCCCGCTGCCCGGCGCGAGCGCGCCGGGCCAGCTCGGGCCCTTCGGCCCGTACGGAGACGATGCCGAGCACGATGTCGAGTCCGACTTTGCAACGTCACTCACAGCTACTCGGTGGGCTGGAGCGGGGCGGGGCTGGACGGGGTGGTGGGTGGTTCGTCGTTCTCCAGCGCTCGATACCGGGTGGAGCGGCCGACGCCGAGGTGCTTGGCGATGGCGGTGATGGATTCGCCACGGGCCTGCCGGGCGCGGGCGGCGGCCAGCTTGTCCTCATCCAGCGCCGGGGGCGGCCTCCGGCGCGGGCGGCGGCCAGGCCGTCCAGGGTGCGCTCGCTGATCAGCTCGCGTTCCATCTCGGCGGCCAGGCCGGCGAGCATGAACAGCATCCGGTCGCCGATCGTCTGCCCGCTGGGCCGGTGCAGGCTGGCGCAGATGCCGGACAGGATCTGAAGGTTGATGCCGCGCGGGGCGAGGGTGTCTTCGAGGAAGATCAGCAGTTCCTTGACCGAGCGGGCGATGCGGTCGGGCTTGTAGATGACCAGGGTGTCGCCGGGGTGCATCCGTTCGACGGTGGCGGGCGGGCGAATATTACGCTCCGTTGCGATTCTCGACTCTGGGTGCCGGAGATATTACGATGCGTGATCGCCGCTGCGCCCCGCCTGTCCCCTGGGGCAAGGGCATGGCTGTGGGTGCTCATCGCCGCACTCGCCTGGACCATGCAGGTCCTCGGCACCAGCACCTACACCGAGGCGCTCACCGCCGACCGCGAGGTGGTCGCCACCGATCGAGGTGCACCCGCCGAGGAGGTCTCCCGGAGGGCCGAACCGCTCCTCCGCCGCTCCGCCCACCACCCCGTGCCGAGCCGTCGCGCCCGGACCACCCTCCCGCCCGCCCCGCGCCCGTGCGCGCGAGCGGCCGGGCTCCAGACGCTCCTCTGCGTGTGGCGTACGTGACAGGGCCCTGTGCCCGCCGTACTTCCACCCTGATCGGAGCCCGACATGAAGGATTTGTACGTCGTTCTGGAGACATGGACCCATCACTGCCCGCAATGCCGTAAGGAGTGGCGCTACACCTACGAGGCGTGGCACGGCGACAACGGGTGCGGGAGATGCGCCGTCACGTGGCGCCACCGCGGCCAACTCGTGCCCACGCCGTGGTCGGGGCCCGCGTGCCCCGACTGCTCGACACCGGCGAGAGCGACCGTGCCTCACTGAGCCCGCGTGCCGCCGTCGTTCTCCCCGAACGGCGGCGGCACCCCGCCCCCGACCCGCGCACGAGCACCTGACCGTCCCTTCCGATCGACGCCGCGACCCGCGCACGAGCGCCTGACCGTCCCTTCCAACTGCCGCCGCGACCCGCGCATGAGCACCTGACCGTCCCTCCGATCACCACCGTGACGCGCGCACGAGCACCTCACCATCCCCTCCGATCACCACCATGACCCCGCGCACGAGCTTCCCCCTTCCCCTCCGATCACCACCGCGCGCGACCCCCAGATCTCCCCCCAACCACCACTGCGCGCATGACCGCCTGCCCTCTCCTCGAACCGGCGCGGCGCGTCCCACCGTCGGCGGCCGGGCGAGCGGAAAATGTCGGTGCGGGGGTCTAGGGTTTCGGGTTCAGGCTCGCCGTGACGGCGGGGACCGAAGTCCTGCTGGGCGCGCGCCCTCGGCGGACGGGACCATGCGGGGACGGAGGTGCCAGGCCGGCTTGCCGTACGGGAGAAACCCCTCCTGAGCGGGAAAGACGCAGCCGGCGAGCGCACCCGCCCCGCGGGTCCGGCACAATTGGGCGGCGGACCATCGAAAGGCGAATCAGTGCTCTCTATTCACCAGCGCATCGCGGAAGAGCTGGGCGTACGCGAGGGGCAGGTGCAAGCGGCGGTCGACTTGCTCGACGGCGGCGCCACCGTGCCGTTCATCGCGCGTTACCGCAAGGAGGTCACCGGCGCGCTCGACGACGCGCAGCTGCGCACGCTGGAGGAGCGGCTGCGCTACCTGCGTGAGCTCGAGGAGCGGCGCGCGGCGATCCTGGAGTCGATCGAGACGCAGGGCAAGCTCACCGACGAGCTGAGGGAGCAGATCCTCGCGGCCGACACCAAGGCCCGTCTCGAGGACATCTACCTCCCCTACAAGCCGAAGCGCCGCACCAAGGCCATGATCGCCCGAGAGCTCGGGCTGGAGCCGCTGGCCGACGCGCTGCTGGGCGACCCGACGCTCGACCCGCTCGCCACCGCCGAGCCGTACGTCGTGGAGGGGCTGGCCGACTCGGCCGCCGCCCTGGAGGGCGCCCGCGCCATCCTGATCGAGCGTTTCGCCGAGGACGCCGACCTGATCGGCACGCTGCGCGAGCGCATGTGGTCGCACGGCAGGGCGGTCTCGACCGTGCGCGAGGGCAAGGAGGAGGCGGGGGCCAAGTTCTCCGACTACTTCGGCTTCAGCGAGCCGTTCACCAAGCTGCCCTCTCACCGGATCCTCGCGATGTTCCGCGGCGAGAAGGAGGAGATCCTCTCGGTGACGCTCGAGCCCGAGGAGGGGCCCGAGTACGAGATGCGCATCGCCGCCCGCTTCGGTGTCTCCGACCAGGGCAGGCCGGCCGACAAGTGGCTCGCCGACACGGTTCGCTGGGCGTGGCGCACGCGCATCCTCGTCCATCTCGGCCTCGACCTGCGCATGCGGTTGTGGCAGGCGGCCGAGGACGAGGCGGTGCGGGTGTTCGCCGCCAACCTGCGCGACCTGCTGCTGGCCGCGCCCGCCGGCACGCGCGCCACGATGGGTCTCGACCCTGGCCTGCGCACCGGCGTCAAGGTCGCCGTGGTCGACGCCACGGGCAAGGTCGTCGAAACCGCGACCATCTACCCGCACGAGCCCAAGCGCCAGTGGGACCAGTCGCTCGCCGTGCTCGGAGCGCTCGCCCAGAAGCACGGCGTCGAGCTGATCGCGATCGGCAACGGCACCGCCTCCCGCGAGACCGACAAGCTCGCCGGCGAGCTGGTCAAGCACATGCCGGGGCTGACCAAGATCGTGGTGTCGGAGGCCGGAGCGTCGGTCTACTCCGCCTCCGCCTACGCCTCGCAGGAGCTTCCCGGCCTCGATGTCTCGCTGCGCGGCGCCGTCTCCATCGCCCGCCGCCTGCAGGACCCGCTGGCCGAGCTGGTCAAGATCGACCCGAAGTCCATCGGCGTCGGCCAGTACCAGCACGACCTGGCCGAGACCAAGCTGTCGCGCTCGCTCGACGCGGTGGTCGAAGACTGCGTCAACGCGGTCGGCGTCGACGTCAACACCGCCTCCGCGCCGCTGCTGACCCGCGTGTCCGGCATCGGGGCGACGCTGGCCGACAACATCGTCCAGCACCGCGACACCCACGGGCCGTTCAGGTCGCGCAGCGCGCTGAAGGAGGTGGCGCGCCTCGGGCCCAAGGCGTTCGAGCAGTGCGCGGGCTTCCTGCGCATCCCCGGCGGCGACGACCCGCTCGACGCCTCCAGCGTGCACCCCGAGGCCTACCCCGTGGTGCGGCGCATCCTGAGCGCGGTCGGCGCCGACCTCAAGTCGCTCATCGGCAACACCGCGACGCTGCGCTCCCTCAAGCCCGCCGAGTTCGTCGACGACACCTTCGGCCTGCCGACGGTCACCGACATCCTGGGCGAGCTGGAGAAGCCGGGTCGTGACCCGCGTCCGGCGTTCAAGACGGCGACGTTCAAGGAGGGCGTGGAGAAGCTCTCCGACCTCGCGTCCGGGATGATCCTCGAAGGGGTCGTCACGAACGTCGCGGCGTTCGGGGCGTTCGTCGACATCGGCGTGCACCAGGACGGGCTGGTCCACGTGTCGGCGATGTCGCGCACGTTCGTCAAGGATCCGCGCGACGTGGTGAAGCCCGGCGACATCGTCAAGGTGAAGGTGCTCGAGGTCGACATCCCGCGCAAGCGCATCTCGCTCACGCTCCGGTTGGAGGACGAGACCGCGGCGGGCGCCAGGCAGGGGCGTGGACGCTCGGCCGAGGGCCGCGGCGCAGACGGCCAGCCGGGCGGCGGACGCTCCGGAGAAGGGCGCGGCGGCGGCCGTTCGGGTGGCCGCGGGGAAGGCCGCGCCGACGGCGGCCGCGGTGGCAACACGCGTGACGGCGGCCGAGGGAATGGCGGCGGCAACGGGCGTGACGGTGGCCGTGGCCGTGACGGCGGCAACGGGCGTGAGGGTGGCAACGGGCGTGAGGGTGGCCGCCAGGGCGGGCAGCGCCGTCCCGCGCCGACCGGGGCCCTCGCCGAGGCCCTGCGCAAGGCCGGCCTGGCGGGCGACGACTACTGATCGCTCGCGGGGTGCGGGGTCCCGGTGGCCCCGCACCCCGCGCGGTTCAGCGCCGAGCGGACGGGCGCCTGCCGCACCCCTCAGACTGGGTACGGTCATGGGGTGGGTGCCATGGACGAGACCAGTGACCTCTACCGCGACGCCGTACGGCAGGCTCGCGACCTGCTCCGGTGGCGGTCGCCGTTGCGAGCCGAACTGTGGGCGAGCAGGCTGGCCGCCAGCTGGCGGGACGACGAGCAGGCGGCCCGATCGTTCCTGGCGCGCGTCGCCCGGGACGACACCCCCGAGGCGCGCCTCATCCTGACCGCCCTCGCCTCCCTCTCCCAACTCCCGGAGGCCGACGAGCCGCCCACCGCCCACGGCGCGGACACCGGCGAGCCCACCGTCCCCGGAGAGGACGCCGGCCAGCCCACCACCCACCGTGGAGACGCCGGTGTAACTCCCACCGCCCACGGCGAACCCACCGTCCCCGGAGAGGACGCCGGCCAGCCCACCACCCACCGTGGAGATGCCGGTGTAACTCCCACCGCCCACGGCGCGGACACCGGCGAACCCGCTGTCCACCGTGGGGACACCGATGCGACGCCCGGCGCCTACGCGTCGACGCGCGATGTCGCCGCGGCCGGGGTTCCGCGCTGGATGGAGCTCATGGGGCGGGCCCGACCCGAATCCGCGTGGTACGGCACCGCCGACCCCTACGGCGAGCAGGCCCTGGCGGTCATCTCCTTCGTCTATCCCAACGAGAAGGAGCCCCACCTGGCCGTCGTCGCCATCGACCAGGCCAACGGCGGCTTCGCGGTCGACGCGGTCATCGAGGAGCCGAAGTTCCTGGAGGACCTCGACGTCCGCCCCGCCGATCCGGTGCGGGTGGCGGGCCGGATCATCGACGCGTTCGACCTCACCGACGCGGTGCTGGGCGCCCCGGTCGCCGAGACGCTCCCGCCGGCCCGCGCGATCGTCCTGGCCCGCGCCCACGCCACCGAGAACCCCGTCCTCGGCACGAAGAGCCCCGCGGACAGCGTGGAGAGCCCAGCACCCGCCCACGCCGCCGAGGTCCCTGCAGTCAGCGCGGAGCGCGCCTCGGAGGGTGTCAGGGGTGGGCGGCGGTCGCCGGATGACACCGTGGACCGCTTCGACGATCTCCCGGACGTGCCGGGCGCGAATGAGGCGTTCGCCACTCTTGTGGAGTTCTTGGGTGATCGTCCGTCGTGGTGGAGCCCGGCGCGCGTCACTCAGTTCCTGACCTCGTGGCTGCCGAGGGAAGCGATCATGAGCGAGGCCGCCGTCGCCGCGATGCCCCAGGTTCTACTGGCTTGGACACGTCACCTGGGAGATCATCCCGAGGTGGTCGAGCGGGTCGAGACCGACTCTCGCGACCTGCCGTTGCTCATGGCCGACGGGTTGCGCTTCAGTCTCGGCAAGCGGTTGAGGCTCGCCGAGAGGGAGCACCGGGGGACGGACCGCTGACCACTGCGGCTATGCTGCGCAGTGACCTTTTCTGCGGCCCATTGAGGGAGAGCAACAGCATGTACAAGGAGTTCGCGGCCGAGGCTGTCGTCTGGGTGGTCCCGATCGTGGTCCTCATCGGCCTCGCCCTCATGATCACCGCCTGATCTCCGGGCGTTCATGATCTCAGCCCGCGAGACGGCCCTTCCCGCAGGAGCCGTCCGTGGGCTTTCGCGCGTTCCCCCACTGCCGAGCACGCGGGGGTTCCTGGCCGGTCAGCGGCAGGAGAAGTGACGGACGGAGGTGCGCGCGAGACGTACCAGCGCCCGACCGCGCCATGAGATCAGCACACCGCGGCCGCCGCTGTCGATACCTGATCAGGAAGCCCAGGCCGGCAACGGGCCGCCCTCGCGCAGCCTCCGCAACGCCTGCCGCTCCAGCTGCCTGATCCGTTCCCTGGTAAGTCCGAGCCGGTCGGCGATCTCCTGGTAGGTGAGCACCTTGCCGCCCGCCAGGCCGTACCGGCGTCTGATGATGAACGCCTCGCGCACCGGCAGTTCCCGCACCTGCCCGCGGATCTCGGCCGCCAGCGCACGCAGTTCCATCAGCTCGGCCACCTGCGGGGCGTCGTCGTCGGCGATCAGGTCGCCGAGGCTGGCCTCGCCGTTCTCGCCGACGGGCGTGTCGAGGCTGATCGTCTCCCGCGCGATCCTGCGCAGGCCCTTGATCTGCTCGACGGTACGGCCGGCCGCCGTGGCCAGTTCGGCCTCGCCGGGTTCCCTGCCCAGGTCGGCGGCCAGCCGCAGGGTGATGCGTGACAGGCGGGTGACCTCCTCGGCCATGTGGGCGGGCAGCCGCACGGTTCTGCTCTTGTCGTTGATGCCGCGCTCGATCGCCTGCCTGATCCACCACATGCCGTAGGTGGAGAACTTGTATCCGCGCTTGTAGTCGAACTTCTCCACCGCTCGGATCAACCCCAGGTTGCCTTCCTGGATGACGTCGAGCAGGGGGAGCCCGCGATGGGCGTAGCGTCTGGCGGCGGCGACGACCAGGCGCAGGTTGGCCCTGATCAGCCGGTCTCTGGCCTGTCCGCCGTCCCGCACGAGCGCCGGCAGTTCGGGCCGGTCGTCGCCGTGGGCCAGGAGGTGCGCGGCGTAGAGTCCCGCCTCCACCCGACGGGCGAGGTCGACCTCGTCCTCGGCGGTGAGCAGCGGGATCCCGCCGATCTCCTTGAGGTAGTCGCCTAACAGGTCCGCCATGCCGCCCGACTACCCGGCGAACGGCGGAGAATGCCCAGATTCGGAGAGTTCGGCGATGGCGAGTTCGGCGGTGGGCCTGATGTCGAAGAACTTGTCGAGCGCGGTGATCGCGAACAGGTGCTTGCAGCGCCCGTTGAGCCCGGACAGGAGCAGCCGCCCGCCGGAGGCGGTGACCGCCTTGTGGAGGTAGACCAGCACGGACAGCCCCGAGGAGTCGCAGACCTCGACGGCCTGCATGTCGATGACGATCATCGGAGGCTGGCTGAGATCGAGTGCCTTGGTGACCCGATCACGGACCTCCGCCGCCGATCCGAAGTCGAAGTCGCCTGTCAGCCTCGCGATGACACACGGACCTTGTAGTCCGAGGCTGATTGACAAGGCCTGCTCCGCAGTCACCCAGCTCCACCTACCCGTGTAGCACGCTTCGATCCCGCTACCATACCGAAGATCGTGGGCAACGCCTCGCCCACCCGGCGGGGGCGAGTGGGGCGAGCCGCGGAGAGCGGGTCAGGAGAAGTAGCGCGCGGGGGTGCCGACCAGCATCTGGTCGATCTGCTCCTGGGTCACGCCGCGCGAGCGCAGCGCGGGCAGCACGTCGTCGTGGATGTGGTCGTAGCGCCAGTTCGGCGCCACCAGCGGCACGCCTTCGTCCCAGTCGCCGGCGAAGTAGTCCATGAAGCAGGCGGCGTCGTGACTGAGCACCATGCGGTCGGCGTAACCCTGCTCGCACAGCGCGGCGATGGTGGCCACGCGCTGCTCGGTCGGGTTGTAGATGTCGAGCCCGAACCTGTCCATGCCCAGGATGGCCCCCGTGTCGGCGAGCCTGCGCAGGTAGTCGAGGTCGTTGCTGTCCCCCGCGTGCCCGACGACCACCTTGCGAAGGTCGACGCCCTCCTTGGCGAACAGGTCGAGCGCGAGCAGTCCCGACCGGGTGGCCGCGTCGGTGTGGACGGTGATGGGCGCGCCGGTGCGCACGTGTGCCTGGGCGGCGGCGCGGCACATGCGCTCGACCCCCTCGGTCAGGCCCCGCCTGTCGACCACGCACTTGACGAACGCGGCCCTGACCCCGGTGTCGGCGATGCCCTCGGTGAGGTCGCGGACCATGTCGTCGATCATCGGGTCCGGCATGTCCATGAGCAGCCCCGGCCCGCGGTGCTCGTAGGGGTGCGGCGGCAGGTCGTGGAAGTAGAGGCCGGTGGCGACGATGATGGTGAGTTCGGGCACCTCCGCGGCGATGCGCTGGATGCGCGGGATGTAGCGGCCGAGCCCCCACACGGTCGGGTCGGCGATCGTCCGGACGCCCTTGGCCGCCACCGCCTTCAGCTTGCCGATCGCGTCGGCCACCCTGAACTCCTCGTCCCACCAGCCGCCCGCACCGTAGTTGTCCTTGTGCTCGGTCGACAGGGCGAAGATGTGCTCGTGCATCAGGGTCTGGCCGAGCTCGGCGACGTCGACCTGGCCGCGGACGGTGGGAACGGTGGGCATGCGGAGCCTCCCATACCGACTGGTGCGTCCGCGCCAACGTACGTCAAAGGATCCGGGGGAACAACGCCGTCATCATGTCAGCCCGGCCAGCTTGTACAGCACCAGCGAACCGGCCACGGCCACGTTGAGGCTGGTGCCCCTGCCGACCATGGGGATCTCGACCACGGCGTCCATGAGGTCGAGCGCCTCCTCGGGGACTCCGTCCGACTCGTGGCCGAGGACCACCACCGTAGGCCGCCGCGCGGCCGGCAGGTCGGCCAGGCGGATCGCCCGGTCCGCCAACTCGACGGCGATCACGTCGTCTCCGTCGCTCTTCCTTTCCGTCAGCCAGCGCATCGGCCGTACCCAGTGGACGCAGGTACGGCTGCGCAGCGTGTTGCCTTTGGCGAGGGCGTCGGGCACCCACGGCAGCCGCGGTACGGCCATGCACGCGCCGACGGCGTCGCAGGTGCGCAGGAGGGTTCCGAGGTTGACACCGTGCAGGGGCCACAGCGGCGCGACGGTGAGATGGCCGAAACAGCGGGGACGCTTGTTCATGCGAAGGCGCTTCAGCGGTGCGCCCGGACCATCGACGGGGATTCCACCCCTATCGTGCCCTGCGGGCCCGGCAGCGCGCCAGGTGACCCCGGCAGCGCACCAGATCGTCCCGGCAGCGCGCCAGGTGGCCCCGGCAGCGCACCAGATCGTCCCGGCAGCGCGCCAGGTGGCCCCGGCAGCGCGCCAGGAGGTGCCGGCTCACGGGCGGCGGCGCAGCACCCACCACAGGCCGCCCGCCGCGAACACCGCCAGCCCGGCCGCCACCGACGCGGCCGGCAGGGTGACCGCCAGCACCACGCACAGCGCCAGCCCCACCACCGGCACCGCCCGCGGCGGCGCGCCCTCGTCGCGGGTCAGGGTGAGCGCCGCCGCGTTGGCCACCGCGTAGTAGACGAGCACCCCGAACGACGAGAACCCGATGGCTCCCCGCAGGTCGACCGCCAGCACCAGCACGATCACCGCCGCGGCCACCGCGAGCTCCGCCCGGTACGGCACCTGCCGCACGGGATGCACGGCGTCGAGGAATCCGGGCAGGTCACGCTCCCTCGCCATCGCGAAGGTGGTCCGCGACACCCCGAGGATCAGCGCGAGCAGCGCGCCGAGGGCCGCCACCGCCGCGCCGGCCCTGACCACCGGCGCGAGCCATCCGGCGCCCGCCCCGATCACGGTGTCGACCAGCGGGGCGTGGGACGTACCGAGCCTGGCAGGACCGAGCACGCGCAACGTGGCCAGCGCGACAAGCGTGTAGACGACGAGGGTGATGCCGAGGGCGATCGGGACGGCCCTGGGAATGGTCCGCTCGGGATCGCGCACCTCCTCGCCCAGCGTGGCGATGCGGGCGTAGCCGGCGAAGGCGAAGAACAGCAGCCCGGCGGCCTGCAGCACCTCCCAGGGGGCCACGGGGGCCTCCGGGACGGCATGCCACGGGGTCGACGGCGCTTTGCCGCCGGTCAGGCCGGCGACCACCACGGCCGCCAGCACGGCGAGGACCAGCGCCACCATGATCCGTGCCGCCATGGCCGAGCGCTGGACGCCGAGGAGGTTGAGCACCGTCAACGCCACCACCGCGCCGACCGCCAGCGGGACGGCCAGGCCGGGGGCGACGTACGCGCCGAAGGTCAGCGCCATCGCCGCGCACGACGCCGTCTTGCCGACCACGAAGCCCCACCCGGCCAGGTATCCCCAGAACGGGCCGAGCCGCCGCCTGCCGTACACGTAGGTGCCGCCGGACTCGGGGTGGCGGGCGGCGAGCCTGGCCGAGGAGGTCGCGTTGCAGTAGGCGACGACGGCGGCGAGCGCGAGCGCGAGCAGCAGCAGGGGGCCCGCGGCGGAGGCGGCGGGCGCGAAGGCGGCGAAGACCCCCGCGCCGATCATGGCGCTGAGCCCCACGACGACCGCGTCGCCGGTGCCCAGCCGCCGCGCCAGTCCTGACGTCATCCGCCGTCCCTTCCGCAGAGCCCGCGACAGCACCCGAGATCCGGGCGGGAACCACTGTGCCTCATCGCGTCTCACCGCCCCGGAGGCGGGACGGGGTCAGGCCGTGGTCCCCGGCGGCTCCGCCGACGGCACGCCGGACTTCGGGGACTCCTTCGACGGCACACCGCTCTCCTGGGACTCCGCCGACGGCACGCCGCTCTCCGCGCCCTCCGGGGACGGCACGATCAGCACGGGCCGTCCGGCGTGGTGCAGCACCCGGTCGGAGGTGCTGCCCAGCAGCAGCGACCGCACCCCGCCCAGCCCCCTGGTCCCGGTCACGATCAACGTGGCGTCCAGTTCCTGCGCCACGTCCACGATCGTCGACCACACCGCCGGCGAGTCGGGCTCGCAGCGCGCGGTGGCCTCCAGCCCCGCCTGTCTGGCCAGCTGCGCCCCCTGCTCGGCCAGTTCCCTGGTGGCCTCCTGGATCGCCGCGTCCTCGGCCGTGGTGTCGATCGGCACCATCATCCCCGCCGAACCCCTCATCGAGGCGAGCGCCAGCCGTTCCCACACGCTGAGCACGACGGCCCGCTGCCCCTTCAGCAGGCTGCCCGCGTAGGCGATGGCCGCCTTGGCGTCGTCCGAACCGTCATAGGCCACCAGAATGGTCATGTCCGTCTCCTCCCCATGTGGATCTCCACTCCTCCTATCCCGCGCTCCCCCTTTCACGCGCACGGCGGGCGTTCGTTTCAGGCGTGGTCGGGGGGTAGGCGACCTCCATGACCGTGACACAGTTCCGCGACCTCCCCCTCGCCGACCGCGACAGAGAATGGGACGCCGACGAGGCCGACAAGCGCGTCCGCGCCTGGGCGAAGGCCGAGGACGAGCCGAACGCGCAGTACCGCCAGGCCTTCGTCTGGTACGACGGGGACAACGCCGACGAGTTCGGCGCCTACAAGCTGCCCGTCGCGGACGTCATCGGTGGCTCGCTGAAGGCCGTCCCCAGGGCGGTCATGGCGGCCGGCGCCGTCGTCCAGGGTGCCAGGGGCGGGGTGAAGATACCGAAGGGCGAGGTGGACCGGGTCAAGTCACACCTCGCCAAGTACTACGCCTCGATGGGGGAGACGCCCCCGTGGGAGCGCTGACCACCTACGCGGCCAGCGACCGCGACGTCTGGACGGGAGCCGGCGCCGCCGGAGCGGCGTGCTGGACGGACACCAGCCGGTGAGCGCGGTGGCCGGTCGCGTGCGGCAGCCGTACCAGGTGGAGGCTCAGGAGCAGCAGCAGGCCGACCTCGGAGACCACCACGAGCCGCTGGGTGAGCCCGGCGGGGATCTCGGCGTTGCTCAGCGGGATCCCGAGCGTCCTGACCACGTAGGGGATGACGACCAGCACCAGCGCGGCCAGCGCGACGCCGCTGAGCGCCTTCATCGCCCGCGGGTAGCACACCTTGGCCCTGGCCAGCAGCAGGCCCGCCGCCGGCATCACGAGGAAGGCGACGAATCCCGCGTAGCGGTGGATCCCGCCGGACAGGGACAGCGGCAGTCCCGGCCGGTCGGTCGGGAAGACACCGATGAGGAACATGCACACGCCCCATGCCGCCACCAGGGCCACGACCCTGCGGTCGGCGCCCGACCTGCGCAGCGCGGCGGCGACGAAGGCCGCCCCCACGGCGAACAGCGTCAGCGACGCGGGGAGCAGCCACCCGATCGGGTGGAAGGCGTACTCGCTGATCAAGGTGTGCATCGGGTCGAGCCCGGCCTCGGTCTGCAGCGTGAGCATCGCGCCGGCGCCCGTGCCGAGCGCCGCGAATCCACCGATGAGCAATCCCTTCATGCCCTTTACGCTCGCGGAACACGGCTCCGCCGAGTATCGGAGATCGGCCCCACGCGGCCCCTGAACCGACCCTTACGACCGAGGGAGGATCATCCCCCGCATCACCCCGATGACCTGGTGCGAGGCGACCCTGGGTAGGGTCCGCCCCCTCAGGGTGGGTACAGCCGGCCACCGGCGGTTTGACTTCGAGCGCACTCGAAGGGCGACCCTGGAGTCATGACGGCGCCGCCTCCCGGATCGCCGAGCTGACCCAGGACCTCGAGGTCCTGGACTACAAGATCAACCTCTACCAGGAGATGACATGACCTCCAGGATCGGGCTCGGCTGCATGGGCATGTCCGAGTTCTACGGCACGGCCGACGACGACGAGTCGATCGCCGTCATCCACCGCGCCCTCGACCTTGACGTGAACTTTCTCGACACCGCCGACATGTACGGCATGGGGCACAACGAGGAGCTCGTCGGCCGAGCCATCAAGGGCCGCCGCGACGAGGTGTTCCTCGGCACCAAGTTCGGCGTCAGGCGCGAGGGCGGCACGCGCAGCATCGACAACACCCCCGCCTACATCCGCCAGGCCTGCGACGCGTCGCTGCGGCGTCTCGGAGTCGACCACATCGACCTCTACTACATGCACCGCCGTCACCCGGACGTCCCGATCGAGGAGTCGGTCGGCGCCATGGCGGAGCTGGTCGAGCAGGGCAAGGTGCGCCGTCTGGGCCTGTCGGAGGTGACGGCCGACACCCTGCGCAGGGCGCACGCCACGCACCCGATCCACGCCCTGCAGAGCGAGTACTCCCTGTTCACCAGGGGCATCGAGGCGGAGATCCTGCCCACCGCGCGCGAGCTGGGCGTCAAGCTGGTGGCCTACTCCCCCATCAGCCGCGGCCTGCTGAGCGGCGCGCTGCCGCCCGCCGACCAGCTCGCCGCCGACGACTTCCGCAGGGTCAACCCCCGGACCTCGGGCGAGGCCGCCGCGCACAACGCGCGGCTGGTCGAGCGCGTCGCCGCGGTCGCCGCCGAGGTGGGCTGCACGCCCGCGCAGCTCTCGCTCGCCTGGCTGCTGGCCCAGGGCGAGGACGTCATCCCCATCCCCGGCACCAAGCGGCTGAGGTATCTGGAGGAGAACGCCGCGGCGGCGGCCGTCACGCTCACCGCCGGCCAGATCGACGCGCTGTCCGGTCTGGCGGAGGCCGTCGAGGGCGCCCGTTATGCCGATATGTCATCGGTAGAGAACTAATGTCCGTCTAGCGGGTGATGTCGGCCCCTGGAGCAGCGCCTTACAGTCGGGACCCATGAGGCTCGACTGGGCGATCGCCGCCATTGTGGCCGTGTTCTCGCTGGCCGAGGAGATCGGCGGCCGTACCGGCGAGCCCGACCGCACCCACCCGGCGCTGTGGATCGGGCTCGCCCTCGCGAGCGCGGTCCTGGTGGCCGTACGGCGCCGCATCCCGTTCACCGCGCTGGCCGTCTACAGCGTGGCCGGCGGCCTGGCCATCCCGCTGTCACAGGAGATGCTCGGCGCCTGGCAGTTCTACGTGGAGCTGGTGCTGCTCTTCACCGTGATGGCGGAGGTCCCGCGCGCGAACTGGCGCGCGCCCGCGGCGCTCGCGCTGGCGCTCGGCTTCCTCAGCCTCATGGTCTTCGCCGACACCGCGCCCGTCGGTCCAGGCGATGTGGCCATCGCCCTGGTGATGACCGGCGTGGCGGCGGGGGCGGGCGTGGCGGTCCAGCGTTACCGGGAGGTCGCCGCCCAGGCACAGGAGCGCGGGGCCCTGCTGGCCAGGGAGGCGGTCAACGAGGAGCGCAACAGGATCGCCCGCGAGCTGCACGACATCGTCGCCCACAGCGTCAGCGTCATGGTGATGCAGTCGGGTGCGGTACGCCGTCGCCTGCTCGAGGAGCAGGCGCGCGAGCGGGAGGCGCTGACGGCCGTCGAGGAGGCCGGTCGCGAGGCCGTCCACGAGCTGCGACGCATGCTGGACGTGCTGCGGTCGGGCCCCGAGAGCGCGGTCAACGTCCCGCAGCCCAGCCTCGCCCGGCTGGAGGAGCTGGTGGAGCAGGTTCGCGTGGCGGGCCTCGACGTGAAGCTCGACGTGCGCGGCGCGCCGGTGCCGCTGTCGGCGGGGCTCGAGCTGTCGGCCTACCGGATCATCCAGGAGGCGCTGACCAACACGCTCAAGCACGCCGGACCGACCAGGGTGCTGGTCGCGGTCGCGCACCGGCGCGGGGAGCTGGCCCTCGAGGTCACCGACGAGGGGCCGGCGCCGGGCCACGAGCCGCCCGAGCGGCGCGGGCTCGGTCAGGGGCTCATCGGCATGCGGGAGCGGGTGGCGCTGTTCGACGGGCGGCTGGAGGCTCGTCCGGTGCCCGGCGGCGGGTTCACCGTCCGGGCCACGCTGCCCGCCTGATCAGGCTCGTCGCCGCCACTAGCCCGGCTGTGACGGCCGCGATCAGCGGCACGGCGACGGGGGTGGCCGCGGCCAGGAGCACCAGGACCGCGGCCAGGAGGAAGGCGGCGCTGTCGGCGCGGCCGTAGCGGTGCGGGCGGATGTGCAGCGCCCACACCGCGATCAGGAAGATCGCGACGGGGACGGCCATCGCCAGGCCGGCCTGCGTACGGGTCAGCGCGCTCTCGCCGGTGACGAAGGCGACCATCACCTCGATGCCCCCGCCGACGGCCCCCACCGAGGCGAAGATCACGTAGTGGCCGTAGCCCCAGCGGAGCGCCGCCTTGCTGGAGGTGAGGATCTCGTGGGTCTCGGGCTCGAAGTAGATCCACCACAGCGAGAAGACGATCACCAGCGCGGCGGCGGCCACCACGATCAGCGACGGCTTGGCGCCCTCGTGGGACAGCGCGTTCTGCACCGAGACGGTGGCACCCAGGACGTTCTCGCCCATCATGATGATCGTGAACAGGCCGTAGCGCTCGGCGATGTGGTGCGGGTGCCAGGAGGTGCGGGTCCCCCGCTCGCCCCACACCGGTACGGCCAGCTCGATCACCACACCGAGCGCGAACACCGGCAGCACCAGCGTCGCGGGCGTCACGAACAGGACGGCCCAGTAGACCATCGCCAGGCTGATGCCGAGCGCGTAGCGCCGCGCCGCCCGCCGGTGCGGAAGGTCGCCGGCGGCCGCGCGCAGCCACTGGCAGGCCATGGCCGCCCGCATGATCAGATAGCCGAACCAGACGATCCGGTAGTCGTGCCGCTCGAAGGCCGCCGGTACACCGGCCGCCAGCACCAGCACGCCCGACATCTGCACCAGCGTCATGACGCGGTAGACCCAGTCGTCGGTGTCGTAGGCGGAGGCGAACCAGGTGAAGTTCATCCACGCCCACCAGATGGCGAAGAACGCCGTCAGGTAGCCGGTGAGCGCCTCGCCCAGGTGCCCGGCCGACAGCGCGTGCGCCAGCTCGCTGACCGCGAAGGAGACCGCGACGACGAAGAACAGGTCGAAGAACAGCTCCAGCGGGGTGGCGACGCGGTGCGGCTCGTCGGTCGCGCGTCCTCGCATGGAGCGCAGCAGGATCATGCCGCCGCCCTACCAGGTCACCCCGGCCGGTCGAAATAGGCGCGTACCACGGTCGCGCCCTCGCGCGTGTGGATGCGGACCAGGTCGCTGAGCAGGTTGACGATCAGCAGGCCGCGCGAGCCGGGGGTGCTGGGATCCACGGGCCGCCGGCCGGCGAGCGGGTCGGTGATGTGCCCCGCGTCGCTGACCTCGCAGACCATGCGGCCCTCTTCGTGCCACAGCCGCAGCACGCCCGCGCCGCCCCCGTGGTCGAGACTGTTGGCGCCCAGCTCGGAGACCGTCAGCTGGACGTCGTCGAGGCGGGTGCCGGTCAGGCCGGCCGCCGTCGCCCACTCGTTGGCCAGGTGCCGTACCTGGCCCAGGTTGGTGCTGTCGAAGCTGAGCGCGACGGCGGCGGGCGGCTCGTAGAGCGGCACGTTGTAGCCCTCGATCACGCGCATGGGGGCGTAGGCGGTGCTCGCCCGCTCCCCTTCGGCGTCCTGGAGCAGGGGGTGGGTGAGCGCGGCGTCGTCGAGGATCTCGGGCTCGAGCCGCTTGGCGTCGTAGGGGCAGACGATGGTGGCGCGGCGCCCCTGGAAGGCCAGATTGATCAGCGCCTCGTGCTGGGCGCAGGCGGGGTACTCGGTGCCGGTGCGGCCCGCCCAGATGGGCTCGCCGACGATCCGTACGTGCCGGTCCGGATAGTGGTCGGCGAACTCGCGCAGCACCCCGGGAATGATCCGGCCCGGATTGCGCCCCACGACGGTCATGTCCAGCATGCGCACCCGCTGCGCCTCGTCGCCCAGCTCGTCCCTGATCAGCTCGAGGTTGGGGCCAGGTACGGAGACCGCGACCGGCTCACCGGCCGCCAGCCCAGCGCGGATGAACGGTACGGTGCCCGAGAGGTACTCCCGGTCGTCCTCGTAGAAGAACGCCGGGTGCACGAACGCCATACCTGTGACGTTACCGCGAGAGGGTGAGTTACACCTGATCATCGGGTAATACAGTGGTACGTCCCACTGGAAGGATTCCACTAGGTGAAGAAGCTCCAGCTGGTCCCCCGGCCGCGGCCCCCACGCCGCCCCCTCCCCCTCGACCTGCGCACTCCCTCCGGCAGGCCCCTCCCCTTCTGACCCCCGAGCGATCCGATGACCGATCGACGGATACGCGCGCCCGACGCCGGTCGCGAGCGGGTCGCGCGTGGCGGTCGCGGTCAGCGCGGCCGGCACGAGCGCGAGGGGGAATGACCGCCATGTCACGGCGTCCAGCCGTGGCGTAAGTCGGTGTGACGGGTGATGTAAGCGCGATGTAAGTGAATATCAAGTCTGCCCCCATAATGTCCCTTCTGCTGGTCATCCAACGAAGGGCACAGAATGCGTTTCCTCAAGCGGGCCATCACCGTTTCCGCGGCCACGCTGACCCTCGCGGGGCTCACCGCCTGCGGCGCCGTGGGCACCGCCGTGGACTGCACCACGGCGTCGAACGAGGCCACCAAGATCATGAACGAGTGGTCCGGCAGCCTCGCCAAGGCCGTCACCGACCCGGCCGCCATGGAGAAGGCGTCCACCGAGGCCGCCGACAAGACCAAGGCGCTCGCGGCCAAGTACGACGGCGAACTCGCGTCGGCCCTCAACGACCTGGCCTCCAGCTTCGACAGCATCAAGGGGCTCCAGGACGCCTCGAAGCTCACCGAGTTCACCACCAAGATCAACGGCTTCAGCACCAAGATCCAGAGCGCCTGCTCCTGATGAAGCTCCCGGCCGCCGCACCGCCTGCGGGGGGCAGTGCGGCGCGGCGGCCGCGGTCCGGCGCCCTGCTTGTCTACCCTTGTCCGCTGTGCTGTCCCTTGTGCGCCTGACGACCCCTCCCCGCCTGTGGCTGTCCCTGCTCTGCGCGGCCGCGGCCGCCGCCTACTCCCTGCTCGGACTGGTCAGGCTCGCCACCTTCCACGCCACCACGTTCGACCTGGTCATCGTGGACCAGGCGGTGCGCGGCTACTCCCGTCTCGGCCCGCCGTACATCCCCGCGGTGGGCAGCTTCCACGGCCGCGGCCTCGACTACCTGCAGCTCGCCGACCACTTCTCGCCGATCTACGCGCTGCTGGCGCCGCTGTACTGGATCCATGACGGCCCGGCCACGCTGATCATCGCTCAGGCCGTCCTGTTCGCCGCCGCCATCCCCTTCCTGTGGACGTTCACCCGCAGGGTACTCGGGACGGTTCCCGCCTACCTCGTCGCCTTCGCCTACGCCGTGTCGTGGCCGATCGCCCAGGCCGCCGCGTTCGACGCGCACGAGGTGATGTTCGTCCCGCTGCTGACCGCGATCATGATCGAGCGCTATCACGCGGGCCGGCCGCTGCCCGCGTTCCTGGCGCTGCTGGCCCTCCTGCTGGTCAAGGAGGACATGGGCCTGGTCGCCATCGGCGCCGGCCTGTGCCTGGTGGTGCTCGGCGACCGGCTGCGCGGCCTGCTGTGCGTCACGGTCGGCCTGGCCTGGACCGTGCTGGTGCGCGGCGTGCTGATCCGGCTGGTCGGCGGCGACACCGGCGACTTCTGGGCCTACGGGCACCTGGGGCCCGACGTGCCGAGCGCCCTGCTGCACATGCTGGGCGACCCGCTCGGCACGCTGGCGCTGCCGTTCAGCGAGGAGGCCAAGGTCGACACGCTCCTCCTGCTGGCCTGGCCGACGCTCATGCTGTGCCTGCTGTCGCCGATCTCGCTCATGGCGCTGCCACACATCCTCGAACGCATGCTGTCCGACAGGTCGCCGTGGTGGCAGGCCGACTTCCAGTACAGCGCCTTCACCGTGATCATCCTCTTCTGCGCCGGCGTCGACGGGCTCTCCCGGCTGCTGCGCTGGATCAAGGGCCCGGACGCGCTGAAACTCGCGTGGTCGGTCGGCGTCGCCGCCGTCGCCCTCACCCTGGTCCCCCGCTTCGCCCTGGACCAGCTCGCCCGCCCGGCCTTCTACCGCGCCGACCCCGAACACGTGCGGGCCGCCGCCGAGGCCGTCTCCCGGGTGCCGTCGGGCGTGGTCGTCGAGGCCGCCAACTCGCTCGGCCCCGCCCTGACCTCGCGGGCCACCGTCCTGCTGTGGGACCACCAGCCCCGCTGGGCGCCGTGGGTGGTGGCCGACGTGGCCCGCTGGGAGTATCCCCACGGCTCCCCCGCCGCCCAGGCCGAGCGCGTCGCGCTGCTGCTGTCGTCGGGCTACGAGAAGGTCTTCGAGCGCAACGGCTTCGTCGTGCTGCGCAAGACGGACGGCACTCAGCCGATGGCCGACGAGTAGCAGCGCTCGAAGCCCTCCAGGATCAGCGGCCACGATCCGGCCGTGGGCGGCGTGGAGCGGTTGTGCTCGGCGATGGACTCGCGCAGTGCGGTGTCGGTCGACAGGCGGACCACGGCCGACACCAGGTCGTCGAAGGAGCGGCCGAGCAGCCCTTCCTTGCCGTGCTTGACGAAGTCGGCCACGCCGCTCTGGCTGCGCGCCACCACGGGCAGGCCCGCCGCCCGCGCCTCCAGGGCGGCGATCCCGAACGACTCGCGGGGCGCGGGGGCGATGAACAGGTCGGCCGAGGCGAGTACCTTGGCGATCTGCGCGCGGGTGTGACGGCCGGGCAGCGAGACCCAGGTGTTCATGCGGTTCGCGGCGAGGAAACGCTCCATGGAGCCGCGCGCCGGGCCCTCGCCGATGACCGTGGCCCGCATCGGGACGTGGGCGGGCACCCTGGCGCGCGCCTCCCGCAGCAGCCTCAGCAGGCGGACGGGCTGCTTGCGGGGCGCGAACCTGCCGACCGCCACGATGTGCACCTCGCCGTCCTGCGGCGGGCCGCCGCCCACGGGGCGCCAGCCCGAGACGTCGAGCCCGTTGGAGACGACGTGGACGGGCGTGCCCCGCCCCGCCACCGCGCGGATCGGGGCGGCCGCCGCGTTGCTGACGGTGGTGGCGACCAGCCCCCACCGATGCCACTCGAAGACGAACCTGAGCGCGGTGTAGAGGGCGCGGGTGGCCGGGTCCCACATGCTGTGCACCGTCACCACGACGGGCAGGCCCGCCCTGACGGCCGCGCGCACCCCCATCCACGCGAACGGCGAGACGGCGCCGGCGTGCACGTGCACCACGTCCGGCCGGCTCGCCGTCATGAGCCTGGTGAGCTTGCCCACACCTCGAGGGTGCACGGGCAGGTCGAACGGCATCCTCGCGACGATCCTGTGGACGCCGGGAAGCGCCTCCCCCCTGGTCGCGGTGGCCACCTCGACGGTGTCGCCGGCCTCGCGCTGCATCCTGACGAGGTCCGCGACCTGCACCTCGATGCCCCCGAGCCGTGGAAGGTAACAGTCGCTGACGTGAAGGATCCGCACCCGTCCCACACTAATCTGACCTTGTGCCACCACGTACCGCTGTGTTCTTCCACGCACACCCCGACGACGAGGCCCTGCTGACAGCAGGCACGATGGCGATGCTCGCGGCCGAGGGCCACCGGGTGGTGCTGGTCGTGGCCACCGCCGGAGAGCGCGGCCTGGCCGACACCGAGAAGGGCGAAGCGCTCGGCGAGAGGCGGATCAAGGAGCTGTACGAGTCCGCCGCGGTGCTCGGCTGCGCCCGCGTGGTGTGCCTCGGCTACGGCGACTCGGGGCTGAGCCCCACGGGCGGCATCGCCGAGGAACGCCCCGACAACGCCTTCATCGACGCCGACTCCGAGGCGGCCGCCGAGGCACTGGCCGCCGTGCTGGAGGAGGAGAAGGCCGACCTGCTGTCGATCTACGACCCGGCGGGCGGCTACGGCCATCCCGACCACGTGCAGGTGCACCGGGTGGGCAGGCGGGCCGCGCAGATCGCGGGCACGCCCATCGTGCTGGAGGCCACCGTCAACAGGGACCCGCTCCTTCGGGCGCTGCGGCTGGCCGGCAAGGTCTACACCTTCCCTCCCGAGTTCGACCTCAGGACCTTCGAGAGCGCCTACACCGCGGGCGACCAGATCACCCACCGGGTCAACGTCAGGAAGTTCGCCCGGCAGAAGAGGGCCAGCATGACCGCCCACGCCTCGCAGGCCAGCGGCGGCGACAGCGACAGGACGCTGGCCGTCCTGCTGAAGATCCCCGGGCCGCTCTACCGGCTGGTCTTCGGCACCGAGTGGTTCGTCCGCCGCGACCTGCCTCCGGGCACCCGGCTCAAGCACCCCTTCGACGAGGCACCGTGAGAGACGAAGCATCGTGAGAATCGCCCGTTTCCTCCTTCAGGACGACGCTCAGCACCCGCGAGCCGGGGCAGGGTGGTATCGATGAAGAACTCATGGCTCCGGATCACCCTGTCGGTCGTCTCGCTGGGGCTGGCGGCGACGCTCGTCGTCTACCTGCCGCAGATCGTCCAAACGCTCACCGGCAAGAAGGTCTCGTGGGCGGAGATCGGCGCGATCTTCGCGGCGATGCACCCCGGTGTGATCGCGCTGATGGCCGCGGTGTGGCTGGCGAGCCTGTTCGCCTACACCTTCGTGCTGACGAACTCGCTGCCCGGCCTGAACAACCTGCAGGGCCTCACGCTCAACGCCGCGGGCAGCGCGGTCAGCAACCTGCTGCCCTTCGGCGGGGCCGCGGGGGTGGCGCTGACCTTCGCCATGGCCAGGAGCTGGGGTTTCGGCAACCGGGCCATCGTGGTGATGACGCTGGTCAGCGGCATCTGGAACACCATGTTCAGGTTCCTGCTGCCCGCCGTCGGCATCATCGCGCTGCTGATCGCGGGCGAGGCGCCCAACCCGACCGTGGCCAACGCCGGGTGGATCGGCGCCCTGTCGATCCTCTCCCTCGTCGCGGTCGTGGCGGCCGCGCTGTACTGGGATCGCGCCGCCGCGCTGCTCGGCCGCGCCCTCGACGCGCTGGTACGGCCGACCCATCTCAAGTTCTCGGCGTCCGCCGCGCTGGAGCGGCTCCGCAGGGACACCGCGGGCGTCGTCAGGACCCGGTGGGCGCGCCTGTCAGCCGGCATGACCGCCTTCCTGGTGCTGCAGTGGCTGATCATGATCTGCTGTATGCAGGCCACCGGCGCGTATCCTGGTCTTGCACAATCGATCGCAGTCTTCGCGCTGTCCCGGGTTCTCACCGCGGTCCTGGTCACACCCAGTGGCGCGGGGCTCATGGAGGGGGGTGTCGTGTTGCTGCTGACGACCGCCTTCGGCGTGGACGTCGCCGCCGCCACGGCCACCGCGCTGCTGTTCGGTTTCTGGACGTACACTGTCGAAATCCCTTTCGGCGGGCTGGCTCTCGGCGCATGGGCACTGCTGGGCAGGAACCGCAGGACTCGTCAGGAGAGCCGACACACGAACATGGAAACGCAGCCGTGACCATCGCGAACATGACAAAGACCTTGTGCGTGATTCGGAAGCACACATAGCGTGGCGGCTGACATGGTGGCGTTCCGGGTTCTGGGGCCAGTCGAGGCGTACGAAAGCACCAGCGACGACGAACTCGACCTCGGCGGGTTGCGGCAGCGGGCCGTACTCGCCCGCCTTCTCGTGGCCAGAGGGCAGGTCGTGCCTGTTGACACCCTGCTCTACGACCTGTGGGACGACGACGCGGCCAAGGGCGCGCAGTCGGGCCTGCAGGTCTACATCTCCCGCCTGCGCAGGGTGCTCGAGCCGGGCAGGCCGCGCGGCGGGCCCAACAGGCTGCTGGTGACCGTCGCCTCGGGCTACGCGCTGCGGGTGGCGCCCGAGCAGGTCGACGCGCTGCGCTTCGAGCAGCTGGTCAGGGCGGCGGGCGAGTACCTCGACACCGACGACCCGCAGTCGGCCAGGGCCAGCCTCGGCAAGGCGCTCGGGCTGTGGCGCGGCACGCCGTACTCCGACTTCGCCGACCAGCCGTGGGCGGAGGCCGAGGTCAACAGGCTAGCCGAGCTGCGGCTGGTGGCGCGCGAGCGCTACGCCGACACGGGCCTGCGCCTGGGCATGCACGCCGAGACGGTGCCCGACCTGGAGGCGATGACCGGCGAGAACCCGCTGCGCGAGGAGGGCTGGCGGCTGCTCGCCCTCGGCCTCTACCGGTGCGGCCGGCAGGGTGACGCGCTGGCGGCGCTGCGCAGGGCGCGCGGCATCCTCGCCGACGAGCTGGGCATCGACCCGGGTCCCGCGCTGCGCAAGCTGGAGTCCGACATCCTGGCCCAGGCGCCCGACCTCGAACTGGCCGCCGTGCCGCGGCCCGCCAGGCAACCGGCGCCGGTCGCCGACACGTGGCCGCCGCGGGCGACCACGGCGGTCGAGCCGCCCCCGCTGGAGCCCGAGCCGTTCATCGGCCGTGACGCCGAGCTGTCCAGGCTGACCGGCGCGGCCGCCAGGACCGGGCGCTTCGAGGTGGCGATCGTCGCCGGCGACGCGGGCGCGGGCAAGACGACGCTGCTGCGCCAGCTGGAGAGCAAGCTCAAGGGCGACGGCTGGACCACCGCGTCGGGCGCCTGTCCCGACTCCAGCGCGACCCCGCCCGGCTGGGCGTGGGTGGAGATCCTGCGCAGCCTGGTCGAGGAGAACGGCGCCGGCGAGTACGGCCAGCTCCTCGCGCCGCTGCTCGACGACAGCGAGAGCGACCCCGACGAGGACGAGGCGTCGGGCGGGTTCCGGCTGCACCGCGCGGTCGGCGGCTACATCGCGGGCGTGGCTCGCCGCTCGCCCGTGCTGCTCACGGTGGAGGACCTCCACTGGGCCGACGACCAGACGCTCGCGCTGCTCAGGGCGCTGCCGAGCCTGCTGGCCACCAGCAGGGTGCTGCTGGTGGTGACCTGCCGCGACAGCGAGCTCGACGACCGGCAGTCCGACGTGCTGGCCGCGCTGGCCCGGCTGGGGCCGGTCAGGGTGAGCCTGTCGGGTCTCGACCCGAAGGCGGTGGCCGAGCTGGTGCGGGCCACCTGCATACGCGAGGTCGACGAGGACGCCGTCGAGTCGATCGTCGAGCGCACCAGGGGCAACCCGTTCTTCGTGCGTGAGACCGTGCGGCTGCTCGACGCCGAGGCGGTCGGCGAGCGCGCGACCGCCGCCGAGGTGGCCTCCCAGGTTCCCTCGGGCGTGCGCGACGTGCTGCGGCGGCGCATCTCGCGGCTGCCGGAGCGGGCTCAGCAGATCCTGCTGCAGGCCGCGGTGATCGGCCGCGACGTGGACGTCGACGTGCTCGTGGAGGTGTCGGGCGACGAGGACGCGGTCGTCGACGCCGTCGAGGCGGCGCTGTTGGCCGGCCTGGTCACCGAGCCGGGCCCCGGGATGCTGCGCTTCGACCACGACCTGGTGCGCGACACCGTCTACTCCGACGCCTCCCGGCTGCGCCGCACCAGGCTGCACGCCGCCGTCGCCAACGTCATCGAGCAGCGCAGGCCCGCCGAGGTGGCGGCGCTGGCGCACCACTTCTTCGTCGCCGACGTCGCCGACAAGGCCGTCCACTACGCGGGGCTGGCCGCCGAGCAGGCGGAGCGGCGCTACGCCCACCGCGAGGCCGCGACGCTGTGGGAGCAGGCCATCGCCGCCTTCGACCGCACCGGCAGTCGCGACACGGCCGAGCGGCTCAAGCTGATGCTCGCCCAGATCAAGGCGCTGGCGCTGTGCGGCGACATGACGGCGGCCAGGCTGAAGCGGCGTGAGGCGATGGACCTGGCGCTGCCGCTGAACAACCCGGTGCTGACGGCCAAGGTGGCCGCGGCGCTGGCCGTACCGCACAAGGGCATGGCCCGCGACTTCACCCGGACGGCGTGGGAGATCGTCGACGTCACCGAGCGGGCGCTGATCGAGCTGCCGGAGGGCGAGCAGACGCTGCGCGCCAGCCTGCTGACCACCCTCGCGCTGGAGCTCGAGGGATCGTCGGCGCCCGAGCGCGGCCGGCAGGCGTCGCTGGAGGCCCTGGAGCTGGCCAGGCAGAGCGGCGACCCGACCCTGCTGGCCGCGGCGCTGAGCGGCCGGCTGCGCCAGTCCTACGACATCCCCGCGGTCGACACCCGCGAGAGCATCGGCCGCGAGCTGCTGGAGGTCGCCCAGCGCTCGGGGCAGATGGCGGTGCAGGCGCTGGCCCACCTGGTGCTGCTGGAGTGCGCCGCGGCGCGCGGCGAGTTCTCGGTCTCCGACGAGCACGCGCGGGCCGCCGAACGGCTGGCCAAGCAGTACGACCTGTCCGCTCCGGCCGCGGTCGTGGCCTGGTACGAAGGGCAGCGGCTGATGATCGCCGGCGACTACGCCGGCGCCGAGCGGGCCTACCGCGAGGCGGCCAGGATGACGGCGCGGGCCGGCATGCTGGAGGGCCGCCAGGACCTGCCGCTGATCACCACGTTCTGCCTGCACCTGGTCGACGGCAGGGCCGCGGAGACGGTCGACCTCCTCGGCGAGGCCCACCAGCGCGGCGCCAAGTGGACCCTCGACGCCTACGCGCTGGCCCTGGCTTCGGCGGGCCATCTCAAGGACGCCAAGGCGGTGGCCGCGACCAAGCCGCCGGTGCGGCCCGACTTCCTGTACGAGCTGGCCATGACCTGGCGGGCGCTGGCGGGCATGCTGCTCGACGACCGCGAGCGGATGGTCGACTGCTACGACAAGCTGAAGCCGTTCGCCGACCGCATCGCGGGCGCCGGCACGGGCGTGGTGGCCCTGTGGCCGGTGGCGCTGACCCTCGGCGACCTGGCGGTCAGGCTCGACCATCCCGCCGCGGCCCGCGACCACTACCACAAGGCCCTGGAGGTGGCCAGGAGGGTCGGGGTGCAGCGGTGGGTGGAGGCGGCGCAGCGGGCCGTCAGCAACTCACCAGGATCCGATCCGACCTGATCGGCCGTTCCGTGCCGGCGACGCGCAGCTCGATGCGGTACCAGCCCGGGTTGTCCTGGACGCTGAGCTGCCACTTGACGGTCCTGCGCGCGCCGGCGAAGCCGGCGTGCTCGGCCTGGTAGGTCCTCCACGACCTGGTGGCCGCGCTCCATCTGGTCAGCCGCCAGTGGTACATGAGGGTGCGGCCCGCCTCGGGGTTGATCACCACGGAGCGGGCCAGGAAGTCCCTGTCGCAGGCGGCGCCCCTGCCGCTGAGCGGGCTGACGGTGATGGTGCCCGCCTCGGGATCGGCCTGCTCGACGATCGGCAGGACGGTGGCCGAGAGGGCCACGGTGGTCGTGGGTCGCGGCGTGGAGTTCGCGATGCCGTAGGCCGATGCGCCGGCGTAGGCGGCGGTGAAGGCGAGCGCGCCCACCAGGAGTCTGGCCGCCGTGGAGGATCCGGTTCCCAGGACCGCCTTGCTTCGCGTCCCCATGATCGCACCTCTTCTCGTTCAACCCTTTTGTACGGGAGAAGGGTTGAGATCGACTTGATGGCGGCTTGCAGGTGTCAGGGCGCTCCCCCTCGGCAGGTCCAGGGCGCGAGCCCGGGTAGCGTGGGAGGCGGGTGGCGCGGGTCGGCCAGATGACCTAAGGTTAGGCTGGCCTAAGAAATCTTTCGGGTGGTGGTGTCTGGTTATGCGGCAGATTGCGATCGCCATCCCCGACCCGACCCGCGCCTCGCTGTTCGGCTTGCCGTACTGGCTGATCGTGGTGGTCGGGGCGGTCGCGCTGTTCGGCGCGTTCCAGGCCTACTACTGGATCGGATTCAAGCTCGGCGACAAGCTGTACGAGTCGAGGTTCGGCGCGAAGCTTCCCCGCGAGCGCATCCGCGCCGTCGAGAGGGTCGTCGAGAAGTGGGGGGCGCTCGCCGTCTACGCATGCTTCTGGGTCCCCGTCCTGCGCCACACCCTGCCCTGGGTGGCGGGGGTGTTGCGCATCTCCTATCCCTGGTACGTCGTGGCCAGCGCGCTGGGCTGCCTGACCTGGGTGCCGGTGACCTCGTTCGCGCTCTACTCGGTGATCTGGGGCTGGCTGGAGCTGGCCACGCACTCCCCCCTCGCCGCCGCCGTCGCCGCGGTGATCGTGGTGAGCGCCGTCACGGCCTTCGTCATGTGGCGCAGGCGCCGCAGGAGCGAGAAGGCCCTCGCCGCCTGACGAGGGCCGGGCGCTCAGACCGCGGCGAGCGTCGTGTCGTCCACCGTCGCGTCGGGGGCGTTCTTGCGGACCGACTCGATGCCGTTGATGCAGGCCGCCTTGGTGGTGTACCCCTCGCTGACCGCGATGGTCTGGCCGTTGCCCGCGACCAGCTTGAAGCGGAACTCCCCGCGCCCGTCCTTGGTGATGACGAACTTGCCTGCCATGGCGATCTCCCCCGATATGACGGTTCTAGGGGTCAATTACCCGCGTCTCCGACCGCGTTTTCCCGCCATAGGGTCAAGTTCCGCATATCAACCGGTGATCACCTGTCACGATGTCTGTCATGCGTATAGGGGGTATTCGACTACTGACCGCCGCCGCGGCGCTCACCCTGCTCGTGGGGTTCTCCCCGCCGACTCAGGCGGCGACACGTGCGGCCGGCGCGCCGCAGGTGAAGGCGCGGATCGGCTACGTCGTGGACTCGGCGGGGACCGTCCACGTCGCCAAGCGGGAGACCCGCAGGGTGCCCGTCGCCAGCCTGGTCAAGGTCATGACCGCCTACGTCGTCCTGCGCGAGGGCGACCTGGGCGACGTGGTCACCATCACCAAGGCCGACGTACGGCACGCCGCCGACAACGGCGCCACCAGCGCGAGGCTGCGCACCGGCGAGAAGGTGACGGTCAGGGACCTGCTCTACGGGTTGATGCTGCCCTCGGGGGCCGACGCCGCCAACGCGCTCGCCCGCACCTACGGCCCCGGCACGGCCGCCTTCGTCGCCAAGATGAACGCCGCCGCCCGCGGCCTGGGCCTGGCCGACACCCTCTACACCAACGCCGACGGCCTGCCGGCGCCCAGGAACGGCGGCTACTCCACCGCCGTCGACCAGGCCAGGCTCGCGAAGGTCGCGCTGGAAAACGCGACGTTCAGGACCGTCGTGTCCCAGAAGACCTACAAGCTCGCCAAGACCGCCGTCCACCGCGCCCACACCTGGACGAACACCAACAAGCTGCTGGGTGAGAGCGAGGGTGTGATCGGCGTGAAGACCGGCTACACCGCCAAGGCCGGCTTCTGCCTGCTGTTCGCCGCCGAACGCCAGGGCCGGCGCGTCATCGGCGTGCTCCTGGGCGACCAGGACTCCCGCCGCTTCGCCACGGCGGCCTCGCTGCTCGACTACGCGAGCGAGCAGATCGCCACCACGAGCCCCTGACGGATGACGGCGCGGCGGCGGCACCGAGCGGGTCGCCGCCGCGCCGGGACCTCCACGGGCGATCGTCATGCCGAGCGACCGCCGCGACGGCACCCGGCGCCATAATCTGGAGACAGCTCAAGCGCACGCCATCGGGATCCTGGAGACGCGGCCGGAGGAAGACGTGCCATTGGGAGCGCGCAAGCAGTCGTCGAGGAGCTCGGGATGGAGCGCTCCCCGCAGGCAGTGGCCGGACCGGGTGGCCGCTGTCGTGATCTCACCCTTCAGCGTCATCTGGATCTCACGGGGCCCGTCACGGCGGGTGCGGCTGGGGCGCTTCCTCGTCGTCCTCTACATCACCAACGTGATGTGGAAGGTCTGGGAGATCTACCAGAGCAACCCGGCGGGGTTCATGCCGTACGTGCGGGGAGAGAAGGACGTGCTGCCGCTCCTCTATCTCCCGCCGCCGCTGGTCACGAAGTCAAACTTATCGCCCTGGATCGACCGGCCGCTGCTGGCGATCATGCTCGTGGTCCTCTTCTGGGCGGTCGGTCCGCACAACGTGCTGAAGGTGGCCCTCTATCTGCTGATCGTGCTCGGCATCGCGATGGCCGCGCCGATCAGCCGCGTGTCGGTCAACGCCGCCGTCGAGTCGGCGATGGCGTGGTGGCTCCAGACCGCGTGGCCGTGGCTCGCGCAGGCCGCCGTGAGTTCCTGGACGGCGCTCGCCCTCGGCCTGCTGCTGGCGGCCGCCTGCCTGGTGGGCTTCACCGCCACCTGCCTCGCGGTCGTCCACCTGGCCAGGGAGCTGATCGCGGACGAGATGCACCCGCGGGACGTGGCGCGGTGTTTCGGCGTCGTCGTCGCGGGCGCGATCGCCGCCGGTGTCATCGTCGAGCTGGCCGCCTGGTCGGTGCACCTCATGCGGCACGTCTACGCCTTTCCCGACTGGCTGCCCTTCCTCTGGACCGTCTTCCTGGCGGGCCTGGCCGCCACCACCGCCGTGACCGCGGACATGGTCGCCGGCCAGGGGCCCGGCGACGGCGACCGTTCCGCCGGCGCCGCGACCCCCGCCCGGCGTCGCCGCGCATGAGCCCGTGGCCGGGTGTCCGCCTTCCTGATCTCTTTCGACCGCGCTAGCCGGAAACGCCGGCCCGGCCGTTCTCGAGGTGACCCATCAGCCGGCGGTGAAAGGACGGGTCCTCGGCGACGGTCAGCCGCAGGTCGTACCAGCCTGACGTGGTGTCCCAGGAGATGACCGTCCGCTCTCCCGGCGCGACCGCCGCGTCCCGCCGACCGGCGTCGTAGGCGAGCGCTTCGAGGGTGAACGTCAGCGGGGCAGGGCCCGGGTTGCGGATCGTCATCGTGAGCCGGTGCCCGTCACCGCGGGAGGACACCGCCACGTCGGCGGCCGGGCCCGCGCCCGACCCGGCGAACTCGCGCCGGAAGCCGTTCGGGCCGGTGAGAAGCAGCCGGTAGGCGCCGCTCTCGACGGGGACGGTGAGGGACAGCGTGCCGAGCACGTCGCAGTGGCGCGGGAACCGGAACTCCCCGGCGTACGGGTAGAGGGCGAAATGGCTGCCCCGCTCGCCGGCGTCGGTCATGGTGACGATCAGCTCGTCCCCCGCCAGGACGGCGGACGCCTCCGGCCGGTAGGGCAGTGGCCGGGCAGGCCGGGTGCCGGGCTCCTGCGTGGCGAGCCGTCCCACGGTGGGCGGCGTGGCAGGCCAGCGCACCCGGAACGGTGGCACGACGACTCCCGCACCCGCCTGCGGCGCTTCCCCGGCCGCGCCGGCTTCCGGCAGGACGGCCTGCGGCGCCCCCGCGCCGGTGCCCGCGTCCGGTGTGGGGGGCGCGGGCGGGCCGAAGTCGAAGGCCGAGGTGAGGTCGCCGGCGACGCGACGTCGCCACGAGGTGATGTTGGGCTCCGCGACGCCGAGCCAGCGTTCCACGAAACGGATCGTGGACGTGTGGTCGAACACCTCCGAGCAGACGTGCCCGCCGATCGTCCACGGTGACACGACCGTCATCGGCACCCGGTAGCCGAGCCCGATCGGAAGCCCGTCGACGAACTCGTCCTCGGTGCCCTCGGGGGGCAACGGTGGCGGCACGTGGTCGAAGAAGCCGTCGTTCTCGTCGAAGGTGAGGAAGAGCGCGGTCCGCTCCCACACCGAGGGATGCGAGGCGAGCGCGTCCAGGATGTCGTGGACGAGGTCGGCGCTGTGGGCCGGGCTGGACGGGTCCGGGTGCTCGGAGTACGCCTCCGGCGCGACGATGTAGGAGACCTGCGGGAGCCGTCCCTCGGCCACGTCCGCGCGGAAGGAGGCGGCGAGCCGACCCGGCTCGACCCTGGACAGCCCCCGCTCGTAGGCGTCGAGGTCGGCAGGGGACAGCTCCGCGACCCCCTTCCGCAACGCCCCGAGCATCTCCTCCCGATCAGTCGCGGGGAGCCGGAGCAGGGAGGTGTAGAAGGAGTGCAGGCTCCGGTGGGGTGTGTGCGCCAGGGCCCTGCGCGCGACCTCCTTGAAGGAGACGAAGTAGTCCAGCGAGTTGCACTGGTAGTTGTCCCACTCCTGGTAGACCCGCCAGGTACGGCCCGCCGCCGTCAGCCTCTCCGGGTAGGACATGTGCGTGTAGCCGGGATGGGTGTCCTCCTCGCAGGCGTCGTTGCCGGTGGTGCGCCGCCCTGACGGCTCGATCCCCGCGGTGCCTGACCAGTGGTAGAGCCGGTTGGGGTTCGTCGGCCCGAACATCGAGCAGTGGTAGGCGTCGCACAGGGTGAAGGCGTCGGCCAACTCGAACTGGAACGGCAGATCGCCGCGGTCGAAGTGGACCATCGCGCCGGGCCCCTTGCCCGCGATCCAGCCGTCCTGCCAGCCGCCGCCCCGCGTCCGCTGCCCCGTGTCCCACTCGTGGTCGACGCCCTGCACGTACTGGAGGTCGCCCTCGGTCAGGTCCCGGCCGCCGGTCCCGGCGCGCACCGGGAAGGGCAGCACGCCGGACTGGTCGAACACCGGCCGGCCGTCCGGCAGCGTGATGGCGTTACGGTCACCGAACCCGCGCACTCCACGCAGTGTGCCGAAATAGTGGTCGAAGGAGCGGTTCTCCTGCATGAAGAACACGACGTGCTGGAGGGATCCGAGCCCGCCGGGCGGCACCGGCCGGGCCAGCGCCGCCCGCAGGGAGGGGGGAAGAGCGGACAAGGGACAGCGGCCTTTCAGAGTTTGCGGCAGTACAGGGCGTCCGGCGTGCCGTAGCGTCCGACGCTGTAGGAGAATGCGATCCCGGCGGCGTACTCGTCGGAGGCGCACTGCGCCTTGCGGTAGCCGTAAGCGTAGTCGCCGCCCTCACCGGAGGCGGGACGGCTGTCGCCCCGGTCGTCCCACAGCGTCCGTCCTGCCCCGGCGAGCGGGACCCGCCCGGGAGCGCAGAGGACGGCCGAGACCCGGTCGCCGCGCAGGCTGTAGCCGTTCATGAACTGGCCCGCGGGGCACTGGTACTTGGTGAACCCCGACGCCCAGTCGGTCGTGACGTTCTCACTGGTCACCACGGTCGCCGGGCCGGAGGCCCACAGGTCCGCCGCTCCGGCGTCGGTGCACAGGCCGCCCTGGCCCTTCTGGCTGACGCCGATCAGGCGCTGGTCGTCAGGGCATGACAGCTTGCGCGCGCCCGTGTCCCAGTCTCCCTGGGCCCGCATCCGCGCCGACTGGTTCGCGTCGTCGTGGATGGCCCGCAGCATGGACCAGGTGCGGACAGGGGCGACCGGCCCGGTGTGTCCTGCGGCGGCGATCAGGCGACGCCAGTGCGCGCCCCGCCAGTCGCCGGTGTCGAGCACGCTGCGCAGCCCGCCGTCGGCCGAGTAGCGGACGAGGCCCCAGGTGTTGCCCTGGTCGTTCTCCTGGAAGCCGACCATCGGCCAGTACGCGAACTCCACGTCGGTGTCGATGAGGAAGTCGACCATGTTGGCGAACCAGGCCTTGTCCTTGTCGGTGGCGGACTTGCCGACGCCGAACTCGCTGATCCACACGGGGGCGGTGAAATGCCGGTCCGGCGTGGTCGCCACGTAGGTGGCGGTGTCGCGCATGACCGCGAACAGGTCGGAGCGGCTCAGATCGCGATAGCGGGGGTCGTGGGTCTCTCCGAGTCCTTCGGCGCCGGTGTGCTGCGGGCCGGTGTAGCCGTAGAAGTGCGCGGCGTAGACCAGTTTGTGCGAGCGGACGAGGGTCTGCGAGAGCGTGCTGACCGGCTTGAGGAGCGGTCTGTCGTGCCAGACCCCGTCGAGCGGGATCCCCGACCAGTTGATCCCTTCGATCATGATGAGCAGATCCGGGTTGGCCTCGGCGAGGATGCGATCACCGGCCCGCTGGGCGGCGGCGGCCCAGTCGTGGTCGTCGCCCGAGCCCCAGTTGGGATTGTCCCAGGTGTCCCGGCGCACCTCGTTGCGCAGGTCGGCGCCGACGACCCGGTTGTTGGCACGGTACCGCCTGGCCATGAACACCCAGTCGTCCAGCCACTTCTGGGTGCTCTGGCTGCTGTTCCACCGCTCGTTGCCGTCGACGCCGCAGCACCAGCGGGTGGTGGTCGTGTGGTTGTTGAGGATGACGGCGAGCCCGTCGGCGGTGAGCGCCTCGACGACCTTGTCGTAGACCTGGAGCGGGGTGAGGCCGCGCAGGTCCGGGTTGGCCGCCACGCCGGCGTCGGTGACGGGTCGCGCGTCGTTGATCATCGCGTTGGAGAACGGCAGGCGGACGCTGTTGACGCCGAGCGCGCGGAAGTCCGCGATCAGCCTGCTCATCGGGACGCGGTCCAGGCCGAGCGGGACCCGGTGGGAGGTCTCCGAGGCGTAGTTGTTGGCGGGGTCCTCGTCGTCGCCGCTGCCGGTCCAGGTGCCGCTGGCGCCGTGCCAGTTGCCGGACCGCAGCTTGAACCGCTTGCCCGTGGCGTCCACGATGTAGCGGCCCCGGGTGCTGAGCGGTCCCTCCCAGGTCGCCGCGAGGGGAGCCGGATCGGCGGCGGACGCGGAGGAGGGGATCACGGCCAGGCCGCTGACAGCGGTGGCGAGGACGGCTAACAGTGCTCTGATTCTCATGAGGCACCTCGGAGGGGAGAGTGACGCGCGAGGACCGCGGCGTCGCGGGGGGTGGAGGGGGCTCGCTCAGTCCTTCATGCCGGTGGCGGCGATGCCCTGGACGATGTGACGTTGCGCGATGAGGAAGACCACGATCAGCGGGAGGATCGTGACGACGGCCCCGGCGAACAGCGCCGGCAGGTTGATCGTCTGCGAGGTGAGGAAGGTGGACAGCGCGATCTGGGCGGTCCACGACTCGGGGTCCTGGCCGATGACGAGGGGCCAGAGGAAGGCGTTCCAGCTCTCCAGGAACGACAGCGCGCCCAATGAGGCGAGCATGGCGCCCGAGTTGGGCAGCGCGACCCGCCAGTACACGCCCAGATGGCCCAGGCCGTCCAGGCGGCCCGCCTCCTCGATCTCCTGGGGGAACTTCAGGTAGAAGTTGCGGAACAGCAGCACCGAGAACGCGTTGAACAGGCCCGGCGCGATGACGCCCCACAGCGTGTCGACCCCGCCCATCGCGCTGACCAGCACGAAGGTCGGCACGAACGTGGCCGAGGTGGGGATCATCAGCGTGACGACGATGAAGGTCATGACCACGCCGCGGCCGGGCACGGGAATGCGGGCCAGGGCGTAGCCGGCCATGGAGCCGAGCATGGTCGAGACCGGCGCGGTGACGATCGCGATGACGAAGGAGTTCCAGAGCGCGTTGCCCATCGGCACCGACGGGTCGTCGAACACGTCCTTGAAGCCCTGCAGGCTGAAGGGGTCGGGCAGCCAGTGCCAGTCCAGGTCGGTGATCTGCGTGCCGGACATCAGGGCGGCGCGCAGCATGAAGTAGAACGGGGCGAGGAACAGCGCGGCTGCGACGCCCAGGGCCAGGTACGCCAGGGCCGTCCCGAGGTTCTTGCGCATGTCAGTCCCTCCGGCCGAACCCGACGAGGCGGCCCTGCAGCAGGGTCACCAGGACGATCAGCAGGGTCAGCAGGAACGCCCCCGCCGAGCCCACGCCGTAGTTCTGGTCCTTGAGCGCGGAGTCGTACAGGAAGACCAGCGGCGGCCGCACCGGGGCGGCGGAGCTGCCGGCGGCGGTGACGAAGATGTTGTAGAACTCGTCGAAGGCCTGGAACGCGGCGATGAGGATGAGCATGAGTATCGCCACCGAGGTGTTGCGCAGCATCGGCAGGGTGACGTGCCGGAACTGGCGCCACCGGGACGCGCCGTCCAGCGCGGCCGCTTCGTACAGGTGGCCCGGGATGGCCTGCAGGCCCGCCAGGAAGAGGATCATGTAGAGCCCCACCTGGAGCCAGAGCCGCAGGGTGACGATCACGATCCAGTACAGGGGCGGATCGCTGCTGGCGATCCAGGGCCGGACGTCCCAGCCGAAGAGCCCGCCGATGGTGTTGGCGACGCCGGACGGCAGGCCGTTGAACAGGCTCATCTTCCAGATCAGGGCGGCGACGACGTAGGAGACGGCGGCCGGGAGGAGGAAGGTCGTGCGGAAGAAGGCCCGGCCACGGCGCAGCCCGTTCAGCAGGACGGCGAGCCCGAGCGAGATGCCGAAGGTCACCGGCACGATGAAGATCGTGAACAGCACGATCCCGGCCATCGAGGACCGGAACGCCTCGTCCTCCAGCAGGAACGCGTAGTTGTCCAGGCCGACCCACGAGCCCAGGTCGACGGAGCCGCGCGCGTCGCTGAAGCTCAGCAGGAAGCTCCAGCCGATGGCGATGTACTTGAACAGGCCGAGGCCGACCAGCATGGGCGCGGTCAGCAGGGCGAACGCCCCGAAGGCCGACCAGTCGGTCCGCCGCGCGCGGCGGACCGGCCGGGCCTCAGCCGGCCGCGAGGCGGTGGCCGCGCGCCCGGTCGTGACGGTGTCGGGCATCGTCAGGCCAGCTGCTTGTCGAGTTCGGCCTGGCACTTGGCGGCGGCCTGGTCGAGCAGCGTCTTGGCGTCGCCGCCGTTCTTGGCGACCTCACGTACGGCCTGCGCGAACGCCGAGTCCATCGCGGTGTTCCACAGGTTCGGGTACGCCCTGCCGGTGTTCGCCAGGATGTCGGCGGCGTCCTTGGCCGGGCCCGAACGGAACTCGGTGGTCTGCGCGGCGACGCTCTTCCGCGCCGGGACGTGGAACCCGTAGCTGACGCACCAGTCCTTCTGCAGGTCCGCCTGCTTGATCCAGAGCCATTCGATGAACTTCTTGGCCTCGTCGACGTGCTTGCCCCTGGCGCCGGCGACGGCGAACCAGCCGCCCACGCGGGAGACGGCCTGGCCGGTGTCGCCGAACTTCGGCCACGCGACGACGCCGAAGTCGTCGCCGAGCGCCTTCTTGATGGCGGGCATGGCCCACAGGCCGCACCACTGCATGGCGGTGGCGCCCTGGATGAACGCGCCCGGGTCGTACCAGTCGGTGGTGAAGTCCTGCAGCAGCGACTTGTCGTCGTGCAGTTGCTTGAGGCCGGCGATCGCGGCGACGCCTTCGGCCGAGTTGAAGGCGACCTTCCTGCCTTCGGGGTCGAGCAGGTCGCCGCCGTTCGACCACAGCAGCAGGTAGGGGGCGTTGCCGAGGCCGTCGGAGCCGACGAACAGACCCTTGCGCTCGCGGCTGGTGAGCTTCTTGGCCGCGGCGGCCAGCTCGGTGAACGTGGTGGGCGGCGTGACCCCGGCCTGCTGCAGGACGCTCTTGCGGTAGTACAGGACCATCGCGTCGTCCATCATCTTCAGGCCGTAGAGCTTGCCGTCGGAGGAGGCGGAGTCCAGCGCCACCTTGGTGTACTCACCCTGCTGGCCCTTGACGATGTCGTCGAGCGGCGCGAACAGGCCGTTCTTCACATCGATGTACTGGAAGTCGCCGATCTCGAACAGGTCGGGCGCCTGCGGGGTGAGCAGCGTCGAGTGCAGCTTCGCCGAGTAGTCACCCGCGATCCAGGTGACCTTGATGGCGACGTCCGGGTTGGCCTTGGTGTACTCCTTGGCGTATCGGATCGCGGCCTGCTGGGTGCCGGCCTCGCCGTAGGCGTGGTACCACTGCTCCAGCATGATCTTGGCTCCGGCCTTGGCGGCGTCGTCCTTGCCGCAGGCCGCCAGCGCCATGCCGCCGACGAAGAGGAGCGACCCGCCCAGGAAGGCGCGGCGGGAGGTGGTGAAGGTGTTCATCGGGGGGGTGGTTCCTTTCTGCAGGGCTGCAGGGGCGGAGGCGCCCTGTCGGCCACGGGGTGGGCCTTCTCTTGGCGGCCGCGGGGTGGGCCCTTCTCCGGGGACCGCGGTGTGGGCCTTTTCTGGGGTACGGCTTCTGGGGTACGGCGCTAGCCGGCGGGGGTGACGAGGGACTGGACGGCGACGGCCGCCGCGCCGCGCGCCCACTCCTCGAACGGCAGCGGGCGGATGATCAGGCTGCACCGCCCCGCGCTGCCGTAGGCCTGGGCCGCGAACGCCTCGCGGATCGACTCCTCGAGCAGGTCGTAGGCGTCGAGCCCTTCGCCGGAGACCACGAGACGTTCGGGGCCGAAGAGGTTGGCCACCACGGCCAGCCCGAGCCCGATGGCCTGGCCGACGGTGCCGAAGACCTTGCGGAGCACCTGGTCGCCGGAGCGGGCCCGCTCGACCGCCTGGCTGATCGTGAGATCCTCGACGCCGGTGGCCCGGCGGGCTTCGGTGATCAGGGCCTGGGTGGAGGCCAGCGCCTCCAGGCAGCCCATCGCGCCGCAGTGGCACTGCGGCCCCTCGATCCCGATCGGCACGTGACCGATCTCGCCGGACACGCCGAACGCGCCGGAGATGAGACCGCCGTTGGCGACGAACGCGCTGCCGATTCCGGTGCCGACGGTGACCAGGGCGAAGGAGGAGGCGCCGATGCCCTCGCCGAACCACTGCTCGGCGACCGCGAGGGCCTTGACGTCGTTCTCCAGGGTCGTGGTGAGCCCGGTGGCCTCCTCGAGGAGGGCGGCGAGCGGGACGTCCCGCCAGCCGAGGAACGGTGAGTAGCGGACGGTGCCGGTGTCGCGGTCGGCGTCGCCGGGGATGGCGACGCCGAGCCTGTGGGCCCGCTGCCGGAAGTCGGGGTGCTGGTCCAGCAGCTCCGTGACGAGCGCGGCGATGGCCGCGACGACGTCGGCGGGTTCCATGGGGGCGCCCGGGGCGTCGGTCCGCACGTCGAAGCCGGGGACGGGGTGGTGACGGGCGGCCACGACCCGGGCGCCGAGGTCGGTGACCACGCCGATGAGATCGTCACCGGTGATCTTGATGCCGACGAAGTACTCGCGTTCCGGCACGATCGCCAGAGGGCTGGCGGGCCTGCCCGCTCCGGGGGCGGTCCGCTCGACGGGCGCCAGTTCCTTCAGATAGCCCGCGTCGATCAGCGGCCGCGCGGTCTTGGTCACCGCGGCCGGTGACAGACCGGCCAGCCGGGCGAGGTCCACCCTGCTCACCGGGCCGAGGGTGAGGACCATGGTGAAGATCGCTGCGGCGGTGGGGCCGGTGATGGGCGTCCCGGGGTCCTGGCTTCTCGGCATGCCGGTCACCGTAGAGTCAACTAATTAATGTCGTCAAGAATTTAATTCCGAGCGTTCACGCCCTACACTTCCCGCATCGTCGCCGATCGTGCGAGGAACGCCCCGTCATGCCCGAGTACGCCGCCCGGGTTACGGTTGTTGCCCACCTGGACGGATGGAGGTGCCGCGCATGAGCCCGTGGCAGGCGATCGCCGCGGCGGCCACCACGTTCAGCGAGTCCACCCCCGCCTCCATCGCGGCCGGGCTCATCGGGATGCACACCTGCTCGTCGGCCTCCCGCAGCCAGCGCGAGGACAGCCCGTCCCCCTCCGACCCGAGCAGCAGCGCCACCCGATCACGCATCTCGACAGCATCTATAGGTGTGACCTTCTGATCAGGAGTCAACGCCAGCGTCTGGTAGCCCGCCGCGCGGATCTCCTCCAGCCCTTCGTACCAGTTGTCCATGCGGGCGTAGGGGATGGCGAAGACGGCGCCCATCGACACCTTGACCGACCTTCTATAGAGAGGGTCAGCACAGCGCGGCGAGAGGATGATCGCGTCAACCCCGAGAGCGGCCGCGCACCGGAAGATCGCCCCGACGTTTCCGTGGTCGACCAGATCCTCCAGGACCACGATCCGCGACGCGCCCGTGAGCGTCTCGGCCACCGGCGCCACGGGCAGCCGCTCCATCGAGGCCAGCGCTCCCCTGTGCACCTGGAAGCCGGCCACACCCTGCATGACCTCCTCGGAGACCACGTAGACGGTCGCGCCGCCGAGCACGTCGGCCAGCGACTCGAGCCAGCGTTCGGTGGTGAGGACGGAGCGCACGGGATAGCCCGCGCCGATCGCCCTCCTGATCACCTTCTCCCCTTCGGCGACGAACAGGCCCTGCTCGGCCTCCAGGCTCTTGCGCAGTTCCACGTCGCGCAGGCCGGTGAAGTCGGACAGGCGGGGGTCGTGGGCGTCGGATACGTACTCAGGCACCGTCGAATACTGCCATGAGCCGCCTGAGCTGCCAGATCCCGGCATAGACGATGAGCACCAGGCACGACCCGACGAGCGTTCCCGCGCCGAGTCTGGTGACCAGGGAGGCCAGCCCGCCGTCCGGCGGGTTCAGCAGGGGCCAGCAGACCGCGCCCGCCACGGACCCGGCCACGCCCGCCCACAGCACCGCCCGCCGTACCCGCTCGGGCAGGACCAGCCCCTCGGGCGGGGGCACGTCGGCCATCCGCGACAGGCCGCGCCACGCCCACCAGGTCACGAAGGCCAGGCCGACGGCCGAGGAGATGTACTGCAGCAGCCGGAAGACGGTGACCACGCCCAGCACCTCGTGGTCGAGCCACGTCCACCCCCAGATCGCCGAGCTGTAGGAGTGGGTGAAGGAGTCCCAGAACACGTGGGTCGCCGCCCCGGCCGCCGCGCCCGCCACGAGGGGCAGGATCCGCGGGGCGGGGCGCAGCGAGGCGGCCCTGCCCACCAGGTCCGGCGGCAGCAGCGCGACGAGCGGCAGCCGGAACAGGCCCGCGAAGGCGGCCACCAGCACGCACACCACGAGCGGGTCGACCGTGACGACCCAGGCCGGGGAGTGCCAGAGCGAGTAGTCGGGAAGGAAGGGCAGGAAGATCGGCAGGTCGGGCACCATCGCGCCGAGCGCGAGCGCCCACGGATCGAGCCACCGCACCCTGAACAGCGGGACGACGGCGGCGACATGGCTCGGTGTGAACGGCACGGACACTCCCCTGTGATGTTTGACCGAGCTTTGCACAGAAACTCCACCATAACGGAGGGTAGTGAGTAGTGTACGGAGCGCTGTCATTGACCGCGTGATAGGGAGATCATGGTGCCTGACTGTCTGGTTTCCGCACCGGCCCCGTCAGCCGCCTGGCTCCGCGACGCGGCGCGGGCCCGCGTCCTGTCGGTCGTCACGCTGGTGTGGCTCGGCCTGGAGAGCACGCTCGGCCTGGCGGCCGGGCTGTCCGCACACTCCGTCGCGCTGATCGGATGGGGGCTGTCCTCCCTCGTCGAGGCGCTGGCCAGCCTGATCGTGGTGTGGCGTTTCACCGGCTCGCGGACGCTGTCGCCCCATGCGGAGGAGCGGGCCAGGCGCGCGGTGGCGGTGAGCTTCTGGCTGCTGGCGCCGTACCTGGTCGCGCACGTGTTGTACGACCTCGACGCGGGCCACCGCGCGGCGCCGACGGTGCTCGGCGTCGTGGTCACGTCGGTGAGCCTGGTGAGCATGCCCGTGCTGGGGCTGGCCAAGCGACGGCTGGGCGCCCGGCTACGTTCGCCGGCCACCCGCGGGGAGGGCGCCCAGAACCTCATCTGCGCGGCGATGGCCGCCGGTGTCCTGGCGGGTCTGTGGCTCAACACCTTCGGCGTCTGGTGGGCCGATCCCGCGGTGGCGACGGCTCTCGCGGTGGTCGCGGTGCGCGAGGGAACGCGCGCGTGGCGTGGTCACGACTGCTGCCACTGACCGGCACGCTGGGTAATCGATGCACCACATCACTGGTTTTGCCACACTAAGCGCACCGAGTATCGTTCGGTCAGCGCCGCGGAGTTTCTCCCGGTATGGTGACCCGAACTTATCGACACCAAAGAGGGCAACGTGGGGCGACACCGTACAGACGAGCTCGATGACGGCTACACCTCCCCGCGCCGGCGCCCCAGCAGAGGGCGCGGCAGAGTACTGGTCCCCCTGGCGGGTGCCGTGGCGCTCGCCGTCCTGCTGGGTGTCGCCGCCTTCGTCCTGTTCACCAGGGAGCGCGGCTGCTCGGGCGATCCGCTCGCGCTGCGCGTCGTGGCCACCCCTGACATCGCGCCCGCACTGAACAAGATCGCCGGTTCGTTCAACGAGACGGGCAAGGCCGTGGACGGCAAGTGCGTCGGCGTGACCGTCGTCAAGGAGTCGGCCGCCAAGTCGGCCAACAGCTTCGCCAACGGCAAGCTCGACGCCGACATGTGGATCGCCGACTCCAGCCTGCTGGTCGACATGCTGCGCGAGGCAGAGTCGGGCGTCACGCTGCCCGCGCCCACCGGATCGGTCGCCAGTTCCCCCATCGTGCTGGTCGCCGCCAAGAGCGCCGCCGCCAACCTGACCAAGAGCCTGAAGCCGAGCTGGCAGAGCCTCATCAGCGTGACGAACGTGGCCAACGCCGACGGCGTCGCCAAGAAGATCCGTGTCCTGGCGCTCGATCCGGCCAAGAACTCGGCCGGGCTGGGCGCGCTCGTGGCCGCCGCGGGCGCGGCGAAGAAGGCGGGGCTGGGCGACGAGCAACTCGTCGGCGCGCTGAAGAAGCTGTCGGAGCAGATCGCCGCCGACCCGAGCGCGCTGCTAGCCAGCCTGACCGTCAAGTCGGGCAGCAGGGTGCCGATCGGCGTCGCCTCCGAGCAGAGCATCTGGGCGCACAACAACAAGAAGTCCGCCTCACCCGTCGTCCCGCTCTATCCCGAGGACGGCACGCTGAGCCTCGACTATCCCGTCGTCGTCACCGCGAAGGACGCCGCCACGCAGAAGGCCGCCGCCGCCTTCACCCAGCAGCTCGCCACGGACCCCGCCAAGAAGACCCTGCGCGACCACGGCTTCCGCACGCCCGACGGCAAGGGCGGCGGCGCGCTGGCCGCCGACAAGGGCTTCGAGCAGGCCGCTCCCCAGGCGCTGCCCTCGCCCGACACCAGGAACGTGGCGAGCATGCGGCAGACCTGGTCGCGCCTCAACCTGGGCACCAGGATGCTGGCGCTGCTCGACGTCTCCGGCACCATGGCGCTGCCCGTCCCGGGCGCGGGCATGACCCGCATGCAGGCGATCACCAAGATCGCCGGCGAGGGTCTCGCGCTGTTCCCCGCCGACAGCGAGATCGGCGTCTGGAGCTTCTCGACGCTGCTCGACGGCCAGAAGGACTACAAGGAGCTGGTGTCGGTCGGACCGTTGAGCGAGATGGTCGACGGCGTGCCCCGCAAGCAGATCCTCGGCCAGCAGCTGGCCACCGTGCAGGCCAAGGCCACCGGCGACACCGGCCTCAACGACACGCTGATGGCCGCCTACCAGGAGATGAAGGACACCTACGAGCGCGACAAGATCAACACGATCCTGATCCTGACCGACGGCGCAGGCAACGACGACCCGACGGGCAAGGTCACCAACGCGCAGATGGTGGAGTTCCTGGAGAAGGAGTACGACCCCAAGCGCCCGGTCAACCTGCTGATCATCGCCTTCGGGCCGGACGCGCCCAAGGGCAGGAAGCAGATGGACGCGCTGGCCGCGGCCAGCGGCGGCGAGGCCTACATCGCGGAGAACATCCTCGATGTCCGCAAGTTCTTCGTGCAGGGCATGAAGCGGCGCCTGTGCGCGCCCGACTGCCGCTGACACAGGCACCGATACCCGGTCGTTATGCCAGGGCAACCCCCCTCCAGGAGGGGACGTCCTACCCGCGTGGGGCTGTGAGAAGGAGCTCGCCCGCGGGGAGGAAGATCCGTGCCCGGATGGCCTACTGTCGACCGCGCCGACGATCATCGGCTGGTGATGGCGCTGCGCCGGGCCGACCCCGACGCTCCCGCCCACCTCTACGACGCCTACGCCGAGCGGCTCCACGACTACGCCTGCTCGCTGACCGGCGACCGCACCGCCGCCGCCGACGCCGTGCACGACGCGCTGGTGACCGCGCAGGGCCGTACCGACCAGCTGAAGGAGAGCGGCAGGCTGCGGGCATGGCTGTACGCCCTGACCCGCTTCCAGAGCGTGGCCAAGACCCCCCGGACGCCTGGCACCCCGCCCCTCGTGCTCGACGACCCCGAGGACCCCGAGCTGGCCGAGCTGGTGCACGAGGCGCTCGGCGAGCTGAGCAGGGGCGAGCGTGAGGTCCTCGAGCTCTCGTTGCGGCACGGGCTGACCCCTTCGGAGGTGGGGGCGGTGCTCGGGCTGACCTCCAGGCAGGCCGCGACCAGGCTGGGCAGGGCGCGCGACCATCTGGAGAACGCGGCCGCGGCGGTCGTGCTGGCCAGGACGGGACGCGCCCACTGCCCCGACCTGTCGGCGATGGTCGACTCGTGGGAGGGGCCGCTCACGCCGATCCTGCGCCGCCGCCTGTCGGGGCACATCGGCGGCTGCGAGGTCTGCACCGAGGGCAGGCACCGGCACGTCTCGGCGGGCAGGCTCCTCGACATGGTGCCCATCGCCTTCCCGCCGATCTCGCTGCGCCGCAGGGTGATCGAGACCTGCACCAGCCCGGAGCGCGACCAGACCCGCACGTTGATCACCGAGCGCGGCGACAGCTTCGACAGGACGGGTTTCCCCGTGATGGCCGAGCGCCGCTCCCGCCGCAGGCCGCGCCGCCTGGCGCCGGTCCTGACCGTCGGGGCGTGCGTGCTGGCCGCCACCGGGGCGATGATCGTGATGAACGGCCAGGCCGAGCCCGCCGCCCTGCGCATCGCGCCCACCACCGCCCTTTCCGCCGATCCCTCCGCCGCTCCCGCCGCCGACGAGCCGGCGCCTGCCGACCCCTCGGCGGAGCCGCTGGCCGAACCCGAAGCGCTGGGCGACGGCGAGGAGACGGTCGAGCCGACGCCCTCGGCGGGCCGTACGGAGGAGCGGGCGCCCCGGTCGCGGACGGCGGCCAGGCCGGTGCGAACCCCCGCCGCCCTGCCGTCGGCCCGGCGCCCGGCTCCGTCGGTCACCCGCACCAGGCCGCCCGCGCCCGCGGCCAGGCTGTCGGTCACCTGCCCGGGAACGGTCGCGGGAGCGGGCACGGTACGGCTGGCCGCGCGCGACGCCGCCGTCACCTGGACCGCGGGCGCGTCGGACGGGCTCGACGTCTTCCCCTCCGGCGGGTCGATCAAGGCGGGCCGGTCGGTGTCGATCTGGGTGACGGTCAACGATCCCGGCTCCGGCGGCGCGGGAACCGTCACGATCAGGTCCAACGGCGGCGGTGGTTCCTGCGCCGTCTCCTGGAGCGGGCAGGACGGCCATGTCCCCGAGCCGACCGACGATCCGCCCTCTTCTGTACCGTCCGAAACACCGGACCCAGGTGTGGCGCACAGCACGGCGACGCATGAGGCGCAAGGTGATTAAGAGCTCAATTTGGCGACAATGACCAACAAACCCGACTTCGCGCGCGGATGATCTCCCGCGATAGGGCAAGCTAGTGGGCCTGGGGGCCACGCAGTGTGGGACGCTCTTGACAGTGTGTTGAACAACACATTGGAATCTTGGCATGTCCGGTAAACCTGGAGCTGCCGTCAGACGTCGGCATTGACGAGCCCGAGACATGGTTGATCCCATGAACTATGTGATCAGTCACGTCTACGCCAGCTAGCAACCGGGAGTGGGGAGATGATCAGCAAGTGGAGGGCGCTCACGTGGGTGCTCGCGGCCGCGTGCATCGCGGGGGCGGTGATCGCGCTCGCCGATATCCAGACGCCATTGCGTCCACTTCTGATCTCTTTGTTCCTCTTGGTCGTTCCTGGTGCTGCGGTAGTCGGACTGTTGCGTGATCGTGACCCTCTTGCCGCACTATCAGTAGGAGCCGCGGCGAGTCTCGTCCTTAACGTTCTCCTTGCCCAAGCCATGCTTCTGTTCGACGCATGGTCCCCACGGGCCGGCGTTGCGACAGTCGCCGTGCTCGCTGGGTTCATGTACGTACTGCGCGTGTTGTATCGGGGGAAGAACATGCAAAGCGATCTGGGGGCGAGGTCACGGTGAGAATCTCGATCGTTCGCCCCGGCGAACTCGGCGACCCCGAGCGGGTTCGATGGCGGGAGCTGCAGAAGGCGGACCCCTCGCTGGACAACCCCTTCCTGTCGATCGAGTTCGCGCTCGCCATGGATCGCCTGCGTGACTACGTGAGAGTGGCCGTCATCCACGACGGCGACTCGATCGCCGGTTTCTTCCCCTACGAACGGCACAGCTTCGGCATCGGCAAGCCGCTCGGCGGCTTCCTCACCACGTGTCATGGCCTGATCTCGGCCCCCGGGCTGAAGATGGACACGAAGGCCCTCCTGCGGGCCGCCAAGCTGAGCGTCTTCGACTTCGACCACATGGTCGCCGGTCAGCCGACGTTCGCGCCGTACGAGACCGATGTCCGGCCCGCTCCGATCATGGACTTCTCCGACGGCTTCGACGCCTGGATCGAGCAGGTCAAGAGCAACTCGCCGAAGAACCTGAAGACCGTGCGCTACAAGGAGCGCAAGCTCGGCAGGGAGCAGGGCGAGCTGCGCTTCGAGTACGGCACGGCCGATCCCGAGGTGCTGCGCGTGCTTCTGAACTGGAAGTCCGACCAGTACCGCAGGACCGGCAGGGTCGACAGGTTCGCCCAGCCGTGGATCGTGGAGCTCATCGACCTGATGCACGCCGAGCGTTCCGCCGACTTCTCCGGTGTCCTCACCATGCTCTACGCCGGTGACACTCCGGTGGCAGGCCATTTCGGACTGCGCACGGCGACCACCCTGGTCGGCTGGTTCCCCGCCTACGACACCGAGTTCGCCCGCTACTCCCCCGGCATCGTGCACCACCTGCAGATGGCCGAGCACGCGGCGCGAGCCGGACTGCTCGCCGTGGACATGGGCAAGGGCGGCAAGGAGTACAAGGACTGGCTGAAGAGCGGAGTCCTCTACGTCTCCGAGGGACGGGTGTCCCGCCCGTCCGCGGCCGCCGCCGTCCACTGGATCGGCAGGACTCCCGTGAACAAGGCGCGAACAATCGTGCTGGACCGACCGTCTCTCTATAAGGTGGCCGATCGCGTACTGAAGGGATTCGGGCGGGTGCGCACGACTCTGCAGTCCGATTCGTCATCGGAACGAGTGGCCAAGGAACCCACGGGAGCGCGCTGAGCGCTCTCGTCCCTCGGCAGTACAGCACCACCAGCACGAGCACCAGCACCATTTGCACCATCAGCACCACTGGCACCACCAGCAGCACCATTGGCACCCTCACTCCACTTGGACCCTTCATGCACCGTTCGTCACTTCTGCCATTCCTGACGATCCGTGTGATCGCGGATGGCCCCGGGTCCGTACGGCAGCGACAGGTCCCGGAAGGAACTAGCGCACCATGAGTCCCGACATCATCAAGACCAACGGCCACAAGGTCCAGGGCGCGGCCCTGCGATCGATGCCGCCGATCGAGCGGTTCACACCGCTCACGCCTCACCTGGCCATCTCCCCGACCGTCAGCGTGGTGGTGCCCGCGATGAACGAGGCGGAGAACCTGCCGCACGTCTTCGCCACCATCCCGCAGTGGATCGACGAGATCGTGCTCGTCGACGGCAACTCCGTCGACGACACCGTGGCCGTGGCCCGCAGGCTCAGGCCGAACGTCAAGATCGTCACCCAGACCGGCAAGGGCAAGGGCGACGCCCTGGCGGCCGGGTTCGCCGCGTGCACCAGCGACATCATCGTGATGATCGACGCCGACGGCTCCACCGACGGCCACGAGATCATCTCGTTCGTGGGCGCGCTCGTCACCGGGGCCGACTTCGTCAAGGGCTCGCGCTACATCTCCGGCGGCGGCAGCGACGACCTGACCTTCAGCCGCTACTTCGGCAACAAGGTGCTGACCACGCTGGTCAACGTCTTCTACCGGACCAAGTACACCGACCTGTGCTACGGCTACAACGCCTTCTGGACCCGTCACCTGCCGGTGCTCGACCTCGACTGCGACGGCTTCGAGGTGGAGACGCTGATGAACGTGCGCGCCGCCAAGGCGGGCCTGCGCGTGCACGAGGTGCCCAGTCATGAGCGCTGCCGGATCCACGGTGAGAGCAACCTGCACGCCGTCCGCGACGGCATCAGGGTGCTGAAGACCATCCTGCGCGAGCGGCGCCGCCGTCCCGCGCGGCCCGTGCCCGAGCCCGCCACTCGCCCGGCGGCTGATCGGGGCGTCGCGTAAAGGTCCGTCATGAAAAGTTCGGTCGTCATCTGCGTCTACACCGAGGACCGCTGGGAGGACATCAGGGAAGCGGTGGAGTCCGTCGAACGCCAGCGGCGTCCCGCGCATGAGCTGATCCTGGTCGTCGACTACAACCCGGATCTGCTGCTCAAGCTGAAGCGGGCCTATCCACGCGCCATCGTGGTGGAGAACGCCCACGACAAGGGGTTGTCGGGCGGCAAGAACACCGGGGCCGACGTGGCGACCGGCGACATCGTCGCCTATCTCGACGACGACGCCGTGGCCGACGCGGGGTGGTTGGAGGCTTTGGAGGAGGGCTTCCAGGACCCCGCGGTGGTCGGCGTGGGAGGCAGGACCGACCCGCTCTGGCAGACCGGCAGGCGCCCCGGCTGGTTCCCCCACGAGTTCGACTGGACCGTGGGGTGCAGCTACCGGGGCATGCCCGCCGTACGGTCGCCCATCCGCAACGTCATGGGCGGCAACGCCGCGTTCAGGCGTCAGGCCGTCGGCGAGGTCGGCGGCTTCCACAGCGGCATCGGCCGCAGCGTGCAGGGCCGCAAGAGCCGCCCGCTGGGCTGCGAGGAGACCGAGTTCTGCATCAGGCTCGCCCAGCGCAGACCCGGTTCCGTCATGCTGTACGAGCCCGCCGCGGTGATCGGCCACAAGGTGCCGGCCCAGCGGGCCACCTTCGCCTACTTCCGTTCCCGCTGCTACGCCGAGGGCCTGTCCAAGGCCCTGGTCACGCAGAGCGTCGGCACGCAGGACGGGCTGAAGAGCGAGCGCGCGCACGCGCTGAAGGCGCTGCCGCTTGGCGCGCTGCGCGGCCTGGGCGACGCGGTGCGCGGTGACGCGTCCGGGCTCGGCAGGGCCTTCGCGATCGTGATCGGGCTGGCCTGGACGACCTGGGGTTACGTGGTCGGCTCGGCCCGGCTGAAGGCGGTGCGCGCATGATCAGGGTGCCGATCCTGATGTACCACTCGATCACCGAGCGGCCCAACCAGGACACCAGGCCGCACGCGGTGCGCACCTCCGACTTCGCCGAGCAGGTTGACTACCTGTCGACGCGGGGCTTCACCCCGCTGACGGTGGCCGACCTGGTCGCCGCCGTCCACAAGAACAACGGCCGGTCGCTGCCCGACAAGCCGGTCGTGCTCACCTTCGACGACGGCTACGCCGACTTCCACGCCAACGCACTGCCGATCCTCGAGCAGTACGACTTCCCCGCCACGGTCTTCCTGACCAGCGGCTGGGTCGCCGACGCGGGCAAGGACGCCGCGGGCCGCCCGCTCGACGACATGCTCACCTGGGGCCAGGCGCGCGAGATCGCGCAGTCCGGCATCGAGATCGGCGGCCACAGCCACAGCCACCCCCAGCTCGACCAGCTGCCCGACGCCGAGCTGCGGCAGGAGCTGCGCAGGAACAAGGGGCTGCTCGAAGACAGGATCGGCGCGCCGGTCGCCACGATGGCCTACCCCTACGGCTACTCCAGCGCCAGGGTGCGCCGCGAGGTGCGCAGGGCGGGCTACTGGGCGGCCTGCGCGGTCAACAACGCGCTGGCCGCCGACCGCCACGACCTGCTGGCCATCCCGCGGCTCACCGTGGGCAGGCAGACGTCGATGAGCATGTTCAGGCGCGCCGTCGAGGGCTCCGCGGTGCCGTTGATCTACCTGCGGGAAAGGGTGCTCACCAAGGGCTACGCCGTGGTGCGGCGGACCAGATACGGGCTGCAGCGGGTACGCGGGAATGTCTGAGCGAACGGTCCTGCACAAGCTCCTGCAGGACCTGCGCAACCCGCTGTTCCGCAACGGCTACGCGCTCATGGCCAACACGGCGATCACCGCCACCCTCGGCATGGGCTACTGGCTGCTGGCCACCCGCTTCTACACCCCCGAGGAGTTCGGCAGGGGCCAGGCGCTCATCACCGCGATGCGGCTGTTCGCCTCGCTGACCGCGCTCGGCTTCGTGGGCGCGCTGGCCAGGTACATCCCCGTCGCGGGCCGCGGCACCGGCGCCGTCATCCTGCGCGGGTACGGCATGGCGGCCGCCACGGGCGGCGCCGCCGCCGTCGGCTTCCTGCTGACGCTGCCGGTGTGGGGCGACATCTACGCGGTGCTCGGCACTCCCGCCATGAGCCTGTTCTTCCTCGGCTCGGTGCTGGTGTGGTCGGTGTTCACCCTGCAGGACGTGGCGCTCACCGGGCTGCGCCAGGCCACCTGGGTGCCGGTGAACAACCTGGTCTTCGGCGTGGTCAAGATGGCCCTGCTGGCGGTTCTGGCGAGCCGGCTGCCCGACGGCGGCATCTTCGTCTCCTGGATGATCCCGACGGCGATCGCGCTCGTCCCGATCAACTTCCTGATCTTCGGCATCCAGGTGCCGCGGCACATCCGCGCGACGGCCGAGCAGAACGCCGATCCGCCGCGGCTGCGCGAGATGGGCAGGTTCCTGGCCGGCGACTTCCCCGGCACGCTGTCGATGCTGGCGATCGTCTACCTGGTGCCCGTGCTGGTCGCGGCCAGGCTGGGCGAGGCCGCCTTCGGACGCTTCTCCATGGCGCACACGCTGGGCTGCATGATCGAGCTGCTGGCGATGAACATGGCGGTCTCGCTGACGGTGGAGGGCTCGTTCGACCGTTCGAGCCTGGCGGCCAACGCCAGGAGGTCGCTGAAGCGCGCCCTGATGATCATCGGACCGATCATCGGCGTGGCGCTGGTCGCCGCCCCGCTCATCCTGACCATCTTCGGCTCGGAGTTCGCCGTCGAGGGCACCACGCTGCTGCGGCTGATGGCGCTGGCGGTCCTGCCGAGGGTGCTCATCGAGGTCTACCTGAGCTCGTTGCGCGCGCTCGGGCAGGCGCGGAAGCTGGCGGTGGTGCAGATCGGGCTGGCGGTGCTCGTGCTCGCCTCGATCATGGTGCTCTTCCCGGTCGCAGGCGTGAACGCCGTGGGATACGGTCTTCTCTTCAGCGAGATTTTGGTAGCGTTGTTGATCTTCAGAAGTCTCCGTAAAATTCTCAGACATGGCGATACCGGGCAACCACGCGTCACGCAAGCGTCGCCCGAGGTCGCATGATGGTCAACGTGAGGCAACCGGCGGGCGAGGCGATGGCAAGGGACACGACCGGCACGTCCGCGGCTTCTGACGCCGCGGAGGTGGAGGAGAGCGACGTGTCGGAGGAGCCCGGCTTCGACCCCGACGCCACCGGCGTGATCCCCCGGATCACGATCCCCCTGGACGAGCCCGCCACTCCCGAGGCCGGTGCCCGTGAGCCGGGCGCCCAGGACGAGGACGCCGCCCCGCCACCCGGCGACCCGGAGACCGACGACCCGGAGACCGACGATCCGGAGATCGCCGATCCGGAGACCGCCGAGGACGAGGCCACCCAGGAGAGCGCCCTCCCGCGGACGGCGCAGGCCTCCGACGACGAGACCACCGGGGAGACCGCCCTGCCGCAGGCGGCGCAGGACGACGACGAGGACGACGTCACCCTGGAGACCGCCCTGCCCGGGCGGGACGAGGGCGACGGCGACGAGACCAATCCCGTCATCCGGCCGCCCGAGCCGGAGCCGGAGCTCGACGACGTCACCGAGGTCACCCAGGTCGTACGCCTGCCCTCGCCTGCGCCCCGGACCGGCGCGCAGCCCGAGGAGGCCGCTGACGAGCAGGAGGACGGCACCGAGGCCACGACCGTCGCCAAGCGCGTCCCCGTCGCCGAGTTCGCGCACGTCGGCCGCGCCCCCGAAGCCCCCGAAGCCCCCGAAGCCCCCGAAGCCCCTGAAGCCCCTGAAGCCCCCGGAGTCCCCGAAGCTCCAGACGCGCCCAGGACGCCTGCCGTACCGCAGCGGAAGCCCGCCGCCCCGGGGTGGGGCGCGCGGCTGGCGGCGCTGGCGCAGAGCGCGCCCCGCTGGCTGCCGGTCGTGCTGGTCATCGAGGGCCTGCTCATGTACGTCCTGGCGCTGCGGGTCTCGCCGGGGCCGCTGCGGGGCGTCGACCCCGCCGACATCAGCGGACTCGGGCTGATCTCCGCGATGCCGTTGAGCGCGTTCTTCGCGATCATCCTCATGATCGTCTCGTTCTTCATGACGGTCACGCAGAGCACCGACCGCAAGTTCCTGCTGCTGTTCCAGATCGCCGCGATCACGTTCGCCCTGCACGGAGCGGGGGCGATCGTGGCCGAGGCGCCACGCTTCCCCACCGCGTACGTGCACGCCGGCTTCGTCGACTTCATCTCCAGGACCGGCGAGACGGCCATCTCCCTCGACGCCCGGATGGCCTGGCCCGGCTTCTTCGCGCTCTTCGCGTTCGTCGGCAAGGCGGCGGGCATCACCGACTTCACGACGATCCTCAACTGGACGCCGCTGCTGTCGAACCTGCTCTACCTGCTGCCCTTCGTGCTGATCCTGCGCCAGGTGGTGGCGACCACGCGGGCCAGGTGGTTCGCGGCGCTGCTGTTCATCCTCGTGCAGTGGATCGGCCAGGACTACTTCTCGCCCCAGGGCTTCACCTTCGCCCTCTATCTGGCCTTCGTGGCGATCCTGCTGCGCTGGTTCGGCAAGGTGGAGACGCGCGCCAGGCCGCTGCCGGCCAAGGGCCGCATCCGCAGGCTGCTGGCCAAGCTCGACACGATGCTGCCCGGCGAGCTGGCCTACACCGGCACCTTCAGGGCCGACAAGCTGCTGATGCTGCTCATGCTGATCGCGCTGTTCTTCGCCGCGACGGCCTCGCACCAGATCACCCCGTTCATGATGCTGGGCGTGCTGACCGCCTTCCTGCTGGTCAAGCGGACCTCGCTGACGTGGGCGCTGCCGTTCTTCTTCGGCCTGGTGGTGCTGGCGTGGATCAGCTACCAGACGGTCGGGTTCTGGCAGGGCAACATGGACGCCATCTTCGGCGGCATCGGCCGGCTGCTGGAGAACCTGCAGCGCGGCACCGGTGACCGGATCGCGGGTAGCGACCCCATCCACGCCTTGGTCCTCAAGACGCGTCTCGGCATCTGCGCGGTCGTGCTGCTGCTGGCGGCGGCGGGTCTGTTCAGGCGGCTGCGCCGGGGCGTGTTCGACAGGGCGGCGCTCGTCCTGCTGTGCGTGCCGGTGCTGGCCATGGGCCTGCAGAGCTACGGCGGCGAGATGGGCCTGCGGGTCTACATGTTCATGCTGCCCGGCGCCTGCCTGCTGGCCGCCTACGCCTTCTTCCCCAACCTGCCCGCCGACGGCGAGGACGCCTCCGACGAGACGGTGCCCTTCCGCAAGCGCAACGTCAGGTTCCACCCGCGGACCACCAGGATCGTCTCGATCGTGCTGGCCGCGTGCGTGGCGGTCGCCCTGTCGATGGCCTTCCTCATCGCCCGCTACGGCAACGAGAAGTTCGAGCGGGTGACCGCGGGCGAGGTCGCCGCGATGCGCTACGTCTACGAGCACGACCAGCCGAGCGCCAGGGTGCTCTACCTGACGCCCAAGCTCGGCCCCGAGGTCACGCCGATCCTGCCGTGGGGCGAGAAGGACTTCGAGAAGGTCGACTTCACCCAGCAGGCGCTGGTCCACAAGGACCCGACCGACATCAAGGGCGTGGTCGACAAGCTCAAGAGCAGCGAGCGCAACACCTTCCTGGCCGTCACCCGGGGGCAGGCCGCCTACCTGCAGCTGAACGAGGGCTACCCGGACGACTGGTACCAGCGGTTCGTGGCCGCGCTCGACGGCTCCAAGGAGATCAAGAAGGTTTACTCCAACGAGAGCGCCGCGCTCTACACGTGGAAGAAGTTCGTCAAGGGCACCGAGATCCCGTCGCCCCGTTACGCCAGCGGCGGTCCCGGCGATCCTGGCTCTCCTTGGAGCGTCGTCGGCGTGCTGGCCCTGGCCGTCACCTGGCTGGCCCTGTTCTCCTACGAGGTGATCCGCCTGCACGGCAGGGACAAGGCGCCGCGAGCCCGCCGCAGGCTGCTGTGGGTGGCGGTGCCGGCGTTCGTGATCGCGCTCGCCGTGATCGTGGAGCGATTCCTCTACATCGGTCTAAATATGTTCCACTAAATTCTGAAAAGTCACAGCAAACCCTTAGGTTGCGAGATGATGTCCCCTTGATGTGGACATCATCTCGCGCGTCCGGAGACCGGATCGCCGCCGTCGACGCGCTGCGTGGCTTCGCGCTGCTCGGCATCCTTGCCGTCAACATCGCCTTCCTCGGCTCCGGCTACCGGATGGCGGGCCTGCCGGAACCAGGGTTCGACGGCCCCCTCGACTGGGGGGTGCGCTGGTTCGTCACCATGTTCCTGGAGAACAAGTTCTACCTGCTGTTCTCCTTCCTGTTCGGCTACAGCCTCACCCTGCAACTCGACTCGGCCGCCAGGCGCGGCGCGGCGTTCTCGCCGATGTTCCTGCGCCGGCTGGCCGGGCTGTTCCTGTTAGGCCTCGCGCACGGCGTGCTGCTGTTCCCCGGTGACATCCTGGCCACCTACGCCGTGGTCGGGCTCGCGCTGCTGGCGTTACGGACGCTCCCGGCGCGGACCGCGCTGATCGCGGCCGTCACGCTGACGTCGTTGCTCGCCGTCGCCTTCGTCCTCGCCGCCGTGGCGGCCGGCCTCGGCTTCCATGTGCCGGGCACGGGTTCGGGCGGAGTGGCCGAGGCGCTCAGGACCGACATGCTGCTGCGCGGCGGACCCGCAATGATCATCGCCGAGCACCTGCACGAGCTGTCGATGATCGCCGTACTGCGCGTGCTGTTCCAGGGGCCCGCCGTCCTGGCCGCGTGCCTGGTCGGGCTCGCCCTCGGCAAGCAGGGCGCGTTGCGCGCGCCGAACCCGGCGACGCTGCGCACGCTCCAGCGCTACGGCTTCACGGTGGGGATCGCCGGCCAGGCCATCCACGCCTACTCGACCTGGGGCGGCTCGAGCGGGGTGCTGCGCCTGCTCGGCCAGGCGGTCGACCTCGTCACCGCGCCCCTGCTGGCCGCCGCCTACGCGGCCACGCTGCTGCGCCTGCTGCCGCACCTGCCGCGCCTGGGCCGGCTGCTGGCCGCTCCCGGCCGGATGGCGCTGACCAACTACCTCGGGCAGTCGGCCATCTGCTCGCTGATCTTCACCGGGTACGGCCTGGCGCTCGTCGACAGGGTCAGCCCGCCCGCCGAGATGCTCGTCGCGCTCGCCGTCTTCGCCTTCCAGGCGGCCGCCAGCCACTGGTGGCTGCACCGCCATCGCTACGGCCCCGTGGAGTGGCTCCTGCGCGCGCTCACCTACTGGAAGATTCCCGCGAAAAAAGTGCAACCGACCTGAGGGGGCCGGTGTTTCAGGGGATGTATCGACATTCACTGAAAGGTTCACTCATGGATCTGCAGCTCTCCGGCCGCGTGGCCGTCGTCACCGGGGCCTCCAAGGGCATCGGCCTCGCCACCGTCGCCACCCTCCTGCAGGAGGGGGCGAAGGTCGTGGCCGTCTCCCGCAAGAGCAACCCCGAGCTCGACGCGCTGGCCGGACCCAACCTGACGCACGCCGCCATCGACCTGATGGACCCCGACGGGCCCGCCGCCGCGGTGCAGCGTGCCGTCGAGGTCTACGGCGGGCTCGACATCCTGGTGAACAACGCCGGCGGCCCGCCGCCCGGCGTGAAGCTCCCCCGTTTCAGCTTCCTGGCGCCGACGGACGCCGACTGGCGGGAGATGTTCGAGTTCAACCTGTTCGCGGTCGTGCGGGCCGTACGGGCGGCGATCCCGCACCTGCTGGAGCGCGGCGGCGGCGCGATCGTGAACGTCACCACCGGCGCGGTGCGGCAGCCCGGCGCGATGAACGTCGACTACCAGGCGGCCAAGGCGGGCCTGCTGAACGTGTCGAAGGCGCTGTCGGAGGAGTACGCGCCGCAGGGCATCAGGGTCAACACCGTGGCCCCCGGCCCGGTCAGGACCGCGTGGTGGACGGAGGAGGGCGGCGCCGCCGACATCCTCGCCGGAGTCACGGGCGCCGACCGTGACAGCGTGATGGACACGGTGGCGCCGCAGATGATGAACCTGGCGACGGGCCGGCTCGTCGAGCCGCAGGAGGTCGCCGACGTGATCGCCCTGCTGGCCTCACCCCGCTCGGCCAGCACGACGGGCGCGGAGTTCGTCGTCGACGGCGGGTTCCTCAAGGCCGTCTAGCCGGTGCTGCCGCGCTGGCTCCACTTGATCTCGTAGGGCCCGAAGGTGAACTGCTGCCCGTCCACCGTCGCCGTCAGCTGCGCATCGGTGGTGTTGACCATCACCATCTGCTGCGGCTGGGCGAGCACGCGCACCTTCGGGTCGCTCGAGGTCACCTGCTCGAGCCGCACGTCCGCGGGGAACCACTTGACGAACCCGCTCAGCAGGCCCGCCATCGGCATCTCCTCGCCGGTGCCGGGCACCCACAGGCAGGCGTGGCACGCGCCGGCGTCCTTCTTGTGCGGGTTCCAGTAGAGCGCGGTGGTCACGCCGCTCTTGGCGAACTCCATCATCGCGGTGGCCTGCACCGCGGCGGTCCGCTCCTCGGTCCAGCCGGTGTTCTCCGGCTCCATGTAGTACTCGGCCCACCAGACGGGCAGGTCGGGGGCCTGCTGCCGCAACCACGCGGTGATCGCGGTGAACTTGGCCGTCGCGCTGAACTCGTCGGGGGTGGGCGGCTGGTCCCTGGTCATGGTGGCACCGTCGATGACGACGAAGTCGGCGCCCTTCTTGTTCTTGATCCAGTACTCGATGGCGCCGAGCACCCGCCGGTCGACGGTGCCCCACGGGCCGGTGACGGGCGACTCGCCCGCCGTCGGCGCGTGATGGTCGATCGGCACGTACGGCCCGCCGACCTTGATCTCGGGGTTGACCTGCTTCAGCGCGTCGTAGACCTTGTTGTAGAGGTCGGTGTAGGACTCGGCGTCCCAGGTGTTGGTGGTCTGGTTCCAGAAGCCCTTGAACTCGTTCCAGACCATGAAGTGCTTGACGGTCGGGTAGCGCTCGGCGACGGTCGCGGCCAGCTTGGCGTAGTCGTCGAAGTGCTCGCGCCGGGGGGCGGTGGTGGCGTTCTTCGTCCAGTCGGTACGGCCCGGCGTGCCGCCCCTCATCCAGTCGGGGGCGCAGCACAGCGTGATGATCGGGATGCCCCGCGTCTCGGAGATCAGCTTCATCCGCCGGTCGAGGTCGCGAAAGTCGTACCGGCCGGGGCTAGGTTCCGGGTTGCCCGCTCCCCAGCCCATGACGTGCTGGTTCTGCAGCATCGGCTCGCGGCCGAGCACGTTGGCCGCGCCGTTCTTGCCCTCGTCGGTGTCCTGGTCGGCGCTGTACTGGGTGTGGGTGACGCCCCAGCGCGGCCAGCCCTCCGTGACGGGCGGCGCCGCCAGGGTGGGCGCCGCCTGCGACGGCGGGATGGTGGCCGGTTCGCCCGAGGCGCCCCTGGTCCTGGTTCCCGCGTAGATCATGATGCCGGCGACGAGGATCACCGCGACGACTCCGGCGGCCAGGGCGATCGGCCACGGGGAGCGCCGTTGCGCGTGACGGCCGTTCGTCGGTATCACCGGGGTCCTCCTGAAGCGTTCCAACATGACGGAGCCGGGTCGATGTGCCCGGCTTTCCACCAAAGGTAACCGGCTCGGTTACAGAACGCTTGAATGTTGCTCTACCGATTAGCTGGGAGTCGGCGGCCGCTGCCCTCCGGCGGGCCCCGGCACGCCAGCATATCGGTAGGGCACCGGCGGCCTGCCTGGCTGGACGATCAGCAGGGTACCGGGGTCATTGGTGTAGAAGGCCGCTTCCACGGCGCCCGCGACGTCCTCCGCCGTGAGCAGCGGGAAGCCCGCGCCGACGAACATGTCACGCTGCCCGGCGACGAGCGGGGTGTCGGTGAAGCCGGGACACACCGCGCTGATCCTGATCCCCGTCCTGGCCAGCGGTTCGGCCAGCGCCCTGACCAGGCCGACGACGGCGTGCTTGGTCATCGTGTAGACGGGGTCGCCGTCGTAGCCGACCAGGCCGGCCAGCGAGGCGGTGACGACGATCGCGCCGCCGCCCGAGCCCGCCAGCACGGGCACGGCGGCGTTGACGCCGAAGACGACACCGTCGACGTTGACGCCCATGGCGCGGCGGTAGCGCTCCAGGTCGAAGGCGGCCAGGTCGACGCCGCCGGCGATGCCCGCGTTGAGGTGGACGAGGTCGAGCCTGCCGTACCTCTCGACGGCCAGGTCCACCGCGCGCCGCGAGGTCTCGGGGTCGCTGACGTCGCCGGCCAGCCACGCCCCGCCGACCTCCTTGGCGACGCGTTCGACGCCCGCCTCGTCGAGGTCGACGAGGAGGCATCGCGCCCCTCCCGCCGCCATCCTGCGCGCCACCGCGGCGCCGATGCCGCTGGCGGCTCCGGTGATGAGGACAACGCTGCTCATCGGATCTCCTTCGCTGTCGCTGGTGCGCCCTGCCCGGGCCGGATCACGAGATGCCGTGGTCGAGCGTGCGGTGGTCGAGCGTGCGGTGGGCGCGGGCGAGCAGGAGGGGCACGGCGTCGCCGATGCGGTCGAACCCCTCCCCCACGGTCTTACCCTGCCGGAACCTGGCGTGGATACCCTGCACGATGACCGCGAGCTTGAAGTTGCCGAACGCCACGTAGAAGTCCAGGTCGGCGAGGTCCCTGCCGGACACCTTGGCGTAATGGGCGGCGAACTCGGCGGCGCTGAGGAAGCCGGGGGCGAGCGTGACGTCGCCCGCCACCGGGATCGAGGCGCGCTCGTCGTCCCCGTGGTCGTGCCAGTAGGTGAGCGTGAGACCCAGGTCGGCCAGCGGGTCGCCGAGCGTCGACATCTCCCAGTCGACGACCGCGCGGATCTCCGGTGGGGCGAGCCGTACCAGCGTGTTGTCGAGGCGGTAGTCGCCGTGCACGAGCGTGGCGGCCGAGGTGGCGGGCATGCGCTCGCGCAGGCGGGCCACGAGGCGCTCGTAGACGGGGTCCTCGCGGTCCGCGGAACGGGCCCACTGCTGGCACCAGCGATCGAGCTGCCTGGCCAGGTAGCCGTCGGGGCGGCCGAAGTCGCCGAGGCCCACGGCCGTGTAGTCGACCGCGTGGATCTCGGCCAGCACCTCGGCCAGCCGCTGCGACAGCCGCCTGGTCTCCTCCACCCCCGGGGCTCCCAGCTCGTCCCTGTCGCGGACGGCCGCGCCGTCGACGTGGCCCATGAGGTAGAACGGCGCCCCGATCACGTCCTCGTCGGGGCAGAAGGCGAGCGGCGGGGGGACCGGTACCGGCGTGCCGTCCAGGGCGGAGATGACCCGCCACTCGCGGCGCATGTCGTGCGCGGTCGGCAGGACGTGGCCGAGCGGAGGGCGGCGCAGCACCACCCGCTGTTCGGTCGCCTCGATCAGATAGGTCAGGTTGGACCTGCCGCCGGAGATCAGCGACACCGAGACGGGCGCGCCCGCCGCCGGCACGTGCTCGCCCATCCACGCGGCCAGACGCGGCCAGTCAATGCCAGGTACCGTCATGGAACCACATTAGAACCTGGTTCTGTTCACGCCACCAACATGAGAACTCCCTAAATTTGCCAGCAGTGGCGGCCCACCACTCCCCCTTATCCCTTAACGTTTGCTGTGAACCGCCATGCATGGTCTGCTCAGGAAGTACCCCCGACACCCGACCATGCCGCACGGCGGGCGGGGACCGCACACCCCAGTAGGAGCCCATGCGCATCACTCTTGTTCACCCCCGTGACCTGGGGCGCCCGGAAGTGGACCGATGGAGGGCCTTGCAGGAGGCCGACCCGTCCTTCGACAATCCCTTCCTCTCGCCGGAGTTCACGATCGCGGTAGGCGAGTCGCGCGACCAGACACGCGTCGCCGTCCTCGAGGACGGAACCGACGTGGTCGGATTCTTCCCCTTCGAGCGGCATCCGCTCGGCATCGGCAGGCCGGTGGCCGCCGGCCTGACCGACGCCCAGGGCATGGTCATGCACACCAAGGCGGAGATCGACGCGCAGAAGCTGATCAAGAGCTGCGGGCTGGGCGTCTTCGAGTTCGACCATCTGGTGGCCGGGCAGCCGATGCTGGCCGAACGACACGAGCTGCACCCCTCGCCGGTCATCGACCTGAGCGACGGCTGGGCGCCGTACACCGACTACCTCATGGCCAACTCCGGCAAGACGTACAAGAGCACGCTGGCCAAGTCGCGCAAGCTCCAGCGCGACGTCGGGCCGCTGCGCCACGACTACGCCGTCACCGATCCGGCGCCCCTCCACACGCTGCTGGCCTGGAAGACCGACCAGTACCGCCGCACGGGCCGCACCGACAGGTTCGCCACCCGCTGGATCGTCGAGCTGGTCGAGCGGCTGCTCGCCACGCAGACCGAGGCGTTCGCCGGCGTGCTCGACATGGTCTACGTCGACGGCGTCCCGATGGCGGGCCATTTCGGCCTGCGCACCAGGCACACGCTCGTGGGCTGGTTCCCCGCCTACGACACCGCCTACGCCAAGTCGTCGCCCGGTCTGATCCACCACCTGGCCATGGCCGAGGCGGCGGCGGCCGCCGGGATCAGGCTCATCGACATGGGCCGGGGCCCCAAGGAGTACAAGGAGAAGCTCAAGACCGGCGACCTCCATGTCGCCGAGGGCAGGGTCGCGCGCGCCAGCGCGGGGGCCGGCGTCCACTGGATGATCAGGGTTCCGGTGCGCAAGGCGCGCGGCGCGGTCATGGCCAACCCGCTCCTGCTCAAGACCGCCGACCGCGCGCTGAAGACCTACGGCCGCCTGCGCACGGCCCTGCAGGCGTGAGCGCCGTCCGGGCGCTCGAGGAGCGCACCGGCCGACACTGTCTCGCGCTGCCGTCCAACCGGCTGGGCCTCTACCTCGCGCTGCGCCACTTCTGCGCGCCGGGGCAGCGGCTGCTGATGTCGCCGATCTCCGCCGACGAGATCCTCTTTCTCGTCCTCGCGGCGGGGCTGGTGCCGGTGATCGCGCCGCTGTCGCGCCGTACCGGCAACATCGACCCGGCCCGCGCGGACCTGTCCGGCGTCGACGCCGTGCTCACCACCAACCTGTACGGCCTGCCCGACGATCTGCCCGCCTTCGACGGCAAGCTCCTCATCGAGGACGTCGCCCACGCGATGGAGACCACGGTCGGCGGCCGGCCGCTCGGGACGTTCGGCGCGGCGGGGGTCTACAGCCTCTCCAAGCACGCGGGCGCGGGCTCGGGCGGCGTGCTGGCCGTCGCGGACGCCGCCGACGCCAAGGCGCTGGCGCAGGCGCGCGACCTGCTGCTGCAGCCCGGATCCTGGCGTGCCGAGCTGCTGAGCGTGGCCAGCTCGATGGCCCGCCAGGCGGCCCTCACCTTCGACCTGGTCCGTCCCGCGCTGAGGCTGATGCGCGCCCTCGGCATGGAGGAGGAGCGCGAAGGCTATCGCATCGCGCTGCGCGCCCCCGAGCTGCGGGCGGCCATGGCGGGCGGCCCCGCGCTGCCGCCCTTCGACCCGTGGGTGCGCGCCGACCTCCACTCCTACCGCACCAGGCGCGGCGGGCCGGCCCGGTGGTACCAGGGCCGCAAGGTGGCCAAGGTGGCGCGCGTGCGGCCACGGCGGCTGGCCGGGGTGCGGCGGCTGGCCGAGCTGCCGAGCGTGGCCGAGGGCGTCCTCGACCACCTGGACCAGCCCCTGTTCAGGGTGCCGCTGCTGGTGGAGGAGCGGGATCGGGCCATCGCCGCGCTCGAACGCCGCGGCGTGGCCACCGGCTACCTCTACGCGCCGCCCTACGACGACTACGCTCCCGGGTTCACGACCCCCTCGCCCGCACCCGCCGACGCCCGCTGGTGGGCCGAGCACGTGCTGCCCGTCGATCCGGTCTACGCCGACCGCGCCCTGCCCGTGCTGAGGGAGCTCACTCCAGCCCGCGGATGAGGTCGGCCAGGATCTGGCAGCCGCGCCGCACGTCGGCGAGCGAGGCGGAGCCGTACCCGATGACCAGGCCGTGCACCCGTGGCGCCCCGTGGTGGTGGCGGGCGGTGGTGTCGAGCAGGACGCCCGCCGCGGCCGCCGCCGTCACGACACCGGCCACCGCCGAGGGTCGCAGCTCGGCCAGGACGTGCAGGCCCGCCGTGTCGCCGTGCAGGCGGCAGACCGGGCCGAGGAGCTCCACCACGGCCGCGCGGCGGCGGGCGTACTCCAGGCGCATCCTGCGCAGGTGCCGGTCGAGGTCGCCGCGCTCCAGCAGGGTGGCGACGGCCTGCTGGACCGGGCCGCTGGTGCGATCGGACAGGTCGTTCCTGATGGCGGCGATCCGCCGCAGCAGCTCCGGTTCGCCGACCAGCCAGCCCACCCCCACGTCGGGGGCCAGCGACTTCGACAGCGTGCCGAGCAGCACCACGCGGGCCGGGTCGAGGCCGTACAGGGCGGGCAGCGGGGCCACGTCGTAGCGGAACTCCGCGTCGTAGTCGTCCTCCACGACCGTCGCCCCGGTGCGCCGCGCCCAGGCCAGCAGCCGTTCCCTGCGCGGGATCGGCAGGCGCCCGCCCATCGGGTACTGGTGGGCGGGAGTGGTGTAGAGGACGCGCAGATCGCCGGGCAGGTCGTCGACGATCACGCCGTCCTCGTCCACGGGGCACGGCACGATCGTCGCGCCCCTGGCGGCGAAGACGGCGCGGGCCACCCGGTAGCCGGGCTCCTCGACGCCCGCCCGCGCCCCGTGGCCGAGCAGGGCCATGGCGACCAGGTCGAGGCCGTTGCCGGTGCCCCTGGTGACCAGGACGTTCTCCGGGCCCACCGCGATCGCCCGCGTCCTGCGCAGGTGCTCGGCCAGCAGCTCCCGCAGGAACGGCAGGCCGTAGGGGTCGGGGTCGGCGCCCGGTGGCAGGTCGGCGGCCCTGCGCCAGGCCCGCTTCCACGCCGCCGCGTCGTAGTCCTTGACCCACGGCTCGCCGGGGGTGAGGTCGATCAGCGGGGCGGCCCGCCGTACCGGGGGGACCACGGCGGGGGCGGGCGCGGGTGCGGGGCGGGGCGTCTCCTGCGACAGGTCGGCCACGTAGGTGCCCGAGCCGTGGCGGCCGTCGAGCCAGCCCTCGGCGTAGAGCTGCTGGTAGGCCTCCGTGACCACGGTACGGCTGACGCCGAGCTGCGCGGCCAGCCCCCGCGAGGACGGCAGGCGGATCCCCGCGGTGAGGGCGCCCGCGCGCATGGCGTCGCGCAGCCAGTCGCCGAGCTGCACGGACAGCGGCACCGCCGAATCCCTGGTCAGGACGACGGGCAGGTCGACGAGGGTGCGCACGGAAGTGGTCTCCAAGAAGCGGTTATTAGTGGACATTAACGACAGGTCCACTATCTCAATAGCGTGACGGCATGCTCTCCACCACACCCCGCACGACGCTCGGACGCGAGAAGCACCGCGGCAGCACCGACAGGAACGACCTCTACGAGGTGCTCGACTCCGGCCTCATCTGCCATCTGGGCGTGGTGGTGAACGGTCACCCCATGGTCGTGCCCACCGGCTACGGCCGCATCGGCGACACCCTCTACCTGCACGGCTCCACCGGCGCCCGCTCGCTGCGGGCGGGGTCGGGCGAGCAGGTCTGCGTCACCGTCACCCACCTCGACGGCCTGGTGCTGGCCCGCTCGGTCTTCAACCACTCCGTCAACTACCGATCGGCGATCATCTACGGCGCGGCCAGGCTGGTCACCGACGAGGAGGAGCGCATGGCGGCCCTGCGGGCGCTGACCGAGCAGCTCGCCCCCGGCCAGTGGGACTACGCCAGGCAGCCGACCCGCAAGGAACTGGCTGCCACGGCGGTGCTCGCGCTGTCGCTGGAGGAGGCGTCGGTCAAGGTGCGCGGCGGCGCGCCCGTCGACGAGGACGAGGACTACGCGCTGCCGGTCTGGGCCGGGGTGCTCCCGCTGGTCACCTCGTGGGGGGCGCCCGTGCCGGACCCGGTGCTGCCCGAGGGGATCGACACACCGGGCCATATCAAGGAGCGTTGACCGCCAACCAGAACGGCGGATCGTACGTCTCATCAGGTGGGCCAGACTCCTGATGGGAGAGCGCCATGGTTTGGAGCGCCCCCGGCTACACCGAGATACGACAACTCGGGGCGGGCGGAAGCGGCAGGGTCGTGCTCGCCGTGCACGACGACACGGGCGTCAGCGTCGCCGTCAAGTACCTGTCGGAGCGGGTGCGCCACGAGCCCGGGGCGCTGGCCGCCTTCAGGGCCGAGGCCGAGGTGCTGACCACGCTGGTGGATCCGCACATCGCCAGGATGTGGGAGTACATCCAGGAGCCCGACGGCGCCGCCATCGTCATGGAGCTGGTCAACGGCGTGTCGCTGCGGGCGCTGCTGCGCGAGCACGGCACGACCGGGCCCGAGGCGGCGCTGGTGGTGCTCAAGGGTTCCCTTCTCGGCCTGGAGCGGGCGCACGCGGCCCACCTGGTCCACCGTGACTACAAGCCGGAGAACGTCATCGTCAGGGACGACGGCGTCAGCAAGCTGGTCGACTTCGGCATCGCCGTACGGCACGGCACCGCCACGCGGGCGACAGGCACCCCGCCGTACATGGCCCCCGAGCTGTGGTCGGGCCGGCCCGCCTCTCCCGCGACCGACGTCTACGCGGCCACCGTGGTGTTCTACGAATGCCTGACCGGGCACCGGCCGTACCGCTCGACGGAGTCGCACGTCCTCGGCTACCAGCACCTGCACGCGCCCGTCCCCCTCCACGACGCGCCAGAGGGCGTGCGGGAGCTGATGGCGCGCGGCCTGGCCAAGGACCCCGCCGACCGCCCGCCGAGCGCGGCCGCGTTCGTGGGCGAGGTGGAGCGGGCGGCGCTGGCCGCCTACGGCGAGGAATGGGAGGAGGACGGCAGGCGCCGGCTGGCCGCCCTGGTGGGGCTGCTGGCGCTGCTGCTGCCGCAGCCGGCGACCCCGCCACCAGCCACGAGCTCGTCCTTCTTCCGGACCGTCTTCAGGAACACCGCACGTACGGCCCGGCGGCACGGCAAGCGGCTGCTGATCGGCACCACGGCGGTCGCGGTGGCCGCGGGCGTGACCGGCTACGTGCTGGCCGGCAGGGACCGGCCGCCCGCCGCGACGATCGACGTGGTGGCGTCCGAACCCTCGACCGCGGCCGTGCCGCCGAGCCCGGCGACGCTGGCGACCGGCACGCCGGAGGCCGGCGGCGAGCCGACCGGCGAGCCGGACGTCGGCGCCGGATCGAACACCGGCCAGGAGACGCAGGCCCCGCCCTCTCCCACCGGTTCACCGGCGGGGCCGCCCTCCGCCTCACCGTCGCCGAAGCCGCCCACAACGAGTCCCACGCCGCGGCCGTCCACCCCGACCCCGACCCCGACACCCACGCCGACCCGCACCCCGACGCCCACGCCGTCCCCCACTCCCACTCCCACACCCACACCCACACCGACGCCCGGCACCCCGACGCCGCGGCCGGTGACGAACGTGTCGGCGCTGAACGTCGGCGCCCTGTCGGTCGACGCGGCCGGGCGGGCCGCCGCCACCGTCTCCCTGCGCACCACGGGCACCGGGCCCGTCACGCTCACCACCCGCCTGGCCGTCGACGGCCAGGTCGTGCGCACCGCACGCAACCGGGTCAGCGGCGCGACCACCTACACCCACCCCGTCGGCCACGACCTGGGCGAGCGGCGCTGCGGCAGGATCGTCACGCTCACGGTCACCACCTCACCAGCCGCGCCAGGCGGCGCGAAGACCGTCAGCGCGCCGCTGCCCGCGTGCCCGACGACCGTCACCGGGCTGCGGGTCTCCCTCGCCGTGGCGCAGGCGCCCGAACGGGCCGCGCGCGCCAGGATCACCGTCGAGACCAGCGGCACGGGCGAGGTGCCCGTCACCGCCACGATGGCGCTCAACGGCGACCAGGTCGCCGCCAAGACGCTCTCGCTGTCGGGGGACACCTCCTACACCGGCGCGTTCGACCACACCTTCGGCGAACGGCCCTGCGGCGGGACGGTCACGGTGACCGTACGGGCGGGCGACAGGCAGGACAGCGCCAGCGCCGGCGTCCCGTGCCCCGCGGCGGTGCGGCAGGTCTCGATCGCCAGGGCCGCGCTGAACGCGCGCGGCCGCGCCACCGCGATCGTCACCGTCGCCGCCGCGAACACCCAGCCGGTACGGCTGAGCGTCGCCTTCGGCGTCGCCGGCCAGGTCCGGCACACCGAGTCGGTCGAGCTGTCCGGCCAGACCGCCTACACCGCGACGGTCGGCTTCACCGTCCCCGACCTGCCCTGCGGATCGTCCTGGACGGTGACGGCGGGCACCAGCCCGGCCGCCGCGAACGGCACCGCCTCCGCCGGCGGCAAGACGCCCACGTGCGAACCGCCGGCCGAGACGCCCACTCCACAGCCGGGCGAGAGTGATGATCACTCCTCATGAGAATCGTGGCCACTGGACCGCCGATACGGCGCTGAGCTGCGAAAAGAAATGGCCGGAAGTCCGATAGCCACGTTTCTCCTGAGTAAGCTACGATCCGTTCTGATGTGGGTGGGGGCCCAGAGGATTCAGAGGTGATCTGATGGACCGGTGGGGGGTCCCCGGCTACACCGAGGTGCGCGAGCTCGGCTCCGGCGCCTCGGGACGGGTGATGCTGGCCAGGCGTGACCACGACGGTGTCGAGGTCGCGATCAAGTACCTGTCCGACCGGCTGCGTGACGACGTCGGGTTCGTGGCCAGGTTCCGGCACGAGGCCCGGATGCTCGGCAGCATGCGCAGCCCGTACAACGTCCGCCTGCTCGGCTACGTCGAGGACGGCCAGGGCGCGGCGATCATCATGGAGCTCGTCGACGGCGTCTCGCTGCGGGCACTGCTCGACTCCGAGGGGCCGACGGGGCCTGAGGCGGCCCTGGCCGTGCTCAAGGGGGCGCTGAAGGGTCTGGCCGCGGCGCACGCGATCGGCGTCGTGCACCGCGACTTCAAGCCCGAGAACGTGATGGTGCAGGGCGACGGCAGCAGCAAGCTGGTCGACTTCGGCATCGCCGTCCGGCAGGGCGAGGGCGCCAACTCCGCGGGGACCCCCGCCTACATGGCCCCCGAGCAGTGGTCGGGCGGGCCCGCCACCGCCGCGAGCGACGTCTACGCGGCCACGATCGTCTTCTTCGAGTGCCTGACCGGCATGCGGCCCTTCCGCGCCGCCACGGTCGCCGCGCTGGCCCGGCAGCACCACGCCACCCCGCCACCGGTCGACGAGGTGCCCGAGGCGCTCCAGCCGCTGGTGGAGCGCGGGCTGTCCAAGCACCCGGTCGAGCGTCCGGCCTCGGCCGACGACTTCCTCGACGAGCTGGAGGTCGTGGCCGCCCGCGCCTACGGCCCCGACTGGGAGGAGCGGGGCAGGCGCCGCCTGGCCAGGCTCGCGGGCCTGCTGCTGGTGCTCTTCCCCGGCACCCGCGAGGAGACGCTGGAGACCAGCACGACGCTGGCCGAGAGCGAGTTCGCCGAGCCGCGCGGGATCGTCTCGAGGCTGGGCGTGAAGACGCTGGTGTGCGTCGGCCTCGTCGTCGTGATCGGCACGGTCACCACCATGCTGCTCACCTCGGGCGACGACGACCCGGCGCTGAGGGCGCAGACCTCGCCCGCGACGCCGGCGATGTCGCTGATCGAGGCGCCGTCGCCGACGGAGTCCGCCACGGAGGAGCCCACGACCGAGGAACCGTCCGCCGAGGAGACGGTCGCGCCGGCCACCACCTCGACGCCGACGCCGACACCCTCGCCGACCGTCGCCGCACCCAAGAAGACCACCGCGACGCCGAAGCCGTCGAAGCAGCCGGTGCGCCGGTCCACGCCGCCGCCCCCGCCGCCCACCGCGAGCAAGAAGCCGACGCCCACTCCTGAGCCGGACGTGACACTGCGCGGCAGGTCCGACAACGACCCCGCGCCGTCGCGGACGCCCTCGCAGTCGGCGACCACGTCCGCGCCGCCGCCTCCGCAGAACACCCCGTCGGAGACGCCCAGGGAGACGACCTCCTCCGAGCCGTCCCCGTCCAACTCCGACGACGGCGGGGAGACGCCCAGGGTCACCGAGACCCCGTCGGCGACGGCGGTCCCGGGGCTGCTGGCGATCGGCCTGATGACGTCCGGCGCGGTACCGGTCACACTTGCGGTGAAGCGCCGTGTCGCTGGACGGCACAGGAAGCAGAGGTAGCGGGGGCGAGGCACCGGGGGAACTGATGAGCATGATCGCCGGCTTCCTGCTCACGGACCGGAAACGGATCACCGAGCTCGGTACGTGGATCGAGGCGACGGGCCCCGGCGGCAGCCGCGGCGGGGCCCTGCGGTTCGACTCCCGGCTCGTGTCCGTGCCCGGCGCCCGCGAGCGCCTGGTCGAGGCCGTGCTGGCCGACCGCGGGCTGGCCGCAGGCGGGATGACGGGGCTCGTCCCGGTCGCCGACCTGGTCACCGCCGGGCCCGAGGTGTGGCTGCTGACCGGCCACGGGATCTCGCCCGTCCTGTCGGACCTGCTGACCACGCCCGCGATGGACGCGGCCGGCGCCGCCGCCGTCCTCGTCGAGACGGCGCAGACCCTCGCCGCGCTCCACGCGGCGGGACTGGCCCACGGCTCGCTCCATCCCGGCACCGTGGTGATCGCGGAGGACGGGGCGGCGCTGCTGTCCGAGCGCGGGCTCTCCGACGCCGTCCGGGGCCTGCCGCCCGCCCCCGACCGGGACGTCGCGGCCTGGGCCGCGCTGGCCCGCGGCCTGGCCGCCACGTGGGCCGCGGCCTCCCCCGGCGCGGCGGACCTGCTGGAGAGGGTCGCGACCACCGCCACCACGCACGGGCTGGCCGCGGCCAGAGACACCCTGCTCGCCGGACGGGACGCCCTGCCCGGCGGGCTGATCAGCCGCGACGTGCTCGCCGAGACCGCACGCCGCTGGGCGACCCCGGCGACACCGGGCACGTCCCCGGTCAGGGACGAAGGCGAGATCGTCACCATGCTGCGGGTCCCCGGGCCGACTCACGAGCCGGCCCGTTTCGGCCCCGGTGTCACCTCCTCCGGCACCCACGGCCAGACCACCGCGGAGAAGATCTGGCGGGACGGCAACCGCCCCGGCCCTCCCACGTACGGCGAGCGGGCGCGCAAGGCCGCCCGGGCACGCCGCCGCAGGACAGTGGTGTCAGCGGCGGTGCTCGCGCTGGTCATCGCGGGCGCCGTGCTGGCGTGGTTCTCCGTGCGCTCCCCCGCCGACCTGGTCGTGCAGTCCGCGACGGTGAGCGCGCCCAAGACGCTGGGCTGCCGCAAGACCGCCACCATCACAGGAAACCTGGTCACCAACGGCTCGGGCGGCAGCGTCAGGTTCCAGTGGCTGCGCAGCGACAGGAAGGAGCCGATCGAGCAGACCGAGACCGTCCCGTCGGGCAAGACGACCCACACGGTGTTGCTGAAGTGGACGGTCAAGGGAGAGGCGACGGCCAAGCTGACGGCCCGGCTGCGGGTCCTGTCTCCCGTGCCCCAGGGACAGAAGATCGAGGATAAGGCGACATTCACCTACAAGTGCTGATCTACCCACTGCCAAGCGGTTGTCATTAGTCTGGCGGCCATGACCACGCAGACCCCCGCAGGCTGGTATCCCGACCCCTACGGCTCGCCGCAGCTGCGGTGGTGGGACGGCACCCAGTGGACCGACGCCACACACCCGACCGAGCCCGGCGCGCGTCCTCAGGCGCACGGCGGCGGCCCTACCCAGACGGCCGGGCCGGGTCCCATCGTGGGAAGCACGCCGTACCACGGGGCGGACGGGCCGGGTGCCGGGCAGCCCGACAGCGGCCCCGGACCGGCGTACCAGGCGCCCTCCGGGGGGCCCGAGGCGGGGCAGGGAGCGTGGGATTCGCCCGGCGGTGGTCCTGCTGCCGGCGGGGACCAGGGTTCCGGTCCGTGGGCGCCGCCTCAGGGGCCGGGCGCGGGTCCCGCGGCGCAGCCGTACCAGGGGCCGGGAGCGGGCCCTGACGCGGGGCCTGAGCACGGGCAGGGCTTCGGCCCGCAGTACCAGCCGCCAGGACCGGGCCCGCAGTTCCAGCCGCCGGGATCCGGCCCTCAGTACCAGGCGCCCGGCCCCGGTCCGGGCCCGCAGTACCAGCCGCCGGGATCGGGCCCGCAGTTCCAGGCGCCGGCACCGGGCGCGCAGTACCAGGCGTCCGGATCAGGTCCGGGCCCGCAGTTCCAGGGGCCGGGACCGGGCGCGCAGTACCAGCAGCCGCCGGGTCCCGGTGCGCAGTACCAGGGGCCGGGGCCGGGTGGGCAGTACCAGGGGCCGGGGCAGCAGTACGGGCAGCAGCCCTACGGCGGCGCCACGATGCGGCTGCCCGCGCCCGACTTCGGGCCGCCGCCGAAGTCGGGCGGCGCGATGCCGTGGATCCTCGGCGGCATCGGCGCGGTGCTGGTGATCGCGCTGATCGCGACGGCCGCGATCTTCATCGCCAACCGGGGCGGCCAGACGACGACCATGCCGAGCCCCACCCCCACGAGCGAGCCGCCGACCGCCGAGACACCCACCGAGTCCCCCACTGAGTCCCCTACTGAGTCGCCTACCGAGTCACCCACGGACTCGCCCACCCAGGGGGCCGGCGCCGACCTGCCCACCCCGGCCGACGGGCGCATCACCGACCCCACGACCGGGCTGTCCTACCCGGCGCCGGGCGAGCCGTGGAGCGTGCCCTCGTCCGCCGAGATCAACCCCAACCCGAACGCCCAGCAGTGGTCGGCCGGGATGAGCGCCGTCTCGCAGGAGAAGTACGACGGCGAGAGCGACTGGACGGGCAGCCTCTACTCCGGCGAGCTCGACGAGAGCTACCCCTACCAGGGTGAGGCCGACCTGCGCTCGGCCATGGGCACTGTCTTCATCGACTTCGCCCGCTTCTACCCGATCAAGCACGAGCGGAAGATCCTCCAGGACAAGGCGATCACCGTCGGCGGCCACGCGGGCCGCGTTCTGGAGTTCGAGATGGACTTCAGCGCCGAGTCGGCCAAGAAGAGCTACCAGTGGAAGAAGGAGCGCGCGGCCATCGTCCTCGTCGACAGGGGCGAGGGCAAGCGCCCCGCGCTGCTCTACGTCTCGGTGCCGGACAATCTGGATACCGGTCTCGTCACTCAGACGCTGAACTCTCTCAAGCTCTCCTGACCTGGGCACTACGCTGGAGTCAATGAGCAAGCGGGCGGGTAGCTCCGAGCCGCTGGGCGAGGAGATTGATCGTATGAGTGAGTTGCTGGTCTGGATCGACTGTGAGATGACGGGGCTCGACCTCGGGCGCGATGCGCTCATCGAGGTGGCCTGTGTCGTCACCGACAGCGAGCTCCGGCAGCTGGATGAAGGCGTCGACGTGGTCATCAAGCCGCCGTCCGAAGCGTTGGAGCAGATGTCGGAAGTGGTCCGCGAGATGCACACCGCCTCGGGTCTGCTGCCGGAGCTGGCCGAGGGGGTCACGCTCGCGGAGGCCGAGTCGCTCGTGCTCGACTACATCCGCGGCCACATCCCCGAGCCGAAGAAGGCGCCGTTGTGCGGCAACTCCATCGGCACGGACCGCACGTTCATCTCCCGTGACATGCCGGCCGTGGACGCCTACCTGCACTACCGGATGATCGACGTGTCCTCGATCAAGGAGCTGGTCCGCCGCTGGTACCCGCGTGTCTACTTCGCGGCGCCCGAGAAGCAGGGCGGGCACCGGGCGCTGGCCGACATCACCGAGAGCGTCAGGGAGCTCCGCTACTACCGCGCGGCGGTGTTCGTGGGCCAGCCCGGACCCGACTCGGCGACCGCGAGGACCCTCGCGGACAGTGTGTCACTCGGCTGAGTGGCGCAAAGGGTCCCGAAGACCGCTACACTTTTCCATGTGCTGCCGCGGCAGTGCGCATGGTGGGTGTAGCTCAGTTGGCAGAGCGCCAGGTTGTGGTCCTGGATGTCGGGGGTTCAAGTCCCCTCACTCACCCCACATCAGAAAGGCCGGTCCCGTACGGGATCGGCCTTCTGCTTTTCTCCGATGACTTTGGCCCCAAATCAGGACAATGCGAGTTATGCTCGCTGTCAACCGCTGACGCCGGGAGCACGGGGGCCAATCGGCGATCTGACCGACTTCGCTGTTCCGGAGGCCGGATGAGAGTCGACCACGTCGCACGCTTGAGCAAGCGTGAGGCTGAGGTGATGGACCTGATCGCGACCGGTCAGTCCAACGGGGAGATCGCGCAACGACTGTTTCTCAGTGAGAAGACGGTCAAGAACCACGTCAACAGGATCTACGCCAAGCTCGGCGCCGACTGCCGGGTCACCGCCATAGGTTTATGGCTCAACAGGGACACGTAGGGGCTCCGCCTGTTGCGGGACCGGCGTTTCCCGCTGCAGGGAAGCGCCGGTGATCACGCGGCTCGCCGTACGGTGACGAACATCACAGCAAGCCGCCGAGCCGGATGTCGCCGTGCCGTTCCACACCGCATTCGCAAGGCGTGCCGCCCGTTCCCGGCCTCGCGATGTCGTGCAGGGGCCCGCCGAAGGGCGGGGGTTACTCCGCGGCGATCCGCGCCAGGATCTCGTCCTGATAGGCGAACGCCGCGAAATGCCCGCCGGGCACGAATCGCGCGGTCCCGCCGGGCAGCCGGTCGGCCAGCCGGCGCGCCAGCGTGACCGGCACCTTCGGGTCCTCCAGCCCGTGCCACAGGTGCACGGGCCCCCGCACGCCGGCCGGGTCGAACCCCCACGGCCGCAGGTAGTCCAGCAGGTCGCCGGCCATGGCCGCCCCACCCTGCCCGCAGCTCTCCTTGACGTCCGCGACGAAGGCCGCCTTGGCGGCGTCTCCCCCGTCGGCGAGCAGCCGGCGGAAGACGCGCAGGTCCGCCGGGATCAGCGACCGCTCGACCCGCCCGACGAGCCGGTCGGCGTCGCCGCGGGCGCCTGCCGACATCGTCGTGGCCGCCAGCGAGCACAGCCGGCGCAGCAGCCGCGGAGCCCGCCGTGCCAGCCGCCAGTAGAAGGCGTCGGCCCGGCTGTCGGGGGCCCAGCGGCCCACGCCGTCCACGGGGGTCATCCCGCCCAGGATCGTCGTGCTGGTGACGAGGTCGGGTCGCTTGGCCGCCAGCGCCAGGACGGGCCCCGCCCCCATCGACACGCCGATCGTCGCGACCCGGTCGAGCCCCAGGTGGCCGGCGAGCGCCGCGGCGTCGTCGGCCCACCCGGGGAAGCCCGCCCCCGGAGCGGCCGTGGACCTGCCGTACCCGGGCCGGTCCACGGAGACGACCCGCAGGCCGTGGCGGCGCAGCACGGTGTCGGACAGCGCCCACCCGGCCACCCACCTGGACGAGCCGTATCCGTGGACGAGCAGGCACGACCGCCCCGCCGGGTCGCCGAAGACGGCGTAGCCGATCCGCCTGCCGTCCGCGAGGGTGAGGCTCTCCTCCGCGGTCGTGCCCATCGCCGCCCTCAGCTCCTCGGTCATGAAGCCGCCGCCTCGCCGGTGGCGGGCCAGGTCCCCACGACGTCGATCGCCCATGCGGCCCAGGAGATCATCGCCTCCAGCCGCCGCACGCCCGCCTCGAGGCCGAGCAGCGACGCCCGGTCGGCGGGCCGGCTGAGGTCGAGCCCCTTCATCAGGACCCGCATGCCCCGCAGCCGCGCCCGGTGATACTCCATCTCCTCCCGGAGGAAGGCCTGGGCCTCCTCCGGTTCGACCAGCCACAGCGCGAAGGACCTGAGCACCGTCTCGTTGCGCTGGCTGTGGTCGGCCGACGTGCTCGTCAGCCACTCCCGCAGCAGCCGCTCACCCTCCTCGGTGATCTCGTACGGCCGGCGACCGCGCGCCCCTTCGCCTTGCTCCCTGATGAGCCCCTCGGACGCCAGCCGCTTGAGCTCGGGATAGACCTGGGTGGGTTTGGCGTGCCAGACGAACTTCAGGACGCCGTCGAACTCCTGCCCGATGTCGTAACCGCTGCGCGGCGCCCCCGCGATCAGGGTGAGCAGCGCCATGCGAAGCGACATGCCGATCTCCCTCCTTCACCAGACGAAGGTTACAGTAGCACACTAAAAAATTTTAGTGTCACAAGCCAGGTGAAAGGAGGACACGACGGGCGGTCGGCCGGAGGAGGGTGTCAGAGCGGGCGGGAGAGCGCGTGGCCGATGGCGGCCAGGCCGTGTTCGAGATCCTCGTCGGGGATGTTGAGCGCGGGCCTGAGCCGTACCGACCGCTCGCCGCACGGCAGCACCACGACGCCCTCCTCCTCGCGCAACCGGGTGATCAGCGCGCTCCTGCGCGCGCCGTCCGGCAGGTCGAAGGCGCACATGAAGCCGCGCCCGCGCACGTTCGACACCAGCGCCGGATGCTCGGCCTGGAGCTTGCCCAGCCCTTCGACCAGCCGGGCGCCGGCCTCGGCGGTGCGCGGGATGAGCCCGTCACGCTCGATGATCTCCAGCATGGCGCGCGAGCGGACCATGTCGACGAGCCCGCCGCCCCAGGTGGAGTTGATGCGCCCGCTGACGGTGAAGACGTTGTCGGGGACGAGGTCCACCCGCCGGCCCGCCATGATGCCGCCGACCTGCACCTTCTTGGCGAAGGCGACGATGTCGGGGGCCAGGCCGAGCTGCTGGTAGGCCCAGGGGGTGCCGGTGGTGCCGCCGCCGGTCTGCACCTCGTCGAGGACGAACAGGGCGTCGTGCTCGTGGCAGAGGTCCTGCATCGCCTGGAGGAACTCGGCGCGCATGTGGTTGTCGCCGCCCTCGCCCTGGATGGGCTCGGCGATGAAGCAGGCGATGTCGTGGGGATGGCGTTCGAAGGCGGCGACGGCCTGGGCGAGCGCCCTGGCCTCGAGGTCCTCGACGTCGCCCAGGTGGGTGGCCGGCACCTCGATGCGTGGCCAGTCGAACAGGGGGAAGCGCTCCGTCTTGAGCGGCTCGGTGTTGGTGAGGGACAGGGTGTAGCCGGAGCGGCCGTGGAAGGCCCTGGTCAGGTGCATGACGCGGCTGCCGAGCTCGCGGGGGCGCCCCTCCGCCTCGTTGCGGCGGCTCTTCCAGTCGAAGGCGGTCTTGAGCGCGTTCTCGACGGCGAGGGCGCCGCCTTCGACGAAGAACAGCCGCGGCAGGTCGGGGTCGCCGAGGACGCGGGTGAAGGTCTCGACGAAGTCGGCCAGGTGCTCGCTGTACATGTCGGGGTTGGCCGGCTTGTTGAGCGCGATCCTGCCGAGGAGTTCCTGGTCGAGCGGCGGGTTCACGCCGAGCGGCGCGGAGGCGAAGAAGGTGTAGAAGTCCAGGTAGCGGCGGCCGGTGCGGGCGTCGACGAGCCAGGATCCCTGGCTTCTGTCGAGATCCAGAACCAGCCGGTAGCCGTCGACGAGTAGGTGGCGGGCGAGCCGGTCATGGACGTCCATGTGCCCTCCTCTGTGAGCTGGATCACGACATACATTCCCCATATTTATGTGCCTATGTAAAGACTTTCCGCCCACGAGGCTTGATCACACAAGGTTCTCCGGATCCGCGGCCGAACCGGACGGCGGCCTCACGCGAGGCTCTTCACCTTGACCGACAGGATGATGATCGCGATCCCGTAGATGATCGCGAAGGCGCCGATCAGCCAGGTCAACGCCACCGCGCCGGAGGCCGGCCAGATCAGCAGCAGCACGCCGAACACCACCGACAGCAGACCGCCGATGATCAGCATCCACTCGTTGTCGATGAGCTTGCGCAGCCGGATCCCCGCGATCACCTCCGCGATGCCCGTGAAGATGGCCCAGAACGCGATGATGTACAGCAGGGCGAGCGTCGTGACCCCCGGCCAGACGAAGGTGACGATTCCGGCCAGGATCCCGAGCACGCCGGACAGAATGAGCCATGCCCGGGACTCGACGTTGTGCCGGAAGGCGGAGATCAGCGAGAAGATGCCGTTGACGAGCGCGTAGGCACCGAAGAAGATCACAAGCACGAGGACCGTCATCCCCGGCCAGATGATCGCCAGGATGCCGAAGATCACCGCACAGATGCCCCGAATGAGGATGAGCCACCAGGTGCTTGCCAATTGCTCCATACCTGGTCTGCTATCCCAAAGCCTGGCGAATACAGACCAGGCCGGAGTCAAATATCGGTGATCCGGACACCGACCGTGCCGGTGCGGCCCCTGCGCAGCAGGCTGCCGAGGATCACCAGCCTGCCCTGCAGGCCGTACTTGGCCCGCAGCAATCCCCTGACGCGCTCGGTCTGCCCGGCGGAGAGGATCTCGGCGCGGCCCCGCACCGGCTCGCCGCGCAGCCGGCCGCGCACGTCGCAGGGGGTGACGGTCACCGCCGGGTTGGCCCGCATGCGTTTGACCTTGCCGGAGTCGGCGACGGTCCAGATCACGACGGCGTCGCCGTCCTGCGCCGCCCAGACGGGGGTGGGCACGGGGGTGCCGTCCTTGCGATAGGTCGTCACGGAGACGTACTGCTCATGGCCGAGGTTCACGTCTGCGAGTAGACCACGATCGAGACGGCGATGTACTGCACCAGGTACGCGGCGATCGTGAAGGCGTGGAAGACCTCGTGGAAGCCGAACCACCGAGGGGACGGGTCGGGCCTGCGCAGGCCGTACACGACGGCCCCGGCGCTGTAGAGGACGCCGCCGACGGCCACGAGCGCGACGGCCACCGGGCCGGCGCCCCGCAGGAGCTGGGGCATCACGAAGATCGCGGTCCAGCCCAGCGCCAGGTACAGGACGGTGTAGAGCCAGCGGGGCGCCGACATCCACAGCACCCGGAACAGCACGCCCGCCAGCGCGCCGCCCCAGGTGACGGCCAGCACGAGGATCCTGGGCAGCCCGTCGAGGGCCAGAAGCGCGAAGGGGGTGTAGGTGCCCGCGATGATCAGGTAGATGTTCGCGTGGTCGAACCGGCGCAGGACCTCGGCCAGGCGCGGGCCGAGCGTGCTGCGGTGGTAGGTGGCCGAGATGCCGAACAGCAGGCCCGAGGTGATCGCGTAGACGGCCGAGGCGAGCCTGGCCTGGACGGTCGGACCGAGGGCGACCAGGACGAAACCGGCGATCAGCGCCACGGGCAGGGCGCCGGTGTGCAGCCAGCCGCGGAGCCGAGGCTTGGGGAAGGTGGCGACACTCGTCATGAAACCTACGGTAGCGTAGGTTAGAGCGCCCCGAGGAAGCGGGCGGCTATGGGAACGGCCGCTTTCGCCCCGGATCCGCCGTTCCTGACGAAGACGCAGAAGGCCAGATCGCCCTGGTAGCCGACGAACCAGGCGTGCGGCCTGCCCGAGGGCACTTCGGCCGTGCCGGTCTTGCCCGCGACGTCGGCGGCGAGCCCGGCGTCCTTGGCGGTGCCCTCGCTGACCACCTGCCGCATCATCGAGCGCAGGTCCTGGACGATCCGCTGGTCCAGGGTGACCTCGGCGGGCGGCGTCTCGTCGAGGCTCCTGGCCGCCTTGGCGGTCACCAGGCGCGGCGTCCGCCAGGTGCCGCTGTCGACGGCGGCGGCCAGCGCCGCCATGCACAGCGGCGAGGCCTCGACCGTGCCCTGGCCGATGGAGTTGAGCGCCAGCACGCTCCGGTCGGCCCCCGGCTCCAGCCGTCCGCAACGCCCGCCCACGCCGGTCGCGAGGTTCCTGCCGTCGAACCCCCAGTCGCGCGCCGCCTGCTCCAGCCGCGCGGCGCCCAGCCTGTCCAGCGCCTGCTGGACGAAGGTGGTGTTGCAGGAGACCGCGAACGCGCCGGCGAGGGTGGTGGCCGTCTGGTCGCCCGAGTTGACGATGCCCGCGTGGCTCGGCGGGCAGCTGATCGGGCTGGAGGCCGTCATCCCCGCCTTGAGCAGTCCCGCCGCCGTCACCACCTTGAACGTCGAGCCCGGCGGGAACAGCCGCTCGAAGGCGCCCGCCGCGTCCAGCCGGTCGGCCACGGCCAGGATCTCCCCGGTGCTCGCCTTGACCGCGATGATCGCGGCCTGCTCGGGCACCCCGTCCAGCGCCCTGGCCGCCGCCGCCTGCACCGGGCGCGAGAGCGTGACGTGCACCTGCCGCGCGGGCGGCGGCTGGAAGACGACCAACGGCCTGGGTGCCGCGCCCCGCGCGGTCGCCTTGATCGTCCAGCCGGTGTTCGTCTCGTCGAGCCGTTCCTTGAGCCGGTCGAGGTACGGCTCGGCGGCGCTGTCGCGCGGTAACGCCGCCCCCGACCTGGTGACCAGCTCGACGCCGGACACCTCGGTCTCCTCCAGCGACAGCACGCCGCCGTCGCGCAGCGCGGGGTGCAGGGTCTCGGGCCCCCAGAGCACCTTCCACGCGCCGTTCCGCACGGCCAGCCGCAGCGTCCCGGTGAACGCCCACGGCCCCATCCCCGTCAGCTCCCTGGTGCCGCTGAACGGCAGTTCGGCCGTCTCCTCGCCGGTGACCCTGAGACCGCCGGGCCGGAGGGTGAGCGCGTTGACCTTGAACTGCTCGCTGAAGGCGAGGTGCCGGTCGGCGAAGTCGGCGGGCGGGTCGGCCACCAGTCCTTCCATGGAGGTGACGTCGCTGCGCTGCCAGGCGGCCAGGTAGGCGTCGGCGGTGGCCATGGCGCTGCCGTGCACCCCTGAGGAGGCCACGAACGCGAAGGCGCCCGCGCCCCCCACCGCGCCCAGTGCGACGAGCAGCCCGACCAGCCTTCGCCTACGCATACGGTTCTCCCAGGGACAACTTCCACCTCGATATACCAGACAGGGAGCCGACGTGACACGTGGACCGCGGGAGCCGATGCCCGGCCGCTATCCGGTGACCTTCGGCGAAGTCGAACTGTTGAAAGATCTGGACCGGCCGAACGGATGGATACTGTCCAAGGATGGCGTACCGCAGTCGTATGTGGATCTAGAAGATCCGACATATTTGGATTTTGAGTATGTACGGCTCATGGCGGATGTCATCGACGTCCTGCCGGAAGGGCCGCTGAACTGCGTGCACGTCGGAGGCGGGGCCTGTACGGTCCCCCGCTACGTCAGCGCCACCCGCCCCGGCTCCCGGCACATCGTCATCGAGCCCGACGCGGCGCTGGTCGAGCTCGTGCGTTCCCAGCTCGACCTGCGCTCGGTGCCCAAGCTGAAGGTGCGACCGCAGGGCGGCCGCGAGGGGACGGCGGACATCTGGGACGGTTCCACCGACCTGTTCGTGCTCGACGCCTTCTCCGGCGCCGCGATGCCCGTCGAACTGGCGACGGCCGAGTACATCGCCGACGTCGCCCGCGTGCTGCGCGCGACGGGCACGCTGCTGGTCAACCTGGCCGACGGCAAGGGTCTGGCCTTCGCCAGGCGGGTGGTGGCGACCGTCCGCGACGCGTTCGGGCACGTCGCGCTGCTGGCCGACCCCGGTGTCATGCGCGGCCGCAGGTTCGGCAACCTGATCATCGCCGCCTCTCCCGTCGAGCTGCCCGTCGACCTGCTGACCAGGCGCGCGGCGGGCGGCCTCACCCAGGCACGCTGCGTGTACGGCGAGGCGCTGACCAACTTCGTCGCCGGCGCCTCCCCCATCCACGACGGCGACGCGGTTCTCGCCCCTGCCCCTCCTCCCGCGGTCTTCGGCCTGGAATAGTTGAATCCTAAACTTGGTTAGGGCAGTCGAACACCGCAGGAAAGGAGCGCGACATGCCCGCCGTCACCGTAGAGAACCTGCTCACACTGCCCCGCCTGCCCCAGCCCGACGTGACCGTGCCAGAGCGCAAGGTCCTGACGGTCGCCACCGCGCCCAGCGGGTTCGAGGGCGAGGGCTTCCCGGTACGCAAGGCCCTGGCGACGATCAAGCCGGCTTACCTCGACCCCTTCGTGATGATGGACCAGATGGGCGAGGTGGACTACGCCCCTGGCGAGCCGAAGGGCACGCCGTGGCACCCGCACCGCGGCTTCGAGACCGTCACGTACATGATCGACGGGGTCATGGACCACACCGACTCCCACGGCGGCGGCGGCACCATCACCGACGGCGACACCCAGTGGATGACAGCGGGCAGCGGCATCCTGCACAAGGAGGCCCCGCCCGAGTGGCTGGTCCAGAAGGGCGGCCTGTTCCACGGCATCCAGCTGTGGGTCAACCTGCCCGGCAAGGACAAGATGATGGCGCCGAAGTACCAGGACATCGGACGCTCCAACGTGGTCCTGCTGAGCAGCCACGACGGCGGCGCGCTGGTCCGCCTCATCGCCGGCGACGTGGCGGGGAACGTCGGTCCCGGCAGCACGCACACCCCGATCACGCTCCTGCACGCGACCGTCAGCCCCGGTGCGCAGCTCACGCTGCCGTGGCGCAAGGACTTCAACGCCCTCGCCTACGTCCTGTCCGGACACGGCACGGCAGGCGCCGACCGGCAGCCGATCACCAGCGGCCAGCTGGCGGTGTTCGACGGCTTCGGCGCCAGGCCGGGGCTGACCACCGACGGCGAGTGGCTGCGGATCGCCGCGCGGCCGAAGGACACGCTGGAGGTCATCGTGCTGGGCGGGCAGCCGATCGGCGAGCCGGTGGCGCACTACGGCCCGTTCGTGATGAACACCCGCGCCGAGCTGGTCCAGGCCTTCGAGGACTACCAGTCCGGCAGGTTCGGCAGCATCCCCGCCGGTCACTGACCGCCCCGCCGCACGCGGCCCCCGGGTCGCGTCCGGCGAGCACGGCCCCGCGCCACGCGAAAGCGCGGGGCCGCGGCTTCCGCGGCTCTGCCGATCCTGCGGCTTGCGCCGATTCTGCGGCTACGGCGTGGAACCGTGCCGTCAGTCGGGGAAGTGGCAGGCCACCTCCCTGTCCCGGTGGATCCGCAGCAGCGGGCGTTCGGCCGAGCACACCTCCTGGGCCTTCGGGCAGCGCGGGTGGAACGAGCAGCCCGGGGGCGGCGCGGCCGGGGACGGCGGGTCGCCCCTGAGCACGATCCGCTCCCGCTTGCGCTCCACCCGGGGATCCGGCACCGGCACGGCCGACAGCAACGCCTGGGTGTAGGGGTGGGCCGGGCTCTCGTAGAGGTGCCGCCGGTCGCCGATCTCCACGATCCTGCCGAGGTACATCACCGCGACGCGGTCGCTGACCCTGCGCACCACCGACAGGTCGTGGGCGATGAAGACGTAGGTCAGGCCGAGCTCGCGCTGGAGCTCCTCCAGCAGGTTGACGATCTGCGCCTGCACGGAGACGTCGAGCGCGGACACCGGCTCGTCGGCGATGACCAGCTTGGGCCGGGTGGCCAGGGCGCGGGCGATGCCGATCCGCTGGGCCTGCCCGCCGGAGAACTCGTGCGGGTAGCGGTCGGCGTGCTCGGGGATCAGGCCGACCATGTCGAGCAGCTCGCCCACCTTCGCCTTGACCCCGTCGACGCCCTGGACGACCAGCGGGTTGGCGATGATCTGCCCCACGGTCTGGCGCGGGTTCAGCGACGAGTAGGGGTCCTGGAAGATCATCTGAAGGTCGCGGCGCAGCGGGCGCATCTCACTCTGGCTGATGTGGGTGATGTTCCGGCCGTCGAACGTCATCGATCCCGCGGTCGGTTCGAGCAACCGGACGATCATGCGCCCCGTGGTCGACTTCCCGCAGCCGGACTCGCCCACCAGGCCGAGCGTCTCGCCGCTGCCGACGGTGAACGACACCCCGTCCACGGCACGCACGGCCACGCCGCGCCGTACCTTGAACCGCATCTCCAGATCGGACACCGTCAGCATCAGGAACCTCCCAGGTGGCAGGCGGCGAGGTGGCCGGGAAGCGGCTCGGTCAGGGGCGGCAGGGTCGTCTCGCAGACGTCCATCCGGTGCGGGCACCTCGGGTGGAACGGGCAGCCGGGCGGCGGCGCGAGCAGCGAGGGCGGCGAACCCGGGATCGTCCACATGGGGTCGTCGTCCGCCTCGTCCAGCCGGGGCAGCGAGTCGAGCAGGCCGCGGGTGTAGGGGTGGCGGGAGGCGTCGAAGAGCGCGTCGGCGCCGGCCCGCTCGGCCACCCGCCCGCCGTACATGACCAGCACCTCGTCGGCCACGCGGGCGATCACGCCCAGGTCGTGCGTGACCATGATCACCGCCAGGCCGCGGTCCGCCTGAAGCCGGCTGATCAGCTCGAGGATCTGGGCCTGGACGGTCACGTCGAGCGCGGTCGTCGGCTCGTCGGCGATGAGCAGGTCGGGCTCGCAGGCCAGGGCCATGGCGATCATGACGCGCTGGCGCATGCCGCCGGAGAACCGGTGCGGGTGGTCCCCGGCCCGCTCGCGCGGGGAGGGGATGCCGACCTCGGCCAGCGTCTCGACCGCGCGCGCCGCCGCCACCCTCCTGGAGGCCCCGAAGTGCAGCCGGTACGCCTCGGCGATCTGCTCGCCCACCGTGTAGTACGGGTGCAGCGACGACAGCGGGTCCTGGAAGATCATCGCCATCCGGCGGCCGCGCAGCCGCCGCAGCGTCTCCTCCTGCGCTCCCACCAGTTCCTGCCCGTCGAAGACGACGGACCCGGTCACCTCGGCGCCCAGGTGCAGGCCCATCAGGGCGAGGCTGGTGACCGACTTGCCGGAGCCGGACTCGCCCACGATGCCGAGGGTCCGGCCCCGGTCCAGGCTGAAGCCGACATCCTGGACGGCGCGCAGGCCCCCGAAGGACACGCCGAGTCCTCTGACGTCAAGAAGCATGGCGCACCCTCGGGTCCACGACGCCGTAGAGCAGGTCCACGACCAGGTTGGCGATGACGATGAAGAACGCGGCCAGCAGCGTGGTGCCGAGGATCACCGGGTAGTCCTGGCCTGTGATGCTGGACGCGGTGATCTTGCCGATGCCGGGGAGGCTGAAGATGCTCTCGGTGATGATCGCGCCACCGAGCAGCGCGCCCAGGTCCATCCCGAAGATGGTGACGATCGGCGTCAGCGCGGCGCGCAGGCCGTGCTTGACCACGACGGTACGGCGGCGCAGCCCCTTGGCCCTGGCGGTGCGGATGTACGGCTCCGCCATCGTCTCGATCATCGAGGAACGGCTCTGCCTGGCGTACATGGCGGCCGACAGCATGGCCAGCGCGATCCAGGCGAGCAGCAGGTTCTGCGCCCACAGCAGCGGGTCCTCGCTGAAGGCCACGTAGGTCGGGTAGGGGATGAGCTCGAGCCAGCGCACCGTGACGAACAGCAGCATGGGCCCGACGAAGTAGATCGGCAGGGCGGCGGTGATCACGGTCGAGCCGACCAGCAGCCGGTCCGCGACGGTGTCCTTGCGCAGCGCCGAGATCACGCCGACGGCCAGCCCGCCGACGAGCCAGAGCGCGGCGGCGCCGATCGCCAGCGAGAAGGTGATGGGCAGGCCCTCCAGCAGGATGTCCCAGACGAGCTGGCCGGTCTGCCAGGAGTAGCCCAGGCAGGGGAAGCCGCACTCGATCGCGTACTGCCCGCTGCCCATCGACCGTCCGGCGAAGATGCCGGTGACGTAGTCGGTGAACTGCGCCAGGACCGGCTGGTTCAGGCCCATCTGGTTGCTGATCTCGGCCAGCCGTTCGGCCGTGCAGCTCTTGCCGCAGGCGATGAGCGCCGGGTTGCTGGGCAGCAGGGTGAAGATGACGAAGGTCACCATGCAGATCACCAGCAGGACGGCCGCCGCCGCGGCCAGCCGCCGCAGGATGTAGAGGATCATGTCCGCGCGCCCTTGGGGTCGATGGCGTCCCGCAGCCCGTCACCCAGCAGGCTGAAGCCGAGGATGACGAGGAACAGGCAGAGGCTGGGGATGGCGAAGTAGGTCGGGACGATGTCGTAGTAGAGGACCGCGTCGGACAGGATCTGCCCCCACGACGGGGTGGGCGGGCGGATGCCCACCCCGAGGAACGACAGCGCGGCCTCGGCGCTGATCAGCCCGGGGATCAGCAGCGCGCCGAAGGCGATGATCGGCCCCGACACGTTCGGCAGGATCTCCCGCAGCAGGATGCGGCCGGGACGGGCGCCGCTGGTGCGGGCCGCGTCGACGAACTCCCGGTGCCTGACCGACAGGGTCTCACCCCGGACGATGCGGGCGATGCCCGGCCAGCCGAAGAACCCGATGACCGAGATCAGCATGACGACCCGGTTGACGTCCGGGGTCACCGACATGATCGCGATCATGAAGATCAGGCCGGGGAACGACATCAGCAGGTCCATGAACCGGCTGATCAGCACGTCCACCCAGCCGCCGAAGTAGCCGGCGGCGATCCCGAACAGCACGCCGAGCGTCAGCACCACCGTGGCGCCGGCGAAGGCGATGAACATCGAGACCTGGGTGCCCATCACGACCCGGGAGAACAGGTCCCGGCCGCTGACCGGCTCGACGCCGAACCAGTGCTCGGCGCCGATCCCGCCCCAGGACCCCCGGGGGATCCCCGCCAGGGCGGCGTCGACGGCGGTGGGGTCGCGCTGGGCGGGGTCCCAGCCGTTGAGCAGCACCAGCAGCGGGGCCGTCAGCGCCACCAGGACGAAGAAGATCACCAGGCCGAGGCCGACCATCGCGGACCTGTTGCGGCGGAGCCGGGCGAAGGCCTGCCGCCAGGGGCCGCGTGCCGCCGGGGTGGCCGGATCGGCCGCCCCGGTCTGTCGCGTGATCGTGCTCACCTGGCGATGCTCGGGTCCTTGAGCCCGATCTCGGCGAAGTCGGGGTTGCCCTCCCACACCGGGTGGCCCTTGACGTTGGCCACGTTGGAGCCGAAGAGGTTGTTCTGCTTGTTGAGCTGGAACGGGATGTAGGCACCGGTGGCCATGACCTGGGACTCCAGGGTCAGCCAGCCCTGGTCGGAGGCGATGGGGTCGACGAGCGCCTCGATCTCGTCGATCTTGGCGTCGATCGCGGGGTCCTTGAGCAGCGCCGCGTTGCCGCCGTGGTAGCCCTCGCCGATCAGCCGGCTGTCGGTGATCAGCGGCAGGAACGTGGAGCCGGACGGGTAGTCGGGGCACCAGCCGCCGATCTGCAGTTCGGGCATCTTGGACGGCGTGCCGTTGATGCCGCCCACCGCTGAGGCGTCGATCGTGTCGACCTGGAGCTCGAAGCCGGCCCGCTTGAGGCCGGCCTGCAGGGCCTCGGCCTGCGGCTTGCCGCCGGGCGTGGTGACGAGGCGGATCTTCACGGGGAGCGGGACGCCCGACTCGGCCAGCAGCGCCTTGGCCTTCGCCACGTCGCCGGTCTGCGGGATCTTCAGGATGTCGCGCGGCACGCCGCCGGTGAGGCTGGGCGGCAGGATCGCGCCGACGATCTCGGCCACCTGCGGGCCGCCGCCCGCGGTCTGCATGGCGACCTTGTCCACCGCGTACTGCGCCGCCATGCGGACCTTCTGGTTGTCGAAGGGCGGCTTGGCGGTGTTGAGGTAGACGATGCCGGTGCAGCCGTCGACCATGCTGCTCATCCGCGCCTTGACCTTCGGGTTGGTGAAGATCTTCGGCAGGACGGCGAGCGAGACGTCGATGTACCCGAGGGCGGAGCGGTCGGCGCCCTGGTCGGCGATGAGCCGGGTGTCGGTCGTGGCGCTCCCGGCGGCCATCTTGACGACGATCCTGTCGGGGTAGGCCTTGCGGACGGAGTCGGTGGCCGGGTCCCAGTGCTCGTTGCGGACCAGGACCATCTCGGTCTTGCGCTGGTACTTCTCGATCTTGTAAGGGCCGGAGGAGAACGGCCGGTCGTCGTACCTGACGCCCGCCTCCTTGGCCTCCGGGACCGGGGCGAAGGTCGGCAGCGTCACGGTCTGCGCGAACTCGGCGACCGGCCGCTTGAGGCGGAAGATGATCGTCTTGTCGTCCGGCGTCTCGATCGAGTCCAGGTGCTTGCCGGACAGCGGGCCCTCGTACTTGTCGCTGACGAGGTACTTGCGAGCGTAGTCCGGGCCGCCGGTGAGGTCGGGCGAGAACGAGCGCTCGACGTTGTACTTGATGTCCTGTGCCCTGACGGGGGTGCCGTCCTCGTACTTGAGGCCGACCTTGAGGGTGAACTTCCAGGTCTTGCCGTTGTCGGAGGGCGCGCCCAGATCCGTGGCCAGGTCGGGGACGATCTCCGAGCTGTTGGCCTTGAAGGTGGTGAGCGTCCGGTAGAGGAGCCGGGCGCCGAAGCCCATGTCCCGCATGGTCCAGTTGCGGGCCGGATCGAGGTGGTTGAAGTCGGCGCTGTTGAAGACGGTGAGGGTACCGCCCTTCACCGGCCCGCCGCCGGCCGTGGCCGCGGCGCCGGGCGGGGGCGACGATCCCCCACCGCCGCAGGCGGTCAGCCCTGCCACAAGCGTCGCGCATAACGCGAGCACGCCCTTGTTCCTCTTCATATGGCCCTCCGAGCGCGAATGGTCCAAGTCGCCCCGTAACTTAAATGTGTGACATAGCACTGACAACCCCTCGTTACCGAGCTGTTGTCTACTCGCCGACCGACTGAAGTTGACCGTTCAAATGACTCAAAGGTGCACCTTCCGCTGATGCATGAAATATGACACATTATGCGCCGATCTTTCTCTCGGAAGGAAGGCCACCCATGCGCACGCTGTCCGCCGTGCTCGCGGCCGGGCTGACCCTGGCGTTATCGCCGGGGCTCGCCGCGGCCGATCCCACCCCGTCCCCCACCACGAGCGCCTCCCCCGTGGCCGGCCCCGCACCCGGCCCCGTCAAGAGCGGCCCCGCCGAGGACGGCCGCCGGGAGCAGCCCGTCAACCCCATCGCCGCCGAGCAACGCGCGTTACGCACCAAGGCCATGGAGCAGGTTCTCGCCGCAGGACCGCAGGCGCGCGGCCGCGGCGGCAAGCCCAGGGTCGGCAGGCAGTACGTCGAGCTGGCCTTAGAAAGAAAAGACCGGATATTCACCGTCCTGTCCGAATTCGGCGACCGCATTGACAACACCACGACGCACAACGGCCAGATCAGGTACGGCGGGACGCCCGGCCCGCTGCACAACACCATTCCCCGGCCGGATCCGCGCCACGACAACCACACCCTGTGGCGGAAGGACTTCGACCGGGCCTACTACCAGGACACCTACTTCGGGTCCGGCAACTCCCTGCGCAGCTTCTACCACCTCCAGTCCTCCGGCCGGTACGACATCGACGGCTACGTCTCCGACTGGGTGAAGGTGCCGTACAACGAGGCCCGGTACGGCACGCCGCGCTGCTCGGGCGGGCTGGACTGCGACACCCCGCTCTTCGACTTCGTCCGCGACTCGGTCGGCGCCTGGTACGAGGGCGAGCGGGCCAGGGGCCGCAGCGTCGCCGACATCACCGCCCAGCTCAAGACCTTCGACGTCTGGGACCGTGACGACTTCGACAACGACGGCGACTTCGACGAGCCGGACGGCTACCTCGACCGGTTCCAGGTGATCCACGCCGGCGTCGACGAGACCTGGGGCGGCGGCGCGCAGGGCGCCGACGCGCTGTGGGCGGTCAGCCACGACGCCTACTGGAACCTGCGCGGCCAGGCGGGACCGCCCGGCAACCCGCGCGGCGGCGTGCAGATCGGCGACACGGGGATCTGGGTCGGCAAGTTCCTCACCGCGGGCGAGAACAGCGGCGTCGGCCTCATCGCCCACGAGTACGGCCACGACCTGGGCCTGCCCGACCTCTACGCGTACGGCACGGGCGGCGACAACGGCGTGAAGTTCTGGTCGCTGATGTCGGACGCCTCCTACCTGGGCGACAGGAACGGGCCGACCGCCGAGTACCCCGGTGACCTCGACGCCTGGAGCAAGCTGCGGCTGGGCTGGCTCAGCCACGACCGGGCCAGGGCCGCCACCGACTCCACCCACACCCTGGGCGTCAGCTCGTACAACACCGACGACCCGCAGGCCGTCCTGGTCGACCTGCCGCCGCGCACGGTCAGCACGGAGCTGACCGACCCGGCGCAGGGCGCCTTCCAGTGGTGGAGCGGGAAGGGCGACTATCTCAACGAGACGCTCACCCGGCAGCTCGACCTCACCTCGGTGTCGTCGGCCGTGCTGACCGCCAAGGTCTGGTACCGGATCGAGCAGGACTTCGACTACCTCTACACCGAGGTGTCCGAGGACGGCACGACGTGGACCCGCGTCGGCCCGAGCCTGACCGGCACCTCGGACTGGACCGACCTGCGCGTGGACCTGGGCGCCTACGCCGGGAAGAAGATCTGGTTCCGCTTCCGGTACTCCACCGACACCAACACGGTCGAGAACGGGTTCCTGGTGGACGCCATCGACCTGCCGGGCGTGTTCTCCGATGACGCGGAGAACGGCGACAACGGGTGGACCGCGGTGGGCTTCAGCCGCGTCGGCCGGGTCGGCACCAAGGACCATCCGCGGGCCTACCTCGTGGAGAACCGGCGTTACGTGGGCTACGGGTCGTACCTGAAGACCGGCCCGTACAGCGCGGGCTTCCGCAACGACCCGAAGCGGGCGGAGATCTTCGAGCGGTTCCCCTACCAGGACGGCGTGCTGGTCTGGCTCTGGGACACCTTCTACACCGACAACAACACCCAGCAGCATCTCGGCGAGGGCATGATCCTGCCGATCGACGCCCGCGCCGTCCCCCTCCAGTGGAACGACCACACCCGCGTGGGCGGGCGCACGCAGGTCTTCGACGCCACCTTCGGGCTCACCGCGACCGACCGCCTGCGCCTGCACAAGGACGGCGCCGCCACGGTCTTCCCGTCCGTGCCCGGCGTCCCCGCCTTCGACGACCGCACCGGCGTCTACTGGTACAGCACCTACCCGACCCTCGGCGTCCGCCCGCCGGACACCAACACCAGGATCGAGGTGACCGGGCAGGCCCGGCGCGGCCTGCGGACAACGATCCACGTGGGACCCGCCTCCTGACCGACCCGAGCGGGATGCCGCATCGGTCCTCGGTGCCGGAGATCGATGCGGCATCTCTACCAGCCGCAAAAAATGTGATATGTCACACTGTGTGGCAGACCTAACTCTTCTCTCTCGCACCGGCCGTTTCACCTACGGCTCGCCCCGGGCGCTGACCGCCTTCGCGGACCGGGTCCTCTTCCTGCGGTCGACGGGCCCCGAGGACCCGGTCGAACGCCTGTGGTCCCTCGACCTGCCCAGCGGTCAGGAACGCCTGCTGGCCGACCCCACCGCCCTCACCGGCCGCCCCCTCGACCTCCCGGCGGAGGAGCGCGCGCTGCGTGAACGGCTGCGCCTGTGGGCTCCGGGGATCGGCTCCTACGACTCCGACGGCGTCCACGCGGTCTTCGCCCTCGGCGGCGAGCTGTTCCGCACCGACCTGGCCACCGGCGTCACCGAGGAGCTCGCGACCGCGAGCCCCGCCTTCGACCCGCGGGTCAAGGACGACAAGGTCGCCTACGTCTCCTCCGGCCGCCTCCACGTCCTGGACGGCGCCACGACCAGGGTCCTGGCCACCGAACCCGGCATCTCCTGGGGCACCGCCGAGTTCGTGGCCGCCGAGGAGCTGGGCCGTACCAGGGGGCACTGGTGGTCCCCCGGCGGCGACGCGCTGCTGGTCACCAGGGTCGACGAGCGACTGGTGCCGCGCCGCCGCCTGGCCGACCCCGCCGACCCCGAACGCGAGGCCGAGCCCCTGGCCTACCCCCAGGCGGGCGGCCACAACGCGATCGTCGAGCTGCACCTGCTCGGACTGGACGGCACCCGCAGGCAGATCATGTGGGACGACCGCCGCTTCCCCTACCTGTCCGCCGTGGACTGGGCCGAGCGTGACCGGCCGGTGATCACCGTGCTGGACCGGCTGCAGCAGCACGGCCGGCTGCTCGCGGTCGACCCGGCCACCGGCGCCACCACGGAGCTGCACGCGTTCGCCCACCCCCAGTGGATCGAGAACGCGCCCTTCCTCCACGAGGGCCGGATCCTGGAGATCGTCGAGGTGGACGACACCCAGGCCCTGGCCATCGACGGCGTCGTCGTCACCCCGACGTCGCTGTACGTCCGGCGGGTGGCCGGCTCCCACGGCGACGACCTCCTCCTCGAGGCCGCCGAGGACGAACCGGCCGAGCAGCACGTCTACCGCCTGGCCCGTGACGGCGCCCTGACCAGGATCACCGGCGAGCCCGGCGTGCACAGCGCCCTGACCGGCGGCCCGACGATGGTGCTGACCAGCGGCACCGTGGAGACCATGCGGACCCGCCGGATCGTCGGCGATCTCGAGCTGCGCGACCTGTCGGCGGCCGTGCCGTACCGCCCCCGCCCGGTCCTGGACCGCGTCACCGAGCACCGGCTCCCCTCCTCCGTGCTCTACCCGACCGGCCACGTTCCCGGCGAGAAGCTGCCCGTGCTGCTCGACGTGTACGGCGGGCCCGGGTACCAGGCGGTCGCCCTCGAGCCGGGACGGTGGATCCGCCGCCAGTGGTGGGCCGACCAGGGCTTCGCCGTCGTCACGGTCGACAACAGGGGCACGCCCCACGTGTCGGTCTCCTTCGGCCGGGCGATCTTCCGGCGCTTCTCCCAGGTGGCGCTGGACGACCAGGTGGCGGCCCTGCGCGAGCTGGCGGGCAAGCACCCCGACCTCGACCTGTCCCGGGTGGGCGTGCGCGGCTGGTCCTACGGCGGCTACTTCGCCGCGCTGGCCGTCCTGCGGCGGCCCGACGTCTTCCACGCGGCCTGCGCGGGCGCCCCGCCCACCGACTTCCGCTGGTACGACACCGCCTACACCGAGCGTTACCTGGGCCTGCCGGAGGACAACCCCGACGGCTACGCGGCGGACTCGCTGATCCCTGACGCGCCGGGGCTGGAGCGGCCGCTGCTCCTGCTGCACGGCCTGGCCGACGACAACGTCTACCCCCTGCACACCCTTCGCCTGTCGGCGGCGCTGACCCGTGCCGGGCGGCCGCACGCCACCGTGCTGCTGCCCGGCGTGAGCCACATGACCCCGGACGGCGTCGCCGAGAACCTCATGGCGATGGAGCTGGACTTTCTCCGGCGCGAGCTCCAGAGGGGGTGATCGAGGCGGGCTCCCCGGAAGGGCGCCGGCGGTCGGCGCCCCAGCGATTTGAACGCTCAAATTCGCTCTCCGTTCGCCCGCAACTAACGATCTTGAAAGGTTCGCCCGGCGAAATGGGAACCCCGGGCAGCCCGCCCGGGACCCAAGGGAGGGGAACCATGAGAAAGATCGTCATCGGCGCGGCGCTCGCCGGCGTGTTCGCCGTCGCCGCCCCCGTGGCCGCCTCGGCCTCGACCACCACGACGCTCACCACGTGCAGCGCCTGGAAGCCGGTGGGCAACCGCTACTTCCAGTCCTGCATCGACGTCACCGGCACCCAGGTCACCACGTACGGCCTGGTCAGCTCGGCCGGCGCCACCGCGCCGAGCGACACCGGCGTCGGCCTCACCAGCCGCGACGAGAACGGCGGCGGCGGGCGCCTGGGCCGCAAGGAGGGAACGGTCCACGTCGACAACAACACGGTGCGCTTCGACGGGTACACCACCACGGTCACGGCGGGCGCCCGCGTCCGTTCCACCGTGTACGTCCCCGGCGTGATCGGCACCGGCACCCTGGTCGGCACCGACGGCGCCACGTTCTACGACTCCGACGTCCCGCAGGGCCCCAGCGGCCCGGTGGGACCCGGCGGCTACCCGACCCCGACACACCAGGCCCAGATCACCACCTGGGTCACCGTCGCGGGCTGACGTTCCCTGACCGGATCGCCCGGACCAACCGGTCCGGGCGATCCCGGCTGTCCAGGCGGCCTGGGCTGACCCGGCCGACCCGGCGGTACCGGCGATCCCTGCGGTCCGGGTGGACCCGGCGGTGGGGCCGGCCGGGCGTAGGGCCCTCGTCGGGGCGGCACCCGTGCGGGCGGGTGCGGCAGCCGACGTACCGCGGCCTTCGTCCATGAGGACGGACCGCTCGGCGGCACGGCAGGCGGCCCGCGATGGCCGTGGCCGTGCCGCCGCCGTACGGGTGGATCACTTGAGGGTGAGGCAGGCGACGCGGCCACCCGCGGTGCCGTCGGGCGCGGTGGCCTTCTCGTGAATGACCAGGGAGTGCGGCACCCGGTCGGGCGACAGCGCCCACGGCTGGCGCGCGGTCGACGTGGCCGCCCCCGAGCCGTCGGTCTTGATGTCGAGCCACACCTCGTTGGACGCGTTGACGGTGCCGTGGGTGTGCTGGAAGTGCGGGCCCGAGTCGTCCGGCTTGGACCCGCACGGGTTGGCGTGCAGGTGCACGCCGTAGGCCCGGTTGGGCAGCAGCCCCTCCGCGACGAAGGACGACCGGGTCTGCCCGTCGGCCGACTCGACCGTGACGCTGGCCTTCGCCCCCTCGGGCACCAGCTTGGTGTTGTAGACGATGGCCGAGGGGTCCTTGGCGCCGAACTCGCCGCCGCCGGACAGCCGCACCCCGATCTGGGGCGTCGGCGTCGGCGCGACGGCGGTGGTGGGCGCGGCACAGGCCCCGGCGGTCAGCAGGGCGAGAAGGAGTGCTGGCAGGCGCATGACGAACTCTCCAGAAGCGAGCGGCGGAGGCCCACTCTACTGAGTAGTCATACGCTTACGCGCCGTGTTCGCGAGCGATGTCGTCGATGATGGCCGCCAGAGTATGGTCGAGTTCGGTGAGATGGCCCGCGTCGTGCGTGGTCAGCGCGAGATGCAGGGTCCGCCAGCGGATGTCGATGTCGGGGTGGTGGTTGAGTTCCTCGGCCTTGACCGCGATCGCGTCGACGATGCGGATGGCCGTGGGGAAGTCCGGCGCGACGATGCTGCGCCGGAGCACCTCCCCCTCTTGCTTCCAGTCGCTCATACGGGCCACGTTACTTCAGGGCGCCCGCCCCGAGCCCCGACTGGATCTGGCGCTGGAAGATGATGTAGATCACCAGGACCGGGATGATCGCCAGGTTCAGGGCGGCGAACAGGGCGGGCCAGTCGGCCTCGTAGCCCGCGATGGTGGAGATGTCCGCGATCCCCTGCGTGATGACCCACTTCTCCTTGTCGCCCGGCACCAGCGCCAGCGGCAGCAGGTACTGGTTCCACTGGCCCAGCACGTTGAAGATCGTGATGCTGACGATGCCCGGCCTGGCCATCGGCAGCATGACCTGGAAGAACGTGCGGGTGTGCGAGGCGCCGTCGATCCGCGCGGCCTCGGCGACGGCCTCGGGCAGCGTCCTGAAGAACGCCGCGAGGAAGAAGACCGTGAAGGGCAGCGAGTAGGCGATGTAGACGATGACCAGGCCGACGTGCGAGTCGAGCAGGCCGAACTGCTTGACGATGAAGAACAGCGGGCCGATGGCAAGGAACACGGGGAAGGCCATGCCCGCCACGAACAGCAGGTAGATCAGGCGCCGGCCGGGGAAGGTGTAGCGGGCCAGGACGTAGGCGGCCATGGAGCCGAACAGCATGGTGCCCGCCGTACCGAAGAACACCACGATGGCGGTGTTGATCATGTAGGTGCCGACGCGGGCCTTGTCCCACGCCCGCGCCCAGTTGTCCCAGCGCACCGCGCCGGGGAGCTGGAGCGCGTCGCCGAAGATCTCGGTGTTGTTCTTGAAGGCCGCCAGGAACGTCCACAGCAGCGGCAGGATGATCAGCAGGGCCCAGATGGCGAGCGCGAGGTGCGAAAGCGCGCTGAAGACGTTGCGCCCGCCGCGGACGGCCTGGCGGGCAGACGTCGAGGGGCGGGCCTGCGACGAGCGCATCGGCTCCTGCACGGTCTGGTTCGGCATGTCAGAGCTCGATCTTCTCGCGCCTGGAGACGCGCAGGGTCAGCACCGCGAAGGTGATGGTCAGGAAGAACAGCGCGACGCCCATCGCGGAGGCGTAGCCGACCTTGTTGTAGGAGAAGGCGGTCTTGTAGATCTCCACGGGAAGCACGGTGGTGGCGCCGTCAGGGCCGCCCGCGTCCACCGACAGCACCTGGACGAGCGCGAAGCAGTCGAACGCGGCGATCCCGAGATAGACCCAGCCGACCTGGATGGTGTCGCGCAGCAGCGGCAGCGTGATGGAGAAGAACAGCCGCAGGCGGCCGGCCCCGTCGAGCGCGGCGGCCTCGAAGTAGTCCTTCGGGATGGCCGCCATGCCGGCGGAGAACAGCACCACGTAGAAGCCGACCGCCTGCCAGATCATCACCGCCAGCAGGGACCAGAGGGCCAGGCTGGGCTCGGTGAGCCAGCCGACGGGGTCGACGCCCATCTTGATCAACGCGCCGTTGACGACGCCGCTCTCGTCCGGCCGGTAGATCGCCTTCCAGAGCACGCCGACGACGGCGACCGCGAGGACCTGGGGGGCGAAGAAGACCACCTTGTAGAAGGTCGACCCCCACACCCCCCTCATGCCCGCCCCGCGCGACCCGCCGCCCAGGTTGATCAGGAAGGCGAACAGCAGCGCGAGGGCGATCGTCACGAGCGGCAGCACGAGCAGGATCACCGCGTGGTTGCGTATCGCCTGCCAGAAGATCTCGTCGTCGAACAGCCGGCCGAAGTTGGCCAGGCCGATGTAGGCCGGGTTCCGCTGGTAGCCGTTCCAGTTCGTCAGCGAGAGCTGGAACGCCTGGATGTACGGACTGATCACGAAGACCAGGTAGAGGGCCAGGGGGACGACGAGGAACCCGGCGACGAACCCGTACTTGCGCAACCGCTCCGTGTTCATTGGCCGCCCACCGCTCCTCTCTCGCCACGTCGGGTTCGCTCCGTGCCCATGAGTCCTAGACGTTCCTCGTCTGCTTCGCGATGGAGGAGTCGGCCTTGACCGCGTCGGCCTTCTTCTGGACCCGGTCCAGGTACTCGTCGACGGTCAGCCGACCGGCCATCAGCGTGTTCTGCTGCTGCCAGGCGTAGTCGAACAGCTGCTTGTACCAGCCCTCGAAGCGCGCGTCGGTGATGATGTCCTGGCCCGCGGCGTCCTGCGCCTTCGCCGCGCTGACCAGGCCGGGGGTCAGGTCGAGGCCCTCCGCGGCGCCGTTGACGACGGTGAGGTTCTTGGTCTTCTCGGTGAAGCCCCTCGCGCCTTCCTTGGAGAGCATGAGGCGGAAGTACTCCAGGCCGCCCTGCGGGTTCTTGCCCTTGGCGGCGACGACGAAGTTCTCGCCCACGCCGACCTGGATCGCCCCGTAGGGCATCTTGTCGGAGGCGGTCACGCTCGGGAAGGGCGCGATGGCGTACTCGAAGGTCTTGGGCTTGTCCTTGGCCATCTCGTTCTCGAGCCAGGAGCCGCACGGGTAGAACAGCACCTTGTGCTGCAGGTGCTTGATCTGCGTCTGGGTGTGGTCGAGGCCCAGGTAGGCCTTGTCGCCGTAGGCCGTCTGGATCTCCAGCCACGCGGTGACCGACGCCTTGACCGCCGGGGACTTCCACGCGTTGTCGACGAGGTTGTCTATGTCGATGATGACCTGGTTCCCGCCGATCTTGGCGGCGGTGTAAAGCATGTTCCAGAGCTGGTAGTACGGACCCTTCTGGCCCGGGTAGGCGAACAGGACGATGCCTTCCTTCTTCGCCGTCTCGCCGAGCGCCTTGAACTCCTCCCAGGTGGTCGGCAGCGTCCAGCCCTTCTCGGCGAAGAGCTTGGCGTCGTACCAGAGGGCGCGGTGCGACACCGTGTAGTTCAGCACCAGGTCCTGGCCGTTGAGCTTGGCGTTCTCGATGGCCGCGGGGGTGATGGTGTCGCGGACCTTCTTGTTCGGGTCGTCGACCGACGGGGCGTCCCACAGCGCGGTCAGGTCGGCCAGATGTCCCTCCGCGGCGAGGGCGGCCAGGTCGAGCGCCTCGGGTCCGGAGTTGTTGACCACGTCGGGCACCTCGCCGCTGAGGAAGCGGGGACGCAGCTGGGTGCCGATGTTCTGGGTGCCGACGTGCTTGATCTGGGCGCCGGCGTGCGCCTTGACGTAGAGGCCCTCGTGGATGTCCTTGGCGTAGGAGTCGCCGTAACCGCCGCTGAAGATGACCACTTCGAGAGGCTTCTTGGCGTCCACGCCCAGCGGGTTGGCGGCCGACACCAGGTTGGAGGCGGCCGCGCTCGCACCGGCCGACGCGGCGGGCTCGGCGCCGCCGCCGGTCGCGCAGGCGGACAGGAGGCCCGCGCCGGGGCCTGCGGCGAGAGCGGTGATGCCGATCCGGCGCAGGAGCTGGCGCCTGGTGATCTCTCCCGGGTGGGTCATGAGGTCTCCCGTGGATCAATTAGGAAAGTTTCCTAAACGTTTGCCTGAAGGTACGGACGGCCGGCGACCTGGGTCAAGACCTCGAGACGCAGCTGTGACCTTGAGAGGCCACACCGTGATTTCCGGGGGCGGGGGCAGCATCCGCGATCGAGGGCGTACGGCAGGGCGGCGGGGTTGCCAGCATCCTCGACAACGGCATGGACGGCAAGGGTGTCGGGACGATCTTCGACAGCCGGCCAGGCCTCTTGTGGGCCGGCCCACCGGTCACCGGAGGCGTCCGTCCTGGGACACCGGCCCGACGGGGCAGCCACCATGGCGGACGGCGCGCGCTCAAGAGCGGTGCACGAAGGGGCCCGTGCGGTGGCGACCTGCGGGGTCCTTTCGGGCGCGGCCTGGCGACGCCCCAGAAGCGAAAGGTCGCGCGGGGTGCGGGGGCGGGGGCGGGGGCGGGGGTGCGCGTTACCCGGTGCGGCTTGCGCGGGGGCGGGGGTGCGGCGTGCGGGTTGCATGGGGGGTGCGCGCGGGGCGGCGGTGCGGGTGGCGGGTTGCGCGGGGCGGCCGGGGAGGGCCGCCCCGCGCCGGGTCGTCAGCCGCCGAAGTGGGCGCGGGTCTCGGCGAAGGCCCGGTCGGTGCCCTCCAGGGCGCGGGCCACGTCGGCCTCGGTGTGGGCCGCCGACATGAACCAGTTGTGCCACGGGTGCAGGTAGACGCCGTTGCGCAGGCAGGCGTCGCTCCAGTGCACCGCCACCGACAGGTCGGCGTCGCCCTCGAAGCTCAGCCACGGGATGGTCACGGGCCCGGTCTGGTTGACGGTGAAGCCGTGGGCGCCGGCCTGGGCGTACAGGCCCTCGCGCAGCAGGGTCCCCGACGTGACCATGGTCGCGATGCCGTCGGTGTCGCGCAACGTCTCGATCGTCGCCTTCGCGGCGGCCATCGCGACCGCCGAGAACCAGAACGAGCCGGTGGAGTACAGCGTCTGGGCGGGCCCGCGCAGCGCGTCGGTGCCGGTGACGGCGGCGATCGGGTAGCCGTTGCCCATGGCCTTCGACCAGGCCGTCAGGTCGGGGCGGACGCCGTACTGCTCCCACGAGCCGCGCAGGTCGATGCGGAAGCCGGCCCGCACGTCGTCGATGACCAGGGCGGCGCCGAGGCGGTCGGCGAGGGCGCGGGCGCCGCGGGCGAAGGCGGGCTCGACGAGTTCCTGGTCCTCGAAGGAGTCGTGCTTGAACGGGGTGACGATGATCGCGGCCACGTCACCGTCGACGGTGGCGGCGGCGGCCTCCAGCGACTCCAGCGAGTTGTAGGTGAACTCGACCAGGTCGGCCCGCTCGTTGGGCGTCGTGCCGGCGGGCGAGGGCGTGCACCAGGGGTCGGCGCCGTGGTAGGCGCCGTGCGCCATCAGCACCTTGGTACGGCCGGTCGCCGCGCGGGCCACCATGAGCGCCTGGGTGGTGGCGTCGGTGCCGTTCTTGGAGAACATCGCCCAGTCGGCGCTCGGGATGGTGTCGACGAGCAGTTCGGCCAGCTCGACCATGACGGGGCCGGGGCCGTTGAGGCAGTCGCCGAGGGCGAGCTGGCGGGCGGCGGCCGACTCGACGGCGGGATGCCGGTGGCCCAGCACGACCGGGCCCCACGAGCACATGAGGTCGACGTACTCGCGGCCGTCCACGTCCCACTGCCGGCAGCCTTCGGCGCGGGCGAAGAACTGGGGGTAGCCGGGGGCGAAGATGGCGGCGTTGAGGTGGCCGTACATGCCGCCGGGGATGACCTGCTGGGCGCGCTTGCGCAGCTCGGCGTCCTTCACGACAGTCCTTTCAGGGTCGAGTCGAGGTCGGTGAGCCCGGCGTCGGAGCCGAGGCCGGTGGCGACGCGGGCGGCGGCGGCCGTGCCCCAGCGGGCGGCGGTGGGGACGTCCTGGCCGTGCAGGAGGCCGGTGAGGAACCCGGCGCAGTAGGCGTCGCCGCATCCCGTGGTGTCGCTGACCTCCACGGGCAGGGCAGGGACGCGGGTCGCGCCGTCGGCGGTGACGACCAGGCTGCCCTCCGCCCCGAGCGTCACCAGCACGCCGGTGGCCCCGTCGGCCAGGAGCGCCGCGGCGGCGGCCTCGACGGTGCCGGCGCCGGTCATGGCGAGGGCCTGGGCGGCGTTGGGCAGCACGTAGTCGACGTGCGGCACGAACGCCCGCGCCATGGCCAGCAGGTCGGGCAGCTCGGACAGCAGGTCCATGGTGACGACGGTGCCGCCCTGCCGCAGCTCGTCGAGGAGGGCGAAGAAGGCGGGCTCGCCCAGCGCGAAGGTGACGTCCATGCCGCCCAGGTGGACGGCCCGCGCGCGGCGCAGCACCTCGAGGTCGAGGTCGGCGAGGGTGATGCTCAGGTTGGCGCCCGGCACGTGGAAGCTGGGCCGGCCGCCGTCCGGCCTGATGGGCAGGATGGAGGCGGCGGTCTGCTCCCCCGTACGGCGGGCGAGCCCCGACACGTCCACGCCGTGCCTCGCCATGATCATGAGGAGGAAGTCGCCCAGCTCGTCGTCGCCGATCGCGCCCATGGAGATGACCTCGTTGCCGAGCTTCACCAGGTCGACGGCGGTGCCGGCGGCCGAGCCCGCGGCCGTGAGACGGATCTGGTCGACCAGGACGGTGTCCTGTCCGGTGGGGATGGCCTCGACCGGCCGGGTCAGGACGTCCACGATGTGCACACCGACGGTCACAACGGTCATGGCCGGTAGTAGACAGACGTCCGACTAAAAAGTCAATATGCTGGAGGCATGCCGAAGATCGTTGACCACGACGAGCGCCGCCGCGAGGTGCTGTCCGCCGCGAGCACCGTCATCGTGCGCGACGGGATCGACGCCGCCACCAGCCGCGCCATCGCGAAGGAGGCGGGGCTGTCCAACGGCGTGCTCGGCCACTACTTCACCGACAAGGACGAGATCCTGCTGTCGGCGCTGCGCCACTCGCACCAGCGCATCCGCGAGCGCATCACCCGCCGGGTCGAGGGCCTGACCGGCCTGGCGGCGCTGCGCGAGGTGCTGCTGGACAACCTGCCCCTCGACGACGAGCGCGACCAGGAGACGCGGCTCGAGATCAGCTTCTGGAGCCGGAGCCTGGCGGTGGACCGGCTGGCCGAGGTGCAGCGCGCCGAAGCGGCCGAGCTGCGCGCCGCCGTACGGCTTCTGCTGGAGCAGGCGCGCGAGGCGGGAGAGATCGGCGCGGACGGCGACCTCGACGTGGCCGCGGAGCGGCTGCTGGCCCTGGTCGACGGGCTGAGCCTGCGGGCGCTGCTCTACCCTGATCAACTGGGCCGGGCCGAGATGGAGCGCATCATGATCACGACGCTGGAGGCATTGTGAGCGCCGTCGACCTCCTCAGGCGGGAGATCTGCGAGTACGGCAGGCGAGCCGTCGAGCTCGGCCTGGTGCTCGGCACGTCGGGCAACCTGAGCGCCCGCGACGGCGATCTGGTGGCGGTCACCCCCGCGGGTGCCGCGCTCGACCGGCTGACCCCGGAGATGTGCCCGGTCGTGGACGTCGAGGGTCACCTGGTGGAGGGTGACCTGCAGCCGTCGTCCGAGACGCCCATGCATCTGGCGATCTACGACTCGACCGCGGCGCGGGCCGTCGTGCACACGCACTCGGTGTTCGGGACCGTGGTGGCGACCACGATGACCGAGCTGCCGCCCGTCCACTACAACGCGCTGCTGCTGGGCGGCGCGGTGAAGGTCGCCGAGTACGCCACCTACGGCACGCCCGAGCTGGCCGCCAACATCAGGGCCGCGATGGAGGGCAGGCAGGCGGCGCTGATGGCCAACCACGGAGGGGTGACCATCGGCGCCACGATGGAGCAGGCCTTCGAGGCGGCCCGGCTGCTGGAGTGGCTGTGCGAGGTCTACGTGCGCGGGCTGTCGGTCGGCAAGCCCGTGGTGCTCACCGACGAGCAGCTCGCGGCGGTGGTCGAGCGCTCGCTCAACCCCCCGACGTTCCCGCGCCGCCCTCGCTGACGGACCCTGCGGTCACGGGCCGCGCTCACCGGCACGGACGGCGGTCCCGCGCCGCCCTCGCCGACGGGAGCGGCGGTCACGGGCTCGCCGTGACCGCCGCCGTCGCCTCACGCCCGTCCGAGCGCGGCCTTCTCCGCCAGTCCGAGCGGCAGGCTGCCCGAGCCGGCGATCCGGTCGTGGAACTCCTTCAGCGAGCCGGTGAACGCGCCACTGATCCGGTCGATCTCCAGCGCGCCCGTCAGGTAGGAGGGCGCCTGCGTGGGCCAGGCGCAGTAGCGGTTGACCTCGCCCTTGGCCGTCTCGGGCGAGAGCGAGGAGTTGGCCAGCATGTACGCCTCGGCGTCGGCGATCGACATGTCCTCGCAGTGGAGGGCGGTGTCGACGACCATGCGGGCGGCGCGGAAGATGCGCGCGTCGAGGAAGCCCAGCTCGGTGGCCGGGGTGTCGAAGTACCCCTGCTCATTGATCATCTTCTCGACGTAGAGGCCCCAGCCCTCGTTGAAGTAGGGCGTGCTGAACACCTTGCGGATGGTCCTGGGGTTGCCCGCCTTGTGCGCCAGGTGCCAGTGGTGTCCCGGGTAGGCCTCGTGCACGGAGATCGCGGGCATCTGGAAGCGGCTGTTGGTGCGCAGGCGCTGCCGTACCTGCTCGTCGGTGAAGCCGTCGGGGGTGTAGGGCACGAAGAAGTAGCCGCGCCGCGAGCTGGTCAGCGGCGGCGGCGCGATGTAGTGGGCGACGGACAGGATCGGCCTGTTGTACTCCGCCGACGGCAGGACCAGGCACTCCTCGCCTTCGGGGAAGGTGACGAGATCGCGCTCGCGCACGAACTCCCTGGCCCTCTGGGTCTCCGCCTCGTACTCGGCGCGCATGGCCTCCAGGGTCGGCGGGTGGTCGTCGGCGAGGATCGCCAGCGCGGCGCGCCAGTCGGCGGAACCGTCGAACCTGCGCGCCGCCTCCTGCATCTGGCCGTCCAGCAGCGCGACCTGCTGCCTGCCGCGCTCGTGCAGCCCCGCGGCGCCGTACCCGAGCAGCTCCTTCTCGGTCAGCAGCGTGGAGTAGAGCTTCTCCCCCATGCGCCAGGTGCCGCCCGCGGTGAAGTTCTCCAGGAAGGTGACGAAGGCGTCGAAGGCGTCGGCGGCGGGCTCGGCCGCCGCGAGGAACCTGGCGCGCGCCGCCTCGTCGGCGATCATCGCGGGGATGGTGCGGGTGACCAGCCCCCTGGCCGTGCGCGCCTGGCCGAGGGCGCGCTGCACCTGCAGGTCGGAGGCCAGGTCGGGGTCGAGGTTGGTACGGCAGGCCGCCAGCACGCCCGGCACCTCGCCGAGCTGCGCCACCGCGGCCTCGACCAGCTCGTGCTCGGGCTTGAGCGCGCGCTGGAACGGCACGAACAGCGAGGAGAAGATCCCGCCGAGGTAGGCGGTGGGGTCGCGGCGCCACCACGGCCAGGTGGCCAGCGCCAGCTCGCCGCGCAGGTGGGAGGCGGCCAGGTCGCGGTCGATCTCGTCGTCGAGCGTGGGGGTCTCCCACGTCGCGAGCCGTTCGAGCCACGCCGCCTGCTCGCGCTCGTAGGCGAGCAGGCCCTGCTCGGTGTAGTCGCCGAGCGTCCGGTCGTGGCCCTCGGCGCCGAGAAGGGTGGCGGAGACGGGGTTACGGTTGAAGTACCAGGTCAGAAACTCGTCCACGCTCGCACCATATCCTGGTCAAATGCCGCTACAGATCACCGGCGCCCTCGGCGACCCCGACCTCATCAGACTCCCGTGGGAGCTGCCGCTCGCGGAGTGGCCCGCCCGTCACCTGGTGGACCTGCCGCGCGGCATCTCCCGCCATGTCGTGCGCTTCGCCCGGCTGGGCGGGAAGGTGTACGCGATCAAGGAGATCAGCGAGCGGTACGCCAAGCGGGAGTACAGGCTGCTGTGGGACCTGGCCAGGCTCGACGCTCCGGCCGTCGAGCCCGTGGCGTACGTGACGGGCAGGGATGAGGGGCTCGATTCCGCGCTCATCACCCGGCACCTGCAGTTCTCGCTGCCCTACCGGGCCGTCATGTCGGGGACGCTGCGCCCCGACACGCTCACCAGGCTGCTCGACGCGCTGGCCGTGCTGCTGGTGCGGCTGCACCTCAACGGCTTCTACTGGGGCGACTGCTCGCTGTCGAACACGCTGTTCCGCAGGGACGCGGGCGCCTTCGCCGCCTACCTGGTCGACGCGGAGACCGGCGAGATGCACCCGATGATCAGCGAGGGTCAGCGGCTACAGGACATCGAGGTCGCCTACACCAATCTGTTCGGCGAGATGCTCGACCTGGAGGCGGGTGGGTTGCTGCACCCGTCGATCGACCCGTACGACACCGCCGAGCAGATCACCTCGCGCTACCACCGGCTCTGGGAGGAGATCACCCAGGACGAGATCATCGAGGAGGTCGACTGGCACAAGGTGGAGAACCGCATCCGCCGGCTCAACCTGCTCGGCTTCGACGTGGCCGAGATGATGGTGCGCCGCAAGGTCGGCACCGGGCGGCTGATCGTCCGGCCCAAGGTCGTGGACGCCGGTCACCACCAGCGCAGGCTGCTGCGCCTGACCGGGCTCGACACCGAGGAGAACCAGGCCCGGCGGCTGCTGAACGATCTCGACGGCTTCCGCGTGGCCAAGGGCCTGCGCCACGAGGACGAGGCGATCGTGGCCCACAGGTGGCTGGCCGAGGTCTTCCAGCCGACGATAGAGGCCATTCCCGACGAGTTGCGGCGCAAGCTGGAGCCCGCGCAGCTCTTCCACGAGGTGCTCGACCACCGCTGGTTCCTGTCGGAGAAGGCCGGGAGCGACATGGGGCTCCCGGCCGCCGTCCGTTCGTACGTCGAGACCGTCCTGGTCCACAAGCCCGACGAGAAGGCGTTGCTGCCCGACGAGCCTCAGTACTGATGAGAAACGTGGCCATCAGACTGCCGAGCCGCTCTTTTCGCAGGTCAGCGCCGTATCGGCAGTCCAGCGGCCACGTTTTTCATCAGTAGGCGACGGTGAACCTGCGCCGCACGTGCTCGGCCTTCTCGATCTCGTCGGCGACGGCCACGGCGTAGTCCTCAGCGCTGATGACGCTGTTGCCCTGCTCGTCGGCGAGCAGCCGGTCGCCGCCGAGGCGGAAGGTGCCGGTGCGCTCCCCCGGCTGGATGATCGCGGCGGGGGCGACGTAGGTCCAGTCGAGGTCGGTGACCTCCCGGTAGAGCCCGAGCGCGGCCCGCTGGGACAGCGCCTCCTTCTTGTAGATCTGCGGGAAGTCGGGCGTGTCGACGAGGTCGAGGCCGGGCGCCACCTCGAGGCCGCCGGCGCCGCCCACGGTGATCAGGCGCCGGACGCCGGCCTCGCGGACACCGTCGATCAGGGCCCTGGTGGCGGCGAGGAAGGGCGCCTCGGGCTCGGTGCCGTCGCGCGGCGGGGCGATCGCCGAGATCACCACGTCGTGGCCGGCGGCGAGCTCGGCCGCCTGCGTGACGTCGCCCTTGACCGGGCCCGACCTGCTCACTCCGGTGACGTCGTAGCCGCGGTTGACGAGTTCGGTGACGATGCGCTGACCGATCATGCCGGTGGCGCCGAAAACCAGGATCTTCTTCATGACATCGATAGTATCCATTGGATACTGGTTACTTCATCGTGCTATAGGTACCTTATGGATACTGGCGACGCCTTCGACCCCAACTGCCCGACCCGGCTGGTCCTCGACCGCATCGGCGACAAGTGGTCGGTCCTCGTCCTGCTGAGCCTGTCCCGCGGGCCGATGCGCTTCACCGAGCTGCGCGATCGCATCGGCGGCGTCACCCCGAAGGTGCTGACCCAGACACTGCGGGCCATGGAGTACGACGGGCTGCTGACCAGGAAGGTCTACGCCGAGGTGCCGCCCAGGGTGGAGTACACGCTCACCGACCTGGGCCACTCGCTGCACCAGCCGCTCGCCGAGGTCACCCGCTGGGCGGAGAGGAACGTCCACCTCATCCTCAACAGCAGGGAGGCAGCCGATCACGCGGTGTGATCCTTACTCCCCGGAGAAAACTTTCTCCGCCCGGGATGAAGATATCCACCACCGGTCTCTTCCCGTACGGCCCGCGCCTTCATAGCCTGACTCGGTGCGTCCGCTGGAAAGCCTCCTCACCGGGCTGGCGGGGGTGTGCTCGTCCGGCGCCCTGCGCGTGGGCGGCTCCGGGGTGGTCTACCTGCTCGAGGGCAAGGTGACCTACATGGAGAGCGCCGAGACGCCCGGCATCGAGGAGCTGCTCACCGGCGGCGGGCGGGTGAGCCCGGCCGACGTGGACCGGGCGGTGACCCGGCGCGAGGGCGGCGAGCCGCTGTTCGGCGAAGGTCTGCTGAGCCGCGACGAACTGGCCGAGCAGCTGCGCAGGGCGGTGCTCGACGCCGCGCTCGTGCTCTTCGGCACCGACGCCGCCCGGCCCACCTTCCAGCCGAGCGAGCGCCACTGGCTGGGCCCGCACTGGCACTTCGAGGTCGACGAGCTCATCGCCGAATGCGTCCGCAGGAGCACCCGGCTGGACGAGGTCTGGCCGTCGGACGAGCTCGACGCCGCGCCCGTGGTCCCGGTCTCCCGCCTGCCGGGCGATCGCGTCACGCTGAGCGCCCGGCAGTGGGAGGTGCTGGTCCACGCCGACGGCACCGCGACACCGCTGCAACTGGCCAGGCGGCTGGACACCACGGCCTACACGGTGCTGCTCGCCGTACGGGAACTGGCGGCGGCCGACCTGCTCGTCAAGCCCAGGAGGGCGCCCGCGCTGCCCAAGCGGGTCCCCGCGCCGCCCGGCACCGAGATGCGGCACGAACCGGCGGACCTCAGCCTGCTGCGGCGGCTGCGGAGCGCGCTTGAAGATCTGTGATCGCGTCCATGACCTGCTCCCACAGCGGGCGGGGCAGGTCGTGGCCCATGCCCTCGAAGGTCATCAGCCGCGCGCCGGGGATCGCGGCGGCGGTGGCCCGGCCGCCGGAGACCTGGACCAGCGGGTCGGCCTCGCCGTGGACCACCAGGGTGGGCACCCGCACGCCCGCCAACCCCTCGCTACGGTCGCCTGAGGCGAGGATCGCGGCCAGTTGCCTGGTGGTCCCGGCGGGATCGTGGTCGCGGTCGAAGGCCAGGCCCGCCAGCCGGGCGACGCGCTCGCGGTCGAGGGGGTAGCCGGGCGAGCCGATCACCGACCAGACCTCCAGGGCCCGCTCGATCGCGCCCTGCCGGTCGGCGGCGGGCGGGCCGAACAGCGCGGCCATCGCCTCGGGGGTGGGCGGCCCGGCCTCGGGGCTGGGCGTCGACATGATGGAGGTCAGCGTCAGCACCCTGCCGGGGTGCCCGATGGCGAGCGCCTGGGCGATCATGCCGCCCATCGAGATGCCCACCACGTGCGCGGCGGGCCAGCCGAGCGCGTCCATCAGGCCCGCCGCGTCGCCGGCCATGTCGCTCAGCAGGTACGGCGCCGCCGCGCCGGGGGTGAGGTCGGGCACGCCCGCCTCACGGAAGTGGGTGGAGAGCCCCACGTCGCGGTTGTCGAAGCGGACGACGTGGTGGCCCCTCCTGGAGAGCAGTTCGCAGAACTCGTCGTCCCAGTGGACGAGCTGGGAGCCGAGCCCCATGATCAGCAGAAGGGGCCGGTCTTGGGGGTCGCCGATGGGGTCGTAGGCGATGTCGATGCCGTTGGCGCGCGCCATGAGCGTCATGCGAAGCAGAATCTCATTCTGTTTCGCATGACGACAAGGGGGAGATCAGCGGGAGACGACCTTGCGCAGGTGGCCGCGGCCCAGGTAGCCGACGCCGCCGACGAGCGCGAGACCGCCGATGAGGGCCAGCGCGGTGCCGGTGTGGCTGTCGTCCTCGGTCGCGGTCCGGGCGGCGGTGGTGCGCACCGGACCGTCGAAGGAGGCGGGCCTGACCGACGCGGCGGCGGCCGTCGTCCCCTTGGACTCCTGCTCGTCCGCCTCACGGGCGGCGACCAGCTCGGCCTTCTTGGCGGCCTGCGCCTTCTTGGCGGCCTCGGCCTTCTTCTTCTCGGCCAGGGCCAGGTAGTCGACCGGCGGCTTGGCCGGGTTGTGGTCCATACGACCCCACGCGCCGGTGGAGAAGGCGACGGGGTGGTTCTTCTTGCCCACGCCGTCACCCCACTTGGTGATGACGTACTGGACCTTGATGTGGCCCTGACCGCCGTTGCCGTTCACCATCAGCGTGTCGGAGTTGAACTCGCCGCCGGTGAGGTAGGCGAAGGTCTTGGCGTCGAGGTCGAGCATGACGCCGCTGCTGGAGGGCACGCCAGGACCACGGTCACCCACGAAGAAGGGGGCCTTCTTACCCTTGTAGACGACGTAGCCTTCGGTCATGAGGGGCCAGCTCGGGCTGGCTGCCAGGCCCTTGCGCATCGAGATGCCGCTCGCGGGCAGGCCGGTGTCGCCGGCGCGGCCGGAGGAGTCGTCCCAGAAGTAGGAGGCGGTGGTGCCTCCCTGGAGGAGGGTCCGCTGCTGGGTGGTCCGGGCGAGGTCAGGCTCCGTGGGCTCGGCGAGAGCGGCGGCGGCGCCGGAACCGACGGCGAGGGCGGTGGTGACGAGCAGGGCGGAAGCGCGCATGCCAAAGCGGCGGGTCATGAAAGTCCTTTGTGCGAGGGATAGGAAATCCGCGCTCACATGAAGATCAGGCAAAGGCGTAGCCGGGCATGGGCCTAGCAGTCGCTACGCGAAAAGACAGAGCGCGAAAGGAAGCGGGGGGGAAGCGCCGCTCAGTTCGGGGGGCTGTCGTACAAGGGTGGTGTCCTCTCCATCTCGCCTACCGGGTTAGCTGACGGGTTCGGGCGTGGAGATGCCCTACCGGCACGAGGCCGGATTCACCCCAAAGAGATGGGTCCCCGGTTCCCGCAGTCGCGGGATTCGGCGCCGACCGGCCGACTCTTCCCTGGTGAAGAGCACGGTCACCGCTCGGTAACGCAAAGGACTCTATGGGCAAATCACCCCAAAGGCAAAAGCAAACCCATGAATCGGAAAGAGGATCTACCCTTTATCGTCACGATTCAGCAGGCGCGGAGAGCGCGGAAACCCCTGAAAAACAACGGGTTGCGCGGGCGCGGCAGGAAAGCCGATCAAGGGGATAAAAATCATGAAATCGGCAGCGGCGCCGGGGTAAAGCCGGAGTACACACGGCTGAAGAAGGCGCGGGCCGGTCGTACGGCACGCCCCGTGCCCGCCGCGCCGCGGACACGGGGCGTGGTCCGTCAGACCTCGAGCTTCTCCTCGATGCCGCGCAGCTGGTGGCGCGCCAGCGCCAGGTTCGCCCTGGTGCGGTCCAGCGCCAGGTAAAGGAAGAGTCCCTTGCCGCCCCTGCCGGTCATCGGCCTGATGATGTGGTACTGACCGGTCAGCGTGATGAGGATGTCCTCGATGACCTCCTTGAGGCCGAGCGACTCCATCGTGCGCATCTTCGCCTTGACGACCTCGGTGTTGCCCGCGGCGGCCACCTGCAGGTCCAGGTCCTTGGAGCCGCCGAGGGCGCCGAGCGCCATGCCGCTGCCGTAGTCGACCACGACGGCCCCGAGCGCGCCGTCGATCGCCATCATCTCCTTGAGCGAGACGTCCATGCTGGCCATGCGTTTCCTCCGTGTGAATGCGAGTCACTTTCGCGATGCGATGGCGGCGACGCTCGCCGCCGTCTTGCGACCCTCCAGCCGCAGCAGCCCGAGATTGGTGCCGGGCTCGGCCAGGACTGTGAGGACGATCGTGGGGCCGGCCGTGTAGAAGGCGGCGAAGCCCGCGCTGCCCGAGATGAGGGTCTCCTCCAGGGCACCCTTGCCGGCCATGACGGCCATGCGTCTGCTGAGGGCCAGCAGCGCCGCCGACAGCGCGGCGGTCTGCTCGACGTTGCCGCCCGTCAGGTCGCTGGCGATGGTCAGCCCGTCCACGCTGCAGGCGATGCTTCCGCTGACGTCGGGCGTACGCTCGCGCAACAGGATCATCTCCTTCAGCACCTCGTCCCGCAGCTCCACCGGTGGCCTCCTTCTGAGTGAGGGGAACCTCACGACAGCTCCTCCAGCGCCTTCTTCAGCCGCAACAGCAGGTTCACGTCGGTCGGGTCCGCGGTCACCACGGGCCCCAGGGGCAGAGCAGGAGCGTCGGGGTCGTGGCGGGGCCCGGCCTCGGGAACCCGGTCGACCCGTCGCGGCAGCGGCGGCGCCGTACCCTCCGGACGGGTGAGCAGCCCCGCCGCCGCCAGCCGCCGTACGGCCAGCAGCGTCGCGTAGCCGGGCCGGCCGAGCCTCATGGCCAGCTCCAGGGGGGTGGCCGCGCGGTCGGCGTGGACGAGGATCTCCCACTGCAGGTCGCTCAGCACGACACGGTGGCCCGGCGGCCGCCTGACCGGCGCGACCGGGGCGGTGTCCACGTCCGCCGACGGCCAGACGCGCTCCAGCTGGGCCCGCCTCCTGGCGCACTCGCGGACGATCTCCTCGACCTCGAAGAACCAGTGGGAGCCGAGCCAGTGCCGCTCCCCGGGCCGGAACTTGGGCCTGGTCCCGGTGACCGGCAGGAGGAAGTACGCCGCGTCGAGGACCGCGCCGAGCACGCAGTGCTGCAGCTCGCCCTTGGTGAGCATGCCGTAGTCGACCAGGCGCGCGCCGCCCTCGCGCTGGGCCCTGCGCAGGGCGGGCGCCGAGACCCTGCCGCTGGCCATCAGCACGTCCTCGGCCCTCGGCGTGTCCGCGCACTCCATGTAGGTGACCCGGCCGGCGTCCATGAAGATCGCGCCGGCCCGCCCCACCCGCAGGGCGCCCGTCGAGCGTTCTCTCGCCAGCCCGGCGAGCAGCGTGTCCAGTGCCGGCATGTCACGAGGTCAACTGTCCTGAGATGGCCTGCAGGCGGTAGCGGGCCAAGGCGAGGTTGGCCCGCTCCTTGTCCAGCCGCACGTAGATGACCAGCGGGCCCTCGAACGGCGTCACCACGTGGCGCACGAGATGGTGGCCCTTGTCGGTGGTGACGAGCATCTCGTCGATCCGGATCGTTCCATCGGGGGAGGTCTGGGCGAGCCCGTCCGTGGTGTGGCGCAGTGCCTCGCTCAGCGCCGCCGCGGAGCGCTCGGCGTCCAGGCCCTCGCTCCCGTTCGCGACCACCGCCATGCCGCTCGTGTGCTCGACCACCATCGCGTCGAGCGCTCCGGGTATGGCCATGACCTCGGCCAGGCAGTCATCGAGTCCCAGCACGAGACCTCCCTCACCGTCGCGCTGACCGGGACAGCGTAGGAGGCGGAGGAGCCCCCAAAAAGACGGAGAAGACGGCGGTTATGGATATTTATAGCTAGAGGAGCGAAAAAGCTCTCCAGAGTGGCAAGGCTATTCCGCCAGGCGCTATTGAGAATGTTTCTCACATTCTCCCACCAGCTGCATCACCGCAGCTCAGCGCCACAATGCGGGAAAAAGAAGGGAGGGTACGGCAGGTGCCGTACCCTCCCTTCGACGTCGTGGCGTCAGCCGCCGCTCTTACGACGGAAGGTCCGCTTGTTCGAGGCGGGACCGTGGGCACCGTGAATCTTCGAGGGGCCTTTCCCCTGCCCGCCCGCGACCGAGTCTGCGTGCGCGTTGTTCTTGCGCTCGAGCGCCTCGCGGAACTTCCGCTTCAGCTCATCCTCGGGAGCCTCGATCGGCTCGGGTTCCGCCGGTGTTTCAGCCATCAGGACCTCCTGGTCTTGGGGACACTGACAGCTTCGCACGACCCCGCGCACCACGTGAAACCGGTCTACGCTTTACCCATGAGCAGCCCCCTGCCCGACCGTGGCCCCCAGGACATGCGCGCCGCCGACCTCGACCGCGAACGCACCGCCGAGATCCTCCGCGCCGCCGCGGGAGACGGGCGGCTGGGCATGGAGGAGTTCCACGAGCGCCTCGACCAGGTCTACTCCGCCAAGACCTACGCGGAGCTAGACCTCCTCACCCACGACCTGCCCACCCCCGTCCACTCCCCCGCCGCCTCGACGGCGCCGGGCAAGGAGAGCGGGGTGGCGATCGCCGTCATGGGCGGATACCACCGCAAAGGCATCTGGCGGGCGCCCCGGCTGTTCACCACGGTGGCCTTCTGGGGCGGCGGCAAGATCGACCTGCGCGAGGCCGTGCTGACCGGCGGGGAGATCACGATCAGGGCGTTCGCCGTGATGGGCGGGGTCGAGATCGTCGTGCCCGACGACGCCGACGTCGACGTGACCGGCATCGGCATCATGGGCGGCTTCGACCACGCCGCCAGCGGCGCCGGAGCACCGGGCGCGCCGCGGATCAGGGTCACCGGGTTCGCGTTCTGGGGCGGCGTCGACGTCCGCCGCAAGCGCCGCAAGCAGCGATAGCCACCGCCCTCAACCCGGTCACCGCAAGTCACCGACCAGTGCCGCGAGGAGGCGCTCCTCCATCACAGCCCGCCCGGCAGCCGTCATGCCACAAGCGCGTCACGCCACCTGCTTCTCCGCTCAAGCCACGACCCTCCGTCACCGAAGTCCGCGTCGTTCGATCGGAGGGCTCCCCGTTGCTTCGCGTGGAGCGATCCGGCCCGAGATCCGGGACGCCTGGCGGTCCGCTCAGACTACAGAGACATAGGCCAGAACCTGGGCGGATTCATCGCAGGGTCGATCGTCTGAAGCCGACTCGCCACCGTGGGATCGACTCCTCGCAACGTGATCAAGCGCGGTCCGCCGGCCTCTTCCAGCAACGCCAGCGCACTCGGCAACCCCGCGGTGACCGTCGCGATCGCGACGCCCATCCCGAGCAGCCCCGGGTGCTTGTGCGGGTATTCGATCCGGTGCAGGCCAGAGGCCGCGATCGCGGCCACTTCCCGAGGTCGCTGCATCTGACGGCCGTCATTGGTGACAACAACATGGAACCCCTCGGCCGCGGCGCGCGGATACAAAGTCTCATCCCGCGTACCCGACCAACCTGGAAGATCCAGTAGATGGACAATGTGGTGGTTCAGCACGAAGCTGGTCAGAACCTGTTGCAAGGGACGGGGGACGTTCTCATCCAGCAGCAGCCTCACGCTGCTCCCTGGGGGGTTCGTAACTGTCGACGTAGTCGGCGAAATCGGCCGCATCCAAGGCCGCGGTGGCCGACACGCTCGGGTAGTAGTCCGCGATCCGCTCGGCCAGAACGCCGTCCCGCAACAGCGCCGCGATCTCGTCGTACGGCACGCGGGTTCCTTCGATCACCGGCATACCGCCACGGACTGCGGGGTCGACCGTGACGTGCTCCCGGGGACGCAGTAGATCCGGAATGTGCCGTCCATCACGATAGAACGGCCGCAGCACCTCGACCAGTTCATGGATGACGACGTTGGCCTTGCGATGCACCAGGTCGGTGGCCTGCCCCTGCTCGACCAGAAAGATCGTCGACCCGTCGGTCACCAACTGGTAAGCCGACAGATGCTCGCGCTCCTGCAGATCGTCGCGGAGCGTGTCCAACGCTCGGCGAATCTTCTGCAAGGAAGCGTCATTGCGCAGCTTCACACACGTGCGCAAGGCGACCAGGTCCCGAAACGAGTACAGCACCGGCCGTACCGGTGAGATCTCCGGCACCAGCACGGCGCCACGGCCGGAACTGGCCTTACGCCAGTGCGCGAGCTGGCGAAGCGTGGCACCCGACAGCGCCGCCGCCAACTTCGGACTGTAGGACACCAGCCTCACCTCCCTCGACCTGACCCGGCCCCCTTCATCATCGCAAACATCCCCACGATTCACTCACCGTTACCCCATCTTGATCGGAGAGTCGCCCTGCCCGTCACCGGTCACATCCACGGAACTACACCGCGCACGTCGACAGCTACTCATCCGCGTATCTGGGCGGCATCCCGCTCCGTGACCTGTCCATCCGCGACGTGCAGCGCATGTCCGCCACGATCCCGCCACCCGCGCCCACTTCGGCGACCATGCTCACCCGCCTGCACGCCACCCTGCGCGCCGCGCTCGACGCCGCCGTCTGTCTGCTGCACCATCGCGCTCGATCACGCCACCGTCACCGCACTACGCCGCCACCGCGACCACCAGCAGGCCGAACTCGCCCTCCTCGGTGAAGACGGCGGTGGCTACGTCTTCAACGCCCAACGCGGCCGCCCGATGACTCCCGACGTCCTGACCCGAACCTTCGGCACGTTGATCGGTCAAAAGCGGACTTCCGCCCATTCGTCTGCATGATCTGCGACATGGAGCAGCCAGTCTCGCGCTTCAGGCTGGCGCAAATTGTCCATCCAGGACCAACTCGGTCATTCCAGCATCGTGCTGATGGCCGATATCTACGTGACGGTCGTTCCGCAGGTCGCCCGTCATACCGCGGAGGCCGTGGCCCGTCTCATCCGCGAGGCTGGACGCCGGCCACCTCGGAACAACCAGATCCGTCGCCAGAGTGTCCTCGTCCGGAAACGGAGACAAGTCGCAGGCCGACGGAAGAACGGGAAGCTTCTGCTCGCTGATGCGCTCATTCTGGCCTCAACGCAAATCTGGCCCGGCCTCCGTGTGGAGGCCGGGCCAGATTTTCAGCTGTGCGCCGCCAGGGACTCGAACCCCGGACCCGCTGATTAAGAGTCAGCTGCTCTAACCAACTGAGCTAGCGGCGCCTGCGGGAAGAAACATACCCGACTTCACGGCACAGGTCGAATCAGCGGCGGTCCATCGGTCCGGCCGCCCGCCGCCCGGTGATGAGCTTGGCGAAGACCACCGTGTTGTCGAGGTAGTGCCTCGTGGTCGTGTTGAACGCCCCGGCGCAGGTGATCAACCGGAGGGCCGGATGGCCGGGATCGCCGTACACCTCCCGCGCGGGGAACTCGTCCTTCGGATAGGTGGCGACCTTGGTGACGACGAAGCGCAGCCGGCGCCCGTCCTTGCGGGTCACGAAGACGCGTTTGCCGGGGGTGAGCTCGCTGATCCGGTAGAAGACGGCCGGGCCCGTGGTGTTGTCGTAGTGCCCGACCATCACCGCCGCGCCGGGCGCGCCCGGCCTGGGCCCCATCTTGAACCAGCCGACCTTGTCGGAGACGCTGAGCGGCGGGGCGCCGATCCTGCCGTCCTCGTCGACGCCGACCCGCATGACGGCGGCGGCGATGTCGAGGCTGGGGATCTGGAGGTTCAGGGGAGGCGAGTCGATCCCTTTGGCTCCGGTGGGCCCGACAGCCGCCGTCCGGGGTGGCTTGACCGGGAACGGCCTGGCGCGGGCGGACACGTCCGCCGGAGCGGCCTGGAGACTTCCAGCCCGGCGAGCCTCGGACGTCCCGGCCCGACGGGACTCGGACGTCTCATCCCGGCCAGGTCTGGGGGTCTCGGTCCGACGGGGTGTGGAGGTCTCAGCCCGGCGAGGTTCCGATGTCCCGGCCCGACGGGGCTCGGACGTCTCAGCCCGACGGGGTGCGGGGGTCTCGGCACGGCGGGGCTCCGAGGTCTCGGCACGGCGGGGCTCGGACGTCTCAGCACGGCGGGGTGTGGAGGTTTCGGCACCGCCGGGCCTGGCGCGGTCGGCTCGGACCTGCTGCGGCGGCCTGGGGGTCGTCTCCACTCGCGCCGGCGCGGGCGCGGCAGTGTGGACCTGCTTGACCGGCCGGGAGACCGGCTCGCCTCGTACTGGCGCGGGCGCGACGGCACGGGCCTGCCCGGGCCTCTCAGCCCGGCCCGGAGTGTCGGCCTTTCCCGGGCCTGGTGTGCGGGTCCGGACCTGCTTGGGCGGGCTCGACGGCGCAGGAGGAACCGACGGCTTCGAGCGGGCGGCCGGCTTCGGCGGACTGGGCGGCGCAGGCGAAGTCACCGGCTTGGAACGACTGACCGGCTTGGGCGGGCTCGACGGCGCAGGAGGAACCGACGGCTTCGAGCGGGCGACCGGCTTGGGCGGGCTGAGCGACGCGGGCGGGGTCACCGGCTTGGAACGACTGACCGGCTTCGACGGGCTGGGCGGCGCGGGCGGGGTCATGGGCTTGGAGCGGGCGGCCGGCTTGGGCGGGCTCGACGGCGCAGGTGGGTGGGGTGACTGGGGTGGGGTGGGTGCCTTGGGCGGAGACACGTCGGGCGCCTGGCGCGCTCCGGGACGGGCGCGTTCGGAAGTCTCGGGTCCGGAAGGGGCGGAGGCCTTGGACGTGCGAGGCCCCGCGGGGTCGGAGGCCTTGGGCGTGCGGGGCCCGGAGGGGTCGGGGGTCTTGGGCGTGCGAGGTCCGGAGGGGTCGGGGGACTCGGCCCTGCCGGTGGCCGCGTTCGCGGGCGCCGGTGTGAGGGTCAGGGCCATGAGGGAGGCCGCCACGCACAGGGCGTGGCGGCCGATTGCGTGACGGATCATCACTTGCGGACGGTCGCCTTGGCCATGCCGCCGCCGCCGGTGTGGGGGCCGGGACCCCAGCCCGGGCCCCAGCCGCCGCAGCGGGGGCCGCCCCACCATCCGCCGCCGCCACCACCGCAGCCGTGGCCGCCCTTGAACCCGTGGCCACCCTTGAAGTCGTGGCCGTCCTTGAACCCGTCGCCCTTGAAGTCGTGGCCGCCCTTGAAGCCGGGGTCACCCTTGAATCCGGGGTTGCCCTTGAAGTCGTGGCCGATCTTGCCGAAGTTTCCCTTGCCGAAGTCGATCTTGCCGAGGCCGCCCTTGCGGCCGTTCATCCTGCCGAGGTCGTCGTCGAGGTCCTCGTCGAAGCGCCTGGGACCGAAGTCGTCGTCGGGATCGGCGGCGAGGACCGCGCGGCCGGGCAGGCTCTGCGCCGCGACGGAGGTCGCCATGGAGGCGAGACCGAATCCGGAGAGCAGGATCAGGCCGGTGGCGGCTACTGCGATACGCATCGCTTTTTCCTCTCTGAGTGACTGTGAAGTCGAAGCGGGAAATCCCCTCATGTCGCATCCGCCGAACCGACACAATCCGCTTCTTGCCATGGCCATTACTGCAATAAGGCAGAAGACCGTTTATCGCCATTTCTCTTAACGCCACAGAACCCGTCAATTCGGACTTATTGTTGGCCCCTGCTAGAATAAAGTTCGGCCCCCCGCCCGACAGGAGCATCGATGTTCAACTCGCCCGCCGACGTGAGCGAGCGCCTCTCCGCCGTTGACTACCTCTCCGACGACTCCATCGCCACCTCGGTGTTCCTGGCCGCCGCGCTCGGCAAGCCGCTGCTCGCCGAAGGACCGGCGGGGGTCGGCAAGACGCAGCTGGCCAAGGCGGTCGCGAAGGCGACCGGGGCCCGCCTGATCAGGCTGCAGTGCTACGAGGGGCTCGACGAGGCCAGGGCGCTGTACGAGTGGAACTACAAGAAGCAGCTGCTGCGCATCCAGGCGACCAGCTCGGACGACGACATCTTCTCCGAGGAGTTCCTGCTGGAGCGGCCCCTGCTCAAGGCGATCAGGAGCCCCGAGCCAGCCGTCCTGCTGATCGACGAGACGGACAAGGCGGACGTCGAGGTCGAGGGCCTGCTGCTGGAGCTGCTGTCGGACTTCCAGGTGACGATCCCCGAGCTGGGCACGATCGAGGCGACGCTGCGGCCGTTCGTCGTGCTCACCTCCAACGCCACGCGGGAGCTGTCGGAGGCGCTCAAGCGGCGCTGCCTCTACCTGCACATCGAGTACCCGACCCCGGAGCGCGAGCGCGACATCGTGCTGTCGCAGGTGCCGACCCTGCCCGCGGACCTGGCCGAACAGCTCGCCAGGACGGTGGCCACGCTGCGGGCGCTCGAGCTGAAGAAGGCCCCCTCGGTCGCCGAGACCGTCGACTGGGCGCGCACGCTGCTGGCGCTCGGCCGCGCGGAGCTCGACGAGGAGACCGTCTCCGGCACGCTCGGCGTGGTGCTCAAGCACGCCTCCGACCAGGCGCGCGCCCGCAAGGAGCTGGGCCTGTGAGCCTGGTGGACCGGCATGTCGGCTTCGTGCACGCGCTGCGCGAAGCGGGGCTGCCCGTGTCGCTGGCGGAGGGTCTCGACGCGGCCAGGGCGCTGCGCGTGATCGACCTGACCGAGCGGGAGTCGCTGCGGGCCGCCTACGCGGCGACGCTGGTCAAGAAGCCCGCCTACCGGCCGGGCTTCGACATGCTGTTCGACCTGTGGTTCCCGTCGTCCACCACCGGGCTGTCCGGTACGGCAGGCAGCCCAGGCGAGCACCCGGCCGACCCGCCCGACGACCCCCGCGAGCGCCTGGCCGAGCTGCTGCACGGTTCGACGGAGGCCGAGATGAGGCAGTTCGCCCGCGCGATGGTCGACCGGTTCGGCCGCCAGCCCGCCGCGGAGGGCAGGCAGAACTGGTTCTCCTACAGCGTCATGCGGGCCCTGTCCCCCGAGACCCTGATCGCGAGCCTGCTGCGGGGTGTCCCGCGGGGCGGCCTGGAGGAGAGGACCGCCAGGCAACGGATCACCACCAATATCAGGCGCTTCGAGGAGGCCGTGGCCGCCGACGTCCGGCGGCGGATCGCCGAGGACTCCGGCATCGAGCGCATCGCCCGCTCCGCCGTACGGCCGCCGGTGGACCAGCTGGACTTCCTGCGGATCACCAGGGCGGACCTGGCCAGGCTGCGCAGAGAGGTGTATCCGCTGGCCCGCCGCCTGGCCACGCGCCTGACGATCAAGCACAGGCACGGCAGGCGCGGGCGGCTCGACTTCCGCAGGACGGTGCGGGCGTCGCTGTCCACGGGCGGCGTGCCCGTGGAGCCGAGGTTCCGGCCGCCGCGCCCGCACAAGCCGGAGCTGGTCATCCTGTGCGACACGAGCGACTCGGTCTCGTCCTTCGCCCATTTCACGCTGCTGCTCACGTACGCGCTGAGGGAGCAGTTCACCAAGGTGCGCGCATTCGGTTTCGTCGACACCGTGGATGAAATCACGCGGTTCTTCACCCCGGGTGGAGATGTGGGCGAGGCACTGACCCGACTCGCAACAGAAGCTCATATGTCGCGGTTCGGCCGGACGAATTATGGGCGGGCATTCGAGGAGTTCGCCGAAAAGGACGCCGTCGGGCCCAGGACCAGCCTGCTGATTCTCGGCGACGCGCGTTCCAATTACCAGCCGCCCGCGCTCGACACGCTGCGCCGGCTGGCCAAGGGCGCCCGGCACGCGTACTGGCTCAACCCCGAGCCGAGGCGGCAGTGGGACAGCGGCGACTCCCTCGCCACCGCCTACGGCTCGATCGTGCCGATGCGCGAGTGCCGCAACGTCACCCAGTTGGCGGAGTTCATCGAGCGACTGGCCTAGCCAGCTCCCGCGCCGCCGTACGGGCGATCAGCTCGATCTGCTCCTCGGTCAGCACCACCCGGCCCGCCCTCTTGATGACCTTGGCCACCAGCGAGGGCTTGAGCAGCGTGATGCCCTCGCCGCTCACGATGCCACCGCGCGGCAGCCGGCCGCAGTGGACGGCGAGCATCGGCTCGATGGACAGCGCGATGCCGGTCTCCCTGCTGAGCAGTGCGGCGAAGGCGTCGGCGGTGTCGACCAGCGGCTTGGCCACGTGGGAGCCGAACTTCTCGCCGAAGAACAGCCGCCCGCCGTAGGCCGCGATGTCGGTGTCGGGCGACCACGCCTCGTTGTCGACGATCCAGGCCCCGGCGGGGCCGATGATCAGATGGTCGATGGAGGCCTGGCCGCGGATGGCCCGGCCCTGCAGGATGCGGTAGCCGGACTTGTTGAGGCCGCGTCTGAGCTTGCGCTGGGTGATCACCTCACCGCGGCGGCGGCCGCGCCAGACGGAGGTGGCGTTGAAGTTGTACCAGACGATGCCCCAGTCGAGGGCAGCGACGAGACCGGCGAACAGCAGCCCGAAGACGGGGATCCAGGGCAGGTCGAAGCGGAAGGCCAGCCCCAGCCCCGCGACGAACCCGACTCCCGCCTTGATCGCCCTCGACCGTTGCCGGTTCTTGGCGTCCTCGCGCCAGAACTTCTCGTACCACCACTGCGGGGACGAACCTGTGAACTTCTCGTCCTGCTGCACGTAGATCGAGCCACCGGGCACGGCAAACTCCCCGAGTTCAGTAGGTCCACCTTGGATCTGCCACGCCGAAGATCCCTCGCTGGTCATCAGATACCCAAGGTAAGCCTAACTTAGCCGTGACGAGGCCCTTCCGGACACTCAACCGACCAGTCGGTATGCTGTTGACCATGGCACAGGATGAACCGGTCAGGCAGCGGCTGTTGTCGGAGGCGACGAGGCTGTTCGCCGACCGCGGCTTCGAGAGCACGTCGGTGCAGGAGATCGTGGTCGCGGCCGGGGTCACCAAGGGCGCGATGTACCACTACTTCGACTCCAAGGACGACCTGCTGCACGAGATCTACGGTCGCGTGCTGCGGATGCAGATGGACAGGCTGACCAGGATCGCCGACGGCCCGGGGACCGTGGCGGAGCGCCTGCACGCCGCGGCGGCCGACGTCGTGGAGACAACGGCGGACAACCTCGACGACTCCAAGATCTTCTTCAGGTCGATGCACCTGCTGGCCCCCGAGACGCAGAAGACGGTCAGGGCCGATCGCCGGCGCTACCACGAACGCTTCCGCGACCTGGTGGCCGAGGGGCAGCGCGAGGGCGTGTTCCGTGCGGACGTGCCCGCCGAGATCGTGGTCGACTACTTCTTCGGCTCGGTCCACCATCTCGGCACCTGGTACCACGCCGACGGCCGGCTGTCGGGCGCCCAGGTCGGGGCGCACTTCGCCGACCTGCTGATCAGGTCGTTGCGACCGTAGGGGTGCGCGCGACACCCCTGGTGACCATCCGGCTCACCAGGGCCAGCAGCCGGCGCGGCCGGCGCGGCATGAGGTGGGCCATCGCGAAGTTGCTCGCCCCCGGCACCACGTAGCCGCGGTCGCGGTCGAGGCCGCGCAGCGCCGCGGCGACCACCTGCCGGGGCGTCGACATCTTGCCGCCGATCGCCGCGTCTCTCGTGCCGAGCACGTCGAAGAAGGGGGTCTCGACCGGCCCCGGGGTCACGGCGAGCACCTTGACGCCGGTGCCGCGCAGCTCGCTCCACAGGGCCAGGCTGAAGTTGAGGACGAAGGCCTTGGACGCGCCGTAGGTGGCGAAGTAGGGCGCGACGTTGAAACCCGCGGTGGAGCCGACGTTGACCACCGCCCCCTCCCCTCTCGCCAGCATGCCCGGCACGAGCGCGTGGGTCAGGCCGACGAGCGCGACCACGTTGACCATGAGCTCGTCGTGCTCGCGCTCCGGCGAGAGGTCCTGGAAGCGGCCCGCCGTACCGAAACCCGCGTTGTTGACCAGCAGGTCGATCCGGCGTCCCTGGACGCGCTCGGCCACCCTGGCGGCGGCGTCGGGGGCGGACAGGTCCTGGCCGATCACCTCGACGGCGACGCCGTGCCGGTCGGCCAGCTCGGTGGCCAGCGCCTCCATCTTCTCCACGGAGCGGGCCACGAGCACGAGGTCGTGACCCCGGGCGGCGAGCTGCCGGGCGAACTCGGCGCCGATCCCGGAGGAGGCGCCGGTGACGAGAGCAGTCTTGTTCATGAGAGCGAATGTAGCAGCTTGGCCGATAACTGCAACACTTTGTCTCAGTTAGGTGCTGTAGCGTCGGCGCATGACAGTCAGGCGGTTGCGGGCGGACGCCGAGCGCAGCGTGCGAGCGATCATGGCGGCCGCCGAGCGGCTGTTCCGCGAGAACCCCTCGGCCACGATGGAGCAGATCGCCGAGGCGGCGGGGGTCGCGCGGGCCACGATCCACCGGCGCTTCGCCAGCCGTGAGGCGCTCATCGAGGCGATGGAGCTGGCCGCGTGGCGCGAGCTCGACGCGATCGTCGAGGCCGCGCGCCCGCAGACCGCTCCCCCACTGGTCGCCCTCCACCAGGCGACGGCGGCGATCCTCGAGGTCAAACCGGGATGGCGGTTCACCCTGGCCGGCCCCGTGCCGATGGGCGCCGAGGCCAGGCAGGTGCAGGAGAGCGTGATGGGCAAGTGCGACGCGGTGTTCGCCAGGGCGCGGGACACCGGGCTGCTGCGCCCCGAGGCTGACGTGGCCTGGGTACGGCAGGCCTACCTGGCGCTGCTGACCGAGACCGCGCACACGGCGCCCGACGACGCCGATCCCGACGCCCTGGCCGCCCGCCTGCTCGACACCCTCCTGTACGGCGTCGCGGCGCGTTGACGATCAGGCGGGAGCCGGCAGGTCGGCGAGCCCGGCCAGCGCGTCCCTGTGGTCACCCGGCGTGCCGAGCGCGATCTCGGTGGACTTGGCGCGCTTGAGGTACAGGTGGATGGGATGCTCCCAGGTCATCCCGATGCCGCCGTGCAGTTGCACCGCCTCCTCCGCCGCGTGCACCGCCACGCCCGCGTTCCAGGCCTGCGCGACCGCGGCCGACACCGGGTCGGCGGCGGTGGCCGCGCGGGCCGCGGCCCTGGCCCTGACGACGTCCAGCCACAGGTCGGCGAGCCGGTGCTTGATCGCCTGGAAGGACCCGACGGGCCTGGCGAACTGGTAGCGCTCCTTGACGTAGGCGAGCGTCGTCTCCAGGCACCACTCGGCCACGCCGAGCTGCTCGGAGGCCAGCAGCCCCGCCCCGAAGCGCAGCGTCTCCGCCAGGTCGAACGCGCCCAGCGGTTCGGCCGCGGCGCCGTCCAGGGTGACGTTCGAGAGCGGCCTGGTCAGGTCGAGCGACGGCACCACCTCGACGCGGGCGCCGGCCGCGCGGACCGCGTGCAGGACGCCGCCGGCCGGCACCAGCAACACGTCGGCCACGTCGGCGCCGGCCACGCCGCGGACCTGCCCGCTCAGCCTCCCTCCGCTCAGGGTGACCCCGGAGGGGACCTCCCGGTACGGCGTGGCCACGAACGGCACGGCGAGGGCCGCGGTGCTCTCGCCCTCCGCCATCGCGCCCAGCGGGCCGGCGGCGCCCACCTGGAGGAGGGCGTGGGTGGCCAGCACCGCGCTGGTGAAGAACGGGACCGGCGCCACCGCCCTGCCCAGTTCCTCCAGCACGACCGCGGCCTCCCTCGCGGAGGCGCCCGCTCCGCCGTACTGCTCGGGGATCAGCAGCCCGGCCACGCCGATGTCTCGCGCCAGCGTCTTCCACAGCCCGAGGTCGCAGGGCTCGCCCTCCACCCTGGCCGGCGCCGCGGACGGCGGGCAGCGGTCGGCGAGCACGGCGCGAACGGTGGCCCGCAGCTCGTCCTCGACGTCGGTGTAGAGCAGCGTCATCGCGGCAGGTCCTTCCAGGGCACGTCCTTGTCGGCGCGGGGTTCGGAGGGCAGGCCGAGCACGCGCTCGGCGATGATGTTGCGCAGGATCTCCGAGGTGCCGCCCTCGATCGAGTTGCCCTTGGCCCGCAGGTAGCGGTAGCCGGGGCCGCGGCCGAGGAAGTCGACCGAGTCGGAGCGGCGGAAGGCCCAGTCGTCGTAGCCGAGGTCGCGGTGGAACTCCACCTCGAATCCGGTCAGCGCCTGGTTGAGCCTGGCGAACGACAGTTTCATGCCCGAGCCCTGCGGGCCGGGCTGTCCCGCGGCGAGCTGCTCGCGCAGCCGTACCCCTGACAGGCGGGTGACCTCGGCCTCCACCCACAGCGCGAGCAGGCGCTGGTGCAGGTCGTGGGTGCGCAGCCCGGGGTGTTCGCGCCAGGCGTCGGCGACCAGCCCGATCATGCCGCCGCCCTGGCGGACGGGTCCGCCGCCGATGGCCACGCGCTCGTTCATGAGCGTGGTCTGGGCGACCCGCCAGCCGTCGCCGACCTCGCCGAGGCGCAGGTCGTCGGAGAGCCGCACCCCGGTGAGGAAGACCTCGTTGAACTCGGCCTCTCCGGTGATCTGCCGCAGCGGGCGCACCTCGACGCCGGGGGCGCGCATGTCGCAGATGAAGTACGTCAGGCCGCGGTGCTTGGGCAGGTCGGGGTCGGTCCTGGCGACGAGGATGGCCCAGCGGGCGTGGTGGGCGCCCGAGGTCCACACCTTCTGACCGTCGACGACCCATTCGTCGCCGTCCTTGACGGCTCGCGTCGCGAGCGTGGCCAGGTCCGAGCCCGCGCCGGGCTCGCTGAACAGCTGGCACCAGATCTCCTCGCCCGTCCACAACGGGCGCAGGAAGCGCTTCTTCTGCTCCTCGGTGCCGAAGGCGAGGATGGTCGGGGCGGCCATGCCCAGGCCGATCGCCTGCACGCCGGTGTCGGGCTGCGGGGTGTGCGCGAGCGCGCGTTCGACCTCCTGCTGCGTCTCGCGGGGCGCGCCGAGCCCGCCCAGCCCGACGGGGAAGTGCACCCACGCCAGCCCCGCGTCGAATCTGGCGCGCAGGAACTCCAGGCGGTCGGAGGGAGCGTTCGCGAGGAACCTGTCGACTACATCCACTTCTTCAGCTCCCTGTGGGCGAGCGAACGCTTGTGCACCTCGTCGGGCCCGTCGGCGAAGCGCAGCGAGCGCACGCCCGCCCAGAGCCCGGCCAGCGGGAAGTCCTGGCTGACCCCGCCGGCGCCGTGCACCTGGATGGCCTTGTCGAGGATCCACTCCACGTCACGAGGAGTGGCGATCTTGATCGCCTGGATCTCGGTGTGGGCGCCCTTGTTGCCGACGGTGTCCATCAGCCAGGCGGTCTTCAGCACCAGCAGCCTGAGCTGCTCGACGCGCACCCTGGACTCGGCGATCCAGTCCTGGACCACCCCCTGCTCGGCGATGGTCCTGCCGAAGGCCGTACGGCCCAGCGAGCGCCTGCACATCAGCTCGATCGCCCGCTCGGCCATGCCGATCATGCGCATGCAGTGGTGGATACGGCCGGGGCCGAGCCTGGCCTGCGCGATCGCGAAGCCGCCGCCCTCCTCGCCGATCAGGTTCCCGGCAGGCACGCGCACGTCCTCGAAGACCACCTCGGCGTGGCCGCCGTGGTCGGCGTCGCTGTAGCCGAAGACGTGCATGCCGCGCTCGATGCGCAGGCCGGGGGTGTCGCGGGGAACGAGCACCATGCTCTGCCGGCGGTGCTTGGGCGCGTCGGGGTCGGTCTTGCCCATGACGATGAAGATCTTGCAGTCCGGGTTCATCGCGCCGGAGATGAACCACTTGCGGCCGTTGATGACGTACTCCGCGCCGTCCTTGACGATCCGGGTGGCGATGTTGGTCGCGTCGGAGGAGGCGACCTCGGGCTCGGTCATCGCGAACGCCGAGCGGATCTCGCCGTCGAGCAGCGGCTGCAGCCACTCCTTGCGCTGCCACTCGCTGCCGAACATCGACAGCACTTCCATGTTCCCCGTGTCGGGCGCGGCGCAGTTGGTCGCGGTCGGCGCGATGCGCGGGCTGCGGCCCATGATCTCGGCCAGCGGCGCGTACTGCAGGTTGGTGAGGCCGGCACCGTGCTCGCCGGGCAGGAAGAGGTTCCACAGCCCTCGCCTGCGGGCCTCCTCCTTCAGATCGGACATCAGCGGCGGGCTGCTCCAGCCGCCGGCCGCCGCCTGCTCCTCGAAGGCCTCCTCGGCCGGATAGACGAACTCGTCCATGAAGCGCAGCAGCCGCTCGCGCAGGTCCTCGGTGACGGTGTCGAAGGCGAAGTCCATGACCTGACCCTACCGACCGGCCGGTATGGGTGTCGACAAGTGGTCGCGAGGAAAACCGGCCGGGTGGCCATGACCGCAGGTGGGCGCTGCTCTGTACGGTGTGCCGCATGACCGTCAAGATGCCGACCGCCATCGTCCACGAGAACTCCGTCGTACGGCTCGAGCCGCTCACCCTCGGCCACATACCCGACCTGTTCGAGGCGGGCGGCGGTGACGACGAGGTGTGGCGCTGGCTGTCCGTCCCGACGCCGCGCACGCCGGACGAGCTCGCCGCGATCGCCGCCGAGATCATCGGCAGCGACAAGTACGCGGCGCACGCGGTCATCCCCCGGCACACCGGCAAGGCCGTCGGCTGGACGACCTACATCGACGTGCCCGGCTTCGACCAGAGCATCGAGATCGGCTGGACCTGGTACGGCCGGACGGTCTGGCGCACGGCGGTGAACACCAGCTGCAAGGTGCTGCTGATCGACCACGCCTTCGACGTGCTCGGCCACAACAGGGTGCAGCTGAAGACCGACCACCTGAACCTCAGGTCGCAGGCGGCGATCAGGCGGATCGGCGGGGTGCACGAAGGGACACTGCGGCGGAACAGGCAGCGGCCGGACGGGACGTGGCGGGACGCCGTGGTGTTCGGCATCCTGCCCGAGGAGTGGCCCGAGCACCGGGCCCGCCTCGTGTCCTCCTCCGCCTGAGCGCGCCGGTCACCACGGCCCGGGTGACACCGACCGCGGTCACCCCCGTCACCCCTCCATGCCGCCGCCGGGGTCAGGGGGCGAGCGCTCAGGACAGCATGCCGGACAGGAACTCGCTGATCCCCGCCCGCAGGTCCTCCGGCGTCGGCGTCGTACCGGCCCCCGCGATGGCGTCGAACATGACGCCTTCGCCGTAGGCGACCAGTTGCCGCCCGTGCCGTTCCGGATCCGGCGACCCCGCCGCGGCCAGCAGGGCGACGGCGGGGGCCCGGAAGCGGGCGCCCGCCCTGTCGTAGATCTCCCGCAGCTCGGGACGGCGGGTCGCCTCCAGGGCCAGCTCGTAGCGGGCGAGGGTCCTGCGGCGGTCGGCGAACAGGCCCCAGAGCACCTCGGCGATCACGCCCGCCAGATCGTCGCGATCCAGCGGCTCCTCCGCCGCGGACTCGGTGAGCCGGCCTTCACCCGGCCACTCCACCGGCAGGGCGGCCGCCGGGGACATCGCCGTCGACTCCAGCTCGGTCAGGCGTTGCAACGTCAGCTCCAGCAGCGCCGCCCTGGTCCGCGCCAGGTTGGAGGTCGACCCAGGAGGAAGGCCGGCGAACTCGTCCACCGCGCGGTGGGTCAGCCCGCGCATGCCGCGCTCGGCGAGCAGGGTGATCGCCGCCTCCGCGACGGCCTCCGAACGTCTCATGTGACCGAGACTACACTTGTAGTTGAAACTACGGCTGTAGTACCGTCCGAACTACAGCCGTAGTGAGGAGTGCACATGTCGAAGGCAGTCGTGATCGGCGCGGGGATCGGCGGCCTGGCCGCGGCCATCGCGCTGGAGCAACGCGGATGGGACGTCACCGTCCTGGAACGCGCGAAGGCGCTCGAACCGGTGGGCTCAGGGCTGGCGATCGCGGCCAACGCCCTCAAGGCACTCGACACCGTCGGTCTCGGCGACGAGGTCCGCCGGCTGTCACGGATCCAGGGCAAGGGCGGCATCAGGACGCCGAGCGGCCGCTGGCTGGCCCACACCACCGAGGAGCGGGCCACCGCCAGGTACGGCGACTCGGTGGTCGTCATGCTGCGGGCCACGCTCATGGACCTGCTCGCCGACCGGGTGAAGGATCTACGGCTCGGCACGGCCGTCACCGCCGTCGACGCCGGCACCGGCGAGGTCCGCGCCGAAAGCACCCCGGCCGGCCCCGCCTCCGGGGCCACGGGCACGGACGGCATCGCGTTCGAGGCCGACCTGGTGATCGGGGCGGACGGCATCCACTCGGCCACGCGCACCACGCTCTTCCCCGGCCACCCCGCCCCCGTCTACTCGGGCGTGACCGCCTGGCGGGCCCTGATGCCCCATCCGGGCGGCACCGTCCAGAGCGCCGAGACGTGGGGAAGGGGCCAGATCGTGGGTGTCCTCCCGCTGGCCGGCGACCTGGTCTACCTCTACGCCACCGACCTGTCGCCAGCGGGAGCCGTCCATGGGGACGAGCGCGCGGAGCTGCTGCGCAGGTTCGGAAGCTGGCACGAGCCGGTGCCCGCGCTGCTGGAGTCCGTCGCCCCGGAGAAGGTGATCCGCAACGACGTCTTCTTCCTCGACACCCCGCTGCTCGCCATGCACCGCGGCCGGGTGGCGCTCGTCGGCGACGCCGCGCATCCCATGACGCCGAACCTCGGCCAGGGCGCCTGCCAGGCGATCGAGGACGCGGTCGTCCTGGCGGCCAACACCGGCGACCTCGCCGCCTACACCGCGGCGAGGCTGGAGCGCACCTCGATGGTGGTGGCCCGGTCGATGAAGCTCTGCCGCATGACCAAGCTCCGCCACCCGCTCGCCGTACGGCTGCGCGACACGGGCATGTCGCTGGCGGCCAGGTTCAGCCCCGATCTGATGTTGCGGTCGATGGATGAGGTACTGGGATGGACACCTCAGGACTCGGCCGGGAGTGGTCGGGGGCCAGCCGTCCCAGCGTGATCGTCCCTGCGATGGTCAGCGCCGCGGCCAGCAGCGCGGGCACGGCCGTCGACGGCGAGGTGGGCAGCGGCTCGCCGAGCAGGATCGCCCCCGCGAGCACCGAGGTGACCGGGTCGATGACCTGCACGCCCGCGTAGGCGACGCCGAAATAGCCGACCGCGTAGGAGCGCTGGAGCAGCACCACCGCGAAGACCAGCATCACCGGGATGACCAGCGTGAACCAGTGGAGGAGCCGGGAGAGGTCGCCGTGCAGACCGGCGCCGACCACCCGCACGAACGTCGACACACTGGCGGTCACCACCCCCGCCCCGACCGACAGCAGCAGCGCCTTGGTGGCGCCCTGCGATCTGGCCGCGGCCGCGTTCGAGACCAGTACGATCAGCCCGATCACCGCGAGGAAGCCCAGCGCGGCGGGGGTGGACAGTTCGGGGGTCACGTTGGTGTGCGGGACCAGCAGCGTCAGCCAGAGCAGGCCGACCGCGACGGCGATGGATCCGAGGATCTCGGCCCGGTACGGCTTGCGGCCGTACAGGTAGGCGGCCAGCGGCACGGCGAACACGAGTGTCGCCACGGACACCGGCTGCACGACCACCAGCGGCGCGAAGCTCAGCGCCACGGCGTGCAGGCTGGCGCCGGTGAAGCCGATGACGCCGCCGATCCACCAGCGGGGCCGCTTGACCAGCTTGAGCGAGGCGCCGGCGGCGACGGCCTCGAACTGCTGCAGCGCCGCTCCGATCGCGTATCCCAGTGCCCCAGCGAGGGCGATGATCAGGCCGACCCAGGTCATGGGCGCCCACGCAGGGGCATGTTCACGAGCATTCCTCCAGCTTAGGGCGCCCGCCGCGGCCCTTGAATCAGACTTTAGGAGGACCTCTCCGGACATACACAGAACAGATGCCCCTCGGGGTCCTGCATGACGACCCATCCGTCACCGGGCTGGAAGTCGGGCCTGGTGGCGCCCATGGCCTCGTACTCCTCGACCGCCTTGGCCACGTCCGGAACCCTGAAGTCGAGGTGGAACTGCTTGTCGTCGCTGGGCCACGCGGGGGCCCGGTATCCCGGGATGCGGCCGAAGTAGATGGTCGTGGCGCCGTCGCTCACGGCGGAGTACTCGGGTTCGGCGACCTGGATGTCGAGACCGGTGACCTGGCTCCAGAACTCGGCCATGCGGACGGGGTCATCGCAGTCGATGGTGAACGCGATGAGGTTTGCCTTCGTTGTCATGCGCTCAGTCTTCACGTCATACCTGTCAGCTCGTGTCAGGTACACGAGGATTCGTCCCGAGGTCGCTCATGTGCTGCCGGCGGCAGCACATGACCAGGTCCACGGCCTGCCGCATCGCACGCCGTACTCCTTCGGGAGAGTCGCCACGCGCCAGAGCGGCCAGCGTCGCGGCGCTCACCGCACCGATCACGCCCCCCACCAGCGCGGCGGCACCGATCGGGTCAAGCTGGTCCGGGTAGGCCTCGTGCAGCGCCCCGGCCACCTCGTCCTGCGCGGCGAGGTAGCGCTGGAGCACGCGCGCCTGCAGCACCGGAGACGAGGCGGCCAGGCGAACCCGTAGCGCCGCGAGCCCGCTGGCCAGATCACCGTCCCAGCTGTTGGCGATCATCCGCTCCGTCGCCCGCAGGAGGACGTCGGGATACCCCTCGGCTGGACCGCGCTCGGCGATCACCCGCAGGGCGAGGTCGATCCGCACGTCGGCGTCGGCGAAGAGCACGTCCTCCTTCGCCTGGAAGTGGAGGAAGAAGGTGCGCGTGGACACCTCGGCCGCCTCGGCGATCTCGGCCACGGTGACGTCCTCGTAGCCCTTGTCCTCGAACAGGTGGACCGCCGCGTCGATCAGGGCCTGCCGCGTGCGCAGCTTCTTGCGCTCCCGCAACCCGAGGCTCTCCTTCATGGCGCCATCCTATTGCATTCCATGCATTGCTTCATGCTATGTATTGATGCATCGAATGTAGCGAGCTGGAGGGTCACCCATGGGACACCTGGACGGACGCGTCGTGCTCATCACCGGCGCCGGGCGGGGCATCGGGCGAGAGGAGGCGCTGCACTTCGCCGCCGAGGGCGCCAAGGTCGTGGTCAACGACCCCGGCGTGGCCATCGACGGCTCCGGTGGCGACTCCGGCGTGGCGGCCGCGGTGGTCGAGGAGATCGTCGCCCGCGGCGGGCAGGCCGTGGCCAGCACCGACAGCGTCGCCGACTGGGACGGCGCGCGGCGCATGGTGGACACGGCCCTGCAGGTCTTCGGCGACCTCCACGTCGTCGTCAACAACGCGACCATCGAGCGCAACCGGGCGCTCGCCGACCTGACGGAGGAGGAGTTCGACGACGTCGTCGCCGTGAAGCTGAAGGGCACGTTCGCGGTCACGCGGTGGGCGGCCCGGTACTGGCGCGAACGATCCGAGGCCGGGGTCCGCGTCGACCGGGCCGTCGTCAACACCTCCTCGGGCTCCGGCCTGCTCAACCCGCTGCCCACCCAGGCCTCCTACGCGGCCGGCAACGCGGGCGTCGCGGCACTGACCATCGTGGGAGCGCTCGAACTCGGCCGGTACGGCGTGCGAGTCAACTGCCTGTCCCCCTCCATGGCCCGCACCCGGCTCACCCTCGACGTCCCCGGCATGCGCGAGGAACCGCCCGCGGACGGCTTCGACCCGTTGCACCCCTCCACCAGCGCGCCCGTCGCCGCCTACCTGGCAAGCGCCGCGTGCCCGCTCACCGGTCAGGTGCTCTCGGTCCGCGGCGGGTCGGTCGCGGTCAACCACGGATGGTCGCGCGGCGGGCACGTGCGAAAGGAGGGCCGGTGGACCGTCGGCGAACTGGCCGAGAAGCTGCCGGCGGTGCCGATGGACGACCCCTTCGGCAAGCTCGCCGACGCCCTCGGCGGCGCCCTCGGCCCGGACGGGCGCGCCAGGATCCAGGAGATGATCGACGCGCTGCTCGACCAGGAGGGCAGGCGGTAGGGTGAGTCCCGTGCCGTTCTTCATCATCTCTCCGCCCGCCGCGCGCTAGCGGGCGGCCTCTCTCCTGATCTCTCCGGATCTACGGGAACCACGGGATCCGGCGGTGGTTGCTGCCCGCGTACGGGCCGAACGTCGACAACCACTCCATCCGGAGAAATCAATGACGCAAGTTTCCGTACGGCGCGGCGTGCTGTACGTCTCCGTGGCCGCGGCCGCCTGGGGCACCGGCGGCGCGGCGGGCTCCCTGCTCTTCCAGTCCGCCGGGATGGGGCCGATCGGGGTGTCGCTCTGGCGCTACCTGCTCGGCGCGCTCTTCCTGCTCTTCCTCATCCGGCGCCGGCCCCGCCCGCACGGCAGGCTCCTGCTCGTGGGAGCGGGGATGGCGGTGTACCAGACCGCCTACTTCGCGGCGATCTCCTCCTCGGGCGTGGCCGTCGCGACGGTCGTCACGATGGGCGCGACCCCGCTGTTCACCGCGCTCGGCGGGCGGCTGTTCCTCGGCGAACGGCTCGACCGGGTGGGCACCGTCTGCGTGGGCGCCGCCCTGACGGGGCTGGTCATGCTGACCGGCGAGACGGCGCTGAACGGCACGACCGCCCAGACCGGGGCGGGGGCGCAGACGCCGGCCGGGATCGGGTTCGCCCTGCTCTCGGCCGCCGGATACGCCGCGGTCACCCTCCACTCCCGGCGGCACCACGACGACCCGTACGGCACCGCGGTCGGCGGGTTCGCCGTCGGCGCGCTCTGCCTGGCCCCCTTCGCCCTGGTCGACGGGGTGCTGCCGCAGGTCACGCTGCCCACCGTCGGCCTGCTCCTCTACCTCGGCGCGGTGCCGACCGCCCTGGCGTACGGGCTGTACTTCAGGAGCCTGTCGGCGCTCAGGGCGACCACCGTCTCGGTGATCTCCCTCGGCGAGGCGGTCGGCGCGGCGGCCCTCGGCGTGCTGGTGTTCGGCGAGCGGCTGACCGTGCTCACCACGGCGGGCTGCCTCGTCCTGCTCGCCGCGGTGATCACACTGACCGTTCACGAACGCGGATGAGCTAGTGTCCGGTACGGCGGCGTCCGCCGTACCGGACAGGTCCGGGAACCGGTGCCGACCGAGCGCTCGTTGGAGGATTCGTGGCGTCGTTTTCCGGGTTTTTCAGGAACATCCTGGACCGGCCAGGTGGCCTGAACCTGTCCCCGTACAGGAAGATCGTCGATGCGGCGGGCAAGCTGTCCTATCCCGGCGAGCTGCCCCGGCCGAGGACGGACAACCTGGCCGAGTTCTGCGCCGTGGCGCGCGAGGCGGCCGACCGGACGCTGGGGCTCAGGCCGTACGACGTGCAGCTGCTCGGCACCGTGGCGCTGCTCCACGGTCACGTGGCCGAGATGGCCACCGGCGAGGGCAAGACGCTGTCGGGCGCGATGGCCGCGGCCGGATACGCGCTGCAGGGCAAGCGGGTCCACGTGATCTCGGTCAACGACTACCTGGCACGGCGTGACGCCGAGTGGATGGCGCCGTTCTACGACGCGCTCGGCGTCACGGTCGGCTGGATCGACCAGAACTCCACGCACGAGGAGCGCCGCGAGGCCTACGCCAAGGACGTCTGCTACGGCCCGGTCAGCGAGATCGGGTTCGACGTGCTGCGCGACCGGATGCGCACCGACCCCGCCGACATCATCATGCCCGCGCCCGAGGTGGCGCTGGTCGACGAGGCCGACTCCGTCCTGGTGGACGAGGCGCGGGTGCCGCTGGTGCTGGCCGGCGCGGCCGACGCCGGCGACGCCGTACCGGAGATGGCGGAGCTGGTGCGCACCCTGGTCAGGGGCTACCACTACGAGATCGACGAGCAGGCCAGGAACGTCTTCCTGACGTCCAAGGGCGCCGACAGCGTGGAGTCGATCCTCGGCGTCGAGCTCTACGACGAGCACGAGCCCGGCACGCTCATCGAGCTGAACCTGGCGCTGCACGCGCACGCGCTGCTGACGCGCGACGTCGACTACATCGTCCGCGACGGCAAGGTCCAGCTCATCAACCCCTCGCGCGGCCGGGTGGCGCTGCTGCAGCGCTGGCCCGACGGATTGCAGGCGGCGGTGGAGGCCAAGGAGGCGCTCTCGCCGACCGAGAAGGGCGAGATCCTCGACCAGCTCACCGTGCAGGGGCTGATCAGACGCTACCCGCAGGTGTGCGGCATGACCGGCACGGCGGTGGCGGTCAGCGAGCAGCTCGGCGAGTTCTACGACCTCAAGGTCGCCGTCATCCCGCCCAACAAGCCGTGCGTCAGGGAGGACGAGCCCGACCGCCTCTACCCGACCGAGCCCGACAGGGACGCGGCGCTGGTGGAGGAGATCCAGGCGATGCACGCCACGGGACGGCCGATCCTCATCGGCACCCTCGACGTGGCCGCGTCGGAGCACCTCGCCAAGCTGCTGCAGCGGCGCGGCCTCGACCCCGTCGTCCTCAACGCCAAGAACGACGCGGAGGAGGCGGCGATCATCGCGCGCGCCGGCGAGCGCGAGGCCATCACCGTCTCCACCCAGATGGCCGGGCGCGGCACCGACATCCGCCTCGGCGAGGGCGTGGCGGAGCTGGGCGGCCTGTACGTGATCGGCTCCGGCAAGCACGTCAGCAGCCGGCTCGACGACCAGCTGCGCGGCCGCGCGGGACGCCAGGGCGACCCCGGCGGCTCGGTCTTCTTCGCCAGCATGGCCGACGACCTGGTCACCCAGTTCGTCCCCGGCGAGCGCCCGCCGCCCGCCGACCCCGACGGCGTGGTACGGCACCGCCGCGGCGCCTACCTCGTCGGCCACGCGCAGCGGGTCGCCGAAGGCGTCAACCTGGAGATCCACCGCAACACCTGGCGCTACACCCGCCTGCTCGAGCACCAGCGCGAGCTCATCCTGGAGTGGCGCGACAAGGTCCTCCACGGCGACTCCGCCGCCAAGGCGCTCGCCGAGGCCGATCCGGAGCGCTGGGCCGCCCTCGACGAGGAGATCCGCGACGAGACCGCCCGGCAGATCGTGCTGCACGCCATCGACACCTGCTGGACCGAGCACCTGGCCTTCCTGAGCGACCTGCGCGAGGGCATCCACCTGCGGGCGCTCGGCCGGATGAGCCCGGTGGACGAGTTCCAGCGCGAGGCCGTGGCGGAGTACAGGACGTTGCTGGCCGAGGTCGAGCGCCGCTCGCTGGAGTCCTTCGAGGCCCCGGCGCGCGACCTGAAGCGCCCGTCGGCGACGTGGACGTACATGGTGCAGGAGAACCCGTTCGGCACCGAGCTCGACCGCCTGCTGAAGCGGGTCACCTCGGCCCTGCGGCACGGCTGAGCGCCGGACGGGATTGACCCTCACTTCCGCGGGTAGAGGGGGCGGGCCCGAGAAAGACGAGCAGAAGAGAGGGAGAGAGCACCGATGGAGCTCTGGAACTATCGTCCTGACGTCTACGACCGCAACCAGAGCCTGGACCTGGCGGGATACCACGTCCACGCGACGGACGGGAAGATCGGGAAAGTCGACGAGGCCACCTACGAAGTGGGCGAGAGCTACGTGGTCATCGACACCGGTCCGTGGATCTTCGGTAAGAAGGTCATGCTGCCGGCTTCGGTGATCACGCGCATCGACCCGCAGGAGAGCATCGTCTACGTCTCCAGGACGAAGGAAGAGATCAAGGACGCGCCCGAGTTCGACGAGGGCACGTTCAAGGAGCCGGAGTACCGGCAGCGGCTGGGCGACTACTACGGCCGCTTCCCGCAGTCCTTCTGACCCAGGAGGCAGGAAGGGCCGCGCCCCCAGGGGCGCGGCCCTTCTCATGTCCAGCGGTGGGTGGGTTCAGGGCCAGGAGACGCTCATCCCCTTCTCCACCGGCTTCTCGATCACCCCCAGCCGCTCCAGCAGCGTCAGGAACGTCGACGCGTAGGGCGACGCCTCGACCACCGCCGCCACGCGGCTCCAGTCGACCTGCTCGCGCATGGCCCTGACCTGGGGCAGCAGCCCGCCGTAGTCGCACGAGTGCTCGGACAGCGGCAGCAGCCAGGAGATCACCAGATCCGTCGCCTCCAGGACCGGCACGATCACCGCCGCCGCCACCAGCGGCTCGGCCCGTTCCAGCAGCCCCTCGGTGACCGGCCGGTAGGCCACCCTGAAGATCAGGTCCACCAGCCGTCCCTCGTCGTACGCCTTGACCAGCCAGTCCTCGGGCGGCCGCACCGTGTCGAACCCGGCGCGCGTCAGGGCGTCCAGCGCCGCAGGCGCGTCCTTCTCCAGGATCACGAAGTCCACGTCATGCAGGGACGGCGCCGCCCCTCGCGCGTAGGCGGCGCAACCTCCGGCGAGCGCGTATCTGACGCCCGCGTCCTTGAGGCCGGAGCTGGCGCGTTTCAGGGTTTCCAGGATCGCGTCGGTGACCTCGTGACTGTGGCTGCCCATGGCACGGCACTACCCGATCGATCGGCGACTAGACCTGGCGGCAAGGGGTAGCGGGCCCCCATGACCGAGATCTCCGAGGGGTACGGCCGCCCGCTGAGCGGCTACGTCAAGATCATGGCGGCGTACGGCACAGCCGTGGCCGCCGCGGCCGCGCTGGCCGCGCTGAACGGCAAGCGCCCGCCCGACCGGCTCGGTCTGCTCGATCTCTTCCTGATGGGGGTGTGCACCCACCGCCTGTCGCGCACGCTGGCCAAGGATCCCGTGACGAGCCCGTTGCGCGCGCCGTTCACCACGTTCCAGGGTGTCAGCGGCCCGGCCGAGCTCAAGGAGGAGCCGCGCGACGCGATCGGCGAGCTGATGGCCTGCCCGTTCTGTCTGGCGCAGTGGGTGGCGACGGGCTACGCCGCCGGGCTCGTGCTCGCGCCCCGGCTGACCAGGCTGGTCGGCGCGACCATGACGGCGGTGGCCGTCTCCGACTGGCTGCAGTTCGGTTACGTGAAGCTCATGAAGGAGGCCGAGTGAGGCGGGAACGTCCGGAGCCCGGTGAGAGCCACAAGGAACGGGTGGACCGGGAGCTCGCCGAACTGTTACAGGGTCTGCGGGTGGCGGTCACGGGCGTGCAGGTGCTCTTCGCGTTCCTGCTGACGCTGCCGTTCCAGGCCGGCTTCCCCAAGGTCGACGCCGTGGGCAGGTGGTTGTTCTTCGTGTCGCTGATCGCGTCGGCGTTCGCCTCGGTCTGCTTCATCACGCCCGCCGCCCAGCACCGGTTGATCTTCAGGACCGGGTTGAAGGAGCGGATGCTGCAACGCGCCAACGGGCTGGGCGTGGCGGGCGCGATCCTCCTGCTGGTCGCCATGTCGAGCGCGGTCGCGCTGGTGACCGAAACCGTGATCGACAGCTGGCAGGCCGCGCTGTTCGGCGGTGCGGTGGCAGTGGCCGGCGGATGGTTCTGGCTGCTGCAGCCGCTCCTGGACCTCTACCGCACCCGGGGGTCGTCATAACCGAGCCCCTTCCCGGGCCGTTCGACGTTAGACGGCCTTCCTCAGGGGCAGCTTGGATGCCATGGCTACATTGCTTTGGATCATCGCAGTCATCCTCGTCATCGCCGGGATCTACGTGATCCTGGCCCGTCGCGACATCCTCTGGGGGATCGTCCTCATCGTCCTCGGATTCCTGGTCGGCCCCGGTGGTGTGAGCATCTTCAACGTCTGACCCTCGGGGCGGGACTCCGGTCCATGCCGCCCCGAGGCGACGCCTGTGATAGCCCCTGACGGGGCCGGTTCCCGGACCGTGACGGCCGGCTGAGGCCGTCCGGGCCAGGGCGCCGACCGTCGCCGGCGCGCGTCAGGGACGAGACGGCCGCGGAGCCGACCGGCTCCGCGGCCATGGCCTGTCCGGGGGGTTGGACGACCGGTTCTCCGGCCGTCAGCGGGCTGGGGGTGCCGTCAGGAAGGCGCCTCAGCGCGCCGGTGGTGCCGTGGTCGCCTCCCACGTGCGCAGGTAGGCCTCGGCACCGGAGGCGAGGTCGTCCACGAGCGGCTGGCCGCCCAGCTGTCTCAGGTCCTCGATCCAGTCGGGAACCAGGCCGTAGTGGGCGACGCCGTCCACGTTGTAGTCCCACACCCGCTCGCCGGTGCGCGGCCGGTCCAGCGTGAGGGAGCCGTCGGCGGTGGTGAACGGATAGGTCACGGTGCTTCCCGCCCGTGGCGCGGGAAGCGGGCCGAGCCCGTTGGCGTCCAGGCCGTAGCCGTAGCCGGGGCGGCCGATCTCCTGGCGCAGCGGCTGGGTGCGCCGCCACTCCGCGGCGAACTCCTCGGCGGCGTGGCCGTACTGGGTGACCATGCCGCCCAGACGGTAGATGCGCGGCAGGTAGGCCGGGTCGGCCCAGCTGTGGGAGGAGATGACGCCGGGATAGCGGGCGGCTTCGAGCAGGTCGAGCGTCTGGTCGGCGGCCTTGACGCTCATGTGGTCGATCTCGATCATCATGCCGCGCCGCATCATGCCCTCGACCATGTGGCGGCCGAGCGCGGTCAGCCCCTTGGGGTTGCAGTGCGGGGCGGGCGGGTAGACCGGCAGGCCGATGCCCGGTGGGAGCCAGCGCGCCAGGTCAGGAGGCAGGACGGCGGGCGAGATCGGGTTGTCGTGCTCGGGCCCGGTGCACTTCTCGACCTTCCAGAAACTCCCCGACGACAGCAGGTTGCCCAGGTTGACGATCGCGCCCTGGGTGCCGGAGTCGAAGCGCACGCCGCACAGCGCGTTGTCGTACTTGTGGCAGACGAACATGCTGCGCACGCCCAGCGCGTACATCTCGTCGAGCCCGCGGTCGATCTGCGCCTTGGTGCAGTGCGGGACGCCGAGCGTGGTGCGGCAGCCGAACGGCTCGGAGGTCTCGATGCCGAGCACCACGGCCAGCTTGCCGGCCGTGATGACCTCGCGCGCCTCGGCGGGGCTCCTGACCACCCGGAACCAGCCGCGTCCCGGGCCGCCCGCCAGCGTGTCGATGTGGTCCTGCAGCTCGAACGTGCGCTGGGCCTCGCGCCTGATCGCCCACATCTCGTCGCACGGGTTGGTCTTCAGCGGGTAGATCTCGCACAGCTGCCGGTTGGCGACGAGATCGTTGACCATGACGCGCAGGCCGCCGCGCCAGGCGCGCTCGATCCATTCGTAGTAGGCCTGCTGGTGGGTGAGTGAGTCGTTGGCCGGCCAGTCCTTGAAGGTCGGCCAGCCGGTGGGGTCATGGGTGCCGGTCGGCGAGCCCGTCCTGGTGAAGTTCTCGAACCAGGCGGCTTCGCCGTTGGGGTAGTGGTCGAGGCAGTCGAGCAGGGCACGGGCGACGCCCCCGGGGTCGAACGGCTTGCCGCACAGCAGCTTGCCGCCGAACGCCTCGTAGGACATCAGGTGACTGTGCCCGTCGACGAACCCGCGGACGGGAGCGGAGGGCTGAGTGGGCGCGGCCATCGCGACCACGCACAGCAGGGCGAGTGAAGCCAGGACACGGCGTACGACCATGCACCGACATCAACACCAAGCTACCGCTCGGTCAAGACCTAACATGAGTCGGACTCACTAAGACAGTAAACCCCGTAGGCCCTCCCCAGCACGGGCAGCGCGACGTTGCGGACCCTGATGCCGCCCGGCGTCATGCCCTTCTCCGCCCCCTTGTGCGCGTGACCATGGAGGATGAGGTCGGCGCCCGCGATGTCGACCGCCTCGGCCAGCAGGTAGCTGCCGAGGAAGGGGTAGATCTCCAGCGGCTCGCCCTCCAGCGTCTCCTTGACCGGGGAGTAGTGCGACAGCACGACCTTGAGATCGGTGTCGAGCCCCTTCAGCTCGGACTGCCAGCTGTCGGCGATGCCGCGGGTGTGCCGGACGAAGTCCTTGATCTCCCGCTCGCCGAAGTCGCTCGCGCACTTGCCGGCGAACCCGCCGCCGAAGCCCTTGCCGCCGACGACGCCGAGCCGCCTGCCGTGCAGGGTGAGGACGGCCGAGTCGTCGTCGAGCACGACGATGCCGTGGTCGCGCAGCTCGCCGGCGATCTCGTACTGCAGGTCGGAGTGGTAGTCGTGGTTGCCCAGGACGGCGACGACCGGAACCGGCAGGTCGCGGAACTCCTGGGCGACCAGCCTGCCCTCGTCCAGGGTCCCGTGCCTGGTGAGGTCACCGGCGAGCATCAGCACGTCGGCCCGCTGCTCGATGCCCTCCAGCCGCTCGCGGTACCTGCCGCGCACGTCCTCGCCCAGATGCACGTCGCCGACGGCGGCGATACGCAGCTCAGTCAAGATGCTCATCCTCCCCCGGCTCACGGACCTGCACGACCTGCAGCTCGTTGTGCACGTGCAGCCCCGGGGCGGCCTCCTTCGCCACCTGCTCCATCTGGCGCCTGTGCTCCTCGCCGGTGACCCGGCCGCGCAGGAACAACTGGTCACCGCGCACGTCGACGCGGATGCCGAGCTCGTGGGACCTGTCGTCCTCGGCCAGCGCCCGCTGGACGCGCGCCGCGACGTACTGCGGAGCCTCCATCGCTTCCTCCTTCGTCAGATCACCCCGATGCCCGTGCGGTTACCGGTCAAACAGCTCTGATCAGGTCGATGACCGCGCGTTCCACGTCGCCGCCGGTGCCGACGGTCCTGCCCCGCTCGAACGCCTCGATCACGCGGGGGTCGACGTAGGAGGCCCGCGCCACCGCGGGGGTGTTGCCGAGGTAGTCGGCCACCCGGCGCATGACCTCCGGGACGTCCGGCGTCGTCGCCAGGCCCACCGCCGCCAGGACGGTGCCGTGCCAGGTGCGGAAGTCCTTCGCGGTGGCCTCGCAGCCGAGCGTCTCCCGCACGTAGGTGTTGATCTCGTCGCTCCGCACGTCCGTCCAGCCGTCGGCGCCCTTGTAACGCAGCAGCTCGCCCTCGTGACCGAGCGCCTTCAGCGCCCTGACGACCCTGCACGCGGAACGGTCGGTGACCTCCACCTCGCGCGGGACGTCGCCCTTGGCGGGATAGCAGAACAGGACCGAGCCGTTCGCGCAGGTCACGTGTTCCATCCTGAGCGTCGCCAGGCCGTACGACTCGTACTCCTCGCCGCCCACCCTGAAGTATCCGACGTCGAGCAGGCGAGCCGCGGTGGCCAGCACCCGCTCCCTGGTCAGCCCCCTGGTCTCCAGCTGCTCCTGGACCTTCTTCCGGAAGGCGGGCAGCCGCTCGGCCATCTCGAGCACCCGGTCGAACTTGAGCCTGTCCTGGTGGGCCCGCCACTCCTCGTGGTAGCGGTACTGCCGCCGCCCCGCCGCGTCGGTGCCCGCGGCCTGCAGGTGCCCGTCGGGCGAGCAGCAGATCCACACGTCCTTCCAGGCGGGCGGTACGGCCAGTGCCCTGATCCGGTCGAGCGTGGCGGCGTCGCGCACGGGACGGCCGTCGGGGTAGGTGTAGCTGAATCCCCGCCCCCTGCGCCTGCGCCTGATGCCCGGTTCGTTCTGGTCACTGGGGTGCACGTGACCTGGCTACCCTGCGCGTTATGCGGCAAACGGCCCGGGCAGGGGGGTGGGTATGCGTGAAGATGACTACCGTCCGGAGCAGCGGTCCGCGTCCGGCAAGCCCATGGTTCCTTCGACGCCGCGTGATGTCGTCCACATCAGGGTGGGGTCGTTCATTCTGATCTTCCTCCTGGCGATCGGCGCGATCAGCGTCATCGCGGGGATCGGCTGGCTCGCCGTCGTGGCAGGCGTGCTGGCCCTGGCCACGATCGCCGACATCGTGCTCGCCGTACGCCGGCAGAGAGAGCGAGGAGCGGGAGAGGCGGGCTGATGCGCCCTTCCCGTGTGGTGGTGGTGACGGGTGCCAGTGGGGGTGTCGGCAGAGCGGTGGTGCGCGAGCTCGGCGCGCGCGGCGACACGGTGGCGCTGATCGCGCGCGGGACGGCGGGCCTGGGGGCCGCGGCCGTCGACGTCGGCTCCGCGGGCGGCTCCGGCGTCGTCTACCCGGCCGACGTCTCCTCCTACGAGGAGGTACGGCAGGCCGCGCGACGCGCCGAGGAGGATCTCGGCCCCATCGACGTGTGGATGAACGTGGCCTTCTCGGCGGTGTTCGCCCCCTTCACCGAGGTGAGTCCCGAGGAGTTCGAGCGGGCCACCGCGGTGACCTACCTCGGTTACGTGTGGGGCACCAAGGTGGCGCTGGAGCTGATGCGGCCCCGCGACAGCGGGGTGATCGTGCAGGCCGGCTCGGCATTGTCCTACCGGGGGATCCCGCTGCAGTCGGCCTACTGCGGCGCCAAGCACGCGATCAAGGGCTTCACCGAGTCGGTGCGGACGGAGCTGATGGCCGAGGGCAGCGGGGTGCGGGTCACCATGGTCCAGCTGCCCGCCGTGAACACCCCGCAGTTCGACTGGGTGCTGTCGCGCCTGCGCCGGCATCCGCAGCCGGTGCCGCCGATCTTCCAGCCCGAGGTGGCGGCGCGGGCGCTGGTCCACGCCGCCGACCATCCCGAGCGCAGGGAGTACTGGGTGGGCGCGTCGACCGCTCTCACGCTGGTCGGCGAGCGCGTCGCACCCGGGCTGCTCGACCGCTACCTGGCCAGAACCGGTCAACAGTCGCAGCTCACCGCCGACAGGCCGCCGACGGGCGTGGCGAACCTGTGGGCGCCCGCCGACGAGTACCGCGACCACGGGGCGCACGGGACCTTCGACTCCCGCGCCCACGGCAGGAGCCCGCAGGCCTGGCTGTCCCGGCACCGCCGGTCCGTGCTGGTCGCGCTCGGCGCCGTGGCCGCGGGCGCGACGGTGGCCACCCGCGCCCTGCGCCGCACATAGCGACCGCGGGGCTGGGTAGGCGGCGGGAGACCCTAGGAGGACCGATGCCCGAGCGCGATGTTCATTACCTGTGCGAGCTGGCGGCGCAGCTGCGGGTGGACTCGGTGCGAAGCTCCGCGGCGGCGGGTTCAGGCCACCCGACCTCGTCCATGTCCGCGGCGGACCTGATGGCCGTGCTGTTCGCCCACCATCTGAGATACGACTTCGACGACCCCGGCAATCCCGCCAACGACCACCTCATCTTCTCCAAGGGGCACGCCTCTCCCTTGCTGTACGCGCTGTTCAAGGCGGCGGGGGCCATCACGGACGAGGAGATGCTGAGCTTCAGGAAGCGCGGCAGCCGCCTGGAGGGCCATCCGACCCCGCGGCTGCCGTGGGTCGACGTGGCGACGGGCTCGCTCGGTCAGGGACTGCCGGTCGGCGTGGGAGTGGCGCTGGCGGGGCGGCGCCTCGACCGGCTGCCGTACCACGTGTGGGTGCTGTGCGGGGACAGCGAGCTGGCCGAGGGCTCGATATGGGAGGCCGCCGAGCACGCCGCCGACGAGGGCCTGGCCAACATCACCGCGATCGTCGACGTGAACAGGCTCGGCCAGCGCGGCCCGACCCGGCACGGCTGGGACACCGGCGCCTACGCGCGCAGGTTCGGCGCCTTCGGCTGGCACACGATCGAGGTGGACGGCCACGACCCCGGCGAGATCGACTACGCGCTCGGCGACGCGCGCAACACGCGCAGGCGCCCGACCGTGATCCTGGCCCGCACCCGCAAGGGTGAAGGCGTCAGCGCGGTGGACAACCGCGAGGGCGCCCACGGCAAGCCGCTGAAGGACCCCGAGCAGGCCATCCGCGAGCTGGGCGGCGACCGGGGCGTGACCGTCAAGGTCAGCCCGCCGGACAACGACCGCCCGCCGCACGTCTTCGACAGCGGCCCCACCGAATGGCCGGTCTTCGAGGTCGGCACGAAGGCCGCCACCAGGACCGCGTTCGGCGAGGCGCTGAGAACCCTGGGCGAGGCCCGCGGCGACGTGGTGGTGGTGGACGGCGAGGTGGCCGACTCCACCAGGACCGAGGCCTTCGCGCACGCCTTCCCCGAGCGGTTCTTCGAGTGCTACATCGCCGAGCAGGAGATGGTCGCCACCGGCGTCGGTCTGCAGATCCGGGGCTGGGTGCCGTACGTGTCGACCTTCGCCGCCTTCCTCACCAGGGCGCACGACTTCCTCAGGATGGCCGGGGTCAGCGGCGCGAACCTGCGCGTCGTGGGCTCGCACGCGGGCGTGTCGATCGGCGAGGACGGCCCCTCGCAGATGGGGCTGGAGGACCTGGCCATGCTGCGCGCCGTCCACGGCAGCACGGTGCTCTACCCCTGTGACGCCAACCAGACCGCGGCGCTGGTCAACGAGATGGCCGACATCCGGGGTGTCTCCTACCTGCGCACCACGCGCGGGGACACGCCCGTCATCTACGATCCCGGCGAGCCGTTCACCGTCGGCGGTTCACGGGTGCTGCGGCACTCGCCCGACGACCGGGCGACCATCATCGCGGCGGGGATCACCGTCCACGAGGCGCTGGCCGCGGCGGACACGCTCAAGGGCGAGGGCGTTCCCGTCGGCGTCGTCGACATGTACTCGATCAAGCCCGTCGACCAGGCCGTGCTGAACGAGGCCGCCACCACGACGGGGAACCTCATCACCGTCGAGGACCACCGGCCGGAGGGCGGCCTCGGCGACGCGGTGCTCGACGCCGTCTCCGAGCTGGGGCCGCGGGTGATCAAGCTGGCGGTGCGGGGGATGCCGGGCTCGGCCACTCCCGCCGAGCAGCTGGCCGACGCGGGCATCGACCGGCGCGCCATCGTGGCGGCGGTCAGGCGCCTGCTGTGAGAGCCCGGGTACGCGAAAGGGGATCCCCGCGCCTGGGGATCCCCTTTCGCACTCGGTCAGCGTGATCTGGCCGTCTCCCGCCGGTTGGCCTTCTTGATCGCGTCGACGAGCTCGGACTTGGTCATCTTGGAGCGTCCCGTGACGCCGAGCCTGGCGGCCACGTCGTACAGGTGCTGCTTGCTGGCGTTGGCGTCGACGCCCTCGGCGGTCCGCCCGGAACGGTCGGTGGCGCCCTTGTCGGAGGGGCCCTTGCCGGACTTCGGCTCCCAGTGGTCGCCGACCTTCTCGAAGGAGTGCTTGAGCGCCGAGAAGGCGGTGCGGTGGGCGCGCTCGCCCTCGCCGTAGGTCTTCACCGCCGAGTCGTGCGCCTTGATCCAGGTCTCCTGCGCCTTCTTCGGCGAGCGCGCGATGGTCGAAGGCAGTTCCTCGCGTCCGGGCATGGCGAACCCCCTCTGTCAGATCTGCGGCGGGTCGGTGTAGCGCCGCTCCTCGTACACGGTCGTGCGCTCCCTGTCGGGCTCGACCGGCGACACGATCTCGCGCGTCACGCGGACCCGGTAGAGCCCGAACAGCAGTAAGGCGACTCCACCCAGCATGAGGATGACGCCCACGATGTTGATGTCCAGGCCGGCGATGTCCCATTCGACGGCCCATGTGAGCACGGCGCCGAGCATGATGAGGAAAATGCTTCCGGCGATGGTCATGGAATACCTCCCTAGAGCCAAGGAAACCTCTATCCCCATGTCGAGAAACAAACCCGTCGTCGTCATCGGGCTGATGGGGTCGGGCAAGAGCACCGTGGCCCTGCTGCTGGCGCAGGCGCTCGGCCTGCCGATGAGCGACAGCGACTCCTATCTCAGGCGCCGGTACGGCAGCAGCGCGGCCGAGATCGCCAGGACGGAGGGCGCCGACGTCCTGCACGAGCGGGAGGCCGAGCACGTGCTCGACGCGCTCGGCGAGAACCAGGTCGTGGCCGCGGCGGCGAGCACCGTGGAGCGCCCCGAGGTGCGCGCGGCGCTGCGGCAGGCGTTCGTGATCTGGCTGGACGCGACCCCCGAGGTGCTGGCGGAGCGGATGCGGTCGAGCGACCACCGCCCCGACTTCGACCCCGCCGTCATGAAGGCCAGGCGGGACCCGTACTTCAGGCAGGTCGCCGACCTGCGGGTCGACACGACGTCGACGCCGCCGCAGGAGGCGGCGGGACAGGCCCTGGACGCCATCCGATAGGAAGAGCGCATGTTCGTCACCAAACCCACCCTGACCGGGGAGCGGATCACGCTGCGCCCCGTCGGCGCCGAGCACGTCGACGGCCTGCTCGAACTGGCCTCCGACGAGGAGGTCAGACGGCTGACCGGATCGCGCGCGGGAGTGGACCGCGAGCGCGCCACGATGTGGTACGCCACCCGCAAGGACCACGACGACCGGCTCGACCTGGCGATCTGCCACGGCGACGAGTACGTCGGCGAGATCGTGCTCAACGAGCTCGACGCCGACAACCTCTCGTGCAACCTGCGGATCGCGCTGATCGGGTCGCGGGTGTTCGGCAAGGGCTTCGGCACCGAGGCGATCAGGCTGGTGCTCGGCCACGTCTTCGCCACGACCCCGATCAACCGGGTCAGCCTGGGCGTCTACGCCTTCAACGAGCGCGCCAGGCACGTCTACGAGAAGGCCGGCTTCGTCGTGGAGGGTGTGCTGCGCGACGCCCTGCTGTGGGAGGGCGTGTGGCACGACGAGATCGTCATGTCGGTGCTGCGCCGCGAATGGGTCACAACCAAATCCGGGATCGGCGCATCTAAGCTGCAGTGACGACGCGTTTGCTTCCCGACGATCCCGACCGGCTGGGCGGCTACTGGCTGGCGGGACGGCTCGGCTCCTGCTTCGACGCCTATGACCGTGGGGGCAGACGCTATGTGATCAAGATGGCGCGCGGCAGGGCGCCCGTGGTGGCGCCGCACTGCGTGGCCAGGGTGGTCGAGTCGGGGCCCGGCTACGTGGTCAGCGAGTTCGTCGAGGGGCCCAGCCTGCGGGAGGCGGTCGCGCATGCCGGCCCCTACGCGGGCGAGGCGCTGCACAGGATCGCGGTCGCGCTGGCCACCGCGCTGGTCGCGATCCACGACGCGGGCGCCGTCCACCTTCATCTGGGGCCCGGCTGCCTGCGGCTGGGCTCCGAGGGTCCCAGGGTCACCGGTGTCGGCACCGCCGACGCGCAGCGTCCCACCCCCGAGGTGTTCACCGGGGGCGCCGCGGGGCCGCCCGCGGACGTGTTCTCGTGGGGGGCGGCCGTCCTGTTCGCCGCGACGGGCCGCGACCCCTTCGCGGCCGAGAGCCTGGGCGAGCTGATGCACGCGGTGCTGACCGTCGATCCCGACGTGAGCGACCTGCCCGAACCGCTCAGGTCCCTGGCCGCCAGGGCGCTGTCCAAGGAGCCCGGCGACCGGCCCACGGCGCGCGAGCTGCTGATCGGCCTGACGGGCAGCGCCGAGCCGGCCGTCGGCGCCCACCTGGCCGCCGAGATCAGGCCGCCGGAGGGGCTGACGGGCCCGCCCGCGCTCGGCGACGTGGCCGAGCGCGTCTACCAGAGCCTGCCGCCCGAGCAGCAGTCGACGCTCCCGGAGATCCTGCTGCGGATGCGCGAGCCGGGCAGGCTCCCGCTGGCCGAGGTCGGCGACGACCCGGCGGTCGCCGCGCTGACCGAGGCGGGCCTCCTGGTACGGCGCAGCATCGCGGTGCCGCCCGCCGACCGGCCGGAGGGCAGGCTGGTCGCCGTCGCCGACGACTCGGTGGGCCCGGCCAGCCAGGCCCTGTTCCACGCATGGCCGAGGCTGCGCACGTGGGCCGAGGACGTCACGCCCTTCCGGCGGCGCAGGCACAGACGCAGGATGCTGGTGGCGGGGCTGGCCGCGGCCGTGGCGGTGGCGCTGGCGGCGACGGTGGTGACCGTGACGGACGGGCTGTCCCGCCACCGGCAGGCGGGCACAAGCGACCTGGCCGGCGCGGCCCACGACCCCTCCCGCGACGCGGCGCGCGAACCGTCCCGCGGCACGTCCGGCGACGGCTCCAGCGACGCGGCCCACGAGAGCGCCAGGGAGGTGGCGGCGCGCGCCGAGAGCCTGCGCAGCGCGGACCCCATGACCGCGATGAAGCTGAGCGTGGCCGCGTGGACCCTGGCGCCGGTGCCGGAGGCCCGCGACGCCCTGCAGCGCTCGCTCGGCCAGAGCGACCTCGACACCTTCAGCGACCCCGAGCCGGTGGCCGGCACGGCCTACCGCCTCGCCGACGACGGCACCAGCCTGCTCGGCCGGCGGAACGACCGGCTGCGGCGCTGGGATCTGGCCACGAGGAAGCTGGCCGGCGAGTACCGCCTGCCCGTGCCCGCCGACGGGTGGACCGCGCTGTCCGGTGACGGCAGGTTCTACGCCGCGGGCGACGCCGAGGCGGTCCGCGTGTGGGACCTGACCACCGGGGCACCCGTCCGGGGCACCTGGCCAGGCGGCAGGCCCGCGCTGTACGCGCGGGGCGGGCTCCTCGGCGTCACCACCGGCCACCGCACCCGGCTCTACTCGACCGAGGGCGGCCCCCCGCTCCTCGACGTCACCCAGGCAACCGTCGCCACCTCCCCCGACGGCAGGTGGGCCGCGGTCTCCGCCGCCTCGGGCCGGGTCCAGGTGTGGGACCTCACCCGGCGCGCGCGCCTCTACACCCACGAGGGCGAGCCGCTCGTCGGCGCGGCCGACGTCGAGCTGCCGCCGGTCACGGCCTTCAGCCCCGACGGGCGCCGCCTGATGATCGGCGGCACCCTGCTCGACACGACCACCGGCACCGTCAAAGCGCGCCTGGCCGACCACGAGCGGGACGTCGGGGGGTGGTGGGGACCGCAGTCGTTCTCGCCCGACGGCCGCTTCCTGCTCGAACCGCTCGAACCCGGCGAGCTGGAACCCGGGCCCGCCGCCTGGACCGGGCCGGTGTCGGACCAGCCCTCCCAGCCGCCCCCCGAGACGAGCCAGACCTGGCCCGAGCCGGAGTTCGGGCAGACGGTCCGGTTGTGGCGGCTGTCCGACGGCCACCTGCTCGGCACCTATCCGGCCGAGAAGGCGGCAGGAGAGTTCGCCTTCTCGGCCGACGGCAGGGCGATCCGCTACACGGTGGAGGGCGGCACCGTGCACTCCATCGACGTCTCCGACGTCCTGGCCGACGCGCCCCGCCGGCAGGAGACGATCGCGCTCAGCGCCGGCCGCCGGTTCTTCGCCGGCGCACCGCCGCAGCGGCTGCTCTCCCCCGACGGCAGCGTCGCCGCCGTCCAGCGGGGACAGCGGACCGACCTGCACGACACGGCGACGGGCGAGCTCATGGGCGGCCTCCCCGTGGCGGGCGAGCTCTCCTTCGACGGCACGGCCAGGTTACTGGCGGTGGGCGGGCAGGACACCACGGTCTGGGACGTGGCGAGCCGCACCCAGGTCCTCGCGATCCCCACCGGCCCGGTCGACGACGTGGCGCTGTCGGCCGACGGCCGGCGGCTGGCCATCTCGGCCGCAGGCGAGCTGAGAATCTGGAGCGTGCCGGAGGGCGAGCCGGTCATGGGCCCGCTCGCCACGATCGCCCGGCCGCTGGTCTTCTCCCCCGACGGCAGGCGGCTGTTCGCGGGACGCGACCTGGTGGACCTGTCGTCGGGCAAGGTCACCGAACTGGGCGGCAGCACTTCCGCCGGCGCTTTCGCTCCCGACGGCCGCACGGCCGCCTTCGTGATCGACGCCGACTTCTTCACGGTGTGGAGGCTGAGCACCTGGCCCCCGCAGACGGTCAGGCGTGCGGTGCCGGGCGCCAGCATCAGGTTCTCGCCGGACGGCACGCTGCTGGCGCTGGGCGGCGACCACACCACGCTGTGGGACGCCACGACGCTGCGCGAGATCAGCAGGGTGCCGCTGGGCCAGGACATCGCCGACGTGGCCTTCAGCGCCGACGGCGCGAGGCTGATCGGCCTGCGGGAGGACGGCACCGTGCGGGAGAGCCCCGTCGACCCGGCGCTGGCCGCCAAGGCCGTCTGCGCGAAGGCGGGCGGCGCGCTGGACGAGGCGGGCTGGCGGCGGCTGTTCCCCGGCCGGCCGTACCCGGCCGGCATGTGCTCCTGACCGTCGCCCGCCCCGCTCTGGGGTGTCGCGCGTGGACCCCGATGACGCCCGTCGCGGCGGGAGCGTGCCGACACCGCTGGTGCGGTTCGGTGATCAGGCTCATACTCTTGGTCACGTGTTGAGTAGTAACCGGCTGCGTGTCCTGCTTGAGGTGTTCAGGACGGGCAGCATCGCCGGTGCGGCGAGAGTGTTGAAGCTGTCGCCGTCCGCGGTGTCCCACCAGCTGTCCCGCCTGGAGCAGGAGGCGGGTGTCGGCCTGGTCGAGCGCAACGCGCAGAGCCTGCGGCTGACCGAGGCCGGACGCCGCCTCGCCATCCGCGCGCAGGAGGTGGTGGACATCATCGAGGCGGCGGAGAAGGACCTGCTCGCCCAGGCCAGGGTGGACGCCGGTGAGCTGCGCATCGGCTTCTTCGCCTCCGCGGGCTACCGGCTGCTGCCGCTGGCGCTGTCGCGGTTCGCCTCCCGGTATCCCAAGGTGGCGCTCGACCTGGTGGAGGGCCAGCCGTACGAGCTGCTGCCCGATCTGGAGCGCGGCGCGCTCGACGTGCTGGTGGTCTTCGAGCACGCCCTCGACCCGTGGCAGTGCCCCGAAGGGGTGGAGGTGGTGCACCTGTTCGACGAGCCGCAGCTCCTGGTCGTGCCGGCCGGCCACCCCGCCGCCCAGCGGCCCAGGGTACGGCTGGCCGACCTGGCCGACGAGCCGTGGATCACCACGTTCGGCGCCGAGCACCCGGTGTCGATCCTCGAGCGGGCCAGCACGCTGGAGGGCTTCTCGCCGCAGATCCGCTGCCGCAGCGACCACTACGAGGTGACGATCGGCCTGGTGCGGGCCGGGCTCGGCGTCGCGCTGGTGCCGAGCCTCGGCCTGCAGGGCGCGACGGGGCTGACCACCTGCCGCCTGGCCACGCCGAACCTGTTCCGCAGGATCGGCGTGGCCAGGCGGCCGACCAACCCGAACCCGGCCGCCCGGTCCTTCCTCGCCTACCTGCGCACGGCCTCGGCGCAGCTCAGGAACTCGCTGGAGCCCTCGTTGCGCTGAGGCGGGCCGCGATGTCCAGCCCCGCCTGCCGTACGGCGGACGCCAGCTCGTGCTCGCTGCCCGAGGGACCGTGGGCGAGCACGGCGTAGGCGATCCGCCCGTCCATGATCCCGACGTCGGACCTGACGCCGTCGTCGGTGCCGGTCTTGTTGGCCAGCCAGCCGCCTTCGGGATCGTGCCTGACCAGGGCGGGGACGAGGCTGTGGTCGGTGTTCTGCTGCATCCAGCCGCGCATGAGCACCTGCCAGCCGCCCGCACCCGCGACGAGCGCGGCCAGGCCGGAGAGCTCGGCGGCGGTGCCGATCGCGAACGTCGGCGGATCCTCGGGGCCGCGCGGCTCCCTGATGCGGTCGAGCAGCCGGGTTCTCGACAGGCCGAGGGCGGCGGCCGCCGCGTTGACCCGGTCCACGCCGACCCTGCGCAGCAGGGCGTTCGTGGCGGTGTTGTCGCTGATCGCGGCGGTCAGCAGGGCCAGGTCGCCGATCGTCCAGCTGCGCCCGGACAGCGACAGCAGCAGCCCCGAGCCGCCGCAGTAGTCGTCCTCGTGCAGCGTCACGGGCGTGTCGGGGTGGAGGATGCCGCCTTCGATGCTCATCGCCACCTCGGCCAGCAGGAGCAGCTTGCCGACGCTGGCCAGCGGCAGCTCGGCGTCCTCGTTGACGCCGTGGAACTCTCCCGTCACCAGATCGCGCATCGCCACGGCGAGCGTGATGTCGTTCACCGCCCGATGATCCTTCCTGGTCTGTCTTCGGTGAGCGTGCCGTCTTCCACGGCGACCCGGCCCGCCACGACGACGGCCCGGATGCCGGTGGGCGGCAGCAGCGGATCGGCGTAGGTGGCGCCGTCGGCCACCGTCTCGGGGTCGAGCAGCACCAGGTCGGCGTGCGCGCCGTCGCGCACGACTCCCCTGCCGGTGAGCCCGAACCTGTCGGCCGCCATGCCGGTCATCTTGTGGACGGCGACCTCCAGCGGGAACAGGCCCTGGTCGCGGGAGTAGCGGCCGAGCACCCTGGGGAAGGTGCCGGCCAGGCGCGGGTGCGGATGACCTGGCTTGGGCACGCCGTCCGAGCCGATCATGGCGAACTCGCTGGCCAGGACCCGCTGGACGTCGTCCTCCCGCATCGAGTGGCTGATGATCGTCACCTCGCCCTCCTCGGCGAGGAGCAGCTCGGCGGCGGCGTCCACGGGGTCGCCGCCCAGCTCGGCGATGGTGCGGCCCTCGACCTCGGGATGGTTGACGGCGCAGGCGACGGAGATGCGGTCCCATCCGCCGTTGCCGACCGTGTTCTCCCAGCCGGGCACGCCCTCCTCGATCGCCCGGCGCATCCGGTCGCGCTGGAGGGGGTCGCGCAGCCGTTCGAGCAACGCCTCGGTGCCGCCGTCGTTGGCCCACGGGGGGAACATCGCCGACAGCGACGTGCTGCCCTCGGTGTAGGGGTAGACGTCGCAGGTGACGTCCATGCCCTGGGCGCGCAGCTCGGCGATGCGCGGGAGCGTCCGCCGGGTTCTGCCCCAGGCGTGCCTGCCTGCGGTCTTGTGGTGGCTGACGTGCAGCGCGGCCCCGCTCCTGCGGGCGATCTCGACGGCCTCCTCCAGCGCCTGCTCGACGCGGGACATCTCGTCTCTCAGGTGGGTCACGTACGGCTTGCCGTACCTGGCCGCGACCCTGGCCAGCGCGACCACCTCGGCCGTGTCGCCGTAGGTGCCGGGGGTGTAGATGAGCCCCGTGGACAGGCCCGCCGCCCCGGCGGCCAGCGCGTCGTCCAGCAGCGCGCACATGGTGTCGAGCTCGGCCGGGGTGGCAGGGCGGTCCTCGTAGCCGAGCACGCCGGCGCGGAGGGTGCCGTGGCCGACGAGGGAGGTCAGATGGTTGGACCGCGGGGCCCGCTCGTGCGCCTCCACGAACGCCCCGTAGTCCTGAAATATCGGGATGTCGCCGCCGAAGCCCGCCCTGCTGGACCGGCTCAGCGCCGGCACCCGCTCGGGCAGCGCGGGAAACAGGCTCGACCCGCAGTTGCCGCAGATCTCCACGGTGACACCCATGCGCACGGGGGCGGCGGCCAGCTGCCTGCCCGCCTCGCCGAGCAGGGACACCCCGTCGGAGTGAGTGTGGACGTCGATGAAGCCGGGAGCGACCACCAGCCCGGTGGCGTCGATCACCCGCGCTCCCCCGCCGTCGGCCGGGCCGCCCTTGGGCAGCAGGACGAGGCGGTCACCGGTGACGCCGACGTCGGCCCGGCGCAACGGCGCGCCCGTCCCGTCGGCCACCAGGCCACCGCTGATCAGTACGTCGAGGCTCACGGAGCCGAACCCTTCCCGAGGAGTGCGCCGTTCACAAGACCTGCCCGAGGAAGGCGCGGGTGCGTTCGTGACGCGGCTGGGACAGCACCTCGCGGGGCGGGCCCTCCTCCACGATCACGCCGTCGTCGATGAACACCAGGTGGTCGCCCGCCTCCCTGGCGAACCCCATCTCGTGGGTGACCACGATCATCGTCATCCCGCTGGCCGCCAGGTCGCGCATGACCTGCAGCACCTCCTGCACCAGTTCGGGGTCGAGCGCGCTGGTCGGCTCGTCGAACAGCATGAGCTTCGGGTTCATGGCCAGGCTGCGCGCGATCGCGACCCGCTGCTGCTGGCCGCCCGACAGCTGCCGGGGGTAGTGCCCCGCCCTGTCGGCCAGGCCCACCCGGTCGAGCAACGCGAGCGCACGGGAGGTGGCCGCGGCCTTCGAGACGCGCTTGACCGTGCACGGGCCCTCCATGACGTTCTCCAGCGCGGTCATGTGCGGGAACAGGTGGAAGCGCTGGAAGACCATGCCGATCTCCTGCCGCTGCCGGCACAGCTCGTCGGGCCGCAGCAGGTGCAGCCTGCCGCCCTTCTCGGCGAAGCCCATGAGCTCGCCGTCCACCCACACCCGGCCCGCGTCGATCGTCTCCAGCCGGTTGACGCAGCGCAGCAGCGTCGACTTGCCGGAACCGGAGGGACCCACCACGCAGACCACCGAGCCGGCCGGCACGTCGAGGCTGACGCCCTTCAGCACCTCGAGCTGCCCGAAGCGCTTCCTGACCGACTCGATCTTCACCATGCTAGTGGCCACGGCTGAACCTCCTCTCCAGGAAGCGCTGGCCGACGGTGGCCACGCTGGTGAGCAGCAGGTACCACGTCGAGGCGACCACCAGCAGCGCGATGACCTCGAAGTTGTCCAGGTAGATCCGCTGGGAGACGGTCAGCAGCTCGGCGCCGGAGATGACGGAGACCATCGAGGTGGTCTTCAGCATCGAGATGAACTGGTTGCCGGTCGGCGGGATGATCACCCGCATCGCCTGAGGCAGCACGACCCTGCGCAGGATCTGCCGGTGCGTCATGCCGAGCGACTCGGCCGCCTCCCGCTGGCCGGGATCGACCGAGCGGATGCCGGCGCGGACGATCTCGGCCATGTAGGCGCCCTCGTTGATGGTCAGCCCGAGCAGCGCCGCCGTGAACGGCGTGATCAGCTCGTTGGCCGGCCACTGGAGGAACATCGGCCCGCCGAACGGGACGCCGATCCCGATCTCGGGGAAGACCAGGCCGATGTTGAACCAGAAGATGAGCTGCACCAGCAGCGGCGTGCCGCGGAAGAACCAGGTGTACAGGCCGGCCGCGCCGCGCAGCACGGGGCTGTCCGACAGCTGCATGACGGCGGCGAGCACGCCGAGGCCGACGCCGATGACCATGGACAGCGCGGTGAGCGCGATCGTGATCCACAGGCCGCCCAGGATGCGCCCGTCCAGCAGGAACTCGGCGATCACGTCCCAGTGCAGGTTGGGGTTGACGATGACGGTGTAGATCAGCCACGCCGTCACCAGCGCCGCCAGCACCGCCGCGACGAGCCGTCCCGGCCTGGGCGGTTTCACCGCCTCGATCCGAAGCTCCGTCATGCGCCGGTGTTGATCGTGACCTTGGCCACGGCGTTCGCCGTCGTGCCGTACTTCTCCAGGATCTTGCCGTACTCGCCGCTGTCGATCAGCTCCTGCAGCGCCTTGGCGACGGCGTCGCGCAGGCCGGTCTGCTTCTTGTCGATCGCGATGCCCCACGGTCCGGCGTCGTACTGCTCGGCGAGGACCTCGTACTTGCCGGTCTCCTTGGCGTACATGGCGGCCACGGGCGAGTCGACGATCGTGGCGACCGTGCGGCCGGAGTCGATGGTGAGCAGGCCGGTCGGGGCGTCCTCGCTCTGCATGATCTCCATCTTCTGCGCGCACTTGTCGTTCTGGCGCTTGCCGATCTCCAGGTTGGAGCTGCCCTTGGCCAGGACGACCTTCTTGCCGCACAGGTCGGCGAGGGTCTTGATGCCTTCGGGGTTGCCCTTCCTGACCATGATCGAGCCGCCGGCGTTGAAGTAGTCGACGAAGTCGACGGCCTTGCGGCGCTGCTCCAGATCGCTGAGCGCGGCCATGGCGATGTCCCACCTGCCGCCCTGCAGCCCCGGGATGAGGCCGTCGAAGGAGGCGTTGATGATGCGGGTCCGCAACCCGAGCCGCGCCCCGACGGCGACGGCCAGGTCGGCGTCGACGCCGGTCATCTCCTGGGTGCCCGGCTTGTACATCTCCATCGGCGGGTAGCCCTCCGAGGTCGCCATCCGCAGCTCGCCCGACTTCCGCACGGCGTCGGGGACGAGGTCCTTGGCGCTCTTGCCGGTCGAGGAGGGCGGCGTGGGCGCCGCCGTACCCGAGGTGGACCTCCCGCATCCCGCGCCCAGCGCGCAGACCGCCGCCAGGGCGATGACCAGGTGTTTTCGCATGGCTCCACATCGTGGCCAGGCGGTCATGCGCCACCAAGCCTCGTGAAGGCATGCGACCCTCACCAACGAATCCATCGACGCTCCGCCCTGCGAGGCGTCGGGGTTGCTTACGCTCGCGCCTCATGAGCTTGGACATCTGGCCCCAGACCGCGACGTGGGACGGCGGGGAGCTGCATCTCGGCGGCATCGGCGCGGTCGAGCTGGCCCGTGTGTACGGCACGCCCGCCTACGTGCTGGACGAGGCCGACTTCACCGCCCGCGCGCGGGCGTGGCTGGACGCGCTGCCGGACGGTGACGTCCACTACGGCGGCAAGGCGTTCCTGTGCCCCGAGGTGGTGCGCTGGCTCGACCGGCTCGGCCTGTCCCTCGACGTCTGCACGGGCGGGGAGCTCGCGGTGGCCATGGCCGGCGGGATGCCGCCCGAGCGGGTCGTCTTCCACGGCAACAACAAGTCGCCCGCCGAGCTGCGCCGCGCCGTGGCGTGGGGCATCGGCTGCGTCGTCGTCGACTCCTTCACCGAGATCGCCAGGCTCGCCGCGATCGCCGCCTCGCTGGGCGTCCGGCAGCGGGTGATGATCAGGGTGACGCCGGGCGTCGACCCGCACACCCACGCCTTCATCGCCACCGGCGGCGAGGACTCCAAGTTCGGCTTCTCGCTGAGCGCCGGCGCGGCCGCGCTCGCGGTGGAGCGGGTGACCGCCGAGCCCTCGCTGGAGCTGTACGGCCTGCACTCCCACATCGGCTCGCAGATCACCGAACTGGACGGCTTCGGCGTCGCCGCCGCCCGCATGTCCGAGTTCGCCGCGTCCGTCGGCGTCACCAGGCTCGACCTGGGCGGCGGCCTCGGCATCGCCTACACGCCGGACGACCCCACCCCGCCGACGCCCGCCGAGCTGCTCACGGTGCTCAGGAAGGAGACGGCGGGCCTGCACCTGGCCGTCGAGCCCGGCAGGTCGATCGCGGGGCCGTCCACGGTGGCGCTCTACGAGATCGGCACGATCAAGGGCGGGTTCGTGAGCGTGAACGGCGGCATGAGCGACAACCCCCGCCCCGGCATGTACGGCGCCGCCTACACCGCCTCGCTGGCCAACCGCGCCTCCGACGCCCCGCTCAGCCCGTTCACCGTGGTCGGCAAGCACTGCGAGAGCGGCGACGTGCTGGTCAGGGATCTGCCGCTGCCTGACGACGTCCGGCCAGGCGACCTGCTGGCCGTACCGGTGTCGGGCGCCTACCAGCGCTCCATGGCCAGCAACTACAACCACGTGACCCGGCCGCCCGTCGTGGCGGTGCGGGACGGCGCGGCCCGCGCGATCGTCCGCCGCGAGACCGAGGACGACCTGCTGCGGCTCTACCTGTAGAGCGCGCCGGCCGCGGGCCGTACACGAAGTGCAGGGCCATCCTTTGCGGGCCGCTGGTGCGTCACTTCGGACAGGGAGGGCATATGCGGGCCATGGCTGAGTTCCTGACCGACATCAAGACCATCCGCGAGCGCGCCAGGGCCGAGATCGGCAAGGGCCCCATCACCGACGCCTACGGGGCGGACCTGGATCGGGTGATCCAGGTGTGCAACGAGGCGCTGGCGACCGAGATCGTCTGCGTGCTCCGCTACAAGCGCCACTACTACACCGCCACCGGCATCATGGCCGAGTCGGTCGCCGCCGAGTTCCTGGAGCACGCGGCCGAGGAGCAGGAGCACGCCGACAAGCTGGCCGCCAGGATCGTGCAGCTCGGCGGCCAGCCCGACCTCAACCCCGACACGCTCACCGCCCGCTCGCACTCGCAGTACGACGCCAGCCCTGGACTCACCGAGATGATCAAGGAGGATCTGGTCGCCGAACGCATCGCCATCGCCGCCTACACCGAGATCATCCAGTGGCTCGGCGACAAGGACGTCACCACGCGCCGCGTCTTCGAGGAGCTCCTGGCGAAGGAGGAGGAGCACGCCGACGACATGAAGAGCCTGCTGGAGCGGATGCCCGGCTAGTTGCGCGCCGCCCACATGCCCAGGCCCAGCGCCACCGTGTGCTGGGGCCGGTTCACCAGGTCGACCGGGATGCCCAGATCGCGGCGCAGCCTCCTGGGCAGCCCGCTCAGCAGCGCGCCGCCGCCCGTCAGCAGCAGGCCGCGCCTGGCCACGTCGGCGGCGATCTCCGGCGAGCACGACTCCAGCACCTCGCGCACCGCCTCGACGATCGCCCGCACCGCCGGGTCGAGCGCCTCGTGCACGCATTCCGCCGACACCGTGGCCGACATCGGCGCACCGTGCCGCGGGTGGGTCCCGTTCACCTCCATCCGCCGGCCCGCGGACGGCTCGCAGGCCGAGCCGATCTGCTCCTTGAGCGTCTCGGCCGTCCGGTCGTCGATGACGATGCCGTGGGCGCGGCGGACCTCCAGCCTGATCGCCGCGTCCATCGCCTCGCCGCCCGTCCGCATCGACCGGACGGCCACCGCCCTGCCCATCGACACCGCGGCCACGTCCGTGGTGCCGCTGCCGACGTCCACGACGATGGCCGCCATCGGGTCGCCCAGCTCCAGGCCCGCGCCGAGCGCCGCGGCCAGCGGCTGCTCCATGAAGATGATCTGGCGGGCCTGCGCCTCGTAGGCCGCCTCCACCATCACCCTCCGCTCGATCGCGGTGATCCCGCCCGGGACCGCGATCGTCATCCTCGGCCTGGCGTACGGGTGGCCGTGCACCTTGTGCACGAAGTGGCGGAGCATCACGCGGGCCGCGTCGGGCTCGACGATCGCGCCGTTCCTGACCGGCCGTACGGTGACCACCCCGGCCCGCTGCCTGCCGGCCTCCGCGCCGAACGCGACGAACTGCCCGGTCTCGGAGTCGACGGCGACGAGGGACGGCTCGTTGAGCATGATGCCCTTGCCGCGCACGTGGATGCGGGTGGCGGCGGTGCCCAGATCGATGGCCAGGTCCCTGCTGAGGAACGGGAGCATCGATTCCAGTCGCCTGACACTCATCCCGTTCCTCATGGTTGTTCCGTTGCCCCCAGGCAGTCCACGCAAGACCAATCGCTCATCCCGACTCGGCAAACGAGGCGGGGGTGCGGGCCGGACGGCCGCTGCTGATCGGCGTGCTCATCGGCTGGATCTGGCCGGTGCTCGGCGAGTGGATCGGCCAGGCGGGCCGGGCGCTGGCCGACGCGGGAGCCCTC